>NZ_DLOD01000003.1:0-544278 GCF_002479565.1 Brevibacterium sp. UBA7493 | reverse complement strand
AGGGTGTGGGAGAGTAAGTCACCGCCGCAATTATCTTTAACCGAAGAGCCCTGACCACGGCGGTCAGGGCTCTTCGTCATTCACAGCATGGTGAACCGTCCTGGGTTTCGTTCCTAGATGGTTGGTAAAGACAGTTCATCGTTGGTGAGGCTTTCGGCGTATTGGGCTTCGACTTCTGCTGGTGTCTTGTAGCCCAGTGCTTCGTGCAGCCGGGTGGTGTTCCACCAGTGGACCCAGTTCATGGTCGCGAACTCGACATCGGTCAGGCTGTTCCAGGCCGGCTGGGAGTAGATCAGCTCGGCCTTGTACAGGCCGTTGACGGTTTCGGCGAGGGCATTGTCGTAGCTATCCCCGACTGTTCCGACTGATGGGGTGATGCCTGCGGTGATGAGGCGTTCAGTGTAGGCAATGGCAACGTATTGCGATCCACGATCGGGGCTGATGCAGGAACGGGTGACAGATGCAGTTTCCTGTTCAGGCCGTTAGCGTCAGCGCCTGCGTGAGTAGTTTCTCCTCGTAGGCGACCGGGGTCAATTTCTCCAGCCCCTTCTGCTTCCTCCTTCGGTGATAGGTCCTCTCGATCCAGGAGACGATCCGCATCCGCAGCTCTTCCCTGGTCCGCCACGGCTGCGCGTCGAGCACGTTGTTCTGCAACAGGCTGTAGAAGGATTCCATGGCTGCGTTATCCCCGGCGGCACCGACTCGACCCATGGATCCGACTAGGCCGTGGTATTCCAATGCGCGGAGGAATTTCTTCGCTCGAAATTGCGATCCTCGATCGCTGTGGACGATGCATCCGGCCACCTCAGCCCCGGTGCGGGCCCGGTTGGCAATGGCGTTGTTCAGTGCCCGTACCGCCAGCGAGGCCTTCATCCTGCTATCGATGCTGTAGCCGATGATCCGCCGTGAGCAGGCGTCCTTGACCGCACAGAGATAGAGCTTTCCCTCACCGGTGTGGTGCTCGGTGATATCGGTCAGCCACACCTCGTTCAGAGCCTTCACGGCGCTGAACTGCCGGGCCACTAGATCATCGTGAACCGGTGGCCCGGGGCGAGTGCCCTTACCCTTGCGCCGACGGCTGATCACCGAGAACACCCCCTGAGAGCGGCAGAGCCGCCAGGCGGTGCGGTGGGCCATCGGGTAGCCGGCTGCTTCTGCTTCATCGGCTAGGTATCGATACCCGAACTCAGGATCCTCTCGGTGAGCATCGATCAGGGCATTGAGCCGGTGGGCCTCTTCCCACTCGGTATCGCTGATGGGGTTGGCCAGCCACCGGTAGTAGGGCTGGCGGGCGATCTTCAGCACCCGGCACGTCACCGCCACAGGGATTCCCGCAGCGGCGAGATCGCGTACGAGCGGGTACTTCATTTTGACCGAATCTGAGCTTGACCGAAGTAGGCCGCAGCCCGGCGCATCACCTCCAGCTCCTGCTCCAGGCGTCGGATCTTGCGGTTGGCAGCAGCCAGCTGGGACTTCTCATCGGTAGTCGGTCCAGGCTTACGGCGCTCAGTGTTGCCGGAGTCTAGATCGGCTTGGCGCATCCACTTGGTCAACGTGCCTTCATGGATGCCGAAGTCCTTAGCGACCTCAGCGATCGTGACATCATGATCGCGTTGCTGAGCAACACGCACCACATCGTCTTTGAACTCCTTCGGGTAAGGCTTGGGCATGATGACAATCCTTCCAGGCACGGGGTGACCGAGCCAGATCAGTTGTCACCTATCCCTGCATCAGCCCCATCGGAGTGATGGACTAGTTCAGCAATGCCTGTGGTCGCGGTGTTCAGCGCGTGCTCTAGCGCTTCTAAGGACAGCGCGTGCGTCGTCATCGATGATCTGGTCGCCCAGCCGGCGATGCGGCGGGAGTACGCATCGATGACGAACGCGGTGTACACGAAGCCATACGATGTGCGCACATACGTGATGTCAGCGACCCACAGCCGGTTCGGGGCCGGTGCTTTGAAGTCTCGCATCACCAGATCCGGGCGCTCATCCGGTGTGCGCCCGGGTACCGTGGTGCGCGGTTTCCGGCCGCGAACCACGCCGCTGATTCCGGCCTGACGCATCAGCCGTGCGACCTGGTCACGGCCGATCTTCCAGCCGCTTCGGCGCATCGCGTGCCACATTTTGCGAACGCCGTAGACCCCGTAGTTGCGGGCATGCAGGTCCTTGATCACCACGGTCAGTTCCCGATCCCGGATCTGACGTTCGCAGGCCGGTCTGGTCTTCGCGGCCCGATAGCCACGCGACGTCATGAATCCACCCTCGCGTGCTGCAAGTGTGCGGCAGATGAGCTCGACTCCGAACTGATCACGGTACATATCGATGTAAGCAATCATTTCGGCGAGGGGCGGTCGAGCTCGGCTGCAAAAAACGCTGAAGCAGTCTTCAGTATCTCGTTCGCCCGTCGCAGCTCACGATTCTCACGCCGCAACCGGCGCAGCTCTTCAAGCTCATCCGTTGTCGCGCCCGGCTCAGTGCCGGCATCACGTCTGGCCTGCTTCAGCCACCCGCGCATCGTATGCGGTGAGATCCCAAGTTTCGTTCCCACCGCCTGCGCGGCCGACCACTGCGAGCACTGCGTGTCCTGAAGATGATCCTCCATCAAACGCAACGCCCGCTGCTTGAACTCCTGGGTATAGACAGTTGGCATGATCCAATTCTCCTTCAATCAGTAGAACGGAACGAAACCCAGGACGGTTCATGGTCTGCTGACCATGCAACACATCGACTCGTCGACCGGAGCCCGGTTCTATCGATCACCGGGTGCGCATACTCTTAGGGCATGGATCGAATTACGTTTCTCACCGGCGCCGGGATCTCGACTGGCGCCGGCATCCCGGACTTCCGCGGACCGGAGGGGATCTGGACGAAGGATCCGGAAGCCGAGCTCACCTCGACCCTATCGCACTACCTCGGCAGCGCCTCCATCCGGCAGAAGGCATGGCAGTACCGTTCGCAATCGCGCTTCTGGGAAGCCGCACCGACGAAGGCCCACACCGCGATCGCCGACTTCGAAAAGCGCACCGGCCGAGTGCGCGGCATCATCACCCAGAACGTCGACGGACTGCACCAGATGGCCGGCAGCTCTCCTGAGCTCGTCCACGAAGTCCACGGCAATGTTCGCACCTGGCGGTGTGAGGACTGCCAGGTAACCGGGCCGATGCAGGAGATGATCGACCGGGTGCGTGCCGGAGAGATCGAACCGCGCTGCCCCGACTGCAGTGGGATCATCCGAGCCACGACGATCCTGTTCGGCGAAATGCTCGATGGAGACGTCCTCGATGCAGCCATCGACGCCGCCGAGGACTGCGAGGTCATCATCGCCGTCGGCACCAGCCTCAACGTCACCCCAGTGGCATCACTGTTCCCACTGGCCATCGAGAACGGCGCTGTCGGCTACATCGTCAATGCCGAGCCGACACCCTTCGACGCCTGGGCCGATGACGTCCTCGACGGAGACATCGAAGACGTCCTCCCGCCCCTGTTGTCCAAGCTCAGCTGAACCGACAGCTCAGTGCTCAGAAACTCCTGGAGCGGTGGGCAGCTGCAGGAATTCAGCGACCACCTCGGCGCCGGTCACTGTGACCTCCTCGTCGGGGCGGACGAGTCGATCCGGGGTCAGCAGCATGTTGTACTCACGCCCGACATGGGAGCCGCTGGCCGAGACGTCGATGACTGAGCCGTTATCGACATAGCCGACCTTTTCCGAGACCCGCCGGCTCGAGTTGTTCCCTTCGAAGTAGGACGTCGCAAGTTCGCAGGCGCCGAAATGATCGAAGCAGGTGACAGCAAGCGCCTGACGCATCCGGGTGCCGATGCCACGACCCTGATGCGTCTTACTCAGCCAGGATCCTGTGCCCACGGTGCGGCGCTTGGCGAAGGCACGAGCGCCAGCGCTTTGCACGCCGACAGCTTCGCCGTCGACGCGCACTGTGAGCTCAAGTGTCCATTCGTCGGGGTTCGTCGCAGCGCGGGTGCGCCAGTGGTAGGTCGCCAGGTTCCGGGCGACCTCGGCTGCAGTTCCCTGATCCCAATCAACAATGAATGCGCCGGGATGTGTCTGCACGCCTCCGGTGGCAAGGGCTGCCAATTCGGGCAGATCGGAATCGCGTACGGGGGAGAGGGTCATGTTCCCGCACGCGATCGTCAGTGCGTACGGCGGCCAGATCTCTTCAAGGGACATCACATCGGTGTGCTGCATGAGGTGAAGCCTAGCAACGGGACAGACGAATCGGGTCCGCATCGACGTGATGCGGACCCGATATCGGTGCCAGAGATCAGCTGCTGCGGCGGCGCGCCATCCACACAGCGGCACCACCGGCTGCTGCCAGCAGGGCTCCGAGGCCAGCCAGCGCGCCGATCTGGGCACCGGTGCGCGGCAGTCTGCCCTTGTCGTCATCACCGGGCTCATCGCTGGGCTTCGGCGAGGGTTCGGCCGACGGGCTGTCGGTCGGCTGCTGGGTCGACTCACCGGTCGGTTCCGTGGTGGGCTCGCCGGTCGGGTCGGTGGTCGGCGTGTCCGTCGGTTCACCCGTTGGATCATCCGTGGGCTCACCAGTCGGGTCGTCTGTCGGATCGGCCGTCGGCTCCTCGGTCGGGTCGTCTCCGACGAGGCTGGAGTCGACGGCGTAGAACGTCGTTGACCCGGTCACCTCATTGCCGACGATGAGCATGCCGGCATTGCCGGCCTCACCGGCGGTTGCAGCGCCATCGGCCTTGAGATCTGCCGAGGGGACGAAGACGATGCTCTCCGGACCGGAGTCCCCTGCCTCGGCGACTTTGTCCTCAGGCTGGACGGCGAAGTTGCGGTTGTTGACGTAGGTGACGTACTCGGACTTCGCCGGATCGGTGATGTCGTAGACGAAGATCCCGCCGATGCGCTCCATGCCGATGAACGCATAGGTCTTCTCACCGATTTGGCCGACCTCGATCGCCTCGGGCTCAGGGCCCTTGTCATCGGAGCGGTTGTCGAAGTTCGACTCGGAGTTGTTCGAGTTGAAGTTCTTCGGCAGCACCTCTGCGGTGATGCGCTCGAAATCATCAGCAGAGTCGAAGACCTGCTTGCCGTCGGTGTCGAAGATCGAGAACGAGCGACCGCCGACTCCGTAGATCGTCTCGTAGCAGCTGCCGTCTTCATTCAGCCCATCGGCCTTGGTGATCGTCAGGCGGCCGAGGTTCTCCTCCTTCTGCAGGTCCTCGATCGTCATCGGAGAGCCATCCGGGTTCGTCACGCCCTCGACGACCGATTCGCAGATCGGAGCCAGGCCCTTCTTCTCACTGCCGAGATCCTTGACCCGGATCTCCTCGGAGTAACCGTCCCAGTCGCGGGTGTCGCCCTCATTGGCCGTCAGCAGGTAGTCGCGTCCGCCGATCTCGATCGAGCGGATCGTATCCGGCTGCAAGAACGACTGCACCGGCCAGTTCGCCCGGTTGATCTTGTCATCCTTGTTCGACACATCGAAGGGCACCTCGGACACATCCTGGGTGCCCAGCGGCATGAGTTTCTCCGTCGTCGCCGAGGCGAGGTCGACCACTGCGATCGCATTGGCCTCCTGCAGGGTGACATACGCCTTGCCACCGATGACGGTGCTGTACTCGGGTTCGAGGTTCTCCGACACCGGGTGCTTCGGGGTGCCGGTGCCGGCATCCTCACGGCCGCCGAAGACGCGCACGCCCTCAGGCAGGGCGTCACCTTCGAAGGCCCGGAAGTCTGCAGTCTTGACATCCTCCTGGCCTGGAGCCTGGACCGCTTCGGGCAGGGCCACGACGCTGACGGTGCCCTCCGGATCGACCGAATAGTCCTCAGCCGGCTCACCCTCATTGGCGATGACCGCGTGCGTGCCCTCGTCATCGAAGACAACCGAATCCGGCAGTGCACCAGCGCGCACCGCACCCAGCGGCTTCGGCTCATCACCGGACAGATCGAAGAACCCGACCCAGCCGTCGTCGGTCTTCGTCGGCGCCTCGAGCGCAACGGCAGCCAGGCCGTCAGCACGCACCGCCACCGAGTTCGCCACCGCACCGGCTGGCACCGAGGCCCCGTCAGCAGAGCTCATGCCCGCTGTCTTCAGCTCGGTGACTGCGGTCGGCTTCTCCGGGTCGGAGGAGTCGAGGACCTGCACGGTGCCGGCTTCGGCGTTGACGACGAGCGTCTGCTGCTTGGCCGCGTAGTGGGCGACGATCTCCGCGGCCCCGGCGTCGAAGATGTCAGCGCGGTGCGATCCGAGCACCGAGAGCTCCACCTCGGCTCCGGGAGCCGAATGCGAGGTGAAGTAGTCGGGGTTGGCGGCCGTGGCAGGCATGAGGCCGACGGGAGCCAGGGCGGTGAGGCTGACGACGCTGAGCGCGGTCAGCCCCGAGATGAAGCGAGGCATGCAGGTTCTCCAGTTGAGAGCAGATGGGCAGATACCGACACTAGAAGCCCACGTGGGCGCTGAATTGAGAGGAAGATGACGCGGGCGTGAATTCTTTCCCGGCCGCACCGGGGCGATAGACTGGGCGGGCATCTCACCGACAGCCACATAGGGAGCACAGTGCCGAAGTCTGACGACGAATCACAGGACCGCCCGCGCCGCGACGACGGCGGGCATCAGCGTCCCCGCGGCGGCGGCAAGCACCATCAGAAGCCCCGCTCGCAACGTGATGATCGTGGCTTCGGCAACCGCGGCCGAGGTGGCAAGGACTTCCGGCGCGACGAGCGGCGTGATGATCGTCCTCGCGATGACCGCAGGCGCGATGGCCGCCGTGGTGGTGACGGCTTCCGCCGCGATGACCGGGGCCGAGGTGGCGAAGGGTTCCGCCGGGACGATCGGCGCCGCGATGATCGTCGTGGTGGCGAAGGGTTCCGCCGTGACGATCGCCGCCGTGACGATCGCCGCGGAGGCAACGACTTCCGGCGCGGTGATCGCCGTGGTGGCAAAGACTTCCGCAGGGACGACCGGCGTGGCGGCAAGGACTTCCGCAGGGATGACAAGCGCCGCGACGACCGCAAGCGCGATGATCGGGAGCGGGGCGGCACCCGCCGCGAACGCCGGCACGAGCCGGCCATCCCCGAGGGCATCACCGGCAAGGAGCTGCACTCCGAGGCCCGCCGGCAGCTGCGCCCGCTGGAGAAGACCAACGCCGAGGTCGTCGCCAAGCACCTCGTTGCCGCAGGCCAGCTCGTCGACGTCGCACCCGAGCTCGCCTACGAACACGCACAGGCTGCCCTCGGCCGTGCCGCCCGCATCGGCGCCGTCCGCGAAGCCGTCGGGATCGTGGCCTACCAAATGGAGAACTACGGTGAGGCGCTGCGCGAACTGCGCACCCACCGCCGCATCACCGGCTCGAACGACAACGCCGCACTCATGGCCGACTGCGAACGCGGCCGCGGCAACCCGGCGAAGGCCATCGAAGTCGCCGAGGAGTTCGAGGCAGCCGATCTCGACCCGTCGGTGCGCATCGAGCTGCTCATCGTCAAGGCCGGGGCCCACAGCGACCTCGGCGACAATGAGAAAGCCAAGACTGTGCTCAGCAGCGCCGGCTTCACCGGCCACCCGGCTGGAGCGACCGTGAGGCTGCTGTCGGCATACGCGGATCTGCTGCGCATCGACGGTGAGATCGAACTGGCTGACAAGTACGAGCAGCTGGCCCGCCGGACAGCGAAGATGAAGAACGTCATGTACGGCGACGAGGAGCCCGACCCCAACGCCGACGTCGAGATCATGACGATCGACGAGCTGCCCGACGAGGAAACCGACAGCGAAGACTCCGGCGACAGCGCAGACGAAACCGCTGCCGAGCCCGCAGCAGACGCTGAGACGGCAGACGACTCCGCTGGTGAAGAACCGGCCGCGGCGCCTGCCGCTGACGAAGCAGCCGACACGCCACCGGAAGAGCCCGCTGACACCGAGCAGCCGGACGAGCCGGCGGCTGACGATGCACGTGAGACATCTGCAGAGCCAGCCGACGCCTCGGGCGCGGACTCCGCTGCCGAGAAGGCCGACGAACCGGCCCCCGAGCCGGCTGCGCCGATGTCGTTCGAAGACGAGATCGAAGCCGAACTCGAGGAGATCCTCGTCGAGGCCGGCATCGAACCCGACGCCGGCACCCAGGCATCCGATGAAGAGGAGCCGCCGCAGGAGGAGACCCTTTTCTGAGGCCGTGAGCACCAGCCGTCTGCAACACCAGGAGGCACCCGAATGAACCCAGGCGCACCCACGACCACCGGTGAGCCGCTGCTGGCAGCCGCCGCCCACCTCGGCGACGTCGATGGCGTCCTGTTCGATCTCGACGGGGTCATCTACGCCGGTCCCGAGGTGGTGCCCGGGGCGCATGAGACGCTCACCCGGCTGGCCGAAGCGGGGATTGCATACGGGTTCGTGACGAACAACGGCTCGCGCAGCGCAGCCGACATCGCCGCCCAGATCCGCTCCTACGGCCTGCCGGCCGAAGCCGACCAGGTGACGACCTCGGCGCAGGTCGCTGCCCGGGCGCTGGCCGCCGAGTTCCCGGCTGCGGCCCCGATCCTGGCGATCGGCTCACCGGCACTGGCCGACTGCCTGCGCGACAGCGGCCTGAACCCGATCGCCGCTGACTCGGCTGAGACCCCGGTGGCCGTTGTGCAGGGCTTCCACCGCGAACTCAACTGGTACGACCTCGCCGCCGCTTGCGAGGCGATCCGCGCCGGTGCCGCCTACTGGGCGACCAACCGCGACATCAGCATGCCCACCGACCGCGGCCCGATGCCGGGCAACGGCTCCTTCGTGCGCATCGTCGAGACCATCACCGAGGTCACCCCGACCGTGACCGGCAAGCCCTCAGCCCTCATGATCTCCTCGGCCGCTGCCGCGATCGGGGTTCGCCGGCCGCTCATGATCGGCGACCGGCTCGACACCGACATCGCTGGCGGCAAGGCAGCCGGCTACCCGACAGCACTCGTGCTCACCGGCATCCACCAGGTCGACGACGTCGAGGCAGCCGAGTCCGGCTCCCGGCCCGACCTCATCCTGACCCGCCTGCCCGAGCTCTTCCTCCCGGCCGCCGACTCCCAGGAGAACCCATGAGTCAGCCCACCGCCTCGGGCCCGGCCGCCAGCCCCGCCGCAGCCGCCGGTGCCTTAGAGACCGCCAGCTGGCAGGAAGCCGTCGACGCCATCGACCAGGCGGATGACGCCACCGCCCTCGACCAGGCCGGACGCCTGCTCGAGGAGATGGAACGCGGCCTGTCCTCCCTATGAGCCAGCCGCTGCAGCGCATCGACGCGGCCCTTGTCACCCGCGGGCTGGCTGCCAGCCGCAACCGGGCGGCCCGGCAGATCGCGGCCGGCCATGTGCTCGTCAACGGCCAGCCGGCGCAGAAGCCCTCCCAGAAGGTCAGTGCTGCCGACGTCATCGAGGTCTCCGTTGAGGACCCGTGGGTTGCCCGCAGCGCCAACAAACTGCTCGGTGCACTGAGCGACTTCGGCCTCGAAGACTTGCCTGATGGTGCCGTGTGCCTCGATGCCGGTGCCTCGACCGGCGGATTCACTCAGGTGCTGCTCGCCGCCGGCGCCGCACACGTCTACGCCGTCGACGTCGGACACGACCAGCTGGCCGCACAGCTGCGCGCTCATGACCGCGTGACGAACATGGAGGGCACCAACCTCAGGCACCTGACCCGCGACCAGCTGTCCGGTCTGCCGGCAGACTCACGGGGTGTCGACCTCATCGTCGCCGATGTGTCGTTCATCTCCCTGACCCTGCTCATCGAACCGCTGTTGGCCGTCACCCGGCCCGGCGGAACCTTGCTGCTCATGGTCAAACCCCAGTTCGAACGCGGCCGCCACGCCGTGAACAAACATGGAGTCGTCACCGACCCAGCCGAACGCCAGGCCGCCATCGACACCGTCGCTGAGGCCGCCACAGCCGCCGGAGCCTGCGTCCACGGGTGGGTCGAGACCCAGCTGCCCGGCCCCAGCGGCAACCGCGAGTTCTTCATCCACATCACCCAAGCAGATTCCCAGGCTTGTACAGTTGACTGAGATCAGCGCGCCAGCCGGCAGCCGTCCAGGTCCCGGCGCACGTGCGGAGAAAGTCGAGACGACGAGGAAGGGGAGATACGTGGATCGCAGCATCGTCGTCGTACTTCACCCGCAGCGAGCCGACTCGCGCGAAGCAGCCCTGAGTGTGTGCCAGACGCTGCACTCCGATGGGATCCTGCCGGTCATGCTCGCCTCCGACTACGAGATGCTCCTCAGCCACATCGGCAGCCTCGTCACCCCCGTGAGGGTCTGCGACGACGACGCCATCGACACCGTCGAACGCGACTGCGAACTCGTCATGGTCTTAGGCGGTGACGGCACGATCCTGCGTGCGGCCGAGAAGTTCCGCCACCTCACCGTCCCGCTGCTCGGCGTCAATCTCGGACACGTCGGATTCCTGGCCGAAAGCGAACGCGAGAACCTCGACGTCGCCGTCCACCGGGCCGTCAGCCGCGATTACGACGTCGACGAGCGCATGGCCCTCGACGTGCGCGTCATCGCCGACGGCCGGGTCATCCACCGCACCTGGGCCTTGAACGAAGTGACGATCGAGAAGAGCGAAGACACCCGCATGATCGACGTGATCTTAGGCGTCGACTCCCGACCGGTGTCCTCCTTTGGCTGCGACGGCGTCATCCTCGCCACCCCGACCGGCTCGACCGCCTACGCCTTCTCCGCCGGCGGTCCGATCGTATGGCCGGATGTCGAAGCGCTGCTCATGCTGCCGATCTCCGCCCACGCCCTGTTCACCAAACCGCTCGTCGTCAGCCCCGACTCCCACCTCGGCGTCGAATTCCGGCCCTCCCAGCCGGGCATGCACGCCGGCCTGTGGTGCGACGGCCGCCACGAGATCGAACTGCCCGCAGGCGCCCGCATCGAAGCCCGCCGCTCGAAGACCCCGGTCGCGCTCGCCCGCCTGTCGGCCCGCCGGTTCGCCGACCGGCTGGTCGCGAAGTTCCAGCTGCCGGTCACCGGATGGCGCGGCCCCAGCCACACTGCTGACACGAACGCCGTGCCGGTCGTCAGCACCGAGGAGCAGCAGCGAGGAGATCGATGATCTCGAGTCTGCGCATCGAGAACCTCGGCGTCATCTCAGCAGCCGACATCGACCTCGGCGCCGGTCTGACTGTCGTGACCGGTGAGACCGGTGCCGGCAAGACGATGTTCGTCACCGCCCTCGACATGCTCACCGGCGCGCGTGCCGAACCCCGCGTCGTGCGGGCAGGGGCCGAGAAGGCGATCGTCGAAGGGATCTTCGACCTAAGCGACCAGCCGGCCGAGGCGCGCGAGCAGCTCACCGACCGCATCGACGAAGCCGGGGGAGAAGCCGACGAAGAGGCCATCCTCACCCGCAGCATCCCCGCCGATGGACGCGCCCGGGCGACAGCCGGCGGACGCACCGTGCCGCTGGCCGTGCTCAAGGACGTCGGCGACGCGCTCGTCTCCATGCACGGCCAGTCCGAGCAGATCACCCTGCGCTCTGCTGCCAAACAGCGCGCACTGCTCGACCGATACGGCGGCACCGCGATCGCCGATGCGCTCACCAGCTACCAGCAGGCCTTCAAACGCTGGCAGGAGCTTGAAGCCGAAGCTGCCCGCCTGCGTGAGACCGCCTCTGAACGCGCCGCCCGCATCGCCTATCTGACCGAGAGCCTCGAGACCATCGACGCGGTCCGCCCGGTCGAAGGCGAGGACGAGGAGCTCAAAGCCCTCGCCGCCCGGCTCGGCGCCGCCGAGGACCTCAAACGGGCCGTCGGCACCGCCCATGACGCACTCGCCGGCAGCGACTGGCAGGAGACCCACAACGCCCTCGACGCCGTCGAACAGGCGATCGCCGACGTCACCCGGGCTGCGCGCACCGACGCCAGCTTGGAGGCCCACGTCGAGGCGCTGACCGATGTGCGCATCCGGCTGACCGACACCGCCACCGAGCTCTCGGCCTACGTCGCCTCCTTCACCGACCTCGAAGGCCAGTCCCTGGAGGACACCGAGGCCCGCCGGGCGGCGCTCGGGTCGCTGTCGGCTTTCGGAGCCGACGTGAGCGAGGTGCTCGCCTTCGAGACCCAGGCCGGGGCTGAGCTGCTGGAGCTGCAGAACGCTGAGAGCTCCTCGGCCGGGATGGATGATGCGGTGGCAGCCGCCGCCGAGGCGGTCGCTGAGACCGGAGCCCGGCTGCGTGAG
Source organism: Brevibacterium sp. UBA7493 (assembly GCF_002479565.1). NCBI lineage: Bacteria > Bacillati > Actinomycetota > Actinomycetes > Micrococcales > Brevibacteriaceae > Brevibacterium > Brevibacterium sp. UBA7493. The sequence continues at coordinate 532,096 of NZ_DLOD01000003.1, read as the reverse complement.
CTGCGCGAGCAGGCGGCAGAGGAGTTCGCGACCGCTGTCTCCGCTGAGCTGTCGGCCCTGTCGATGCCGCGGGCGAGGATCGTCTTCGACATCGACGAGGCTGCCCCGCACAGCCTCGGCACCGATGCGGTGGCGATGCTCTTCAGCGCCCACGACGCGGCCGCCCCCGGGGAGATCGGCAAGCTCGCCTCCGGCGGTGAGCTCTCGCGTGTCATGCTCGCCATCGAAGTCGTCAAAGCCGCCAAGGACACCTTCCCGACCTTCGTCTTCGACGAGGTCGACGCCGGCGTCGGCGGCAAGGCCGCCATCGAGATCGGCCGCCGGCTCGCCCGCCTGGCCGCCCACTCCCAGGTCATCGTCGTCACCCACCTCGCGCAGGTCGCCGCGTGGGCCGATACGCACATCACCGTCGTCAAAGACGACCAGTCCGGCGGGGCCGTCTCCGGGGTCACCGCCCTCGACCGTGCCGGACGCGAAGAGGAGTTGGCCCGGATGCTCGGCGGGATGGCCGACTCCGGTTCGGCACGCGCCCATGCCGTCGAACTCATGGACACCGCAGCTGAGGCGAAGGCGCAGTTCTGACATGCCGCATGCGACAATGGCGGCACCATGAAGATCCGCAAGAGCCGCGAGACCATCGAGACCGATCTGACAATCGGTCCTGCCGTGACGCGCGTCGACCGCCGCACAAAGGATCTCACCAAACGACTCCAGCCCGGTGAGATCGCCGTCATCTGCCACTCCGACATCGACCGCGTCTCCGCTGAGGCCCTCGTCGAATGCCGCCCGGCAGCCGTGGTCAACACCGTCAAGTCGATCTCGGGACGCTATCCCAACCTCGGGCCCGGGATCATCGTCGATGCCGGCATCCCGCTCATCGACGAAGCCGGCGAAGAGCTCATGGACTCCATCACCGAAGGTGAGGAACTGCAGCTGCGCGACGGTGTCCTCGAACGCGACGGCACACCGCTGGGCGACGGGCGGGTGCACACCCGTCTGAGCATCGAAGAGCAGATGAAGGACGCCGAGTCCGGGATGAACAAGGTGCTCGTCGACTTCGTCGAGAACACCATCGAGTACATCCGCAAGGACTCCGACCTGCTCTCGGAGGACTTCGTCGTCCCGCACGTGCGCACGAGCTTCGCCGGCCGGCACGCGCTCATCGTCGTGCGCGGCTACCACTACAAAGAAGACCTCGCGATGCTGGGGACCTACATCCGCGAATACCGCCCGATCCTCATCGGCGTCGACGGGGGAGCCGATGCGATCCTCGAAGCCGGCTACTCCCCGGACATGATCGTCGGCGACATGGACTCCGTCTCCGATGCCGCCCTGAGCTCCGGAGCCGAACTCGTCGTCCACGCCTACCGCGACGGCCGAGCGCCCGGTGTCGAGCGGCTGCACGACCTCGGCCTCGAATGCGTCATCTTCCCCGCCTCAGGCACGAGCGAGGACATCGCGATGCTGCTCGCCGATGACAAGGGCTCCCCGCTCATCGTCGCCGTCGGCACCCACGACACGCTCATCGAGTTCCTCGACAAGGGCCGCCGCGGCATGGCCTCGACATTCCTTACCCGCCTGCGTGTTGGCTCGAAGCTGCTCGACGCCAAGGGCGTGTCCCTGCTGTACCGGCAGCGGATCTCCTCCTGGCAGCTGACGATCCTCGCCCTGGCTGGACTGTTCGCGCTGTTCGTCGCGATGTCGGCCACCCCGGCCGGACAGACGCTGCTCGGGCTCATCGGCGCCCAGTTCGACGGGCTCATCCAATGGATCGAGAACCTGTTCTCACCGGCCCCGACCCCTGAGGCACTGGCCGTGCTGCCGCTAGAATCCCATCTGCCCGCCACTCATCTGCTCGACGAAGGGCCTCCTCTGACGTGATCGACTTCCGCTACCACCTCGTGTCCCTCATCTCGGTGTTCGTCGCCCTGGCGATCGGCATCGTGCTCGGCGCAGGACCGCTGAAGGAACCGATCGGCGAATCCCTGCAGAGCCAGGTCGACTCACTGCGCTCAGACCGCGACCAACTGCGCACCGAGCTCGACCAGTCGAAGACCGACGTCAGCGACCTCAACGAGTTCATCGCCGCCACCGCCCCGGACCTCCTCAAGGACCGGCTGCCCGAGGTGCCGGTGACCCTCGTGCGCGCCGCCGACACGAACGCCGACGCCGTCAACGCTGTGCGCGACCGCCTGTCCGAGGCCGGTGCTTCAGTCAACGACGGCGGTGAGCTCTCCGCCGACGCCTTCGACCCGAAGGGCGCTGAGGACCTGCTCGACACGTTGCGCTCGATCGACCCGAACCTGCCTGACGACGACGCGACCGCGCTGACCACCGCGCTGGCCGCAGCCGTGTCTGCCGGCGGCGTTGCCGACGAGGAAGCCGCCAGCGAGGCTCCGACCGGCGATGCGACCGAGGCCCCTGCCGCCCCCGAGGGCGGTGAGGGCACCCGGTATGACCAGAAGCAGTCCGAGGACGTGCTCCAGGCATTCGGTGCCGCCGGACGTCTCAACGGCGGCAGCTACGCCGTCGCTGAGGTCATCGTGCTCATCGCCCCGCCGGTGCCCGAGGCACAGGCAGGCCGAAGCGATGCCGGCGCCACCGAGGCGCCGCGTCCAGAGGCCAACGCCTACTCGGCCTTTGCCACCGACCTCGACAAAGCCACCCCGACCGTCGTCGCCGGCACCACCGCCGGTGCTGAGAGCGGCCTGGTCGGCTACGTGCGCGAGAACGACATCGGCGTCTCGAGCGTCGACAGCATCGAACTCGGTGCCGGACCGGTCATCAACGCACTCACCGTCGCTGCCCTGCACGACGACACGTCCGAAGGCCACTACGGCTTCGCAGCCAACGCCGACGCCATCATGCCAGGAGCAGAGAAATGATCCGCACGCTCGTCACCGCCTCCGTCGCCGCCGTTGCAGGCTACGCCGCCACCCGCGGAGTCATCGCCGCCCGTGACCGCCTCGGCTTCAGCGACCGCCTCGACCGCACCAACCACGCCGGAGAGACCGTCTCCCTCATCGAAGGCCCCGCCGCTGCCGCCGGCGCCACGACTGTGGCGATTTTCGCGGACCCGCTGCCGCACCGTCTGGCCGCCACCCTGGCGACCACCGCCGCCGGGGTGCTCGGCGCTGTTGACGACTTCGCCGAATCCGGCAGCGAGAAGGGACTGCGCGGACACCTGAGCGCCCTCGCCCGGGGCGAGGTCACCACCGGCGGTCTCAAAATCCTCGGCATCTCCGCCTCGTCGGTCGTCGCCGCACTCATCGGCCGGGACGCCGACGAGCTGTTCGGCTCCCAGATCGCCGGCAGCCTCGCCGATGCCGTGCTGGCCGGCGGCGTCATCGCCGGCACCGCCAACCTCATCAACCTCCTCGACCTGCGCCCGGCCCGCGCACTCAAAGCCAGCGCCACACTGGCCGGCATCGGCTTGCTCACCGGCCGCGGCGCCGCCCTCGTGCTCACCGGCGGCAGCCTCGGCGTCGTCGCCGCGGCCTTCGCCGATGACGCCGCCGGGCTCACGATGCTCGGCGACACCGGCGCCAACGCACTCGGCAGCCTGCTCGGCACCGCCGCCGCCCTCGACGCCTCCCGCACCGAACTCGCCCTCAGCCTCGCCCTGCTGGCCGGCCTGACCTTGACCAGCGAGAAGGTCTCCTTCACCGAGGTCATCGAAAGCACCCCGGGACTGCGCGAGCTCGACGCCTGGGCACGAGTGCACTGATGCCCCGCTGGCTGCGGGCCACAGCCGGGGCGGCACTGGCCGTCGCCGTCATCACCCTGCTGACACGGGTCATCGGGTTCGTCCGCTGGCTCGTCTTCTCTCCGACCGTCGGCGCCGGCGTCGTCGGCACCGCCTACCAGGCGGCCAACCAGGTGCCGAACATCCTCTACGAGGTCGTCGCCGGAGGTGCCCTGGCCGGAGCGGTCGTGCCGCTGCTGGCCGCCCCGATCGCACGCGCCGACCGCGAGCAGGTCAACCGGATCGCCTCGGCGCTGCTGACCTGGTCACTGGCCCTGACCGTGCCGCTGGCCGTGCTCGTGGCCGCGTTCCACCAGCCGCTGGCCGCAGCTCTCATCGCCGGCGGCGCCGGGGCTGACCCGGCCGCTGCCCACTACGCCGGGCAGTTCCTCCTCATCTTCGCCGCCCAGCTGCCGCTCTACGCCGTCGGAGCGGTGCTCACCGGAGTGCTGCAGGCACACCGGAAGTTCCTGTGGCCGGCATTCATGCCGCTGCTCTCCAGCCTCGTCGTCATCGGCACTTACCTGGCCTACGGCGCAGTTCCCACCGACGCGGACTCCGCAGCCGCCGGGCCTCTGGCCCTGCTCGCCTGGGGCACCACCGCCGGAGTCGTCGCTCTGGCCCTGCCGCTGTGGCTGCCGACCGCAGCCACCGGGGTGCGGCTGCGGCCGACCTTCACCTTCCCCGACGGTGTCGCCCGCCGTGCCGTGCGCCTGGGCACCGCCGGCATGACCGCGCTCATCGCCCAGCAGATCGCGATCCTCTCGGTGCTCACCGTCTCCAACCGCACCGGCGGCACCGGCGTGTTTGTGCTGTTCAACTACATCCAGGCCGTGTACATGCTGCCGTATGCGGTGCTCGCCGTGCCGATCGCCACCGTCGTGTTCCCGCGCCTGTCCCGGCAGGCCGCAGAAGCCGCCGCTGAGGTGCCGCGCACCGTGGCGACGACAACCGCAGCCATCCTCATCGCCGGCGGTCTGGGGGCTGCGATCCTAGTGGCCGCAGCCGTGCCGCTGCAGCAGTTCTTCACCGCCCTCGACGCCGCCTCCGGATCCGAAGCCGTGCCCTTCGCTGCGATGTCGACCGCAATCCTCGTGATGGCACTTGCGGTGCCGGGCTGGTGCATGATCGCCTGGGCGATGCGCATGTACGCCGCCCTCGAATCCGCCCGCTACGCTGCGATCGGCACGACCACCGGATGGATCTCCGTCATCGCCACCGTGCTCATCGGAGCCGCTGTCATCACCACCACCGAGCCCAGCCGCCGCGCTGCGACCACCCTCATCCTCGTCTGCCTCGGACACGCCGTCGGCATGAGTGTCGCCGCCGTGCTCCACCTGACCTTCATGCGCCGAGCCGTCGGCGCCGAGGCCCTCCACGGCATGACGCGCAACCTGCTCATCACCGTGCTCACCTCCCTTGCCGCAGCCGCCGCCGGCTACGGCGGCGCCCAGCTCATGCTCACCGTGACAGGAAGCTGGCCGCCAGCAGGCGGCGCCGTCGTCTCCGGCCTCGTCTCCGGCCTCATCGCCGTCGCCGTCATGGCCGGACTCACCCTCGTGCTCAACCGCCGGCTCGTGACCTCGCTGCGCCAGCTGGCCGGCCGCTGATCCGACCGGCCAGCAGAGCCCTCCGGATTCGTTAGACTGGCTGAAGCGGCGCCGAAGGCGCCGGTGAGCGATCGACTGAGAGGACATCGTCCATGCGCAGCCTGCGGATTCTGTTGGTCTTAGCCACCTCTACCGGAGGAGTGGGAACCCACGTCGCCTCCCTGGCCCGGGAGTTCGCGCAGGCAGGCCACACCGTCGGCGTCATCGGCCCATCGGCGACCAACGAGCAGTTCGGCTTCGACGCTCTCGGCCAGGTGGTCTTCGCACCCCTCGAGCTCGGCACCAGTCTCAGCGTCAGGGACACCGTCTCAATCAACCGGCTGCGCAAGCTCATCGCCACCTTCGACGCCGACATCGTCCACGCCCACGGCTTCCGCGCCGGCTTCACCACACTCACGGCCGCCAACCGGATCTCCAAGCGCAAACGCTCCCACACCGTCGTCTCCTGGCACAACCAGGCGATGGGCAGCGGCATCCGCGAACTTGCCGAGAAGGCCGTGCAGATGTACGTCGCCCGCGGCGCCGACCTGACGATCGGGGCCAGTTCCGACCTCGTCGTCCGCGCTCGCGACCACGGTGCCCGCAACGCCGTCTTCGCCCCAGCCGCAGCGCCTGACCCGCAGTTCGCCGAAGACGTCAACAACCGGCTGCTGCGCTCCAGACTGCTGCGCGAACTCGCACTGCCGCGCGAGACCGTCCTCATGCTCGCCGTCGGCCGGATCGCCCCGCAGAAGAACTACGGTCTGCTCTTCGACGCCCTGGCCCGCCTCGATGACGACCGGGTGCATCTGCTCATCGCCGGAGCCGCTGATGAGGAGGAGATGCGGGTGTTGCGCAAGCGCGTCATCGCCGAACAGCTGCCGGTGCATTTCCTCGGCCAGCGCGATGACGTCACCACCCTCAACCAAGCCGCTGACATCTTCGTCCTCTCCAGCCTGTGGGAGGCCCGCGCACTCGTGCTGCAGGAAGCGATGATGGCCGGCAAAGCGATCATCGCCACCGCGACCGGCGGCACCCCCGAACTGCTCGGTGACGCCGGCCTGCTCATCACCCCCGGGGACGCCGAGGCGATGGCCGAGGGCATCCGGATGCTCGCCGCCGAAGAGCAGATGCGCGCCGAACTCGGTCGCCGCGCGGCCCACAAGGCACTCGACCTGCCGCGCGAACCCGAAGTCGCCCGCACGATCCTCCGCCACTACACGTCCCTGATCGATGCCGGCAGCCGCTGAAACATCGCTAGTCTAGAGACAGACGTAACCCATCCGCGACCAGCAGAAAGAGCGACAGCCATGAGCGAACTCGCCAGCCAGACGCCCCTCGGACCGGATCCCAGCACCCGGATCATGCACGTTCTCGACACCGCCGATTCCGTTGTCGTCGAGATGGCCCGCGAGACCATCGCGCGCCACCTGCAGGCCGGCTACCCGACCGCCATCGCTGCCCGCCGGTCCGTGTTCGACACGCTCGGTCTCGACACCGCTGACCCGCTGCTCGTCCACATCGAGATCGGCGCGGTGCGCGGCATCCGCGTCTCCGACGCCTCGCACGCCTTCACACTGCACAAGTACTACCGGCACGTCGACCTCGTCCACGCCCACGGACTGCACGCCGGAGCGCTCGCCGGTCTCGCCCTGACCGGTCTGCCGCAGCGGATGCAGCCGGCGATCATCACCACTGTCGAGCGCTTCGACGAATCCAGCACCGTCGAATCGCTGCTGGCCCGCACCGTCGCCCGCACCTCGACTGCCGTGCTCGGCACCACCGACCCGGTCTGCGAGTACTTCGCCGACCTCGAAGTCCCGGTCACCGAACGCGCCCCGCTGCTGCGCCCCGACCTCGACCCGCGCGCCGATGTCGCCACGGCGCTGACCCGCGACCGCAAGCGGGTGCGCCGCGACCTCGACGTGCCTGCCGGCCACTGGCTCATCGCCAGCCCCATCGAGATGCGCGACGGCACCGACCTGACCACCGTGCTCGATGCCGCGATCAGGCTGCCGAGCCACCGTCCCGACCGCCGCTGGGTGGTCGCCTTCACCGGCGGGGGAGCAGCCCGCGACCAGGTCAGCCGCGAGATCGCCAACCGCTTCGACCACATCCTCGTGGCCAGCGAATACTCCGCCGCCGAGGTGGCCGCTGCCGCCGATCTTGTCATCGCCGCCGACCGGATGACCGGGCTGAGCACCGAAGGGCTCATGCAGATGCGCAGGCCGGTCGTCCACATCGGCCGGGAGCGCGGTGCCCGCATCTGGGGTGAGCGCGTCACCCACGTCGCCGCCGACGACACGCCCGGACTGCTGGCCGCCATCGCCGACTACGTCGACAACCCCGCCGCCCGTGCCACCGCAGCAGTCGCAGCCAAGGACCGGGTAGCCGCTTCCACCAGCGTCGACACCGCCGGGCTGATCCTGCTCGACATCTACGACACGGTCCTCGGCATGCATGCCGGCACCCGCCCGATCGAGCGCCGCTGATTCCCACCGCGTCCCTGGCGGGACGCGGTGCCCTCCTCCCTGATAGAATTCAATTCCGTGGTGAATCGATTGCGAACAAGCGGACAGAACACAACCCGGCACATCTTCGTCACCGGGGGTGTGGCATCCTCCCTCGGTAAGGGACTGACAGCATCATCGCTGGGACATCTGCTCGCACAGCGCGGGCTCACAGTCGCGATGCAGAAGCTCGACCCCTACCTCAACGTCGACCCGGGCACGATGAACCCCTTCCAGCACGGCGAGGTGTTCGTCACCAACGACGGTGCAGAGACCGACCTCGACATCGGCCACTACGAGCGCTTCCTCGGCACCGACCTCGACGCCAGTGCCAACGTCACCACCGGGCAGATCTACTCCTCGGTCATCGCCAAGGAGCGCCGCGGCGCCTACCTCGGTGACACCGTCCAGGTGATCCCGCACATCACCGATGAGATCAAGCTGCGGATGCGGTCCCAGGCCGAGCGCACCGACGGTGAGGCTCCGGACGTCATCATCACCGAGGTTGGCGGCACCGTCGGCGACATCGAATCGCTGCCGTTCCTCGAAGCCGCCCGCCAGGTCCGCCACGACGTCGGCCGCGAGAACTGCTTCTTCATCCACGTCTCCCTCGTGCCCTACCTCGGGCCCTCGGGTGAGCTCAAGACCAAGCCGACCCAGCACTCGGTGGCAGCCCTGCGCTCGATCGGCATCCAGCCTGATGCGATCGTGCTGCGCTCCGATCGGGAGCTGCCGGATTCGATCCGCGCGAAGATCGGCTCGGCCTGCGACGTCGACTTCGAAGCCGTCGTCTCCTGCGTCGACGCCCGGTCCATCTACGACATCCCGAAGGTCCTGCACGATGGAGGCCTCGACGTCTACGTCATCCGCCGCCTCAACCTGCCCTTCCGCGACGTCGACTGGGACCAGTGGGACTGGGTGCTCGAACGCGTGCACAACCCGCGTCACGAAGTCGAGATCGGCCTGGTCGGCAAGTACATCGACCTGCCTGATGCCTACCTGTCGGTGACGGAGGCGCTGCGCCACGGCGGATTCGCCGAAGACGCCAAGGTCAACATCCACTGGATTGCCTCCGACTCGTGTGAAACCCCTGAAGGCGCCGCCGAGCACCTCGCCGGCCTCGACGCGATCTGCGTGCCCGGCGGCTTCGGCATCCGCGGCATCGAAGGCAAGCTCGGCGCGCTGCGCTACGCCCGCGAGAACGGCATCCCGACGCTTGGCCTGTGCCTGGGCATGCAGTGCATGGTCGTCGAATACGCACGCAACGTCGCCGGCATCGACGAGGCGTCATCAACGGAATTCGATCCCGACACCTCGGCGCCGGTCATCGCCACGATGGCCGAACAGCTCGACATCGTCGACGGTGAAGGGGACCTCGGCGGCACCATGCGCCTGGGCCTGTACAGTGCCGACCTGCTGCCGGGCAGCATCGTCGCCGGTGTCTACGGCACTGACGAGATCTCCGAGCGCCACCGCCACCGCTATGAGGTCAACAACGCCTACCGCGAGCAGCTCACTGACGCCGGGCTCGTGATCTCGGGCACCTCGCCGAACCAGCAGCTCGTCGAGTTCGTCGAACTGCCCGCCGACGTCCACCCGTACTACGTCGCCACGCAGGCCCACCCGGAGCTGCGGTCCCGGCCGACAGAGGCCCACCCGCTGTTCTCCGGTCTCGTGCGCGCAGCACTCGACCGGCAAAGCGTCTGATGCACGCCCGACACGCCACCTCGGCTGCCGAAGCCCTGACAGCACAGCAGGGCCTGGCAGCCGAGCTGCGCGACGAGTTCACTCCCGCTGAGGTGACCTCGAGTGAAACCGCCTTCCGCGGCTACGTGTGGGACGTGCGGCGCGAGACCTTCTCGCTGCCCGAATCCGACGAGCCGCTGACCCGCGACTTCGTCCAGCACACCGGGGCCGTCGCGATCGCTGCGATCGACGCCGAGGACCGGATCCTGCTCATCCAGCAGTACCGGCACCCGGTGCTGTGCCGGGACTGGGAGATCCCAGCCGGCCTGCTCGATGTGCCCGGTGAGGAACCGCTGCACGCAGCCCAGCGCGAACTCGGTGAGGAAGCCGACCTGGAAGCCGGGCAGTGGCACCTGCTCGCCGACCAGCTCTCAACGCCCGGTGGGGTCAGCGAGACGCTGCGGATCTTCGCCGCCCGCGACCTCAGCGCCGTCCCGGAGGCCGAACGCCACCTGCGCGACGGGGAGGAGAACGGCATCGTGCCGGTCTGGATCCCGCTGACCGAGGCCGTCGAAGCGGTGCTGGCCGGACGCGTGACCAACGGCACCGCCGCGCTGGCGATCCTGCACGCCGACCACGCCCGCGCCCGCGGCTGGGAGAACATGCGCGCAGCCGACGAACCGTGGCCGGCCAGAGACGTGCAGCTGCGCGCCCGCGGCACCCGCACCCGAACCGGGCCTGCCGCCGACGGATCCTGATGGCCCGCCACGCAGCCGAACTGCTGCCCGAGGCGCCGGCTGGGCTGGCCGATCCGGTTCGCGACTACCTCGCCCACCTGCAGCTCGAACGCGGCCTGTCGCACAACACGCTCGACGCCTATGCTCGCGATCTGGCCCGCCTGCTCACGTGGCTTGAAGACCAGCAGATCCGCGACCTCACCGCCGTCACCGGATCTGACCTGGAGACCTTCCTCTCCCTCATCGCCGACACCGGCCTGGCGGTGCGCTCCCGGGCACGGCTGACCGTGGCGATCAGGCGGCTGTTCGGATTCCTCCACGCCGAAGGACGGGTGTCGGATGATCCGGCCGCTGAGATCTCCCCACCCCGCGACGTCGACTCCCTGCCGCATGCGCTCACCATCGCTGAGGTCGAACGGCTGCTCGCTGCCTGCGCTGGAGACGAACCGGTTCAGCTGCGGGCCCGGGCACTGCTGGAGTTCCTCTACGCCACCGGCGCGCGGATCAGCGAGGCGATCGGCGTCGACATCGACGACATCGACCTCGAATCGAGGATCGTGCGCCTCTACGGCAAGGGCAGCAAGGAACGCCTCGTGCCGCTGGGGTCACACGCCTCCGAAGCACTCGAAGCCTGGCTTGTGCGCGCCCGGCCGGACATGACCGCCCGCGCCGGTGCCGGCCAGCAGACCGGCCGGCAGCGCGCCGGCGCGGTGTTCGTCAACCAGCGCGGCGGCCGGCTCAGCCGCCAATCCGCCTGGCAGACCATCAAGACCGCCGCCCAGCACGCCGGCCTCGATGACGACATCAGCCCGCACTCGCTGCGCCACTCATTCGCCACCCACCTGCTCGAAGGCGGCGCTGACATCCGGGTCGTCCAAGAGCTGCTCGGGCATGCCGCCGTGACGACCACCCAGATCTACACGCGGGTGACGAGCCAGACCCTGCGCGAGGTCTACGCCACCACCCACCCGCGGGCCCGCTGAACCGGCACACAGCCCAGCCTGCGGCAGCAGGCGCGGTGGAACGACGAAAGTGCCGGTGCGCACGATAAGCTGAACACACCCGAGACGAAAGGTGAGACTGGCGTGGCTGATTCGCAGCAGAAGCTGGACATCCCAGATGCCGAGGTGATGGGCCCGACCGGGCGACCGCAGGTCGAGTACCCTGAACCGCCGCCGCTCGACGGGCACGGCCCGGCACGGATCATCGCAATGGTGAACCAGAAGGGCGGCGTCGGCAAGACGACCTCGTCGATCAACCTCGGAGCCGCGCTGGCCGACTACGGCCGCCGTGTGCTGCTTGTCGACTTCGATCCGCAGGGCGCGCTCTCCGTCGGGCTCGGTCTCAACCCGCACGACCTCGAGCGCAGCGTGTACAACGTGCTGATGAACTCCCGCCTCGACCCGCACGAGGTCATCGAGCCCTCCAACGTCGAGGGCATCGACATCCTGCCGGCCAACATCGACCTCTCGGCGGCCGAAGTGCAGCTCGTCGGCGAAGTCGCCCGCGAACAGGTTCTCGCCCGCGCCCTGGCCAAGGTCGCCGATGAGTACGACGTCATCCTCATCGACTGCCAGCCCTCGCTCGGCCTGCTGACCGTCAACGCGCTCACCGCCGCCCATGGCGTCATCATCCCGCTGGAGACCGAGTTCTTCGCGCTGCGCGGCGTCGCCCTGCTCGTCGAGACGATCGAGAAGGTCCAGGATCGCCTCAACCCCGGCCTGGAGATCGACGGCATCCTCGCCACGATGTTCGACGGGCGCACCCTGCACGCCAAGGAGGTCATCGCCCGGGTCGTCGAGGCCTTCGGTGACCGGGTCTTCGACACCGTCATCAGCCGCACCGTGAAGTTCCCCGACGCCTCGGTGGCAGCCGAGCCGATCATCTCGTTCGCCCCCACCCACACCGGAGCACAGGCCTACCGTCAGCTGGCATGCGAGCTCGTCGCCCGCGGGGGAGCACCCTGAGCCCAGCGATGACCACGGCACAGCAGGACGCCTCGGCCCCGGCCGCCGGCGATGCCGAGAGCAGCGGAGCCGCCGGGCAGCACGCGTCCGGCGGCTTCGTCGTCAGGCTGGAGAACTTCTCCGGCCCCTTCGACCTGCTGCTCGGGCTCATCTCCAAGCGCAAGCTCGACATCACCGATGTCGCCCTGGCCGAGGTGACCGACGAGTTCATCGCCTACGTCACCGCGCTGCGGGCAGAGCAGAGCCTCGAGGAGCTGTCGAACTTCCTGCTCGTGGCAGCGACCCTGCTCGACCTCAAGACCGCCCGGCTGCTGCCGCGCGGCGACGTCGACGACGAACTCGACTTGGAGCTGCTCGAAGCCCGCGACCTGCTCTTCGCCCGGCTGCTGCAGTACCGCGCCTACAAGGCCGTCTCCGCCGTCTTCGCCGAGCAGATGGCACACGCCGCCACCCGCACCGCCCGCTCAGTGCCGCTGGAAGACGGGCTGCGCGACATCCTGCCGCCCCTGGAGATCACCGCCACCCCGCAGGTCCTCGCCGCGATCTACGCCACCGTCCTGCAGCGCGACCACACCCCGCCGACGGTGAGCACCGACCACCTGCACCTGCCCCAGATCAGCGTCGCCGAACAGCGCACCGTGGTCCTCACCCGCCTCGGCCAGCACGGCCGGCTGACCTTCTCGGACCTCATCGCCGATGCCGAGAGCACGCTGGTCGTCGTCGCCCGGTTCCTCGCACTGCTCGAGCTGTTCAAGGCCGGCATGTGCGACTTCGACCAGCCCGCCCCGCTCGGCGAGCTCACCGTGGTGGCCGCAGAAGCTGCAGACCTGGCGACCATCGCACTGCCCGACACCGACGAATGGGACGCCCCGACCCCACCCGATGACGAGGAGCCGACATGAGCGAGCAGCACACCCTGCAGGGTGGGGAACCGGCCGCGACGCAGGGCGTTGAGCCGGCCGTGACTCAGGTCGAGGACACGCTGCTGGCCGGGATCGAAGCCGTGCTCATGATCGCCGATGCCCCCGTCACCGCCGAAGCGCTGGCGGAGAGCCTCGGCATCGAGGCCGGTACCGTCACCGCCGCCTGCCGGCAGCTGCAGGCCGACTACGACGGAGCGCAGCCGGGCAGCCGGCAGCGCGGCTTCGAGCTCCGGGAGGCTTCTGGCGGCTGGCGGATCTACTCGCGCAGCGACTACCACGACCTCGTCTCCGACTTCCTCACCGCCGGCCAGACCGCCACCCTGTCCCAGGCGGCCTTGGAGACCCTGGCTGTCATCGCCTACCGGCAGCCGGTCACCCGCGCACGGATCTCCGCGATCCGCGGCGTCAACGTCGACGGTGTGGTGCGCACCCTGCTCATGCGAGGCCTCATCGTCGAAGCCGGCACCGAAGAGCTCACCGGCGCACGCCAGTTCACCACCACCGGCCAGTTCCTCGAAAGCCTCGGCATCGACAGCCTCGACGAACTGCCCGACATCGCACCCTTCCTGCCGGCAGACGACGACGTGGCCACCGGCGACGACATCGCCTTCAACGTAGACGCCGACGAACCGGCAGCACCAGCCGAGGTGGGCCTGGAAGCCGGCGGGGAGCCTGCCGAGACCTGAGCGGCAGCACACACTCCACCCACACCTCGTGCCCGGTTCGGCAACCACGTGCGGGTTTGAGACAATGACCCCTATGACTCGCAGCAATCCACGCGGACCCGGCCACCGGTCCAACCGTCCGACCCGCCGACAGCGCAGCCAGGCGCAGCGTACCGCCCAGCAGAACACCTCGGCGGCCAACGCCGTCCACCAGCCTGACGGTGTGCGCCTGCAGAAGGTGCTCGCCGATGCCGGCCTTGGCTCCCGGCGCGCCTGCGAGCAGCTCATCGCCGATGCCCGCGTCGAAGTCGACGGGCAGATCGTGACCGAACTCGGCACCCGCATCGACCCGGAGACCCAGACCGTCCACGTCGACTCGATGCGCATCGTCACCGCTCCCGACCGCGTCTACCTCGCCTTCAACAAGCCCGCCGGCGTCGTCTCGACGATGGACGACCCCGAGGGCCGGCCGAGCCTGGCCGAGTACCTGCGCGACCGGCCCGAACGGCTCTTCCACGTCGGCCGCCTCGACGCCGAGACTGAGGGCCTGCTGCTCATCACCAACGACGGGGAGCTGTCCAACCGGCTGACCCACCCGTCCTATGAGATCCCCAAGACCTACCTCGCCCAGGTGCGCGGCCCGGTCGCCAAGGACGTCGGCGCCCGGCTGCGCGAGGGCATCGAACTCGACGACGGCATCGCCCGGGTCGACTCCTTCAAGCTCATCGACTCGACACCCGGGCGCGCGCTCGTCGAACTCGTCCTGCACGAAGGCCGCAACCGGATCGTGCGCCGCCTGCTCGATGCCGTCGGCAACCCCGTCGACCGGCTCGTGCGCACCCACTTCGGCCCGATCGCCCTGGCCGAACAGCGCCAGGGCAAGGTCCGCGACCTGCGCCCCGATGAGATCGGAGAGCTCATGCAGGCGGTCGGTCTGTGAGCCAGACGATGAGTGTGCACGTCATCGGCACCGGCCTGCTCGGCACCTCACTCGGACTCGCGCTCACCGGCGCCGGACACGAGGTGACTCTCGCCGACCTGTCACCGACCGCGCAGCGGCTGGCCGCCGACCTCGGCGCAGGCACCGTCGGCGAACCTGAGGCGACCGATGTCGTCATCGTCGCCACACCGCCCGACGTGGCCGGACAGACGATCCTCACCGCCCTCGACCGGTTCCCCGAGGCGACCGTGACCGATGTCGCCAGCGTCAAGACCGTGCTGCTGCACGAGGTGCGCGCAGCCTGCGCACCCGGTGACCTCGACCGCTACATCGGCTCCCATCCGATGGCCGGCCGCGAGAAGTCCGGGGCGATCGCCGCCCGCGACGACCTGTTCGTCGGCCGGCCCTGGGTGGTCTGCTCCGATGACGATACCCCGGCTGCCCGCCTCGCCCAGATCGTCGCGCTGGCCACCGACGTCGGTGCGGCCGTCGTCCACCTCGACCCGGAGTTCCACGACTCCTCGGTCGCCCGTGTCTCGCATGCCCCGCAGGTGATGGCCAGCCTCATGGCCGCCCAGCTTGTCGACATGCCCGCCGACGGCGTTGCCCTGGCCGGGCAGGGGCTGCGCGACGTCACCCGCATCGCCGCCTCCGATGCCAGCCTGTGGACCCAGATCCTGGCCGGCAATGCCGCCGAGGTCCGCGAGGTGCTCGAAAGCATCCGCACCGACCTCGACACCCTCATCAGCGCCCTCGAGCTGGCACCGGGATCGATTGCGACGATCGCGCAGACGATCACCGCCGGCAACGACGGCTACGACCGGATCCCCGGCAAGCACGGCCAGGCCTCGCAGAAGTACGCGGAGATCACCGTCCTCATCGACGACACCCCCGGCATGCTCGGCAAGCTCTTCGCCGATGTCGGCGAGCTCGGCATCAACATCGAGGACATCCGGATCGAGCACGCCACCGGCGTTAAGCTGGGCAGTGTCGAAGTCGCTGTCGTGCCGGCACGACAGCGCGAACTCGAAGAGGGCCTCACCTCCCGCGGCTGGTGGGTTCCCGAAGCCGTCATCGAACACGAAGGACAGGAATGACCGTTATCGCCATCGACGGCCCCAGCGGCGTCGGAAAATCCAGCGTCTCGAAGGCCGTGGCCGCCCACCTCGGCTACGCCTACCTCGACACCGGCGCGATGTACCGGGCGATGGGCTGGCTGTGCATGACTCGCGGCATCACCGACGTCGGCGATGTCGTCGAACTCGTGCGCGGCGCTGAGCTGGAGATCTCCACCGACCCGAGCGTCCCGACAGTCGCCGTCGACGGCATCGATGTGACCGAGGAGATCCGCTCAGCAGAGGTCTCGGCCAGCGTGCAGGTCGTCTCCGCCGTGCCCGAGGCGCGCAGCGAGCTCATCGAGATGCAGCGCCAGATCATCGCCGCAGCTGAGCCCGGCATCGTCGTCGAAGGCCGCGACATCACCACCGTCGTGGCCCCCGACGCCCCGGTCCGCATCCTCATGACCGCCGATAACGAAGTGCGTGTGGTCCGCCGCGCCAAGGAGACCCACGGCAGGGCCGACGCCGAGGCGGTGGCCGCCACCCGCGACGTCACCCTCGGCCGCGATGCCAAGGACGCGAAGACGACGAGCTTCCTCACCGCCGCAGACGGCGTGCACACACTCGACACCACCCACATCGATTTCGACCAGTCGGTCGGCGCAGTCCTCGCACTCGTCGCCGCCGCACAGAAAGCCTGATGACCATGTCACCCTCTGCACAGGAGCCCGGATCTCAGCCTGCCGACGGATTCGTCGAGCACCCCGACGATTCGCTGCCCGAGCGCGTGCAGGCGATCGACCACGATGACGCCGAACAACGCGCCGCCTCGCTGCGCGCCGGCCTCGACCAGTACGAACTGGAAGAGGAGGACCGGGAGCTGCTCGAGGCCTACGGCGTCATCGAAGCCGAAGACGGCGGACGCGGACCGGCCCCGGTGCTCGCCATCGTCGGCCGGCCCAACGTGGGCAAGTCGACGCTGGTCAACAGGGTCCTCGGGCGCCGCGAGGCCGTCGTCGAAGACGTCCCCGGCGTCACCCGTGACCGGGTGAGCTACCACGCCGAATGGAACGGCCGCCCGCTCACCCTCGTCGACACCGGCGGCTGGGATATCGATTCGCGCGGCATGGCCTCCCGCATCGCCGAACAGGCCGAGATCGCCGTGCGCATGGCCGACGGCGTCGTCTTCGTCGTCGACGCCACCACCGGCCCGACTGCCACCGACGAGCACGTCGTGCGGATGCTGCGCCGCTCCGGCAAGCCGGTGCTGCTGGCAGCGAACAAGGTCGATGACGAACGCGGCGAGCTCATGGCCGCCGAACTCTGGTCGCTCGGCCTGGGCGAACCGCACCCGATCTCCGCCATGCACGGCAGGGGAGTCGCCGACTTCCTCGACGCGATCATGGAGATGCTGCCGGAGGTCTCGGCAACCGGGCAGACCGAAGAGGTCGGCGGCCCGCGCCGCATCGCGCTCGTCGGCCGGCCGAATGTCGGCAAGTCCTCGCTGCTCAACCAGCTCGTCGGCACCGAACGCGTCATCGTCGACAACACCGCCGGCACCACCCGCGACCCGGTCGACGAACTCGTCGAACTCGGCGGCAAGCAGTGGCGCTTCATCGACACCGCCGGCATCCGCAAGCGCGCCCGCCAGTCCTCAGGTGCTGACTTCTACGCAGCGCTGCGCACCCAGACCGCGCTCGAGCGTGCCGAAGTCGCCGTCGTGCTGCTGGAGGCCAACGAGCCGCTGAGCGACCAGGACATGAAGATCATCCGCCTCGTCCTCGACGCTGGCCGTGCGCTCGTGCTCGCCTTCAACAAATGGGACCTGCTCGATGAGGAGCGCCGCCACTTCCTCGAACGCGAGATCGAGCGCGATCTCGGCCATGTCGCCTGGGCCCCGCGCGTGAACATCTCCGCCAAGACCGGCCGGCACGCTGAGAAGCTCGTACCCGCCATGGAATCGGCACTCGAAGGCTGGGACACCCGCATCCCGACCGGGCGCTTCAACGCCTTCCTCGGTGAGCTCTCGGCCGCCAACCCGCACCCGCTGCGCGGCGGCAAGCAGCCGCGCATCCTCTTCGGCACGCAGGCCTCGTCGCGGCCGCCGAAGTTCGTGCTCTTCACCACGGGGTTCCTCGATCCCAGCTACCGCCGGTTCATCATCCGGCGGCTGCGGGAGACCTTCGGCTTCACCGGCACCCCGATCGATGTGAGCATGCGGATCCGGGAGAAGAGGAAAGGCCGTTGACCAGCGCAGGCCGGCCGGCAACCGCTGAGGCGGTCCGGCCCCGGGAGTGGGCGCTGCCGCGGTTCACGATCATCGTCCTCGGCTTGGCCGGGCTGTTCTTCGCCGTCGGATTCATCAAGGACCTCCAGCTCATCATCGCCCCGGTGTTCCTGGCCTTCAACCTCGTGATCGTCGGCTATCCGGTGCAGGCCTGGCTCATCCGCCGACGCGTCCCGGCCGCCGCTGCCGCTGTTGTGACCGTGCTGCTGGTGCTCAGCGTCGTGGCGGCCTTCTTCGCACTCACCGGCTGGTCGATCGCCGAGCTCGTCCTCGTCATCCCCGAATACTCCGATGAGCTCGACAACCTCTACCGCGACCTGCTCGCCGGCAGCTCATCGCTGGGTCTGACTCCCGAGTTCGTCAAGGAGCAGATGGCCAACTTCGACGTCAACCAGCTCGCCGCCGCGCTGCGCGAAGTGCTGTCGAACGCAACCCTGGTCGTGACGCTCGTGACGACTGCGATCATGGCGACCTTCTTCATCGTCATGGACTCTCTGGCCTTCCCACGGCGCATGACCCTGGCCTCGGGCGTGCAGCCGCGCTTCGTGCAGGCCATGAGCACCTTCGCCGTCGGCGTGCGCCGCTACTGGGTCGTCGCCACCGTCTTCGGCCTCATCGTCGCCGCCCTCGACGTCGTCGCCCTTCTCATCATCGGCGTGCCGCTGGCGCTCGTGTGGGGTGTGCTGGCGTTCCTGACCAACTACATCCCCAACATCGGCTTCGTCATCGGCCTGGTGCCGCCGGCCATCATGGCGCTGATCGAAGGCGGATGGTGGGACGCCCTGTGGGTCGTCATCACCTACAGCCTGCTCAACTTCGTCATCCAGGCGATCATCCAGCCGAAGTTCACCGGCCAGTCCGTCGGCGTCACCCCCTTCATCTCGTTCCTGTCCCTGCTGTTCTGGGTGTGGGTCCTCGGCTGGTTCGGTGCGCTGCTGGCCCTGCCGGCGACCCTGCTGGTCAAGGCGCTGCTCGTCGACGCCGATCCGCGCGCCCGCTGGATCAACCTGCTTGTCGCCTCTGGTGTGCGCGCGGCAGAGTCGCCACTCCTTGCCAGCCCGAGCGAGTCGATGGACAATTCAGGTGAGGAGTCTCACATCGAGGCGGTGGAGGACTCCCAGCCGGGGCTGACGATGAGTGAAACGGCAGTCCCCGGTCGCTCACCGAAGCGCGCGGTCATCGACCTCGACTGACCGCCCCTGCAGGAAGGCGCAGTCGTGAAGACCCTCCTCAGCATCATTGTGAGTGCTCTGCTCTGGGTCGTCAGCGCCGCTGCCGTGTGCGCGCTCGCCGCCCTCGTGCTCCTGGCACTGGCCGGGCAGGCCGGTGAGGAGCTGCGCCCCGAGGGCACCCATCTGACCCTCACAGCACTGGCCGCTGTCGCCACCGCCACGGCCGTCACCCTCATGGCCAGACGGCGGGTTGCCGGACTGGACTGAGAACGGTGTGCACAGCCTGCGTGGCTCGATAGACTTGGGCAATGGCACAGATACTCGACATCCATCCTGAGAATCCGCAGCCGCGGCTCATCCGCCAGGCGGCCAAGGCCATCGCCGATGGCGGGCTGGTGGCCTACCCGACCGACTCCTGCTATGCGCTCGGCTGCGCGCTGGAGAACAAGGACGGCATCGAACGGATCATCCGCATCCGCCAGCTCGACTCCAAGCACCACTTCACGCTCATGTGCCACGACTTCGCACAGCTGGGCCAGTTCGTCATCGTCGACAACTACGCCTTCCGCACCATCAAGTCCCTGACGCCGGGGCCCTACACCTTCATCATGAAGGCGACGAAGGACGTGCCGCGGAAGATGATGCACCCCAAGAAGCACTCGGTCGGTGCCCGGATCCCGCAGAACGCCACCGCGCTCGCCCTCGTCGAAGAGGTCGGTGAGCCGATCCTGTCCTCAACGCTGCTGCTGCCCGATCACGAGGAGCCGCTGACGCATGCCGAGGACGTCGCCGAGGCGCTCGGCAAGCACGTCGACGTCATCATCGACTCCGGAGTGCCCGGCACCACCCCGACCTCGGTCATCGACTTCACGCCTGGCGCTCCGGTCGTGCGCCGGATCGGTGCCGGTGACATCTCCCGCTTCGACGACATCGACGAAGCGTAACCGGCAGACCCCGCGGTCCCGAGGTGCCGGGGCGCGGAGCCATGGGAGCTCATTGTTCAGTGTTCAGTTCTCAGTGCTGTCCGGGGCGAGTTCGAGGGCGGAGACCCACAGCTGTGAGAGCTTGTCGGCCAGCTCCTCGACGCCGGCATCGCTGAAATAGCGTTCCTGGGGCTCATCGACGTAGATCGACTTGCACGTGCGGCTCACCATCGCCGAAAGCGCCTTGGCCGTCAGATCCGGATCGAGATCGGCGCGGATGTGCCCGGCGGCCTGCATCTGCTCGATGCTGCGCATATTGCGCCGGTAGAACACCCGGTTGCGCGCCAGCCGGATGTCCCGGATCTCCGGATCGACCGCAGCGACCTGGTCCATGAGCGCCACCTCCCGGGCGTTGTCCCGGTACCGGCGCACGTACACTCCTGTCGCCTTCCGGATCTTGGCGATGAGCGCCTCGGGGCCGGGAACGCCCGTGCCTGCATCATGATCCGGGTCGCCCCACGCATGATCGGCAGCGACCACCGGAGCATAGGACTCCTCGATGATCGCGGCGAGGATCTCCTGCCGGTTGGCGAAGTACGTGTACAGCGTGCCGGTCGAGCACCCGACCCGTTCGGTGATCGCCGAGAGCCGGGTGGAGAAGTAGCCCTGCTCGTAGAACACGTCGATGGCCGCGTCGATGAGGGCCTGCCGGGTGCGGAGGCCGCGCTCGGTCAGCGGTGCACCGGGCTGACGCTGGATGGTCATCGCTCACTCCTTCACAGTTCGATCGAGCGTTTGCGGATCTTGCCCGTCGGGCCCTTCGGCAGGCCGTCGACGATGCGGATGATGCGCGGGATCTTGTACGCCGACAGCGACTGCCGGCACCACGCCTCAATCTCATCACCTGTCAGCTCGGTACCGGGCATCGGGGTGACGACAGCGGCGACCTGCTGGCCGTAGTGCTCATCGGCCGCCCCGATGACAGCGGCCTCGAAGACCTGCGGATGGGCGTAGAGAACCTCCTCGACCTCACGCGGGTAGACGTTGTAGCCGCCGTGGATGATGAGGTCCTTGAGCCGGTCGACGATGTAGAGATAACCGTCCTCATCGACATGCCCGAGATCACCGGTGCAGAAGAACCCGTCGGCGTCGAAGACCTCAGCGGTGGCCTCAGGCCGGTTCCAGTAGCCGAGCATGACGAGCGGGCCGCACAGCCGCACCTCCCCGGTCTGCCCGGGACCACACGCCTCACCGGTGGCAGGATCGACGATCCGCACGTCCATCGTCGGGGCCGGCAGACCGACTGAGCCGATCTTGTCCTCGCCCTCGGCGGCGTTGAAGGTGCCGAAAGCGCACGTCTCGGTCAGCCCGTAGCCCTCAGTGATCGAGGCGCCGAACCGAGCGTGGAAGGCGCGCATGAGCTCCAGCGAGATCGCCGCCCCGCCCGAAAGCGCCAAGCGCAGCTGCGGCGTCGTGACGCCCTCACCGGCGGTCGCGTGGGTGAGCGCATTCCACATCGTCGGCACGCCTGCCACGATCGTGAGCTCATCGGCGATGATCGTCTCCAGCAGCTCATCAGCATCGAAGCGCGGCAGCAGAGTGATGGTGGCACCGTTGGCCAGCACCGGGTAGGCCACCGAGCCGAGCCCGAAGACATGGAACAGCGGCAGCGCAGTGCCGGCCCGGTCAGCAGGGGACAGGCCGGCCACCGCCTCGGCTGCGGTGACGCCGGTGAGCAGGGTGCGTGCTGAGAGCATCGCGCCCTTCGGCCGGCCGGTGGTGCCCGAGGTGTAGAGCAGCAGCACGCAGTCCTCCGGGTCCCGGGTGACCGGGGCGAAGTCCGGGCTCGCCTGCGGCAGCGCGTGCATGTCGACGGGTGTGAGCAGTTCGGCGGTGATGCCGAGCGCCTCTGCGGCCGCAGAGCCTGCCTCGGGGCAGAGCGGGTGCATGATGAGGTGGCTGGCACCGGAATCGGAGAGCACGAAGTCCAGTTCGGGCGCCGTCGAGAGGGGATTGAAGCACACGGTGATCGCCCCGCAGGCCTCGACGGCGAGGAACTCGATGAGGAACTCCGGGCGGGTCGGGGCGATGAGCCCGACACGCTCACCTGGTCGGAGTCCGGAGGCCTGGAGCTCGCGTGTGCGAGCGGCGATCGCACCGACGAACTGCCGGTAGGTCAGGGATGTGCGCTGGTCAGCCCGCGGGCCGCGCACCGCGATGTGCTCCGGACGGGTGCGCGCATGCTCCAGCAGCGGGGCGAGAAGCGACACCTGCGACATGGAGATCTCCTTCCAGGAGGTAAACGTTCGTTCGTTAGTTCTTGAAATTGACGCTCACGTCAACTATAAGTTGAGATGTCACCTGCATCACATAGGCCGCAGGAGAATTCTCCAGAAGGGACACCCATGGACGTCTCAGGCGCAGTCGCCGTCGTCACCGGCGGAGCCGGTGGCATCGGCCGAGCCATCGCCGCACAGCTCATCGACCGCGGGGCCTACGTGATGCTCGCCGATGTCGCCGACACGGTCTCCGTGGTCGCCTCCGAACTCGGGTGCCGGGCCTGGCAGGGCGACTGCGCATCCGAAGACGGCATCACCGAACTGCTGGACCGCACCCGCGCCGAACTCGGTGAGATCGACCTCTACGTCGCCAACGCCGGCATCGCCGGCGCACGCGGACTCGGCGAGTCCGATGTCGACTGGGATGCGATCCTCGACATCAACCTGCGCGCCCACATCCGCGCCGCCCAGGCCCTCATCCCGACCTGGCAGGCCAGGGGAGCAGGCTGCTTCGTCTCCACCGCCTCGGCGGCGGGCCTGCTGACCCAGATCGGGCAGGCCGGCTACGCGGTGTCCAAGCACGCCGCGCTCGCCTTCGCCGAATGGCTGTCCATCACCTACGGCGATGACGGCATCCAGGTCGCCTGCCTGTGCCCGATGGGCGTGCGCACCGAACTGCTCATGGCTGGGCTCACCTCCGACATTCCAGCCGAGCGGGTCGCCAGCCGCTCGGTCGCCGAATCCGGCGAGGTGCTCAGTCCCGAATACGTCGCCACCTGCGTCATGGACGCGATCCACGACGGCACGTTCCTCATCCTGCCCCACCCGGAAGTCGCCGAGATGTTCCAGATGAAGGGCTCCGACTACGACCGATGGCTGCGCGGCATGCGTCGCTACCAGGGCTGGCTCAAAGCCGAGGCCCGCACACACGACAACACCTGAAAGAAAGGCCAGCCGATGTTTGACGAGACTGACCGCGCCAAGGAGCTGCGCGAGAAGCTGGAGTCCTTCATGGACTCCCACATCTATCCTGCCGAGCCCGTCTACCGGGAGCAGATGGAAGCCCAGGACGACCCGCACGCCGTCCCGCCGATCCTCCAGGAGCTCAAGGGCGAGGCCCGCTCCCGCGGACTGTGGAACCTCTTCCACCCGCACGAGGAATGGGGCCCGGGCCTGACGAACCTCGAGTACGCCCCGCTGGCCGAGATCATGGGCCGTTCACCGAACCTGGCACCGGAGGCGACGAACTGCAACGCCCCCGACACCGGCAACATGGAGGTCTTCACGCTCTTCGGCACCGATGAGCACAAGGAGAAGTACCTGCGCCCGCTGCTCGACGGTGAGATCGCCTCCGGTTTCGCGATGACCGAACCGGCCGTGGCCAGCTCGGATGCCACCAACATCGAGATGCGCATGGAGAAGGACGGCGACGGCTACATCCTCAACGGCCGCAAATGGTTCACCTCCAACGGCGCCCGCCCCGACTGCAAGGTCCTCATCGTCATGGGCAAGACCGACCCGAACGCCGAGAAGCACCGCCAGCAGTCGATGATGGTCGTGCCCACCGACGCCCCCGGTGTCGAGATCGTCCGCTCCCTGCCGGTCTTCGGCTACCTCGACCGCGAAAGCCACGCCGAGGTGACCTTCACCGATGTCCGCGTCGAGGCCAAGGACGTGCTCAAGGGCGAAGGAGAGGGATTCGCGATCTCTCAGGCCCGCCTCGGCCCCGGCCGCATCCACCACTGCATGCGCGCCATCGGCATGGCAGAGCGCGCCCTGGAGTTCATGTGCCGCCGCGCCCACGAGCGCGTCGTCTTCGGTGAGCCGCTGGCCGCCAAGGCCAATATCCAGGACTGGATCGCCGAAGCCCGCGTCGACATCGACCAGGCCCGCCTGCTGACTCTGCATGCCGCTGACATGATGGACAAGGTCGGCAACAAGGAGGCCCGCAACCTCATCTCCGAGATCAAGGTCGCAGCCCCGAAGGTCGCTCTGACTGTCATCGACCGGGCCATCCAGGTCCACGGCGGCGCCGGCGTGACTGATGACTTCCCGCTGGCCGAGATGTACTCCCACGCCCGCACCCTGCGCATCGTCGACGGCGCTGATGAGGTTCACAAGATGACCATCGCCCGCCGCGAGCTGCGCAAGTACGCATCCTGAGCTGCAGCACCACCTGACCGCACACACCCCGAACCTGAAGGAGAACCCATGACCCAGCGCACCGCCATCGTCACCGGAGGCGCCCGCGGCATCGGCGCAGCGATCGCCGAGCGACTGGCTGCTGACGGCATGAAGGTCGCCGTCGTCGACCTGAGCGAAGACGCCTGCAACGACGTCGTCGCCCGCATCGGCGCATCCGGCGGACAGGCCATCGGCATCGGCGCCGACATCACCGATGAGGACCAGGCCAATGCCGCCGTGCAGCGCACCGCCGATGAACTCGGCGCCCCGACGGTGCTCGTCAACAACGCCGGCATCATCAAGGACAACCTGCTGTTCAAGATGACCCCGGCCGACTTCACCAAGGTCCTCGACGTCCACCTGACCGGCAACTTCCTCATGACCAAGGCCTGCCAGCAGCACATGGTCGAACAGAAGTTCGGCCGCATCATCTCGATGTCCTCGACCTCGGCGCTGGGCAACCGCGGGCAGACGAACTACTCGGCTGCCAAAGCCGGCATCCAGGGCATGACGAAGACCTACGCGATCGAGCTCGGCAAGTTCGGTGTCACCGCCAACGCGATCGCCCCGGGCTTCATCGAGACCGATATGACGAAGGCGACCGCCGAGCGCGTCGGCGTCGAGTTCGACGACTTCGTCAAGATGGCCGTCAGCCAGATCCCGGTCGGCCGCTCCGGAAAGCCCGAGGACATCGCGCACACGGCATCCTTCCTCGCCAGCGAAGGAGCAGGCTTCGTCTCCGGTCAGGTCATCTACGTCGCCGGCGGACCCAAGGACTGATCCGGTGAGCGAACACGCACGCATCGACGAGGCGGTCGCGGCAGCCACAGCCGCGGCCGCCGGGCTCACCGGCGCCGACGCCGAGTCGAAGGCCGCGCACGCCGGACTGCTCTACGACCACGGCCTGGCCTGGGTGAACTTCCCGCCAGGCGCAGGCGGCCTCGGCGTCTCGGCGAGCCTGCAGGACTACGCCGATGCCGCCGTCGACGCCGCCGGACTGCACCGCCCAGACCGGCACGACAACGCGATCGGCTTCGGCATGGCCGCCCCGACGATCGCCGGCTACGGCACTGATGAGCAGAAGACGTGGCTCAAACGCATCTACACGCTCGAGACGATCGTCTGCCAGCTCTTCAGCGAACCCGGTGCCGGCTCCGACCTCGCCGCCGTCGCCACGAAGGCCGTCCTCGACGGGGACACCTACCGCGTGACCGGGCAGAAGGTGTGGACCTCCGGAGCGCACAACGCCGATCTCGCGATCCTCATCGCCCGCACCGACCCGAGTGTGCCCAAGCACCGTGGGCTGAGCTACTTCCTGCTCGACATGCACGCCCCCGGTGTCGAGACCCGTGGGCTGCGCCAGATCACCGGTGAGGCCGAGTTCAACGAAGTCTTCCTCACCGATGTGCCCGTGCCTGCCTCGATGCGGCTCGGTGAGCCCGGTGAGGGCTGGAAGATCGCGAACACGACGCTGAATAACGAACGGGTCGCCATCGGCGGGGGAGCACCCCGGGAAGGCGGCATGCTCGGGGTTGTGACGAAGGCCTGGCGCGAACAGCCCGAGGTCCGCGACCCGCTGTTGCACGATGAGCTCATGCGCCTGTGGGTCGAGTCCGAGACCGCCCGGATGCTCGCAGAGCGCACCGCCCAGCAGGTCGCCGCCGGCCAGCCCGGACCCGAAGGCTCGGGTGCGAAGCTGTCATTCGCCCGCAACGCTCAGCAGCTCTCGGCTCTCGATGTGCGCATGCGCGGTGTCGACGGGCTGCGCCACGACAGCTACGGGATGCGCCGGCCCGAGCACTACTCGATGACCGGCCGCACGCCGGTCTACCGGTACCTGCGCGCCAAAGGCAACTCGATCGAAGGCGGGACCAGCGAGATCATCCGCAACATCATCGCCGAACGCGTCCTCGGCCTGCCCGGCGAACACCGCACCGACAAAGACCTGCCGTTTAAGGACCTGCCCAAATGACCATCGAGATGCTCGAAACCGAGCTGGCCGCCGACCTCAGGCGCACCGTGCGCGCGTTCCTCACCGAACGCTGCGATCCCGGCACCGTCGCCGAGGTCTACGACGACCCAGCTGTCGCCTCCCGTGAGCTCAACGACGGGTGGGCACGCGAACTCGGCCTTGCCGGGCTGCTCGTGCCCGAAGCAGACGGCGGAGCCGGCGCCAGCCTCGCCGAGGCCGCTGTCGTCGCCCACGCGATCGGCCGGCATGCCGCACCGCTGCGCTTCCTCACCTCCGGCGTCATCGCCACCACGCTCGTCACCCACGCCGGGGACTTCGAACTGGCAGCCGCCCTGGCTGCCGGTGAGCGCTACGCCGCCGTCGCCTTCCCCGCCACCAGCTCCACCCTGACGAGCGGGCTTGAGGCGAGTGACGCCTCGGGCGCGGAGCATGCAGGGACGGTCCACGTCAGCGGCACCGTGGCAGGCGTCATGGAAGCCGACGGCGCTGATGACCTCATCGCCGTCATCGGCAGCGGGGAGGACACGACGATCGTCGTCATCGACCCGGCAGATGCTCGTATCGCGCCTTTCCTCAGCCTCGATGAGACCCGCAGGCTCGCCGACGTCACCGTCGAGGGTGCTGCCGCACGGGTCATCGCCACCGGGCCCGAGGCGGAGGCAGCGGCCACCTCCGCGACGCTGGCCGGGCAGGTGGCGCTCGCGGCCGAACTCGCCGGCACCGCAGCCCAGGCGTTCTCCACGACCCTGGACTATGTGCGCACCCGCGTGCAGTTCGGCCGCGCGATCGGCTCCTACCAGGCGATCAAGCACCGGCTGGCCGATCTCTGGCTGGCCGTCAGCCAGGCCGATGCCGCCGCCACCTACGCCGCCCAGACGGCAGCGAACTGGCAGCACGGCGGAGAGGACCTGCACGAAGCCCAGATCTGCGCACTCACCGCGCTCGCCTACACCGCCCCAGTCGCCGTGCAGGCTGCCGAGGAAGCCGTGCAGCTGCACGGCGGCAACGGCATGACCTGGGAATATCCGGTCCACCTGCTGCTCAAGCGGGCCAAGGCCGGCGAACTCATCCTCGGGCACCCGGCTGCCAACCGCGCAGCCCTGGCCGAACTCCTCGAACTTCCGACGTGCTGAGGATCACACAGACGAAATAGACTGGCGAGGCGCCCCTCGTCATCCAGAAAGGACACCCATGACAGACGCAGTCATCGTCTCCACCGCCCGCACCCCGATCGGCAAGGCCTATCGCGGAGCCTTCAACAACACCCAGCCGCAGGAACTCGCCGGCCACGCCATCCGCCATGCCGTCGAGCGCGCTGGCATTGAGGGCGCCGACGTCGACGACGTCATCCTCGGAGCGGCCCTCCAGCAGGGCTCCCAGAGCGGCAACATCGCCCGCCAGGCCGCCCTGCGCGCCGGCCTGCCCGTCACCGTGTCGGGCATGACGCTCGACCGGCAGTGCTCCTCGGGCCTCATGGCGATCGCGACGGCTGCCAAGCAGATCATCCACGACGGGATGAAGATCGCCGTCGGCGGCGGCGTCGAATCGGTCTCGCTCGTCCAGAACGACAAGATGAACACCTTCCGCGCCAAGGACCCGTGGCTGGTCGAGAACATCCCGGGCCTGTACCTGCCGATGCTCCACACCGCCGAGGTCGTCGCCGAACGCTACGAAGTCTCCCGCGAAGACCAGGACGCCTACGCCTACGAATCCCAGATGCGCACCGCCGCTGCCCAGGAGGCCGGGCGCCTCGATGAGGAGATCGTGCCGCTGGAGTCCGTGCAGCTGGTCCAGGACAAGGAGACCAAGGAGATCTCCGAGAAGACCGTCACCCTGACCAAGGACGAGGGCAACCGCCCGCAGACCACCCTGGAGGGCCTCGCCAGCCTCAACCCGGTGCTCGAACCCGGTGTCGCCTCCACCCACCCGTCGATCACCGCCGGCAACGCCTCGCAGCTCTCCGACGGCGCCTCGGCTGCTGTCCTCATGTCCGATGACGAGGCCTCCCGCCGCGGACTCGAACCGCTGGGCATCTACCGCGGCATGGCTGTCGCCGGCTGCGAGCCGGACGAGATGGGCATCGGCCCGGTCTTCGCCGTGCCGAAGCTGCTCGACCAGCACGGCCTGAGTGTCGACGACATCGACCTGTGGGAGCTCAACGAAGCCTTCGCCGTGCAGGCGCTGTACTGCCGCGACCGCCTCGGCATCGACCCCGAGCGCTACAACGTCGACGGCGGCGGCATCTCCGTCGGCCACCCCTACGGCATGACCGGTGCCCGGCTCACCGGCCACGCCCTCATCGAAGGCAAGCGACGTGGCGCCAAGTTCGTCGTCGTCACGATGTGCATCGGCGGCGGCATGGGCGCCGCCGGGCTCTTCGAGGTCTGCTGATCATCAGCCGGCCTGCGCCCGGCGGTCACCGCTGACCGCCGGGCACACCCCGAATTCCGAACATGACGATCCGAGGAGAGACGATGAGCATTTCGGAGACCCGCCCCTGGCTCAAGACCTACAGCCACCTGTCCCAGCTCAATGAGCCCGTCCCGCACACCACCGGTGACGCGCTGCTGCGCGAGACGGTCGAGAAGTTCCCCAACCGCCGCGCCATCACCTACTTCGGCTACGAACCGACATGGGCCGAGGTCGATCGGCAGACCGACGCCTACGCCGCCTGGCTGACCGACAAGGGCATCGGCAAGGGCGACCGGATCGGCGTGTACCTGCAGAACACCCCGCACTACCACATCGCCGTGTTCGGGGCGTGGAAGGTCGGTGCGATCCCGGTGCCGCTCAACCCGATGTACCGCGACGAGCTCAGCCACATCTTCGCCGACTCCGGCATCCGCGGCCTCGTCGTCTCCGCTGCAGCCTACCTCGACCGGGTCAAGAACTACAGCCAGGACCTCGAATGGGTGCTCACCTGTCAGGACACCGACTTCCAGACGACGCACGATGAGCGCATCTTCGGGATCTTCGCCGACCACTACGACACCGGCTGCGAAGAGCTCCTCGACGTCGTCAAGGCCAACGAGGGCCGCTCGGTGCCCGCCCCTGAGCTCAGCCCCGATGACACCGCCATCATCGGCTACACGTCCGGCACCTCCGGCCGGTCGAAGGGCGCGGCGGTGACCCACCGCGGTGTCAGCGTCAACTCCCTGTCCCTGGGCATCCACCAGGGTCTGGACGAAAACGACGTCATCTTCACCCTCGCACCGGTATTCCACATCACCGGCTTCGTCTGCCAGTTCATCGCCTCTGTCGCCATCGGCGCGGCCCTGGCGATGAACTACCGGTTCGAACCGGCCAGCACCCTGGAGATCTTCCGCCGCGAGAAGCCGCAGTACATGGCCGGCCCGGCCACCGCGTACATGGCGCTGCTGGCACACCCGACCTTCGACACCGATGCCTTCGACTCCTTCAAGTCGCTCATGTCCGGCGGCGCGCCGTTGCCCGATGCGATCGTGCGGAAGTTCGAGGAGCGCACCGGCCACTACATCGGCCAGGGCTACGGACTGACCGAGACGACCGCCCAGTGCGTCGTCGTCCCGCCGGGCATGCGCGCCCCAGTCGACCCCGACAGCGGCAACCTGTCCTGCGGACTGCCGGTGCCCGACACCGTCGTGCGCGTCCTCGACGACGAGGGCAACGAACTCGGCCCCCGCGAGGTCGGCGAGATCTGCGTGCGCGGCCCGATGGTCGTCAGCCAGTACATCAACAACCCCGGCGCCTCGGCCTCAGAGATCCCCGACGGGGAGCTCAAGACCGGCGACGTCGGATTCATGGACGAAGACGGCTGGGTGTTCATCGTCGACCGCAAGAAGGACATGATCAACGCCGCCGGCTTCAAGGTCTGGCCGCGCGAGGTCGAAGACGTCCTCTACACCCACCCGGCCGTGCTGGAAGCCGCCGTCGTCGGCGTGCCCGATGAGTACCGCGGCGAATCCGTCACCGCCTTCGTCAGCCTCCAGCCCGGCGCTGAGGCCACCGAGGACGAACTCGTCGCCTACTGCCGTGAGCACCTGGCCTCCTACAAGGCCCCGCGCCACGTCAACTTCATCGAAGCGCTGCCCAAGACCGCCTCGGGCAAGATCCTGCGCCGCGAGATGCGCCGCATCGGAGCCGAGCAGGCCTCCGGCGAGGCGAGCTGAGTCACAGTCTCGAACCGCTCCCGCACACACCTGCGGGACTATGATCAAGAGGCGGATGCCACCCGGCATCCGCCTCTTGGCATGTCCGAGCCCCACCGTCCGTCGAAAGGCCCCACCGATCACCACCCGCAACCGTTTCCTCGACAAGGAGATCCTCGCCCTCGCGCTGCCGGCACTCGGAGCGCTGGCCGCCGAGCCGGTCTTCCTGCTCGCCGACACCGCGATGGTCGGCCACCTGGGACCGGCATCGCTGGGTGCGCTGGCGATCGCCTCGACGATCATCCAGACGGTGCTCGGCCTCATGATCTTCCTCGCCTACGCCACCACTCCGCGGGTCGCCCGCAGACTCGGCGAAGGCAACACCCCGGCAGCGATCGGCGCCGGCTTCGACGGCATCTGGCTGGCGCTGCTGACTTCGCTCATCCTGCTGGCAGCAGGACTGCCGCTGCTTCAGCTGCCGATCAGCTGGTTCAACCCCACGCCCGAGGTGGCAGCCGGCGCCCATGCGTATCTTGCGATCTCCTGGTGGGGACTGCCGTTCATGCTCACCGTCATTGCCGCCACCGGGCTGCTGCGCGGACTGCAGGACACCAAGACCCCGCTCTACGTCGCCGTCGGCGGGTTCCTCGCCAACATCGGTCTCAATGCGCTGTTCATCTACGGCCTCGGCATGGGCGTGGCCGGCTCCGCACTCGGCTCAGTCATGGCGCATGTCGGGATGTGCTCGATCTACCTCGTCATCGCCGTGCGTGCCGCCCGCCGCCATCACGCACCGATCCGCCCGGACTGGTCCGGAGTGCTCGCCTCAGCCCGCACGTCGGGTTGGCTGCTCATGCGCAATATGTCCCTGCGCGGAGCGATGATCGTCCTCATCGTGCTCGCCACCAGTCTGGGCACCGTCCAGCTGGCCGCGATCCAGATCATCCAGACGCTGTTCAACTCCCTGGCCCTCGTCCTCGATGCGCTCGCCATCGCCGGGCAGGCGATGATCGGCCTGCAGCTGGGCTACCGCAACCGCGAACGGGTGGCTGCGATCAACCGGCGGCTCATCCAGTGGGGGATCGGCTTCGGCGCCCTCGTCGGCATCATCCTCGCCGCCGTCTCACCGCTCATCGGGTTCGTGTTCACCTCCGATCCGGAGGTGCGCGGCCTGCTGACCCCGCTCGTCATCGTGCTGGCCATCGGCATGCCGATCGCCGGGTACGTCTTCACCCTCGACGGCGTGCTCATGGGTGCTGAAGACGCCCGCTACCTCGCCTTCGCGCAGCTGGCCGCCTTCCTCGGCTACTGCGGCATCCTCGCGCTCATCTACACCCAGTGGCCGACGGCGACGGTGCTGTGGGCCTGCTTCGGCATCGGGTTCGTCGCCCTGCGCGCACTCGGCCTGGGCTTCCGGGTCCGCAACGACGCCTGGATCCGCCGCGCCGAGGCGGTTGCCGAACGCTCCTGATCAGCAGACGGAATCTGCACAGACTTCGCGCTGACTGCGATTACGCTGGTGGAGGCCGAAGACGGAGAGGACATCCATGCACATCACACCGCTGCCAGCAGACCGCACGCCGGAAGCAGCACGCGAGCTGCTGCTGCCCTTCCTGCTGCAGTGCATCAACTGGTCACCCGGCGCCCCTGAGCGAGATGCCTCAGTCATCGAAGCCGACGACCAGCTCACCGCCTACATCGACGGCTGGGGCCGCGACGGTGACATCGCCGTCATCGCCTGGGATGACGAGAACCAGCCGGTCGGTGCGGCCTGGTGCCGGCTGCTGAGCGATCCGCCCGGTTTCGGCTGGGTGGCCGATGACATTCCCGAGGTGTCCATCGCTGTGGCACCGGATTTCCAGGCCAAGGGTGCTGGCCGCCAGCTGCTGCACACGCTGTGCCGGCTCGCGGCCGTCTCGGGATATTCGGCGCTCAGCCTGTCGGTGTCCGACGGGAACATGTCCAAGCACCTCTACACTCAGCTCGGATTCTCGGACATCGGCCGCTCCGGCGACGGCGATGTCATGCTCAAACAGCTCTGAGCCCAGCGTCGGCGCGTGCGGCGGGGGACCGGTCAGCTCGGCAGCTGCGGCAGCTTCTCCTCGTACAGCCACGGGTCGACGATCGGTGCGACCGAGGAGCCGGTGACCTCGGCTGCAAGGGCGAGGAAGTCGGCAGTCGTGACGTAACCGTGTCGGTAGCGCTGCGTCCAGCCGCGCAGCAGCCGCCGGAACCACTCATCGCCGATGTGCAGCCTCAGGGCGTGAAGCGTCAGCGCCCCGCGCTTGTAGATCCGATCATCGAACATATCGGCTGGGCCTGGGTCGGCCAGCACCAGGTCCTGGCGCTGGCGCTCGAGCAGATCCCAGTGGATGCGGGCGAGCTCATCGGTGCGCCCGCGCCCGGCGGCCTGGGACCACAGCCATTCGGAGTAGCAGGCGAAGCCCTCATTGAGCCAGATGTCCGACCAGTGGGTGAGGGTGAGCGAATTGCCGAACCACTGATGGGCCATCTCGTGGGCGACGAGCCGTTCGGCCTCCCAGGTCGCGGCCAGGTGGTTCGGTCCCAGGATCGACAGCGGCTGGGACTCCAGCGGGATCTCGAGGACGTCATCGGTGATGACGACGCCGTAGTGCTCGAAGGGGTACGGGCCGAACCAGTCGCTGAAGATGCGCATCATGTCGTGCTGCTTGCCCAGTGCACGCTGGGTGCGCTCCCGGAGTCCGCGTGAGCAGGCGATGCTCATCGGCACCGGGCCCGGCCGCTGGGCCGGTGCCAGCTCGGTCGTCTCGTACTGCCCGATCTGCACGGTCGCCAGGTACGGGGCCAGCGGCGCCTGGGACTCCCACACCCAGCGGGTGCGCCCGGCCTTGCGGGAGGTGCTCACGAGCCGGCCGTTGGAGATGACCGTGTAGGGCGATTCGACGAGCACCGAGATGCGGAAGTCGGCCTTGTTCGAAGGATGGTCGTTGCACGGGAACCAGGTGGCCGCCCCGTTGGGCTGACCGGCGACGAGCACCCCGTCGGTCAGCTCCTCCCAGCCGACATCACCCCACATGCCCATCGCCGGCTGCGGATTGCCGGCATAGGAGATCTCGACGGTGGCCAGGCTGCCGCGCTGATAGGCCCGGCGGGGCTGGACGATGAGCTTGCGTCCGCGCTGCCGCCACCGGGCGCGGGTGCCGTCGACGATCGCCTTGGACACCTGCAGGCCGGCCAGGTCGAGTTCGAAGGCGCTGCTGTCCTCCAGCAGGCGGACCCGCAGCCGCGCATGGCCGGCGAGCCGGTTGGGGGCGATGCGGTAGTCGAGCGTGAGGTCGTAGTGCTCGACCCGCAGCATGGTGGTGCCGGAGTCAGGTGTGTAGGAGTCGACAGCGGTCAACGGGCGTCCTCGGAATCGGTCGGGGTCTCAGGTGGGCAGGTGGTGCGTTCTGTGCCGGCCGGTTCGGGCCGGTGCGGGGTCTCCGGCAGGGGCGGGGCGTCGATCCACGGGACGACGGGGTTGCCGGAGAAGTAGGCGTGCGGGGGCACGAACTCCCCGCGCATGACCAGCGAGGTCGGCCCGACGGTGGCGGCCTGGCCGATCGTGGCCGCTGGCAGGATGACGCTGTTGGGCCCGAGTGTGGCACCCGCATCGAGGGTGACGGTGTCCAGGGACATCACCCGGTCGTGGAACAGGTGGGTCTGTACGACACAGCCGCGGTTGACCGTGGAGTTGTCGGACAGGGTCACGAGATCGGCCTCAGGCAGCCAGTAGGTCTCACACCACACGCCGTGGCCGATCTTGGCGCCGAGGGCGCGCAGGAACCACACGAGTGCCGGGGTGCCGACGGCGGTGCGGGCGAACCACGGGGCGGCGATGAGCTCGACGAAGCAGTCGGCGACCTCGTTGCGCCAGATGAAGCTCGACCACAGCGGATGCTCACTCGGCCCGGTGCGGCCGACGAAGACCCACTTGGCGATGACCGCGACCCCGGCGGCCACAGCTCCTGCGGCCATCATGACGACACCGGAGCCGATGACGAGCGTCAGGGGTGCCAGCACCGCTGCCGAGGCGCCGGTCGCCTCGGCGAGTGCGGCACCGGCTGCGAGCAGTCCGTAGAGCGTGATGAGCAGCCCGGTGATGAGCAGCCCGGCGGTGATGACGGACAGGCCGCGCAGCACCTCCCAGCAGCCGCGGGCGACCTTGAGGCGGACAGGCGGGTTGTAGGTCAGTGCCTCATCGGCATCAACTTCGCTGCGGCGCAGCTCGACCGGCGGGGAGCCGATCCACGAGCTGCCCTTCTTCGCCTTGATCGGTGCGGCTGAGAGCACGGCGACAAGCGCGTTCTTCGGCACACGGCGTCCGGCTGCGGCGATGCCGGAGTTGCCGAGGAAGGCGCGTTTGCCGACCTTGGCCCGGCCGATGCGCATCCAGCCGTGGCCGAGCTCATAGGAGGCGACCATCGTGTCATCGGCTAGGAACGCCCCGGAGGCGATCTGCGTCATCGAGGGCACAAGCAGGACGGTGGAGACTTCGACGTTGCGGCCGACCTTCGCTCCCAGGATGCGCAGCCAGATCGGGGTGAACAGGCTGGCATACAGCGGGAAGAGCAGGTCGCGGGCCATATCGAGGATCCGCTCGGTGGCCCACAGCCTGAAGCCCATCATCGACCGGACCGGGAACAGGCCCTCGCGCATCCCGATCGCTAAGGTGCGCACCGAGACGACGACGAGCAGTGCGGTGGTGAGGAACCAGACGAGCGCCTGTACTGGTGCCCAGGCGAGCAGCGTCAGCGGCTGGGCGAACACCTCGGGCCCGGTGAGTGCCAGCATGAGCGCGATCCCGGGGATGAGTGCGATGTAGGGGATGAGGGCGTGCAGCTGGGAGCCGAGGGCGTAGAACAGGAATGGCGTGCGCGCACGCCGGTCGGGCGGGTCGGGCCAGGTGCGCTTCTTCTTGCCGATGCGCACGGCCGGTGAGCCGGAGAACACCTGGTTCTTGCGCACCTTCCCGGTCACTGCCGAGCCGGGTTCGACGTGGGCGTCTTGGCCGATGCGGGTGCCGGGCATGAGTGTTGAGCGTGCCCCGACGGTGGCGTCGCGGCCGATGTCGATGGTGCCGATGCGCAGCAGGTCGCCGTCGACCCACCAGCCCTTGAGGTCGACTTCGGGTTCGACGGCCGCACCGCGGGCGATCGTCAGCAGGCCGGTGACCGGCGGGATGGTGTGCATGTCGACGTCGCGGCCGATCTTGTTGCCCAGCAGCCGGGCATACCACGTCACCCAGGGGGCGTTGGCGACCGAGACGGCGGCGGCGAGGTCCTGGATGCTCTCGGCCAGCCAGAGCCTCAGGTGCACGCTGCCCGAACGCGGATACACCCCGGGTTTCACACCTGCCATGAGGGCGCGGGCGGCGAGAGCCGAGACGAGCATCCGGCCCCAGCCGGAGACGAACACGAGCCACAGGGCGATGATGAGCCACCACGGGGTGGTGATGAGCGGAGCGCCCTGCCAGGCGGCGAGGTTGGCACCGGCCATGACGAGGACGACCCAGCGCATGCCGGCCAGGATGTGCAGCAGCATGCCGAGCAGGGTCTGCAGCCACTGCATCGACCGGCGGGTGCGGGTGACGTCCCGGTGCCGGCCGGCGACGGGGCTGGCGGCGCCCTCTTCGCCCAGGCAGAGTTCGGCCAGTGCACCGAAGCGCGGCCGGGAGTAGACATCGCCGACGGTGATCGAGGTGTGGCGGGCGCGCAGCCGGGAGACGAGCTGGGCGGCAGCCAGCGAGCCGCCGCCGGCGGTGAAGAAGTCGGTGTCCATGCCGGGCCGGCCGCCGAGGACGGCCTGCCACTGCTCGGCGATCCAGGCGGCCTCCTCGGGCACGGCCTCCCCGGAGTCGTCATCGAGGATCTCCTCCAACGGCCACGGCAGAGCATTGCGGTCGACCTTGCCCGAGGTCTTCGTCGGCAGCGTGTCGACGACCGCCAGGCGGGGGACGAGCGCCGGTGGCAGCACCTCGCGCAGCTGTGCCTCCCAGCCGGTCAGGGGCGCCGGCGCCGAGGTGTCGGCTGGAGCGAGATAGCCGATGAGCAGCTGGGTGCCAGCCGGGGTGTCCTTGACTGCGGCAGCTCCGCCGGCGACACCGGGCAGCGCCTGGAGGGCGGCGTCGATCTCACCGAGTTCGATGCGGCGGCCGCCGAGCTTGATCTGCTCATCGGCGCGGCCGACGAACAGCAGCCCGGCCGGGTCGTTGACGACGAGGTCGCCGGAGCGGTAGGCGCGCTGCCAGCCGAGGGTGGGCATGGGTGCGTACTTCTCGGCATCCTTGGCCGGGTCGAGGTAGCGGGCCAGGCCGACGCCGCCGATGATGAGCTCACCGGTCTCGCCTTCGGCAACCGGGATGCCCTCGGAGTCGACGATGGCGAGGTCCCAGCCGTCGAGCGGCAGGCCGATGCGCACCGGACCGGGCCCGCCGAGCGGGGCGGCGCAGGCGACGACGGTCGCCTCGGTCGGCCCATAGGTGTTCCACACCTCGCGGGTGCCATCGGACAGCCGCTGGGCGAGCTCCGGTGGGCAGGCCTCGCCGCCGAAGATGAGCAGCCGGACGCTTTCAAGCGTCTCGGCCGGCCACAGGGCCGCCAGGGTGGGCACGGTCGAGACGATGCTGATGCGCCGGCCGGCCAGCCAGGGGCCGAGATCCATGCCGGACTTCACAAGTGCGCGCGGGGCGGGCACGAGACAGGCACCGTGCGCCCAGGCCAGCCACATCTCCTCGCAGCTGGCATCGAAGGCCACCGAGAGGCCTGCGAGCACCCGGTCGCCGGGGCCGATCGGCTCGTCTTGGCAGAAGATCCGCGCTTCGGCGTCGACGAAGGCGGCAGCTGAGCGGTGGGTGACGGCCACGCCCTTGGGTTTGCCGGTCGAACCGGAGGTGAAGATCACCCAGCAGTCATCATCAGGCTCCGGGGCACGCAGGGCGGGCACCGCCTCGGTCGCGGGGTCGCGGCGCGACTCGATCTGCAGCCCGGCGGTGACGATCGCAGTGACGGCGGCTTCGGAGAACACGGTGGCGGCCCGCTCATCCGGGTCGTCGACGTCGACGGGGACGTAGGCTGCGCCGATCATGAGGGTCGAGAGGATCGCAATGTAGAGGTCGAGGGTGCCTGAGGGGACGCGCACGCCGACCTTGTCGCCGGGGCCGACACCGGCGGCGTGGAGCTGGTGGCCGAAGTCGCGCATCGCCTCCAGCAGCTGGGTGTAGCTGATGGAGCGCACACCGTCGTCAAGGGCTGGTGCTTCGGGGTGCTGGGCTGCGACGTCGATGAGGATGTCGATGAGCGTGCGTTCACGGGCAGCGAGGTGCGCTCCCGGGAACTGCGGTGCATGCACGATGATGTGGTTCCTCCGGGCTCAGACGGGCTCTGAGTGAATCCTAGCCCGTGGCCGGGTGGCAGCGCGGGAGCACCGGGCCGGAGCCTGGGGTAGGCAAGCTCACACCGGATGCCGGGTTCTGCAGGTGAGGTGAACCGAAGTGAGGGTCTACGATGGAGCGGTGAATCCCGCTGACTGGCCGCTGCCGCTCTTCGTCGTGTGGCTCATCATGTACGCCGTCATCATCTTCCGTGCCGGCGGCACCTACCTGCTCGGCAGGCTCGCCCGGCGCGGTGTCAGCCGCATCCAGCGGGTCGAGCGGATCATGCAGTCGGGTCGCTATCAGCACGCCGAGCAGCTGCTGCGCCGCTATGGGGCGGCAGCAGTGGCGGTGAGCTTCCTGCTCATCGGCGTGCAGACGGTCGTCAACCTCGCTGCCGGATCGATCGGCATGAGCCTGCGCCGCTATCTGCCGGCCCTGGGAATAGGCGGGGCGGTGTGGGCGCTCATCTACTCGACTGTCGGGCTCGTCGGCCTCAGCGCGGTCGCCACTGCCTACCGGGAGAACCCAGCTGTCACTCTCGGGCTCAGTGCTGTGTTCGTCGCTGCGATCGTCGGGCTGACGATCGGCCTGCGCCGCGCCGAGGCTGAGCCGGAACCGGAACCTGAGACCTGAACCCGGCGCGAACCGTCGCAGCGTTCCCCGGCAATCCTGCAGATGCGAAAGGGCCCCGGTCGGTGACCGGGGCCCTCATCGCTGGTCGGGCTAGCGGGATTCGAACCCACGACCTCTGCACCCCCAGTGCAGCGCGCTACCAAGCTGCGCCATAGCCCGATGCCGATCATGCAGGCGGACCTGTCAATCGGCTCGTCTAACTGTATATCGGCACTTCGGCTGGAGCAAAAACTCCCGCCCGGCTGCGGCGCACCTCACAGCCGCCGCATCCGTGTCGAGGGGTCATGAGATGATCGGTCTCAGCATGCTGCTGCGCATCGGTCCCCCTGACGGGCCGCGATGTGCTGCGCGCAGTCATGTGCGCACCCGGATGCGATGAACGAGAGGAGGCCGCCGGATGCCCGAGACGAAGCGCTTCCGGCGCGCCCGCCGGTTCGCCGAACGCCGCGTGACCTCCCGCGGCACCGACGGCCAGCGCGAGTCGTATTCGTCCTCGCTGCTCGAATCGCTGTGGCTGCGCACCCCTGAACCGGACTACGAACTGGCAGCCAAGTCCGGGGCACCGAAACGGCCGAGTACCAAGCTCATCGCCGGCATCGTCGCCGTGTTCCTCGGGCTCACCGGCTCGATCGCCGTCGTCCAGCTGACCCGCGGCAGCGGGGGAGAGCGCACGACATCGGACTACCTCATCGAGCAGATCGAACAGCGCTCGCAGGAGAACGAGGACCTCGCCGCCTCCAACGAGCGGCGCGCCGCCCGGCTCAACGAAGCACAGACAACAGCGCTCGGTGAGGATCGCAGCAGCGAACTCGACGCACTCGCCGAACGGGCCGCGCTCACCCCAGTCACCGGGCCCGGCGTGACGCTGACACTCACCGACCAGGACACGAGCGCCCTGGACAACGATCCGCGGGCGGCCCCACCGGAAGCCAACAAGGTCCACGACGAGGACATCCAGGCCGTCATCAACGCGATGTTCGCCTCGGGCGCCTACGCCGTGGCCGTCAACGACCACCGGATCACCACCACCTCGGCGGTGCGCAGCGCAGGCGGGGCGATCCTCGTCAACTACGACCCCCTGCGCCCACCGTATGAGGTCGTCGCCGTCGGCCCGGAGGACCTCATCGACCGCCTCGACCAGACCCAGGCGGCCAGCTATCTGGCCACCATCAGCAAGGACTACGGGATCGGCTACTCCGCCTCGACCTCCGCCGAGGTCACGGTCCCGGCAGCCGAGCTCTCACAATCCCGGTACGCTCAGCCGAAGGGCCAAGAACCGGCAGACTCTGAGGAGAGACAGTGATCGCGATCATCGGGCTCATCATCGGCATCATCCTCGGGATCGTCCTCGATCCCGAAGTGCCCGTCGTCATCCAGCCGTATCTGCCGATCGCCGTGGTCGCCGCCCTCGACGCGCTCGCCGGCGGTCTGCGCGCGGTGCTCTCGGGCAACTTCGACGACCGCGTCTTCGTCATCTCGTTCTTCTCCAACTCGCTCGTCGCCGCCCTCATCGTCTTCCTCGGCGACAAGCTCGGCGTCGGCTCGCAGCTGTCGACCGGCGTCGTCGTCGTCCTCGGCATCCGCATCTTCACCAACGCTGCCGCGATCCGCCGGCAGCTGTTCAAGGCGTGACCGATGGCTGATCGAGACGAAGACATGAGCGCCCAGCAGCCGAGCCCGGAGGAGCGGCCGCTGACCCGGCGCGAGGCCCTGGCCCGCGAGCAGGGCAAGCCGGTGCCCGAACCCGGTCCCGAGGCGAAGGTCGCGGATGCAGATACCGCTCCTCGTGGGCCCGGTCCCAATCCCGAGCCCGAGGACGCCGGCTCCCGGCGCGACGTCGTCGGCCGGCTCGCCAGTGCGCTGAAATTCCGGGCCAACCGCTCCCAGCTGCTGGCCGGTGTGCTGTGTGCGCTGCTGGGCTTTGCGTTCGTTGCCCAGCTGCAGCAGGCCGAGGACGCCGGGTTCTCGCAGCTGTCCGAACCCGAGCTCATCCGCATCCTCGGCGACGTCGATTCCCGCAATCAGCGCCTCGAGCAGGAATCCGCGTCGCTGCGCCGCGATGAGGACGAGCTGCGGTCATCGACGAACCAGCAGGAGGCCGCGCAGAAGCAGGCTGAGGAGCGGGCCCGGTCGATGCAGATCATCACCGGCACCGTCCCGGTGACAGGGCCTGGCGTCGATGTGACGATCACCGCCCAGCCCGGCCAGCTCAGCGCCTCGAATCTCGTGACTTTGGTTCAGGAGCTGCGCGATGCCGGGGCCGAGGCGATCGAGATCGGCGGGCACCGCGTCGTCGTGTCCACCTACTTCACCGACACCCCGACCGGCGGTCTGGAGATCGACGGCGAACCGGTGGACCTGCCGATCCGGATCCAGGCGATCGGGCAGCCGGACACGATGGACACCGCCCTGCGCATCCCCGGCGGCATCTACGACACGGTTGAGAAGCGCGGCGGTGCGATGACCATCAATCAGGAGACGAGCCTCGATATCGACAGCATCGTCCCGCAGCTGGGCAGCGGATGACCTCGCACGCGTTTTCGCATGCACGGTTTCTGTGATGTTGCTCTAGTGTTATCTTCATTCTGTTGACCAGTTATGCTGGGTACACCACAACGATGAGCAGGAGACAAAATGCCCGACCTGACCTTCCCAGCCTCACTGCGGTATTCGCGTGACCACGAGTGGGTCACCGAGACTCGTGAGGGATCTGTCGTGCGTGTGGGCATCTCCGATTTCGCGCAGGATCAGCTCGGCGACGTCGTGTTCGTCGACCTCCCCGATGTGGGTGACAGTGTCACGGCCAACGAGAACTGCGGCGAGGTCGAGAGCACCAAGAGCGTCTCCGACATCGTCGCGCCGGTCAGCGGTGAGGTCATCGCCGTCAATGAGTCCCTCGAAGACGCCCCGGAAGTCATCAACTCCGATCCCTATGGTGAGGGATGGCTCTTCGACGTCGAGCTCAGCGATGCCTCTGAGCTTGATACGCTCATGGATGCAGATGCGTACGCCGCAGCAGTGGAAAGCGAGGGAGCCTGATGTCCCAGCAGAACTACCCGCAGGATGAGGCGGGACAGACTCCGTGGTACGGCGGCGACGAGTCCGCCCGCGAACCGCGCGCTTTCCCGTACCAGACCGGTGAGAACCAGACTGACCCGAATCAGAACCAGGGCGGCTCCCATGCCGCCGGTGAGCAGCCTGCCGCCGCCTCGCAGCAGCCCGGCTACGGCGCCCAGCAGTATGGCAGCGGACCTGCCGCTCAGCAGCCGTACGGCTCGCAGCCCGGCTACGGCTCGCAGCAGCCCTACGGCGACCAGCCGCAGTACGACTCCGGTGCTCAGCCGCAGCAGTTCGGCTCACAGCCCCAGCAGCAGTACGGCTCACAGCCGCAGCAGCCGTATGCCCAGCAGGCCTACGATCCGCAGCAGCCCGGCGGCCAGTACGGATATGACCCGCAGCAGCAGGGCGGACAGCCGGCCTACGGTTCGCAGCCCCAGCAGGGCTACCCCCAGCAGTACGACTCCGGTGCACAGCCGCAGCAGTTCGGCTCACAGCCCCAGCCTCAGTGCGGTTCGCAGCCGCAGCAGGGATACCCGCAGGACCAGCAGGGCTTCGGCTCCCAGCCTGGCTACGGGGCCCCGCCGGCGTCGGACCCGCAGCAGCAGGGCTACGGCTCGCAGCCGCAGGGCGGCCAGCCTGAAGCCGGCACGCAGGCCTCGCCGAATGCCTACGGCAACCAGCCGGTCGGCGGTCACGACCAGCCGGTGCCGAGCATCCTCGACCCGCGCACCGGTGAGATCCACCCGGTCTCCGACCTCAACCACCTGCAGGAGACCGATGCGCTCCTCGTCGTCGTCTCCGGGCCCGACGCCGGCGCGCAGATCCTGCTCGACACCGATGTGGTGACCGTCGGTCGCAGCCCGAATGCCGACATCTTCCTCGATGACGTGACCGTCTCGCGCAAGCACGCTGAGTTCGTCCGCACCCCGAGCGGATTCACCCTGCGCGATACCGGTTCGCTCAACGGCACCTACGTGGGCCGCCAGCTCATCGATTCGATCGAGCTGCAGAACGGCGCTGATGTGCAGATCGGGAAGTTCCGGATGATCTTCCAGCAGCGTCCGCGCAGCAGCTGAGCGAAATGGCCTACGTCAGCGTCGAAGTCGTCGGGGTGCGCATCGAGTTGCCCGCCAACCAGCCGATTCTGCTGCTCAAGGCCCTGTATCTGCCGCGCTATCTGCCGATCTGGATCGGCACGGCCGAAGCCAATGCCATCGGCATCGCCCAGCGCGGCCTGACACCGCCGCGGCCGCTGAGCCACCACCTCATGCTCGACATCCTCGAGTCCTACGGGGCCGAACTGACCGAGGTGGTCATCACCGGCAAGGAGAACCACACCTTCCTCGCCGAGCTGCACACCTCAGACGGAAAGACGATCTCCGCCCGCCCGTCCGACGCTGTCGCACTCGCCCTCATCGCCGAATGCCCAGTGCTGGCCGATGAGCAGCTCATCCAGGAGAACGGCATCGAAGCGCCCGAAGCAGACGAAGAGGAGGTCGCACAGTTCCGCGACTTCCTCGACCACGTCTCACCGGAGGACTTCGAAGGCGAAAGCTGAGCTTTCCCACCCCGCCGTTCGCACACCGGACACCACACCTGCGTGCCGATGCCGCCGTGAGACCATGGCCGCATCGGCATCACCATCGATCGAAGGAACACATACTGTGAACATCAGCCGCGTCTACCAGGCCGCCGGACAGGCAGAAGCCAGCGAAGAGACCATCAAAGGACTCGACGCCTGGCGCTCCATGTCGCCTCGCCAGCAGCCGACGTACGAGGATGCAGACGAACTCGCTGCCGTTCTCGAGCGGCTGCGCTCCGTTCCGCCCCTCATCTTCGCCGGTGAGGCCGACAAGCTCACCGAGCGCATCGCAGCCGCCAGCCGCGGCGAGGCCTTCGTGCTCGCCGGCGGTGACTGCGCTGAGTCCTTCGCCGACGCCGATGCCGACCGTATCCGCCGCCGGGTGCAGACCGTGCTGCAGATGGCTGCCGTGCTCACCTACGGCGGATCCCTGCCGGTGGTGAAGATCGGCCGGATGGCCGGCCAGTTCGCCAAGCCGCGCTCTTCGGACACCGAGGTGCGCGAGGGTGTTGAGCTGCCGAGCTACCGTGGTGACATCGTCAACAGCTACGAGTTCACGCCCGAAGCGCGGCGACACGATCCTAACCGGCTGCTCGAGGCCTACAACATCTCCTCGTCGAC
Organism: Brevibacterium sp. UBA7493; assembly: GCF_002479565.1. NCBI lineage: Bacteria > Bacillati > Actinomycetota > Actinomycetes > Micrococcales > Brevibacteriaceae > Brevibacterium > Brevibacterium sp. UBA7493. The sequence continues at coordinate 488,040 of NZ_DLOD01000003.1, read as the reverse complement.
CCTCAACCTCATCCGTGCCTTCACCACCGGCGGTTTCGCCGACCTGCGACTGGTCCACGACTGGAACCGCGGCTTCCTCGGCTCGAATCCGAACTACCACCGCTACGAGCAGATGGCCCGCGAGATCGACCGGGCGCTGAAGTTCATGGCCGCATGCGGCGCTGACTTCGACAGCCTCAAATCGGTCGAGTTCTTCTCCGCCCACGAAGCCCTGCTGCTCGAATACGAGCGGGCACTCACCCGCATCGACTCGCGCACCGGCGACCCGTACGACGTGTCCGGTCACTTCCTGTGGATCGGGGAGCGGACCCGCCAGCTCGACTCCGCCCACGTCGACTTCCTCTCCCGTGTGCGCAACCCGATCGGCGTCAAGCTCGGCCCGAACGCCACCTACGATGACGCCATGGCCCTGGCAGAGAAGCTCGATCCCGAAGCAGAGCCGGGCCGACTGACGTTCATCACGCGCATGGGTGCGGAGAAGATCCGCGAAGGCCTGCCGCGCCTGCTCAGCCAGGTCGGCGACCAGCTGCCGCACGTCACGTGGGTCTGCGACCCGATGCACGGCAACACCATCACCTCGAACACCGGGTACAAGACCCGCCGGTTCGAAGATGTCATGGCAGAGGTCGCCGGGTTCTTCGACGCGCACTACGACGCCGGCACCATCCCCGGCGGCCTCCACATCGAACTCACCGGTGATGACGTCACCGAGGTGCTCGGCGGAGCCAGCGAGATCGACGACGAGGGTCTGCGCCGCCGCTACGAAACGCTCGTCGACCCCCGCCTGAACCATGACCAGTCGCTCGAAATGGCATTCCAGGTCGCCGAATACCTCACCAAACACCAGCAGGAACACGGATGACCCGCAGGCAGCCTGCCACGCTGCCTGCCACCCCACCACCAGCTCAGGAGACCGCACGATGATCGACCTGCGATCAGACACCGTCACCCGCCCGGATGCTGCGATGCGCCAGGCGATGATGGACGCCGAAGTCGGCGACGACGTCTACGGCGAAGACCCGACGATCAACGCACTCGAAGCCCGCGTTGCCGTGCTGCTCGGACACGAGGCCGGCATCTTCTGCCCCTCGGGTTCGATGACGAACATGCTCGGTGTCGCCGCACTGGTCGCACCCGGCTGGGAGCTCATCGCCGAATCCCAGGCACACGTCCTGCGCGCTGAAGCGGGCGGTCATGCCGCCCTGGCAGGAGTCACCTCCCGGACCTGGGTCTCACCCGATGGCACCTTCACCGCCGCCGACGCACTCGCACTTGTGAGCCGCCCGCGCGGCTACCACCAGGTCGGAACCGCGGCGATCTCGGTGGAGAACACCCACAACTTCGGCGGCGGACGCATCGCCGACATCGACGAGCTGCGCACACTCAGGCGAGAGACCGCAGCAGCCGGTGTCGCCGTCCACATGGACGGTGCACGCCTGCTCAACGCGTGTGCGGCCACAGGGATCTCGGCAGACGAATACGGCCGGCAGGCTGACACTGTCTCCCTGTGCCTGTCCAAGGGCCTGGGCGCACCGGTCGGCAGCGTGCTCGTCGGCAGCGCGGAGATCATCGAGAAGACCCGCCTGCTGCGCAAGCGCTACGGAGGCGCCATGCGGCAGGCCGGCATCCTCGCCGCCGCAGGCCTGTACGCCCTCGACAACCACGTCGATGGCCTTGCCGATGACAATGCCCACGCCCGGCAACTCGCCGACGCACTGGCAGCGACCCGCGAGGGCATCGTCGATCCGGAGACCGTGGATACGAACATCGTCTTCCTCGACCTCAGCGATCTGGCAGTGGATGCCGAGCAGTTCGCCGCTCAGGCAGCTGAGCGCAATGTGCGGGTCTCGGTGATGGGGGAGAACAGCGTCCGGCTCGTCACCCACCGAGATGTCTCACCCGAGCAGATCGACACGGCAGCCGAGGTGCTTACCAGCCTCGTCTGAAGCTGACGGTTTCTGCGGCGGCAGCTGGGCTCAGCTGCCGTCGTCGGACTTCTTCTCCTCGGATTTCTTGTCCTCGTCCTTCTTCTCATCATCCTTCGGCTTATCGGGCTCCTTGCCCTTCGAGACCTTCAGGATGACGAGATCACCGGGGTTCTTCTTCGCAGCAGCCTTCGGATAGTGCGCGACGACATCGCCCTTCGGAGTGTGATCGCTGTAGATCTCGTCCTTGGCGATCCGCAGGCCCATCCGGGCGAGACGGCCATAGGCGACCTCATATGAGACTCCCGTGACATCCGGGATGACGAGCGGTTCAGCACCCTTGGAGACGACCAGGTCGATCTCGGTTCCCTTGGCCACCTCTTCGCCGCGCTCCAGTGACTGGGACATGACCGAGCCCTCAGGCACGGAGCTGGAGTGCTCACGGTCGACCGCACCCACCTGCAGTGAGGCTCCCTCGATCGCCGAGCGGGCTTCGCTTTCGGTCATCTTGGACACATCGGGGGCAGCGAAGAGCTCCTCGCCCTTCGAGACCAGGACCGTGACGACGGCGTCCTTGTCGAGTTCGGTGCCGGCTGCCGGATCGGTGCCGATGACCTTCCCGGCCGGGACTGCCGTACTGAACTCCTCCCGCGTGGCAGTGGTGAAACCGGCGGTCTTGAGTGCGGAGAGGACATCGGCCTGCTCCTGGCCGGCAACAGCGGCCGGCACCTCGGCGGTCGTCTCGATTGAGGCGACGGCACCCCATCCCGCCAGTGCGATGACGGCAGCTGCTGCTGTCAGGCCGAGTGCTGTGCGGGTGCGCCCGCGGCTGCGGCCCCCGTGCTCCGGGCTCTTCGCCGGAGCGGCAGACCGAGCAGCTGCGGCAGCAGCCGGAGCCAGTGGGGCAGGAGCGCCACGCGAACTGGCGGCCTCGTCGTCTTCGTCATCGGCGAGGTAGGGGATCTCGTCAGTGCGGGCCTTCGGCTCCTTCTGCCGCGGCTCGGCCGGATCGCCGTCCTCGATGGTGATCGTGGCGGTGAGCACCGGCGCATCGACAACGGGTGCGCCGCTGCCTTCAGCGAGATCGAGCTCCTCCTCGCTCAGCTGCGTGCGCGCCTCGGCCAGCGCCAGGCGCAGCTCGCTCGCATCAGCGGGTCGGTCCTCCGGCTTGCGGGAAGTCGCCCACAGCACGATCGCATCGAGAGTCGGGCTGACCCCGGCAACCGCCTCAGAGGGCGCGGGAACTGTGTCGTGGACGTGACGGTAGGCGACCTGGATCGGCACATCGTCGGTGTAGGGCTGGCTGCCGGTGAGCATCTCGTAGAGCATGATCCCGACCGTGTAGAGATCAGTGCGCTCATCAGCGCCGGTGCGCGTGACGAGCTCGGGTGCGACATAGCCGACAGTGCCGATGAGCGTCTTCGTCGTCGTCGACGTGCTCACCGCGCGCGCCAGACCGAAATCCGCGAGCTTGATCTGCCCGTCGGTGCCGAGCAGCACATTGTCCGGCTTCAGGTCACGGTGGATGATGCCGGCACCATGGACCGCCTCGAGTGCGGCGAGGATCGCATCGGTCACGACAATCGCCTGACGCGGGGTGAGGCTGCCGCGGTGCTTGAGCTCCTTGCGCAGCGTCACCGACTCCAGGTAGTCCATCACGAGGTACACGGCCTGGCCGTCAGAGCCCTGGTCGTGGACGGCGATGAGGTTCGGGTGGCTGAGCCGGGCAGCGTGGATGGCCTCACGGCGGAACCGCTCGACGAACGTCTCGTCGTCGAGCAGGTGCTGGTGCATGACCTTGATCGCGACCTCGCGATCCAGGCGCAGGTCGGTGCCGCGGTAGACCATCGCCATGCCACCGCGGGCGATGACGGACTCGACTCGGTAGCGTTCGTTGAGAACGACACCGAGCAGCGGATCGTGCAGGGTCTTCATGATGTGCTCTCCTGGCTGCGGAATCGTTCGGCGGTCACCTGGACGTTGTGGACGAAGCGGCGCGTGTCGCGGTGCTGTCCGTGCGCCGCGACCGAGGCGAGGCCCTGGTAGTAGCCGGCCAGCGCCTCGGCTTCGGAGCCTGTGCGTTCGAGCAGCCAGCGCAGGATCGCCAGGCCGGCGCGGATGTTCTCGGCGGTGTCGAGGATGTCGACCGGTTCGCCGAGCAGCTCGGCGGCCCAGGCTCCGGCGCGCGGGGTCACCTGCATGACGCCGATCGCGTTGACCGGGGACACGACCTGCTGGCGCATCCCGGACTCCTGCTGGGCCAGGGCGGAGGCGAGGTGCTCATCGACTCCGAGGTAGTCGGCGATCCCGCGGACCATCGCGGCGATGTCGCGCTTCGGCAGTACGGGACGCTGCTGGAGGATCCACTTGTTGTGCCGGGCTGCAGCGAGCACTTCGGCCGGGTACGGGGTGCCGCGGTGGTCGGTGGGCAGCTGCGGCAGCTCGGCTGTCGGGACATGCTGCCGGGCACGGTTCGAGGTGGCCCCGGAACCGGAGAGTGCGAGCAGCTCGCCTTCGCGGATGACTGTCGAGTCGCCCATTGCGTTGGCGTCCTGCAGGGCCGGCACCGAGATCTGGTAGCGCTCGGCGATCGCTTCGAGGGTCTCGCCTGCGGCGACCCGGTGGCCGGCGGTGTGCTGCTGGTGGATGTTCTTCGCCGGCAGCGACAGGATCTGTCCAGGCCGCACCGCGCTGCGGCCGCGCAGGTCGTTGAGTTCGACGATCGCTGGGGCGGAGACTCCGTGGCGTTTGGCGATCGAGATGAGGGTGTCGCCGGTGCGGACCTTGTAGGTGCGTCCGCCGTGGGTGACCGGGATGGCCTCGCTGACCGTGCCCGAGGTGAATCCCGGCTGGGCATCGGAGGCGGGCGTGGCGCGCGGTGTGAAGGCGGGGCTGAAGCCCGGCTCAAGGTTCGGGTCGGTCGTCGTTTCGGGCGCTGCAGGGGCATGCTCGTCAGCAGCAGGGAGATGCTGTGCGGCCTGCTGGGATGCGAAATGCGATGCCACGGTCAACGGCGACGGGACGGCAGCCCGAGCCGTTGTCTGTCGCGCCCGTCCGTGCGGCGGGCGGTGCGATGCCCTGTTCATGTACGACCTGCAGTTCTGATGGGGGAAGACAAGCTGCGGTTACAGTTGATCCCAGCTTAACGACTGCGCTGCGCCACACGTGCGAGCATGCGCACTCGGCGTGTCGGTACTATCCTGAGATCTGTGACTGATTCAACCGCCGCTTCCGGCTCATCCCAGCAGGCAGGTTCGCCCGACCATTCTGCGCAGGCGCTGGCACTCGTCGACGAATGGCTGCCGCTGCCGGACATCGCCGAGCAGACAGGGCTGGGGATCTCGAAGGTCCGCCGTCTGGTCGAAGATCGGGCGCTTATCGGCTTCAAGCACGGTTCGCCGAAGGTCTTCAAGGTGCCCGCGCTCTTCATCGACGGCGACGCTCCGGTCAAGAACCTGCAGGGCACCCTCATGCTGCTGGCCGATGCCGGCTTCTCCGATGAAGAGGCCATCGCCTGGCTGTTCACCCCTGATGATTCGCTGCCGGGTCGGCCGATCGACCTGCTGCGCACGGGATCGAAGAAAGAGGTCCGGCGCCGCGCGCAGGCGCTGGCCGTCTGAGGACTCAGGCTGAGCGGCGCGTGAGCAGGAGCGCATACTGCGCCAGCTGCTCGCGGGCGGCATCGCTGATGCCGTGGGCGGCCAGAGCGTCGAGCCCCTGGTGGGCGGCAGTGAGCTGTGCGTCGATCTCGGCTTCGAACTTCTCCAGCGCCCCGCAGGACCCGATGAGATCCTTCATCTGCTGCAGCTCGTCGAGGCTGAGATCCGGCTGCCCGAGCCGGCGCATAAGCCAGTCGGCCTGATCGGCTGACGCATCGTCACCGTTGGACAGTGCCTGCAGAGTCAGTCCGATGAGGACGGTCTTCTTGCCCTGCCGCAGGTCATCACCGGCCGGCTTGCCGGTCACGTCTGGGTCGCCGAAGACGCCGAGTTCGTCATCGCGCAGCTGGAATGCCCGGCCCAGCGGCAGGCCGAAGTCCGAAAGCGCGCTCAGCAGCGCGGTGTCGGCACCGGCCAGGGCGGCGCCGAGCAGCAGCGGCTGCTCGACGGAGTACTTAGCTGACTTGTAGGTCAGCACTTCATCGGCGCGCGGCAACAGCTCATCACCGGCGACCGGTGCGGCCTGCAGGCGGATGTCGAGATACTGGCCGACCATGACATCGCGACGGAAGTCGTTGTGGCGGCGCACCGCCTCGGCGGTGGCCGAGGCCGCCAGCGCTGAGGCGCTGAAGAGCTCTTCGCTCAGGCTCAGGCACAGGTCCCCGGCGATGATCGCAGCGCCATCGCCGAACAGCACCGCGTCACCGGTCCAGTCACGGTCGCGGTGCATCGCCCGAAAGTACGTGTGCACGGCCGGCTGGCCGCGGCGCGTCTCGGAATCGTCGATGATGTCGTCGTGGATGAGAGCTGCGGCATGCAGCAGCTCGACCCCGGCAGCGGTGTGGGCGATGCCGGATTTCGCGGCGTCGGTGCCGCCAGCCAGCTCGTAGCCCCACCAGGTGATGAGTGCCCGGATCCGCTTGCCCTTGGCGCTGAACGCGCGGATCGGGTCGATGAGCTCATCGGTGACCGGTGAGATCTCGGCCATGCGCGCGGCGGTGGTCTGCAGGTGCTCGTCGATGACGGCGTCGACTGCGGCGATGACCTCGTCTGCGGGTGTGAGTGCGGTGACGGTGGTGGCGGCTGCGCTCATCGCAGCACGACCCCGCCGACGGTGACCTGTCGATTGTCGGTGTCATCGTCAGGTCCGGGCCCGACGGTCAGGGACAGGGTCTGGTCGTTCTTGGTGTCGTGGAAGGTCTGCGTGGTGACGTCGCCTTCCTTGGCGGCGTCGCCGACTGTCTCGAAGCCCTTGTCTTTGAGGGAGTCGGTGTAGAACTTGATGATCTCCTCTTCGGACTTCTCGCTCAGCTGGACGAGGGACACGCCGATCCGCTCGCTGTCAGCCTGCGGATTCTCGGCTTCAGCGCCGTCCTCACCTTCGGGTGCCTCAGTAGCCTCAGCCTCTTCGCCCTCAGCAGCCTGCTCGTCGGCAGGGCTGAGGGTGGAGGAGACGATCTCGGCTTCAGGCAGCGGCTCGATCGTGTCCGGGAAGCCGTCGATGAGCTCGCCGTATGCGGTCTGCTCGTCACCGTCTGCGGCTTCGGTCTCCTCATTCTCAGCGGCAGCGGTTTCCGTGGCTGTCTGCTCCTCGGACTCAGGGGTATCGTCTCCGGTGCAGCCGGAGAGGATGAGCGCGGCGGAGACTGCGAGGGCCGAAGTCGTCAGAGCAGTGCGTTGTATCATGCTTCCAGACTAGCGCCCAGGAGAGACATGAGTCGAAAGCAGCTCGCCCGCTCGGGCGGAGATCTCGCGGCGCTCGGCACCGACGACACCGGATGCACCATGTTGCACCTGGACATGGACGCCTTCTTCGTCTCCGTCGAACTGCTCACCCGGCCCGAGCTGCGCGGCACACCGGTCATCGTCGGCGGCCGCGCCGGCCGCGGTGTCTGCGTGTCAGCCAGCTACGAGGCCCGCGAGTACGGGATCCACGCCGCGATGCCGATGTCACGTGCGGTGCAGCTGTGCCCGCAGGCCACCGTCATCCCGCCCTCTCGTGGTGCCTACTCGCACTACTCACGGCAGGTCTTCGACATCATCGCCGAAGTGACCGACGAGTTCACCAAGGTCAGCGTTGACGAGGGATATGTCGACGTCACTTCCGCGCTGCGCCAGCTCGGCCGGCCAGCCGACATCGCCGCCGGCCTGCGCGCAGAGATCACCAAGCGCACCGGGCTGACCGCCTCGATCGGGGTAGCCGCGACGATGGTGGTCGCCAAACTCGCCTCCGCCCGGGCCAAGCCCGACGGGCTGCTCGTCGTCCCGGTCGCGCGCACCCAGCAGTTCCTAGCCCCGATGCCGATCGAAGCGCTGCCTGGGGTGGGAGCGAAGCTGCAGGAGACCCTGCGCAGGTACGGCATCACGACGATCGGCCAGCTGGCCGACGCCGATGCCGGCTGGGCGGCGCAGACTCTCGGGTCCTTCGGTGCGACGGTTCACGGTTTTGCCCGCGGTATCGACTCGCGCACCATTCACGACTCCGCCAAGGCGCACACGGTCAGCGCCGAACACACCTTCCCTGCCGACATCGCCGACCTGCCCAGCCTCGAGCGCGAACTGCTGCGGCTGGCCAACGGGGTGGCAGGGCGTCTGCGTCGCGAGGAGATCGTGACAGGAACGGTGGGCCTGAAGTTCCGGCTGCACGACTTCCGCACCTTCAGCCGGCAGGTCACACTCCCGGCGCCGACCGATGTCGCAGCTGAGATCCATGCCGCGCTGCTGCCGCTGCTCAGACGCCTCTATGCCGAGCACCGCGAACCGGTCCGCCTGCTGGGTCTGCGCGCAGCCGATGTCATCGATCGCGATGCTGCCGGACGACAGGCCACCCTCGATGAGCCAGACCGCTCTCCGCGCGATGCTGAAGTCGCCCTCGACGAGGTGCGCAGGAAGTTCGGCAACGCCGTCATCGGGCAGGCGTCCTTGCTGGAACCGCGGCGCGGAGAGACGACCGACGGGCAGTGATCTCCCATCCATCGGCGTCTGGGCTGTGAACCTGGTCAGAGTATGCTCGCCAGGTCAATTCCGAGATGCCGAAACAGGGTCGAAAGGACTATCATTGAGGTACGACTTTTCGAGCGCGCAGGTGAAGGGGGCTACCATGCCACTCTCAGAACATGAACAGCAGCTACTGGACCAGCTTGAGCAGCAGCTGCGCAGTGAGGACCCCCGCTTTGCCCAGAACATCTCGCAGCCGCGTCCGTCCGGCGGGGGATCGGTTTCAGCCAAGCGGTTCGTCATCGGCGTGCTCGGCCTGCTGGCGGGCATCGCCATCACGATTGCCTCCATCTACTTCTTCGGCATGCCGTTCGGCGCTGTCGGCGGTGTCATCGGATTCGCGGTGATGGTCGCCGGTGGTTACTGGGCTGTCAACGGCGGGTCCGGCAGCGCACCCGAGGGCAACGTCCAGAACGCCACGACCGCCAAGGCCTCAGCCGGCAGCGCTGCAGGATCCAGCAGCTTCATGGATCGTCTCGAAGACCGCTGGGAGAAGCGCCGCCGCGGAGAATGATCCGCCTGCCCCATATCACCTGACAACAGATCCCGCTCGGCACCACCGGCGGGATCTTCTCTTTGCCTCAACCCCCAGGCCGATGCGCGCCGCAGAAGCTTCCGTCAGGAGTTCCTGCCGAGGACATCCGCGGCTAATGAGCGGATTTCGCAGGCGGTATCAGAGCATAAGCCGGTGCCGGAATGAGCACCAGCCGGATCCTGCGCTCTGCAGGACCCGGCTGGACGCCGTGCCCATGGTGCAGGCGATGCCTGCGGACAGTGGCTAGCGGCGGTGGAACACGCTGGCTGGCCACAGGCGGGCAAGCAGCGAGGTGCTGCGCGGGGCCACGCGATCGTAGTGCGCGCGAACCGACTCGACGGCCTCATCGATACCGGCCTTGTCGATGTGCGGCGCCGCATGCTTGAGGTCGCTGCGCGAGCGGTCGAGATAGCGCGCCTGGTCGACAGCCTCTCCGAGATCCTCGAACACAGCCGGCAGGTAGTCGGCATCGCCGTCGGCCGACTGCTCGGCAACTGCATTGCGCAGCTCGTTGAGGTGCTCGCGCACCGGCAGCGAAGAGGCCGGCGCCAACTTGTAGTCGACGCCGAGGGCATGGATCTCCTCCCACACCGACTCGGGGTCAAGCGGCTCAACCAGACGCTTGCGGCGCTGCAGGATGCGCACCAGCGCCGGCAGTACGGCCAGCAGGAGGACGGCCAGGATCGCCAGCGGGATCCACCACAGGGACATACCCTGGGAATCGGCGTGGGATCCAGCGGTCTCGTCCTCGGCTGCCGGAGTGGTCTCTGCAGCTGTCGGCTCCTCGGTGTCCTCTTCTGTGGCCTTCTCGGTCGGCTCTTCCGTCGGCTCGTCCTCAGCACCTGCGCTGCCGTCGGTCTGCGACCAGGGCGGGGGAGTGCCGGCCGGGCCGCCGGGGGTGGGCTCGAAGCGCACCCAGCCGATGCCGTCGAAGTACAGCTCGGGCCAGGCGTGCGCATCCGACATCGCCACCTCATAGGCGTTCTCCCCGGTCTCCTCACCGGGAGCGAACCCGACGGCGATGCGGGCAGGGATGCCGAGCGAGCGTGCCATCGCCGTCATCGCCCCGGAGAACTGCACACAGTAGCCGGCCTTCTCCGACAGGAAGTCAGCGATCGCATCGCTGGAGGCCTCCTCAGGTGCGTCGAGGGAGTACTCGAACTGATCCGAACGGAAGTACTCCTGCAGCATGACGGCCTGCTCCCACTGATTGCGGGCACCGGCGGTGACTTCGTCAGCGGTGTCGCCGACGACGGCGGGCATATCATCGGGCAGCGCGAGGGTGTCAGCGAACTGGCCTGCCGAGACCGGCTGGGAGGATTCGAGCTCCTCAGCCGTCGGCTCGACCGAGGTGTAGGTGACGCTGTACTCCTGATCGGCGGCGATCTCTCCGTTTCCGACGATCGTGAGCGTGTCCTTGTTGAAGATCCAGCGCCGGGACACCCCGTCGATCTGCGACGGCGCATACGGCGCAGGCAGATAGGACTGGTCGAAGCCGCCGACGTTGACATTCATCGTCTGCTCAGTCGTCGTCGTATCCGTGCTGACACCCTGCGGGTTCGGCAGCCCGTCCACCGCGATGGCGAAGGGGTCGATGTCGAACTCGGCTGGCTTCCATGTCTGCCCGTCGAACTCCGAGACCGAGGTCAGCCGGATCGGCGGCTGCAGCGGGTCGCTGCTGGAATAGGCGAAGACCGGTTTGTCGCTCTGATCGGCGAGGTTGCTGCGCAGATCGAGAAACGGGTTGACGACGGTGATGTCGGCCTGCTGCGACTGCCGGGGCGGGCGCACCGAAACATCGGGCAGTAGCACCGGGATGCCGACGCCGAGCAGCAGCGCCAGACCGCCGGCAAGCAACGGGGGCAGCGGGCCGAACGACTCCGCCTGCTCGAAGTACGGGGCGAGCATGAGCACGATGAACGCAGCACCGACGGCAGCGAAGTGCCACCACCGCAGCTCATTGGGTGCCAGGAACACCGGGATGCAGTAGACGAGCAGCAGCAGCACACCGGCGACCTTGGGCACATGCAGATCGGAGACGAGCCCGTCGATGAGCATGGTGATGAGCCCGAAGCCGACGATGAGGATCGTCGTGAAGCCAGGAGTCGAATCGGCAGGCGCGATGACCTTGTACATGTCGTCGATGCCGCTGCCGAGCTGAGCGAACAGCTCGAGCATCGACCCCGGCGTCGGCAGGATCCCGAACGCCAGAGTGTGCGGCACACACAGGATGAGCACGGTGATGAGGCCGATGACCAGCTGCAGCAGCACCGTCAGGCCAGAAGCCTGGATGCGGGAGCTCATGCGCAGCAGCGCACCGGAGAGTGCGACGACGAGCACGATGATGAGCACCGGCGGCAACCAGTTGAAGTCGATGAACACACTCGACATCGCCACCGCCAGCAGGGACATCGAGGCGATGACGGCCAGAGTGCCGATCCACTGACGCGAGTTCACCTGCGCCTCCTTCCCAGTCGTTTCCATTCCTGCGGGATCGCATGCCCGGTGGCGAACACACCGTCGACACCGCCGGCGTCGAGGTCGAGGTCGGCGGCGATGAGCCGGCGGCTGCGGGTGCCCCGCGGCAGGGCCGACTCCAGTGCGCTCGCCCGCTGTGGGGTCATCGCGCACACCGCGACATCGGCAGCACCGGAGGCCCCGCGCAGGGTGCCCGGAAGTTCGGTGCCGCCGGTCTCGTAGCTGGCCAGGGCCAGGCGCAGGCGCTCGGCCCCGCGGGTCTCGCGCACCGGATGCAGCGTGCCGTCGATGCAGCACAGCACCTCGTAGCCGGCGGAGAAGTACACCGAGGCCAGCGACTGGACGGCTGAGATGAGCACCTCGGCGGCCGGATCGGGATGCTCCCCGGCACCGGCGGTGTCGAGCAGGATGACCGCGAACGGATGTTCCTCTTCGGCTTCGTGGCGGACCATGAGCTCGTCATGGCGGGCAGTCGACGTCCAGTGGATATGGCGCAGGTCGTCACCGGGGACGTACTCGCGGGTGTCGAAGTCCCGGCTCGTGCCCCCGCGCAGTGCGCGGGAGGTGTCGGCCATCGGCTGGGCGAGCCCGGCCTTGGGCGGCCTGGGCATCTGCTCCAGGCGCGGGGCGACGGCGATGTCGTAACCGCGCAGCAGCGTGTGCGAGACCGCCGAGAGCCCGAAGGGGCCCTCAAAGGACACGGCAACCCCGTCGACGCCGCTGACCCCGCGCTGGGTGGGGGTGCATTCGGCCTCGACGGTCACTGAGGACGAGGCGCCGATGCCCGGCACCCGGACGCCCTGGTCCTCACCGAGACCCGGCCGGAAGGCCAGGTCGACGCCGAAGGGGCCGATCGGCAGCGGGGTCCGGTTGCGCAGGGCCGCGCGCAGCAGCAGCGGGCGGCCCACCTCGGCGACGGGGGTGCCGTCGACGCTGCGGACAGCCGCTGAGAGTGTGACCTCCATCCGGCGGCTCGTGATGATCGCCAGCAGCAGGCTGAGGGCGACGAGCCCGATGAGCAGGATCCCGGCCGGCAGCATGCCCGGCAGTGAGAACCGGTACGCGGAGATGATGAGCGCGATGCCGGCGATGAGGAAGACGAACCCCGAGGTGGTGAGCCTCATGAGCGCACGGGCGTGCGGCTCAGCGTCGCCCGGATGATCTCCGCTGCGTGGTCGTGGTCCTCCCCTTCATGGGTGATGATCCGGTGGGCGAGCACGTCCACGGCCAGCGCCTGGACATCGGCCGGGGTGGCGTAGCCGCGGCCGTGCAGCACTGCATGGGCCTTCGCTGCGCGCAGCAGCTGCACGCCGCCGCGCGGGGAGGAGCCCAGTGCCACGGCCGGGTCGTTGCGGGTGGCTTCGAGCAGGGCGACGACGTAGGCGCGCAGCTCGTGGGTCGCGCCGATGTGGCGGACGATCTCGCGGGCCTGCATGATCTCATCGAGCGAGGTCACCGCCGGCAGCTTGGCCAGCGGGTCGTGGTCGACGTGGTGGTCGAGCAGCTCGATCTCCGAGGCCTGATCGGGGTAGCCGATCGACACACGGGCGGTGAAGCGGTCGCGCTGGGCTTCGGGCAGCGAATAGGTGCCCTCCATGTCGATGGGGTTCTGGGTGGCCACGACCATGAACGGCGCCGGCAGGGGATAGGTGGTGCCGTCGATGCTGGCCTGGGATTCGGCCATGCACTCCAGCATCGCCGACTGGGTCTTGGGCGAGGCGCGGTTGATCTCATCGGCGATGACGATGTTGGCGAACACCGGGCCGGGCCGGAACTCGAAGTGGCGGGACTCCTGGTTGAACAGGTTGACGCCGATGACATCGCTGGGCAGCAGGTCCGGGGTGAACTGGATGCGCTTGACCGAACCGTCGACGACCCGGCCGAGCGACTTGGCCAGCAGCGTCTTGCCGACACCGGGCACATCCTCAAGCAGCAGGTGGCCGCCGGCCAGCAGCGTGATGAGCGCGATCTGCACGACCCGGTCCTTGCCGTCGAGCACTGAGTTCATCGCCTGGCGGGCGTTCTCGGCGATCCGCTGGACATGCTGGATGCGCGGATCAACGCCCTGCTGGCCTGCCGGGGCCGCCGGCTGGCTGCTGATGAACGGAGCCTGGGCTCCGCTCGGCTGCGACCCGACCGCCGATGAACCGTGGGCGGGCTGCTGCGACTGTGGGACGGGATAGCCGGACTCGCGGGCCTGGCGGCGCGAAAGCGGCTGCTGCGGATCGCTCGGAATGCTCATAGGCTCCATTGTCCCCGACGAGGCGGTTCGACTCCACCTCACCCGCCTCTTCCAGCCCTCACCCCACTTCCCACCACCGGCCACCCCACATCCCTCCACACAGGCCCCAGAACCCGCCAAATCAGGCCCGCGACCGCCTCGGCGACGGCCGCAAGCGCCCTGCAGCCCGCCCAGCCACCGCCTTGGGCACGGGTTCTCTGCCCAAAAACCCCACTTTCCACCACCTATCTGACCAGCGAAAACAGCGAGAAATCCGCCACACATAAGCAAATGTATAGAAAAGGTGGGGAGAAGTGGAGTACAGTGGTTGCTATCGGAACCGGATGGTTTCGAAAGGGGTGAGCGACATGTTCTTGGGGACGCATCTCCTGCGCCTTGATGACAAAGGTCGGCTCATCCTGCCTGCGAAGTTTCGCAACGAGCTTGAGAACGGTCTCGTTCTCACCCGCGGCCAGGAGCGCTGCCTCACCCTGTTCTCCACGCGGGAGTTCGAGACCGTCCACGAGCAGATGCGATCGGCGCCGATGACGAGCAAGGAAGCGCGGGACTACCTGCGCGTCTTCCTCTCCGGAGCCTCCGCAGAACAACCGGATAAGCAGGGGCGCATCACCGTTCCGCAGATCCTGCGCCGCTACGCCGGCCTGGATCGCGACGTCGCAGTCATCGGCATGGGCAACCGTGCAGAGATCTGGGATGCACCGACATGGGAGACCTACCTGGCAGAGACCGAGCAGGGCTTCGCCGATCGGTCCGACGAGGTGATTCCCGGTGTGATCTAGTCGCTGGGCTGAGATCCTCGCCCGCCTGGTGGTTTTGGGATACTTCCCCGGTTCCAAAGCCCTCCGGTCCTGACGCACTTCCCCGGTGGCAGGGCACAGGCGGACGAGGTTCTGGTCCCAGCGGCACCGCGCACCACCGCGACCAGCACCATCACCGCTCGACGATGCAGAGGAGGAGACATGGCACAGGCACCGCACACCCCCGTCCTGCTTGAGCGCTGCGTCCAGCTCCTCGGCCATGGGGTCGCCGCCGCCGAGGCGGAGGGCATCACCCCGGTCATCGTCGACGCGACGCTCGGGGCAGGTGGGCACAGCGAGGGCATCCTCGACGCCTTCCCGCAGGCCGCGCTCATCGGCATCGACCGCGACCCGCATGCCCTTGAGATCGCAGGCGCGCGGCTGGCCGGCTACGGAGAGCGCTTCGAAGCCTTCCACGCCACCGACGATGAGATGGCAGCGGTCATCGCCCGCGCCGGGCACAGCGCCGTCAGCGGAGTGCTGTTCGACCTCGGGGTCTCCTCGATGCACCTCGATGAGGACGCCCGCGGCTTCAGCTACGCCCGCTCAGCTCCGCTGGACATGCGGATGGATCCCGGTGATGAGCTCACCGCCGCGCAGGTGCTCAACACCTACCCGGAGGCCGAGCTGGCCCGCATCCTGCGCGACTACGGCGAGGAGCGCTACGCCCGCAAGATCGCCCGCGTCATCGTGGCCGACCGGGACGAGACGCCCTGGGAGACCTCCGACCAGCTTGTGGCGATGCTCCAGCGCGTCATCCCGCAGCCAGCCGGGCAGCGCAACCGCTCGCATCCGGCCAAGCGCACGTTCCAGGCGCTGCGCATCGAGGTCAACGCCGAACTCGACATCCTCCGCTCAGCCCTGACCCAGGCGCTCGACGCTGTGCATGTCGGCGGGGTCGTCGTTGTCGAGTCCTACCAGTCCCTGGAGGACACGATCGTCAAGCGCGCCTTCCGGGCAGGACTCGAAAGCCAGGCACCAGCCGACCTGCCGGTCATCCCACCGGACCTGCAGCCTTGGCTGACCGCACTGACCCGCGGGGCCGAGAAGGCTGCGGCCGAGGAGATCGAGAGCAACCCGCGAGCCGCCTCCGTGCGCCTGCGGGCCGTGCAGAAGACCCGCCGCACGGACCGCACGAAGACAACGGACCGCACGAAGACAGCAGCATCGCAGATGAAAGGTGACCGTTCCTCATGAGCCCCGTCGCCCGCGCCGTCACGACCTCCGCCGCCCCGTCCCGTACGGCCCGCTCACGCACCGCGCCGCTGACCCGCAGCGAGGCATCCCGCCTCAAGCTCATCGTCCCGGGCCTGGCCAAGCGCCGCACACCGGCCGGCCTCATGTTCGTCGGTCTGCTGCTCATGGGGCTCGTCGCCGTGCTGCTGCTCAACATCTTCATCTCCCACAGCTCCTTCCAGGTCGAGAAGCTCACCGCCGAGCAGCGTCAGCTGCACAGCGAACGCGACCGGCTCACCGAGGACATCTCCTACCGCGAAAGCCCGCAGTCGATCACTAAAGCGGCCGAGGAGATGGGCATGCACCAGCCGACGCACGTGAAGTATCTGCGCCTGTCCGACGGGTCCGTCATCGACCCCGGCGAGGTGCCGGCTCTCAGCGAAGGCTCAGCAGAAAAGGTGCCGGGCCCGCGTGCCGATACCCGTGAAGCCGTCCGCCCGAACCTACGATCAGATGAGAAGCTCCCGGCCGTCGGCGACTCCGGCGCAGAGGAGCTCAGCCCGCCGCAGCTCACCGTCCCGCGCTGACACCGGAACCGGTGCTCGGGGGCCGCAGACCACACAGGCCGAACAGCAGACAGCCGGACAGCAAGGGGGAGCAGACGTCATGGGCAAGCCGCAGAAGCGGAAGACCGCCGCACGCACCGGCGCTTCCCCGCGGCAACGACCCGCCAGCCGGTCAGCGAAGCGACCAGCCCGCACCGGCAGCGGTGGCGCGCGGGCAGCTGGCAGCACTCGCGCCTCCGGCAGCACCTCTCGGTCCCCGCGCAGCACGACAGCCACCGCCCAGAAGAAGCCTGTTCGCCGCGCCACCGGACCCAAGCGCACACCGGTGACAGCGAAGCCGAAAACCCGTACGCCCAAACCGGCCCGGGTGGCCGACCCGCAGAAGCGGATGAAGTTCCTCGCCATCTGCGCCGTGCTTCTCATCATCGCGATCACCGGCAAGCTGTTCTACATCCAGGGGATGGACACCCGCCGGCTGGCTGAGCGGGCACTCGACTCCCGGCTCGTGACCCTGTCCCTGCCGGCCTCCCGCGGCGTCATCCTCGCCGCCGACGGCACCGTGCTGGCCGACAACGCGATGCGCTACCGGCTGGTCGCCGACCAGCAGAACGTCGGCAAGTACAAGAACAAGGACGGCGTCATCATCGGTGCCTGGGGTGCCGCCGAACAGCTGGCAGAAGACCTCGACACCGATCCCGGCCTGCTGTATCCGATGCTGCACGGCGACCGGCAGTGGTCCGTCGTCGCCGATGGCATCACCGCCGAGGTGTGGCAGGCGATCAAGGCCCGCGACATCCCCGGCATCACCGCCGACGAGTACGCCATCCGCTCATATCCAGCCGGTGCGGTCGGCGGCAACCTGCTCGGCTTCGTCGGCTCCGACGGGCAGGCACTGGCCGGCCTCGAACTCCAGCATGACGGCACCCTGCGCGGCCGCGACGGCGAACAGCAGTACGAGCGCGGCCTGTCCGGCGACATCATCCCGCTCGGCGACTCGAACATCACCCCAGCCCAGAACGGCCAGGGCCTGCAGCTGAGCCTCGACTCCGATGTGCAGTACTACGCCCAGCAGGCGATCGCCGACCAGGTCAAGAAGCACGAAGCCGAATGGGGCACCGTGACGATCTTCGAAGTCGGCACCGGACGGATCATCGCCGCCGCCGAAGCCCCGAGCGTCGACCCGAACAACCCCGGCAAGGCTGATGCCGAAGACCGCGGATCACGGATCTTCTCCGGCTCCTTCGAACCCGGCTCGACTGCCAAGATGGTCACCGCCGCAGCGCTGCTCGACACCGGCAAAGCCACCCCGACCGACAAGTTCGTCGTGCCCGAAAAGTGGAAGGCACCCAACGGCGAGGAGTTCCGCGACTCCAGCAGCCACCCGGACCAGAAGCTCACCGTCGCCGGGATCTTAGAAGAGTCTTCGAACACCGGCACGATCCTCTCCGGCGACAAGCTCTCCCTTGAGGAGCGCTACGAGTATCTGACGAAGTTCGGCTTCGGCCAGCCCAGCGGCATCGACTTCCCCGGCACCACCCGCGGCCTGCTCTACCCGCCGGATGAATGGGACGGCCGCACCAAGTACACCGTCATGTTCGGCCAGGGCGTGGCAGCCACCTCACTGCAGACGACCGCGGCGATGGCCACCATCGCCAACGGCGGGAAGAAGGTCGCCCCGCAGCTCGTGACCGGCACCGTCGACGATTCCGGCCGCGTGACCGATATCGCACCAGCCGATCCCGAACAGGTCATCAGCGAAAAAGCGGCAGGCGAACTCATGCGCATGCTCGAAGGCGTCGTCGCCGAGGGCACCGGCCAGTCCGCGCAGATCCCCGGCTACCGGGTGGCAGGCAAGACCGGCACTGCGCAGGCGCCGAATGAGAACGGACCCGGCTATGACGGCTACACTGCTTCCTTTGTCGGTGCGGCACCGGCCGAGGACCCGAAGATCGCTGTGTCAGTGACCCTGCAGCGGCCCCGCAAGGGCTACTACGGCGGCACCGCAGCGGCCCCGGTGTTCTCCGACGTCGCAGGATTCACCCTGCGTCATATGGGTGTGCCACCATCGACCGAGGAACCCGATCTCTACCCAGGGGAATGGAAGTAATGCGGATCACCGAACTGCAGCTGCCGGACGACGTCGCGGTCACCGGCCCGGCCGACACCGAGGTGCACGGCGTCAGCCACGACTCGCGGCAGACCCAGCCCGGCTGGCTGTACGCGGCCCTGCCCGGCGCCAACGTCCACGGCGCCCAGTTCGCCCCATCCCTCATCACCGCAGGCGTCCGCGCAATCCTCACCGACCCCGCCGGCAAACAGATGATCGAAACCGCCCTCGCCGCCGACTCGGCAGCCCCGGCCCTCGATGAGCTGTGCCTGCTCATCACCGAGAGCCCGCGCGCACGCCTGGGCAGCATAGCCGCCCAGATCTACGGCACCGACCCGGATGTTCCACAGCTGCTGGGCATCACCGGCACCAACGGCAAGACCACGACGAGCTACATCCTCGACGGCCTGCTCACCGCCCTGGGACGGACCACCGGGCTCATCGGCACCGTCGCCACGACAATCGCCGGGCAGACGCAGCCAGCCGTGCGCACCACACCTGAGGCCCCTGAGCTGCACGCCCTGTTCGCCCGCATGCGCTCAGCCGGCGTCGACACGTGTGCGATGGAGGTCTCCTCCCACGCCCTGGCCCAGCACCGCGTCGACGGCGCGCACTTCCCTGTTGCCGGGTTCACCAACCTCAGCCAGGACCACCTCGACTTCCACGCCAGCATGGAGGAGTACTTCCAGGCCAAGGCCACCCTGTTCACCCCGGCGTTCTCCGACCGCGGGGTCATCATGCTCGCCGATGACTACAGCCGCCGCCTGGCGGCCATCGCCGAGGTGCCGGTCGCCACGATCTCCCGCGAGACCGCCGAGAACCCCACCTACCTCATCGCCGACGAGTCCGGCCCGCACTTCACCCTGCACACACCAGCCGGAACACTTCCCGCCCGCGCCCCGCTGCCGGGCAGCTTCAACGTCGCCAACACCGCCCTGGCCCTGGCCCTGCTGCTCGAATCCGGCACCGACCTCGACGCGCTGGCAGCCGTCGCCGGCTCCTTCGAGGTCACCGTGCCCGGACGCATGGAACAGGTCAACGGCGCAGCCCCGCTGGCCGTCGTCGACTACTCTCACACCCCTGACGCCATCACCCAGGTGCTCGGCGGCCTGGCCGAATCCGGCCGCCCGCTCGTCATCGTCTGCGGCGCCGGCGGCGACCGCGACCCCTCCAAGCGCGCCGATATGGGTGCTGCCGCTGCCCGCGGTGCCGACGTCGTCATCGTCACCGACGACAACCCCCGCGCCGAAGACCCCGCCGCCATCCGCGCTGCGGTGCGCTCCGGTGCCGAGGCGGCCCGCGCCTCGGGAACGGCCCGCGCCACCCGCATCGAGGAGATCCCCGCCCGGTCTGAGGCGATCATCGCCGGCGTCGCAGCAGCAGGGGAGACCGGCACCCTTCTCGTGGCCGGCAAGGGGCACGAGACCGGCCAGGAGATCGCCGGGGTCGTCCACCCCTTCGATGACCGAGAACACACTCGCCGGGCCTGCGCTTCACGGCCTTCGGGCGTTGCAGCAGGTAGAGTTCAGGATTGATATGAAGAGTTTTTCTGCAGGAGAAGTTGCCGCTGCCCTCAAGGGCAGCCTGTACGGCGTATCTGAAGACACGATGCTCACCGGCGGGGTCGTCACCGACTCCCGCGAGGTCAGCCCCGGGGACATCTACGTCGCTCGGCGTGGTGAGCAGACCGACGGGATCACCTTCGCCCCGGCCGCCGTCGAAGCCGGAGCCGCCCTCGTCATCGCAGAGGCGGTGCCCGCTGTCGACGGCGAGCACCTGCCGACACTGCACGTCTCCGACGCCACTGCAGCCCTCGGCCAGCTCGCCTCCCTCAACGTCGCCGCGCTGCGCGAATCCGGCGAGCTCACCGTCATCGCGATCACCGGCTCGGCCGGCAAGACCACCGTCAAGGACCTGACGTCTGACCTGCTGCTCTCGGTCGGGGAGACTGTGTGGCCGCCGAACTCCTACAACAACGAAGTCGGTGTGCCGCTGACGGCCCTGCGGGCCGACGAGTCGACGCGCTTCCTCGTCCTCGAGATGGGTGCGCGCACGATCGGCAACCTCGCCTACCTCACCTCCCTCATCCGCCCCGACATCGCCGTCGAACTCAACGTCGGCAGCGCCCACTCCGGTGTGTTCGGCTCAGTCGAGAATACTGCACGGGCGAAGTCCGAGCTCGTCGAATCGCTCACCAGCGGCGGCTGGGCGGTCCTCAACGCCGATGACGCCAGGGTGCGTGCGATGCACGATGTGCTCGCCCCCGGTGTCAACACGCTGTGGTTCTCCTCGAACCCCGGTTCCGAGGGTGAACCGGTTGTGCGCGCCGGCGACATCGAATCCCACGCCTCGGGCCGGACGTCGTTCCAGCTGCAGCTGCCCGATGAGGAGCCCCAGCCGGTCGAACTCGCCCTGCTCGGTGAGCACCACGTCGACAATGCCCTCGCCGCAGCCGCCGTCGCCCACCTGTGCGGCGTCGAATCACGCACCATCGCCACCACCCTGGGCACCTCGGGCGCTGCCAGCCGGTGGCGGATGGAGCTCATCGACTCGCCCAGCGGTGTGACCGTGCTCAACGACGCCTACAACGCCAACCCCGACTCGATGGCCGCAGCCCTCAAGACGCTGGCCGCGATGGGCCGCGGCGATGAGGAAACCCCGCCGCGGCGGACCGTCGCCGTGCTCGGTGAGATGCTCGAGCTCGGTGAGGACTCCGTCACCGCCCACGACACCGTCGGCCGGCAGGCCGTCCGCCTCAACATCAACCGCACGATCGCCGTCGGCGAAGGCGCCCGCCCGATCTACCAGGCAGCCCACCTCGAAGGCTCCTGGGGCAACGAGGCCGCCTGGGTGGCCACCGTCGCTGAGGCCCGCGATCTGCTCAACGCCGAGCTGCAGCCTGGTGACATCGTGCTGTTCAAGTCCTCACGCGATGCCGGACTGCGCTACCTCGGTGACGAGATCGCTGGAATCTCGGGGGCCCAATGATCGCAGTTGTGCTCGCCGCGTGCCTGAGCCTGCTGTTCACGCTCGTTGGCACCCCGGTCTACATCCGCCAGCTCGTCCGCCGCGGCTACGGCCAGTTCATCCGCGATGACGGGCCTGAATCGCATGCCACCAAGCGCGGCACCCCGACGATGGGCGGTGTCGTCATCGTCTCGGCGACGATCGCCTCCTATCTCATCGCCCACCTCGTCACCGGCTCCTGGCCGACGGTCTCCGGGCTGCTCGTGCTGTGGCTGGCCGCAGGCCTCGGCGCGATCGGCTTCCTCGACGACTACATCAAGGTCTCCAAGCAGCGGTCCCTGGGCCTGCGCCCGCGCGGCAAGATCATCGGGCAGGGCTTCGTCGGCATCACGTTCGCGATTCTGGCGCTCAACTTCCCCAACCGCTACGGCGTGACTCCGGCATCCTCGGCGATTTCCTTCATCCGCGACACCAACATCGACCTCGCGTTCGCCGGCGTCATCTTCGGCACCGTGCTCTTCATCGTGTGGGCCAACCTCATCATCACCGCTGTGTCGAACGCCGTGAACCTCACCGACGGCCTCGACGGCCTGGCCGCCGGCGCCTCAGCAGTCGTGTTCCTCGGCTACGTCATGATCAACACGTGGCAGTCGACGCAGAACTGCTCGCTCATGTCCGAGGCCCGCGCCGGCTGCTACGAGGTCCGCGACCCCCGCGACCTCACGATCGTCGCCGCCGCCCTGGCAGCAGCCTGCATCGGATTCCTGTGGTGGAACACCTCGCCGGCGAAGATCTTCATGGGCGACACCGGCTCGCTGGCGATCGGCGGGGCGATCGGCGGCCTGGCGATCATGTCGCGCACCGAACTGCTGCTCGTCGTCATGGGCGGCTTGTTCGTCATCATCACCCTCAGCGTCATCATCCAGGTCGCCTCCTACAAGCTCACCGGCAAACGCGTCTTCCGCATGGCACCGCTGCAGCACCACTTCGAACTCAAGGGGTGGGGCGAGGTCACGATCGTCGTGCGCTTCTGGATCATCGCCGTGCTCTTCGTCGTCGGCGCGATCGCGCTCTTCTACGCCGAATGGGTGTCCAACCTTGCCCGCTGACAGCAACGGCACTCCAGATAACCCGCTGGCCGGGATGACCTTCTCACCCCCGCCGGCAGCCGACTTGCCCCTGCACCCCGAAGGCTGGGAGCCAGTCGACTACCCGCACGCCGAGAACATCCCGGACGTGCTGCACGGACCGACCCAGAGCCTGCACGGTCTCACCATCGTCGTCACCGGCCTGGGAGTCTCCGGCTTCCCGATGGCCGTCCACCTAGCCGAACGCCACGCAGAGGTCATCGTCGTCGACGGCGACACCGAGCGGGACTTGAGCGAATGGGAGACGATCCTCGGCGTCTTCGACGTCGACATCCGGCGCGGGCCCGAACACGTCACCGACCTGCCGACCAGCGCGGCCGGCAAGATCCCCGACCTCGTCGTCACCTCACCGGGCTGGCGACCCGACCACCCGATCTTCACGACCGCCCACGAACGCGGCATCCCCGTCATCGGCGAAGTCGAACTCGCCTGGCGGGTCCGCGGCCACAACACCGCACCCTGGCTCGTCGTCACCGGCACCAACGGCAAGACCACGACGACCTCGATGCTCGCCTCGATGCTCACCGCCGCCGGCCTTCACGCCAAAGCCTGCGGCAACATCGGCCAGCCGCTCATCGAAGCCGTCCTCGACCCGGCCGCCGACGTGCTCGCTATCGAGCTCTCAAGCTTCCAGCTGCACTGGCAGTACTCGATGAGCGCGCATGCCGCCGCCGTGCTCAACCTGGCAGAAGACCACGTCGACTGGCACGGCAGCTATGAGGACTACTGCGCTGACAAGGCCCGCGCCTACACGAACGTCGCGGCCTCCTGCGTCTACAACGTCGACGACCCGGCCACCCGCCGGCTCGTCGAGGACGCCGAGGTCATCGGTGGCGCTCGCGCGATCGGCTTCACCACCGGAATGCCGGCCCCCGGCGAGTTCGGCGTCGTCGACGGAGTCCTCGTCGACCGTGCATACCTGCACAACCGGCAGTCCACGGCAGCCGAACTCGGCTCACTCGACGACGTCGCCACCGCCGTCGGCAGCGCCGGTGCACCGGTCGCACCCCACCAGATCGCCAACGCCCTGGCCGCAGCCGCCCTCGCCCGCAGCCTCGACATCCCACCAGCTGCCGTGCGCGAAGGACTGCGCACCCACCAGCCGGCCGATCACCGGATGGCCGTCGTCGCCGAATCCGGGGGAGTGCGCTGGATCAACGACTCCAAAGCCACCAACCCGCATGCCGCCGACGCCGCATTGGCCTCGGCCGAACGGATCGTGTGGATCGCCGGCGGGCTGACGAAGGGCGCTGACCTCACCGAGCTCATCAGCACCCACGCCCACCGGCTGACCGGCGTCGTGCTCATCGGCACCGACCCGGACCCCTACACGAGCGTGCTCACCGCACACGCACCCGCGGTGCCGCTCGTGCGCATCGACCCGGCCACCGGCGAGGATGAGGCGACCGAGACCTCGGGCCCGGCCGATGAGACCCGGCGAGGCGAGGCGCTCATGCGCGCCGCCGTCACCGCTGCCCGCGAGCTGGCCTCCGATGGTGACACCGTGCTCCTCGCCCCGGCGGCTGCGAGCATGGACCAGTTCCTCAACTACGGCACACGCGGGGCGCTGTTCGCCGCAGCCGTGCAGGACCAGGTGAGCTGAGATGGCCTCGCTGCGGCACGACGCCGAGACCCGGCGGACGCGCGCAGCTGACTTCACGCGCGGGACCGGCGTGATGGCCAGCCTGCGCCGGCTGCTCGACCTGCCGGTCACCAGCTACTACCTCGTCTTCATCTGCGTGCTCGCACTCATCGGCTTCGGCCTCATCATGGTGCTCTCGGCCTCCTCCATCACCGCCTACCGGGCAGGGGAGGGCTCCTCGTTCTCCGTGTTCAACCGGCAAGGCATCTACGCGATCATCGGCGTGACCGTCATGATCGCCCTGTCCTACGCGCCGGTGAACTGGTTCAGGAAGGCCGCCCCGATCATCTTCATCGGCGCTCTCGCACTGCAGACGCTGCCGCTCATCCCCGGCCTCGGCCACGAGGTGCAGGGCAACGCCGGCTGGATCAGAATCGGCGGCTTCCAGGGCCAGCCAGCCGAATTCACCAAGGTGGCGCTGGCGATCTGGCTGGCGACGTTCTTCGCCCACAAAGCCACCAAACTCACCAGCCTCAAAGAGGTCATGCCCGCCATCATCGGACTCGCCGCCGTACTCGGGCTCGTACTGGCCGGACGCGACCTCGGCACCGCCCTCATCGTCATGGCCACCGCACTGGGCACCGTGTTCGTCGCCGGACTGCCATGGCGCTACCTCATCACCGCCTTCCTCGGCATCGCCGCCGTCGTCACCCTCCTCGTGATCACGAGTGCCAACCGCATGGCCCGCATCCGCGCGATGTTCGTCGGCCACGAGAACGAGGCGATGGACCCACTCGGCCAGCACTGGCAGTCCAACCACGGACTATTCGCCCTGGCCTCCGGCGGCTGGTTCGGCGTGGGACTCGGCGCCTCCAGGGAGAAGTGGCTGTGGCTGCCCGAGGCGCACAACGACTTCATCTTCGCGATCATCGGCGAAGAGCTCGGCCTGCTCGGTTCCGTGGCAGTGCTGCTGCTGTTCTCCGTGCTCGGCTACGGCCTCATCCGCATCGTGCTGCGCACCGACGACCGGATGATCCAGGCCGCCACCGCCGGGATCTTCATGTGGCTCATCGGCCAGGCACTCGTCAACATCGGCGTCGTCTCCGGGGTGCTGCCGGTCATCGGCGTGCCGCTGCCCTTCGTCTCCTACGGCGGCTCCGCACTGCTGGCCACCTGCATCGCCGCCGGGGTCGTGCTCGCCTTCGCGCGCGCCGAATCCGGGGCGCAGGAGGCGATGCGCGCCCAGAACGCCCGGGTGCGCGAATCCCTGGCCGTGCTCGCCTCCTCACCGCTGCGCCTACGGAAGAAGAAGAGGACATGACCCGACCCCTGACAGCCCTGTTCGCCGGCGGCGGCACCACCGGCCACGTCGCCCCGATGCTCGCCATCGCCGAGGACCTGAGATTCCAGGACCCGGAAGCTGAGATCATCATGCTCGGCACGCCCGCCGGCCTGGAGACCCGCCTCGTACCCGAAGCCGGCTTCGAACTCGTCACCATCGACAAGGTGCCCGCCCCGCGCAGCATCGACACCGACCTGCTGCGCTTCCCCGGGCGGCTGGCCGGCACCGTGCGCAAGGTCCGCCGGCTCATCCGCGACCGCCACGTCGACATCGTCGTCGGAGTCGGCGGCTACGTCTGCCCGCCGGCCTACCTGGCTGCCAAACTCGCGAAGATCCCGGTCATCATCCACGAAGCCAACGCCCGGCCGGGACTGGCCAACCGCCTCGGCGCCGGCTTCACGCCTGCGGCCAACATCGGCTACACCTTCTCCGGCACCCCGCTCAAGGGCAGCCAGGTCGGCATGCCGATCCGCTCTCAGATCGAACTCGTCGACTACACCGACCCCGCCCAGCGGGCCGCTGCCCGCCAGCATCTCGGTCTGCGCGAAGACCTGCCGACCCTCGTGGTGACCGGCGGATCGTCCGGCGCCCAGCGGCTCAACGAAGCCTTCGCCGGAGCGATCGAGAACATCGCGGCAGCAGGCGTGCAGATCCTCCACATCACCGGCGCCGGCAAGGCCGCAGACGTCGCCGCCGCAGCCGCCTCGGTCCCGGACTACCACGTCGTCGAATACGTCGACGGGATGCACAACGCCTATCTGGCCGCCGACCTGCTCATCGCCCGCTCCGGTGCCGGGACCGTCGCCGAGGTGTCGATCACCGGAGTTCCGACGGTGTTCGTGCCGCTGGCGATCGGCAACGGCGAGCAGCGCCTCAACGCTGCAGGCCTCGTCGAATCCGGCGCGGCACTCATGATCGACAACGCCGACTTCGACACGGGCGCGGTCACCGGCACGATCCTGCCGCTGCTGACCGACCCGGCGCGCCTGCAGGCGATGAGCGAAACCGCCCTGGCCGCCGACTTCCCTATGGCAGCTGCGCGCACGATGGTGCATAAGATGTATGCGGCCCTCGGCCGGGAGCATCCGCACCGGCCGTACCCGCCGGAACTGCTCAACCGCAAAGAACGCACAAAGGACGACTGACAGATGGCAGCAGCCCCTGACACGCCGATCATCCCGGCCGCTGAACTCGGCCGCGTCCACTTCATCGGCATCGGCGGCGCCGGCATGTCCGGCATCGCCCGGATCATGCTCATGCGCGGCATGACCGTCACCGGCTCCGATGCGAAGGACTCCTCGGTCGTTGCAGCCCTGCGCGCCCTCGGCGCGGAGATCGCGATCGGCCAGCGGGCAGAGAACATCGCCGACGTCGACACCGTCGTCGTCTCCTCAGCCATCCGCCAGGACAACCCCGAACTGGCCGCCGCCCGCGACAAGGGCCTGCGCATCATCCACCGCTCAGCGGCACTCGCAAGCCTCATGCACGGCCGCACGACTGTCGCCATCGCCGGCACTCACGGCAAGACGACGACAACATCGATGACGACGGTCGCCCTGCAGGCCGGCGGCGGGGACCCGTCGTTCGTCATCGGGGGAGTGCTCACCGCCTCGGGCACCAACGCCCACGACGGCACCGGCGAGGCGTTCATCGCCGAAGCCGACGAATCCGACGGCTCCTTCCTGCTCTACGAACCGGCCGTCGCCGTCATCACAAACGCCGAGGCCGACCACCTCGACCACTACGGCGACTGGGCTGGTGTGCGCCAGGCCTTCGTCGACTTCGCCAGCCACGTGCGCAGCCGCGGCGGTGTGCTCATCGCCTGCGCCGACGACGCCGGATCCCGCGAGATCGCAGCCCAAGCCGCCGCTGAGGGCACCACCGTCGTCACCTATGGATTCGCCGAGACCGCCGATGTGCCGATCACCGACCTGCGCCCCGGCGAGGTCGGCACCGCCTTCACCGTCACCCTCGACGGCCGTGACCTCGACGTCGAACTCCAGCAGCCTGGCGCCTACAACGCCGCCAACGCCACCGCCGCACTCTGCGTCGTCCACCACCTCGGCGGCGACCTCGATGCCGCTGTTGCGGGCCTCGCCGGCTTCGGCGGCACCCGCCGGCGCTTCGAGCTGCGCGGCACCGCCCACGGCGTGCGCGTCTACGACGACTACGCCCACCACCCGACCGAGGTCAGCGCCGTGCTCACCGCCGCCCGCTCGGTCGTGGCCCCCGGCGGGCGGGTGCACGCGATCTTCCAGCCGCACCTGTTCAGCCGCACCCAGAACTTCAAGCAGGAGTTCGGCCAGGCGCTCGGCATCGCCGATGAGGCGATCGTCCTCGACGTGTTCCCCGCCCGCGAGGACCCGATCCCTGGGGTGACCGGCGCGATCGTCGCCGAGGAGGTCCCGCACGACAACGCCACCTTCCTGCCGGCCTTCTCCGATGCCGTGCCGACCGTCGTCTCCCGCGTCCAGCCCGGCGACATCGTCATCACCATCGGCGCCGGCGACGTCACGATCCTCGGCCCCGAGATCGTCGCCGCACTCGAAACGGCCTGGTGACCGGCAGGCGATGACGCAGACGCACACCGGCAGCACCGAGGCGACCGCGAGCCTGTCCGACCGGCTCGCCGCCCGCCGCCGCGCCCGGCTCACACGCATCCTCGTCATCGCCGGCAGCGCCGCGGTCATCATCGGGCTGCTGGCCGCCGCCTGGTTCTCCCCGGTGCTGGCGATCACCAGCGTCAAAGCCAAGGCGACGGAGTTCTACACCGCCGAGCAGATCGAAGAAGCGGTGCTGGCCGACTGGTCCGGCACCCCGCTGCCGCAGGCGATGCCCGGTGCAGTCGAGAAGGCCGCCCTCAAGCGCCTGCCGAAGGCCGCCTCGGCGAAGGCCCGCTGGGCCGGCCCGCGCGCTCTGTCCATCACGGTCACCGACCGCACCCCGCTCATCGCCGTGCGCGCAGGCTCCGGCTGGGACCGCGTCGATGCCACCGGCACGACGATCGACACCGTCACCGGCGAACCCGACGGACTGGCGTGCCTCGAACTCACCGCCGGAGCCGACCGCAAGGAGACGATCAGCGCCGCATTGGCACTGCTCGACGAACTGCCTGACGGGGTGCCCGAGCAGATCAGCGTCGTGCGCGCCAGTGATCCGGAGAAGATCGAAATCGACTACAGCCCCGGCGAAGACGCCTCCCCGGTGACGATCCGATTCGGCAGCGCCGAGGACGCCGCCCGCAAATTCGACATCGCCTCCAAGCTCATCGATACCGATGCGCAGACGATCGACGTCTCCGTGCCCGAGGTGCCGGTCACCTCATAAGCTCCCGCCCGGCGCACCGATCGGGCCTGCCGGGGCAGAAGCTTTCGACACACCGCGTGCGAGAGTTGCGCTGAGGGGGAGCGGGCCATAGCGTCGACATGAAGGCAAAATAGGCCCACACGCCCGCATGGGCCCGATGCGTCGAAAGAGGAAACCGACTTGGCTGAATTCCCACAATCCGGAGCGGACATCAAGGTTGCCGGTACCGGCGGCGGCGGTGTCAACGCTGTCCAACGGATGATCGACGTCGGCCTCAAAGGCGTCGAATTCATCGCAATCAACACCGACGCACAAGCGCTGCTCCTCTCCGAAGCTGACCTGAAGCTCGAGATCGGCCGCGACCTCACTCGCGGGCTCGGCGCCGGAGCCGACCCGGAGATCGGGCGCAAGGCCGCAGAGGACTCCGAAGAGGCCATCACCGAAGCGCTCGAAGGCGCCGACATGGTCTTCGTCACCGCTGGCGAAGGCGGCGGCACCGGCACCGGTGCAGCACCTGTCGTCGCCCGCATCGCCCGCGGCCTCGGCGCCCTGACCATCGGTGTCGTCACCCGCCCGTTCACCTTCGAAGGCCGGCGCCGCTCGGCCCAGGCGGAGAAGGGCATCGCCGACCTCCGCGAGGAAGTCGACACCCTCATCGTCATCCCGAACGACCGGCTGCTGTCGATCTCGGACCGCAACGTCTCGGTCATCGAGGCCTTCCAGTCCGCTGACGAGGTGCTGCGCTCGGGCGTGCAGGGCATCACCGACCTCATCTCGACGCCGGGCATGATCAACCTCGACTTCGCCGACGTCAAGTCCGTCATGCAGGACGCCGGCACAGCGCTCATGGGCATCGGCTCCGCCGTCGGCGACGACCGTGCCGTGCAGGCAGCCGAGGCCGCAATCGCCTCGCCGCTGCTCGAAGCCAGCATCGAAGGCGCCCACGGCGTGCTGCTGAGCATCCAGGGCGGATCCGACCTCGGCCTGTTCGAGATCAACGAGGCCGCCCGCCTCGTGCAGGAAGCCGCGCACCCGGAAGCCAACATCATCTTCGGCACCGTCATCGACGACAACCTCGGCGACGAATGCCGCATCACCGTCATCGCCGCCGGCTTCGACACGCCGGTCGGCGCTGTGGAGGGCTCGCCGTCGCTGGCAGCCAGCAAGTCGTCGGAGGACCGCCGTTCGGCAGACGCCGGCCGCAGCGAATCCGGCAACCAGCCCGCCGCCGTCGGTGCGGCAGCCGCCGGCGCCGGTGCGGCCGCAGGTGCTGCCGCCAGCGATACGGGCACCCAGGCTGGCCCATACAGCCTGCGCTCGGAAGACTCTTCGTCGAGCGGATCGGACGATGCCTCGGCTTCGGCCGGTTCCAGCGAGGAATCTGCACCCCCGGTTCCCCGCGAGCTGCCGGATGAGAAGGTCGACAGCTTCGATGACGACCTCGACATCCCCGACTTCCTCAAATAAGACAGGGACGGCCTCGTGCTGCACAGCCGCTTCGTCGTTTCGGGAACTCACCGCGTGGCCCACGCGGCGTTCTCGGACCGATGGGGCGGCTATTCCGTTCCTCCCTACAACTCGCTCAACCTCGGGCGCGGAGTCGGCGACGACGACTCGGCGGTGACAGCCAACCGCAATATGCTCGCCCAGGTGCTGGGCCTGCAGGCCGACCGGCTGAGCTTCACCTCCCAGGTCCACGGCACCGCCGTGCACACCGTCGATCTCGATGACCTCAATTCGTCCGTCTCGCTCGACACCGTCGAAGCGGATGCCCAGGTGACCTCATCGACCCTCCTCGGTCTCGCCGTCCTCGTCGCCGACTGCACTCCGGTGCTGCTGGCCGACCCGGATACCGGGGTCATCGCCAGCGTCCACGCCGGGCGCAAGGGCATGGCCGCAGGCGTCGTCGGCGCTGCTGTCAAGGCGATGCGTGAGCGTGGGGCGGACAACATCGCTGCGATCATCGGCCCCTCGATCTCCCCGCGACGCTACGAGGTGCCGGTCGAACTGCGCGAGGAGATCGCCGAGATCGAACCGGTCGCCGCCTCGGTCTCGGCCGAGGGCACCCCAGCCATCGACGTCGCCGCCGGAGTGGCCGAGCAGCTGCGCCGGGAAGGCGTGCGGCTTGAGCGCTGGGTCTCGGCCGGCACCTACGACAGCCCCGACCTGTTCTCCTACCGACGCGACGCCGTGACCGGCCGATTCGCAGGTGTCATCTGGATGGAGCCCACCGCACAGCCGCGGTGAGAACTTCACCCGAACTTTCGACACGCCCGCAGCGCTTTCCCGGCCATCACCTGCCAGTGGGGTACGTTCTCACTAAGACCTTTGCATGTCGAACCGCGAAGGACGCCCGCAATCACGAGGAGTCGCCCATGTCCGCTCTCAAGAAGATCGGCAGCTACCTGGGATTCGTCGAGGACTACGACGAGCAGGACCTGCGTCATCAGCCCACCGAACAGCGCCGTACCTATGAGGACGAGTACGACGACTACGCTGACGACGGCCTCGAGGCCGAACCTGAGCCGTTCGAGCCGCCGGCTGCTGCTGTCACCCCGATCCGCCCGTCCGTTCGTCCCGTGGAAAGTGCACCGGCCACCGCCATGCAGCGCATTCAGACGATCCATCCCCGCAGCTACAACGACGCCAAGGCCATCGGCACCGCCTTCCGCGACGGCGTGCCGGTCATCATGAACCTCTCGGCAATGGACGAGGCGAACTCCAAGCGCCTCGTCGACTTCTCCGCCGGCCTCATCTTCGGCTTGCGCGGATCCATCGAGAAGGTCACCAACAATGTGTTCCTCCTCACCCCCGAGTCGATCGAAGTATCGACCGAGGAAGCCGCAGGAGACCATCAGGCCAGCTTCTTCAACCAGAGCTGAGGCGTCTGGCCGCAGCTGCGGCTCCCGGTTCGGCATTAACAGCAACGGCGGACTACGCTTGAATGTAGTCCGCCGTCTGCGTTCCCTCAGGAGAAGCCTTCGTGTCATTGCTGTTTTGGATCATCGGCCAGGCTTTGAGCCTGTACGTCTTCGTGCTCCTGGCGCGGGTCGTCATTGACCTCATCCAGGTGTTCGCACGTGACTGGCGGCCCACCGGCTTCATCCTGGTACTCGCCGAGATCATCTACACGCTCACCGACCCGCCGGTGAAGCTCGTGCGCCGGATCATCCCGCCGCTGCGCCTCGGCCAGATCTCCCTGGACCTGGGCTTCATCCTCGTGTTCATCGCAGTGCAGATCCTCGCCGGTGTGTTCTTCAGCCTCGCAGCCCAGGGAATGTGACATTCCCTTTCACAGTCGTGAAAGCAGCCGCCGGTTTGTGAATGCAGGTATTCGCCTCGGGTGAATATGACAGAACTGCAATATCGAGCAGGTGATGGATGCCGCGCCGCGCCCGGGGTAGAGACCCGGCTTAAGCACAAGGCGTATTATGATGCGAATCATGGCAAAGCCTGCACGACAAATAAGCTGGCGTTGCTGTACAGTGGCATCGACATCTGTTGTATAACAGTAGAGTAAAGACGATTTCCGATCGAAGGTGGCCTCATGGCGCTTACGCCTCAAGATGTTGTCAATAAGCGGTTCCAGCACGTGAAGTTCCGCGAAGGATACGACCAGGAGGAAGTCGATGACTTCCTCGACGAAGTCGTCCTCGAACTCCGTCGCCTCTACCAGGAGAACGACGAGCTGCGTCAGAAGCTCTCGGCGTGCGAGCAGCGCAACCAGGAGCTGAGCCAGGGACAGGGTGCTGCAGGCACCGAGCAGACCGGCGCCCAGACGATCGGATCGCAGCCGGCCGCCCAGCAGACCGCTGAGGATCCGCAGGCAACCCAGGCGATGCCCGCCGCTGTTTTGGAGCAGGACGTCAAGGAGACCCCTGCCGAGGAGAAGAAGGAGCAGGCCGCCTCGCCGCTGGTCGCCCCGCAGCAGTCGGCAGACGAATCGCGCGAGCAGGCTCAGGAGAAGCCGCAGCAGACCCAGCAGGGCGCTGCCACCAACGGCTTCGGCTCCAACGCCGCTGCAGCCGGAACCGCTGCCGCTGTCGGTGCTGTCGACGGTGGAGCAGGCGGAGGCGACCAGGACGCCCACGGCCTCATCTCGCTGGCCCAGCGCCTGCACGACGAGCACGTCGCCGAAGGTGAGCGCATCCGCGACAAGCTCATCTCCGAGGCCCGCGCCGAAGCCGACCAGATCGTCAAGGACGCTGAGAAGAAGCGCGACGACACCCTCAGCACCCTGGAGAGCCAAAAGACCAGCCTCGAGCGCGAGATCGACGGACTGCAGAACTTCGAGCGCCAGTACCGCACCCGCCTCAAGAGCTACCTCACCGATCAGCTGCGCGAACTGGAGAACTCCGGATCGCTGGCACCGGAGACCCTCGGCGGCAACCAGCAGCCGGGTCACTCGATCTGAGGCACCTGAGATGACTCACCCACGCTGAGTCACAAGGTCCAGCCGGAACGGCCGGCCGCCATGAGGCGGCCGGCCGTTGCGCGTGTGCGAAGCTGCCGGTCATCGGTATGATGGACAGCTGTATCGCCGAACCGAGGAGGACACCCGTGCCGCAGACGAGCAACCGACGTCTGCGCATCGTGCTGTTCGCCATCGCCATCGCCGTGCTCGCCGTCGACCAGCTGACGAAATTCATCGCCGTCCAGACCCTCGAAGGCCGGGAGCGCATCCCGGTCATCGGCGAACTCGCCGGCTTCACGTTCTACCGCAATCCCGGTGCCGCCCTCGGCATGGGAGAGAACACCACCTGGCTGTTCGCTCTCATCGCCATCGGCGTCTTCATCGCCATCCTCGTCGTCAGCCGCAAGCTCGGCTCCCGCGCATGGACGGCCGGCCTGGGAATGCTGCTCGGCGGCCTGACCGGAAACCTCGTCGACCGGCTGTTTCGGCCACCGGGCTTCTTCCACGGCGCCGTCGTCGACTTCATCGACCTGTACTTCTTCGTCTGCAACGTCGCCGACATCGCAATCTCGGCTGCCGCTGTGACCATCGTGCTCACGACCCTGCGGAACATCGGCGTCGACGGCACCGCCGCCGGAGACGACCAGTCATCCGGCGGCGACTACGACACCCCTACAGAGGAGGCGCGAGCGCAGCGATGACCGAGCGATCTTTCCTCGTTCCCGAAGGTCTCGAAGGCGAACGGGTCGACGTGGCCCTCAGCCGGCTGCTTGGCCTGTCCCGGTCGGCATCAGCTGCCATCGCCGCCGATGACGGCGTGCGCGTCAACGACACCGTCGTCGGCAAGTCCGAGCGCCTCATCGCCGGCTCCCGCATCGACGTGCAGATGCCAGCCGAGCCCGAACCGCTGGGCATCGACGCCGAACCGGTGCCGGGCATGAAGATCATCTACGATGACGACGCGTTCGTCGTCGTCGACAAGCCGATCGGTGTCGCCGCCCACTCAGCGGCAGGATGGCACGGCCCGACCGTCATCGGCGGTCTCGTCGCCGCCGGATACGACATCGCCACCTCGGGCGCGGCCGAACGCCAGGGCATCGTCCACCGCCTCGACGTCGGCACCTCCGGTGTCATGGTCGTGGCCAAAGGTGAACACGCCTACTCCGTGCTTAAGCGGGCGTTCAAGCAGCGCACCGTCAAGAAGACCTACCACGCGCTCGTCCAGGGACTTCCCGATCCTGTCATCGGCACGATCGAAGCGCCGATCGGACGCAACCTGCGCCGCGACGGGCTCTACGCCGTGCGCACCGACGGCAAACACGCCGTGACCCACTACGAAGTCATCGAAGCGTACCGCTCGGCAACCCTGCTCGAAGTCCAGTTGGAGACCGGCCGCACCCACCAGATCCGCGTCCACATGGCCGCCACCAAGCACCCATGCTGCGGTGACCTGCCCTACGGCGCCGACCCGGTGCTGGCGAAGAAGCTCGGACTCGAACGCCAGTGGCTGCACGCTGTCGAACTCGGATTCACGCACCCGGAGACAGGGGAGTGGGTCGAGTTCACCAGCGACTATCCCGAGGATCTGCAGACCGCCCTCGACCGGCTGCGCGTCGCCCAGGGGTGAGCGAGCGAAACGGGTCCGCCTCACAGCCGCGATGTCCCTGACGGTCGCTAGACTGGTGTGCGTCGCCGGAAGCGGGACATGCCGACTGTGAGAAAGAGGATCCGTGGCTGAGGACTTCGTACACCTGCACGTGCACACCGAGTACTCGATGCTCGATGGAGCCGCCCGCCTGGGCGACCTGATGCAGGCGACGAAAGCCTCGGGAATGAACGCGATCGCCACGACTGACCACGGGTACCTCTTCGGCGCCTTCGACTTCTGGAAGCAGGCCACCGACGCCGGCATCAAGCCGATCATCGGCGTCGAGGCGTACCTGACTCCCGGCACCGCACGCACCGACAAAACCCGTGTGAAGTGGCGCACCGATGAGAGCCAGCGCGGCGACGACGTTTCCGGCGGCGGCGCCTACACGCACAAGACGCTGCTGGCGGAGAACAACACCGGCATGCGCAACCTCTTCAAAGCATCCTCGCTGGCCAGCCTCGACTCCGCATTCGCCAAGTACCCGCGCCTGGACCGCGAACTGCTCAACACCTACTCCGAGGGCCTCATCGCCACCACCGGCTGCCCCTCAGGCGAGGTGCAGACGCGACTGCGGCTGGGCCAGTACGACGAAGCCGTCAAGGCCGCATCGGAGTTCCGCGACATCTTCGGCAAGGACAACTACTACTGCGAGATCATGGACCACGGCCTGACGATCGAGCGCCGTGTGGTCAAGGATCTGCTGCGCCTGTCGAAGGATCTCGGCCTGCCGCTGGTGGCCACCAACGACCTGCACTACACCCACGAATCCGACGCCAAGGCCCACGAAGCGCTGCTGGCCCTGCAGTCGGGTTCGAAGCTCATCGAACCGACCTACGACCAGGGCGGCAGCCGCTTCGCCTTCTCCGGCTCCGGCTACTACCTCAAGACGCCAGCGGAGATGCGCGCACTGTTCAAGGAGATGCCCGAGGCGTGCAACAACACCCTCGAGATCGCCGAACGCTGCGAGATCTCCTTTGACACCAGCGCCAACTACATGCCCCAGTTCCCCTGCCCGCCCGGTGAGGACGAGACCTCATGGCTGGTCAAGGAAGTCGAGAAGGGCCTGCACTACCGCTACCCCAACGGCATCTCCGACGATGTGCGCAAACAGGCCGACTACGAGCTCGACGTCATCATCTCGATGGGCTTCCCCGGCTACTTCCTCGTCGTCGCCGACTTCATCAACTGGTCGAAGGAGAACGGCATCCGCGTGGGCCCCGGCCGCGGTTCGGGTGCCGGTTCGATGGTCGCCTACGCCCTGCGCATCACCGACCTCGACCCGCTGGAGCACGGACTGATCTTCGAGCGGTTCCTCAACCCCGACCGTGTGTCGATGCCCGACTTCGACGTCGACTTCGATGATCGCCGCCGCGGCGAAGTCATCGACTACGTCACCGAGAAGTACGGCGACGAGCGCGTAGCGATGATCGTCACCTACGGCACCATCAAGACTAAGCAGGCGCTCAAGGACTCCGCCCGCATCATGGGCAAGCCGTTCTCCCTCGGCGAGAAGCTGACGAAGGCGCTGCCACCGGCAGTCATGGCCAAGGACATCCCGCTGGCCGATATCGAAGAGCCCGAAGCACCGCGCTACGGCGAGGCAGGGGAGTTCCGCGAGCTGCTGGAAACCGACCCCGAGGCGCGGGAGACCTTCGAGACCGCTAAGGGCCTTGAAGGCCTCAAGCGCGGGTGGGGCGTGCACGCCGCCGGGGTCATCATGTCCTCTGACCCGATCATCGACGTCATCCCGATCATGCGCCGGTTCCAGGACGGCCAGGTCATTACGCAGTTCGACTACCCCACCTGTGAGGGCCTCGGCCTCATCAAGATGGACTTCCTCGGCCTGCGCAACCTCACGATCATCTCCGATGCGATCGAGAACATCCGGCTGAACAAGGACTTCGATCTCGACCTCGAACATCTGGCCCTTGACGATGCGGAGTCGTACAAGCTGCTCTCCCGTGGTGACACGCTGGGAGTCTTCCAGCTCGACGGCGGTGGACTGCGCGGCCTGCTGCGCATGATGCGCCCGGACAACTTCGAAGACATCTCCGCAACGATCGCGCTGTACCGTCCCGGCCCGATGGGTGCCGACTCGCACACGAACTTCGCGCTGCGCAAGAACGGCCTGCAGGAGATCACTCCGATCCACCCTGAGCTCGCCGAACCGCTGGCCGAGATCCTCGACACCACCTACGGCCTCATCATCTATCAGGAGCAGGTGATGGCGATCGCGCAGAAGGTGGCCGGCTACTCACTCGGTCAGGCAGACATTCTGCGTCGCGCGATGGGTAAGAAGAAGAAAGCCGAGCTGGACAAGCAGCAGGTCGGGTTCTTCGGCGGCATGAAGGAACGCGGCTACTCCGAAGAGGCTGCGCAAGCACTGTGGGACATCCTGCTGCCCTTCTCCGACTACGCCTTCAACAAGGCCCACTCGGCCGCCTACGGGCTCGTGTCCTACTGGACGGCCTACCTCAAGGCCCACTACCCGGCCGAGTACATGGCAGCCCTGCTGACCTCAGTCGGGGACAACAAGGACAAGCTGGCTCTCTACCTCAGCGAGTGCCGGCGCATGCACATCACCGTGCTGCCACCGGACGTCAACGAATCAGCCAACAACTTCACCCCAGTCGGCGACGACATCCGCTTCGGCATGGGAGCAGTCCGCAATGTCGGCACCAACGTTGTCCAAGGCATCGTCGACGCCCGGCAGGAGAAGGGGAAGTTCACCTCCTTCAACGACTTCCTCGACAAGGTGCCCAGCCAGGTGTGCAACAAGCGCACCATCGAATCGCTCATCAAGGCCGGCGCTTTCGACTCCCTCGACCACAACCGGCGCAGCCTTGTTGAGATCCACGAAGAAGCAGTCGATGCTGTCATCGGCGTCAAGCGCCAGGAGGCCGCAGGCCAGTTCGACCTGTTCGCCGGCCTCGGCGAAGAGGACGAGTCGAGCTTTGCCGTCAAGATCCCCGAGCGCACCGAGTGGGAGAAGAAGGAGCTGCTGGCCTTCGAGCGCGAGATGCTCGGTCTCTACGTCTCCGACCATCCGCTCAACGGGCTCGAGGACATCCTGCAGTCAGAATCCGAGGGTTCGATCGCGCAGCTGCTCGACCCGGAGAATAAGCGCCAGGATGGATCCCAGACAAAGATCTGCGGCATGATCACCCAGGTCTCGCGGAAGGTCTCGAAGAACTCCGGTCGCCCGTACGCGATCGTCACGATCGAAGACCTCGAAGCGAGCATGGAGGTGATGTTCTTCGGCGACACCTACGAGCCGGTGGCCACCCTGCTGACCAATGACCTCGTCATCACCGTCACCGGCCGCATCCGCCGCTCCGATGACCGGCCGACCTCGCTCATGGCGATGTCGATGACGATCCCGGACGTCACCGACCGCGCCGACCGGCCGCTGTACGTGTCGATGCCGGTCGAACGCTGCACACCGGACCTCGTCGAGAACCTCAAGATGATCCTGCAGGCCAACCCCGGACAGACCGAGGTGCGGCTGTGCCTGACGAACCGCGACCGCACGACGATCATGCGTCTCGACCGCGGCCTGCGGGTGACAGCAGACCCGAGCCTGTTCGGCGATCTCAAGGGCCTGCTCGGACCCAGCTGCCTCACCACCCCAGCAACCACGTCGATCTTCTGATCGACAGCAGCGGCCGCACCTTCTCGCAGCTTGGGGCACCGGACGGCAGGAAAGCAGAGGACGTAGAATGGAGCGCGTGACTCACGCGCTCATGAATGTCCTCGACCTCACCGACACGCCGCTCGACCGCCGCACGCTGCGCCGGTCCGTGCCGCGTGCCCGCCTCGATTCAGCCTCCGCAGCCGAGGCGGTCATCCCGATCGTCGACGACGTCGAGACCCGCGGCCGCGCTGCCGTGCTGGAGTACACACAGAAGTTCGACTCCGTCAGCCCGGACCTGCTGCGCGTGCCCGCCGAGGAGCTCACCGCTGCCTGCGAGAACCTCGATGCCGGACTGCGCGCAGCACTGGAGGAGACCATCCGCCGCTGCCGGGAAGTCGCTGAGAACGATCGGCGTTCCTCAGCCACGACGACATTCTCCGGTGGCGGCTCCGTGACATCGCGCTGGCTGCCGGTCGAACGCGTCGGCCTCTACGTCCCCGGGGGGCTGGCCGTCTACCCCTCGACCGTCATCATGAACGCTGTTCCCGCCCAGGCCGCCGGCGTCGACTCGATCGCCATCGTCTCGCCCCCGCAGGCCAACGGCCTGCCCCACCCGACAGTGCTCGCCGCTGCCGCCCTGCTCGGCATCGACGAGGTGTGGGCCATGGGAGGCGCCCAGTCTGTCGCCGCACTGGCCCACGGATTCGACGACGGCGAAGAACTCGAACCGGTCGACCTCATCACCGGACCCGGCAACGCCTTCGTCGCAGCCGCCAAGGCACGGGTGCGCCCAGTCGTCGGCATCGACACGATCGCCGGCCCGACTGAGATCATCATCCTCGCCGACGACACCGCAGACCCAGCACTTGTGGCAGCCGATCTCATCAGCCAGGCCGAACACGACCCGATGGCCGCCTCCGTGCTCGTCACCGAGAGCCAGGACCTCATCGACGCCGTGCAGCAGGAGATCGCGCGCCAGGCAGCTGCTGCTGCGCATTCCGAACGCATCCGCACCGCACTTTCCGGGGAGCAGTCCGCGATCCTCAAGGTCGCCTCCCGGCAGGCCGGGCTGGCCGTCGTCAACGCCTACGCTGGTGAGCATGTCGAAGTGCTCGTCAGCGACCCGCAGGCAGCAGCCGAGCAGATCACCAACGCCGGTGCTGTGTTCATCGGCCCGTTCTCACCGGTGGCCCTCGGCGACTACTGCGCCGGGTCGAACCACGTGCTGCCCACCAGCGGAACCGCCGCCTACGCCTCAGCACTCGGCGTGCAGTCCTTCCTCAAGGGAAGCCAGATCATCGACTACCCAGCTGCGGCACTGGCCGAGGTCGCCGACCACATCGAAACGCTGGCAGCCGCAGAAGACCTGCTCGCCCACGGCGAGGCCGTCCGGCTGCGCCGCGGCAAGCCGGGAATGGAGGCCTGATGCACTGCCCGTTCTGCCGCCACCCTGACTCACGCGTCGTCGACTCGCGCACGGCTGAGGACGGCTCGTCGATCCGCCGTCGCCGTCAGTGCCCGCAGTGCTCCCGCCGGTTCACCACCATGGAGGCCACCAGCCTGTCGGTCGTCAAGCGCTCAGGCGTGTCCGAGGAGTTCTCCCGGCAGAAAGTCGTTGCCGGTGTGCGCAAAGCATGCCAGGGCCGACCGGTCGGGGAGGACGATCTGGCCAAACTCGCCCAGCAGGTCGAGGAGAAGATCCGCTCCCAGGGCATCGCCGAGATCGAGGCCGACGAGGTCGGCCTGGCGATCCTGGAACCGCTGCGCGAACTCGACCAGGTCGCCTACCTGCGATTCGCCAGCGTCTACCAGAGCTTCGACTCGTTGGAGGACTTCGAAGCCGCGATCGAATCGCTGCGCGCCGAGCGCGACGAAGAAGCATGAGCATCCCGCTCACCCGGCTGAACGAATTGTGAGAAGAAGCTGGATCCGGTTCGTGAAACGACCAGAAGTATGTGTAAGATAAAACGTGCGCCCAAGGCGCACGCCGCCTGTGGCATCGGAGGGGAAGCCGACGCCACGGGCGGCTTTTAATTTGCCCCAAAGATCGAGCGCCTCAGCAGCCGATGAGGCTGCCGAGGCGCGAACGGATCTTATGTGCGGTCCGCTGCTGCGATGAACGGTGCGAGGACCGAATCGCCGATGCTGAGGATCCTCAGCCGTGCCGTCGAACGGGTCAGCGACACATACAGCTGCCCGACTCCTGCCGCACTGCCGGCAGGGGCGATCGAGGCCGGATCGACGATGATGACGCTGTCGAATTCGAGGCCCCGGACCTCACTGGGATCGAGGACCGCGACGGCGTGATCGATGCCGGCGGGACCTGCAGCGAAGTCGACATCAGGATCAGATGCCAGCGCCGCCACGACACGATCGACGTGCTCAGGCATCGCGATGACAGCCAGCTGGCCGCCGCCGAGTTCGGCGCGTTCGCTGCGTACGATCTCCGGCAGCTGACGGCACAGCGACTCGATGTCGGCGAAGCCCTCAGCCAGCGGATCATAGGTGCCCTCACGCACCGGTGAAGGCACGGAGAGCTGCGGGAAGTACTCCTGCAGCAGCTCGTTGGCCACCGTCATGATGCGTCCGGGCGTCCGGTAGGAGACCGTCAGCTCCTCCATCTCGAAGCGATCGCCGACATGCGGGGCTAGCACCGAGGACCAGGTGCGGGTCGCATCCATCGTCGACGCCTGGGCAAGATCGCCGACGACTGTCGCCGATTTGCTCGGCACCCGCCGGAACAGCACCCGCCACTGCATGGGGCTGAGCTCCTGCGCCTCGTCGACCACGAGGTGACCGTAGGTCCACTCCCGGTCCTGCGCGGCCCGTTCGGCCAGCGTGCGCTCATCGGTGTCCTGCTGGTAGCGCTGGGAGATCGTCTCGGCTGAGACCATGTCACCCGTGCCGGTCATCTCAAGGACCGCCTGGGCGTACTCCAGCTCCGCATTCGGGGTGCCGGCCTGCTCCTGGGCTTCGAGCACCTCGCTGCTGGGCCCGATGAGCTCAGCGATCTCGTCGAGCAGCGGCACATCCTCAACGGTGATCTTCCCGCCGCGGGCACGGCGGATGAGGGCCATCTCCTCGATACGGAGGATCCCATCGGCGGCAGGCACCAGCCGGTGCGGCTTGCTCAGCAGGGCATCGAGCACTCCGCGCGGGCTCAGCGGCAGCCAGCACAGGTTGATCGCCACCCGCACGTCGCGGGCCCGGCGCAGCTCGTCGGTCAGCTCAGCGAGCACCTCGGGCGTGGGCTCATAGTGCTTGGCAGCTGCCAGCGCTCCGGCGAGGAGGCTGAGCAGATGCTTGACGAAGGTCAGGCGCGCCCCGTTGTGCGGCTTGCCGCTGCGGCGTGCCCGGTCTTGGGCCTCCTTGACCATCGCCGGGGTCATGGTGATCGTGTGGCTGATCGTCTTGAGCTGCTGCGGCTCGTCGGGCACCCGCTGGTAGGCGCGCACCGCCCGCTTGATGACCTCAACCATCCGCAGGTCGCCCTTGACCGCAGCCGTTGGCGCGGTGTCGTGGGCGGTGGCGTTGACCTCGGGCATGAGCTGACCGGGGGTCAGCAGCACGGCACCGGTCTCACCGAGGCTGGGCAGCACCTGCTCGATGTACTTGAGGAATACCGGCGAGGGCCCGATGAGCAGCACACCGGACTTTGCGATGCGCTCCCGGTGCTGGTACAGCAGGTAGGCCGCGCGGTGCAGCGCGACTGCGGTCTTGCCGGTCCCCGGTCCGCCCTGTACGACCACGAGCCGATCGAGGGGACGGCGGATGATGCGGTCCTGTTCGGACTGGATAGTTGCGACGATGTCGCCCATCCGGCCGGTGCGATGGGCGTCGAGGGAGGCGATGAGAGCGCCTTCGCCGTGCAGCCCGGCGCGCTGCTGGGCACTGAGCGCCGACAGGTCGAGGACATCGTCCTCGACGCTGATGACTCGGCGGCGTCGCGTAGCGATGTGCCGGCGGCGGGTGAGGTCACCTGGGTTCTCGGCAGTCGCGCGGTAGAACGGCTCGCTGGCCGGGGCCCGCCAGTCCATCAGCAGCTGGGTGCGGTCCTGAGCGGAGATCCCGATGCGCCCGATGTAGGTTGTGGCGCCGGTGACGGTGTCGATGCGGCCGAAGCACAGCCCCTCTTCGGCATTGCGCAGGCGGATGAGCTGATCCTCATACATGCTTGCGAAGGCATCGCGTTCGGAACGGTTCTGGTGGTTGCCCCCGACATGCGTCCGGCGCACGTGGTTAAGGCTGGCAGCGGTCTCCTCACGCAACGCGTCGAGACGCGCGTAGACGGTGTTGAGGTGCTGCTGTTCGTGGCT
Organism: Brevibacterium sp. UBA7493; assembly: GCF_002479565.1. Lineage (NCBI taxonomy): Bacteria > Bacillati > Actinomycetota > Actinomycetes > Micrococcales > Brevibacteriaceae > Brevibacterium > Brevibacterium sp. UBA7493. The sequence goes on along the minus strand of NZ_DLOD01000003.1, from coordinate 445,198 downwards.
GATCTCGGTCTCTTCGCTCACCTTCCGCCTTTCTGGTCGGCAATCAATTATGCCGTGTTCTTACGCCCCCGTCACCACAGGCATGTCGGCTGCACAGAATTGAGGAGGAGTTCACCTGCCTGTTGCCGGCCATCCGCAGAAGTCAGCGAGCTTCCGGCCCGCCAGCACCGAGGCGACGGCAGGGCCGGCGCGCAGCGTCTTGGCCAGTGCGATGTCGTCGATGTCCGTTCCCGAGGCGAGGGCGATGATTGCCGAATCGCCGGCCGCGCAGCTGGCTGGGATCGGCGATGAGCACGATGTGCGCAAAGTGCTGCCGCATCCGTGTCAGCTCTCCGCGGGCGCTGGCGTGCGGGGGACAGTCGGCGATGTTGGCGAGGTAGATGCCCTTGGGTCCAAGCGTGCGCGCGGCATGGGAGAAGAACGTGTCGTCGGCAAGCTGGCCCGGCGTCTCATCGGCGCTGAACGCGTCACGGACGACGAGGCTGAGGGCGTCGTCGCGAAACGTGGCGATCTCGACCGCACCGTCGCCTGCGCGCAGCTTGAGCGCAGGGGAGCGGGGCAGGTCGAACCACTCGCGGACGTATTCGAGGAGCTTCTGGTCGATGTCGATGGCGGTCTGCCGGGACCCGGGCCGGGTCGCGTCGATGTAGCGGGCCAGCGAGCAGCCGGCCGCCCCGATGTGCACAGCACGCAGGGTCTGACCTGTGCCGAAGAGCGCATCGATCGCGCGGGCCATCCAGTCGAGGTACTCGAAGTCCAGGCGGGTCGGGTCGCTGAGCGTGATGCACGAGCTCGGCACGCCGTTGACGTAGAGGACCCACGAATCGGGTTCGGCTGGCACCGGTTCGATGCGTGCGGTGCCGGTGGAGATGACGTACTCGCGCTGCTGTGCCTCGTCCCTGGCCCGTCTGCGTCCCATGCGCCTTACTGTAGACTGCCGGCGACTGCTGCACGCCAGCCGGGCACGACTGGTCGGCGTCGGTGTGCACAGCCTGCCGCTGTCCACAGCCGGGGCACGGCCCGCTGCCCGCAGCGGCGGCACGGCACACAGTGAGGACATGAATGCTGCTCCTGAACACCTCGCCCCTGAACTCATCAGCGCGGTCCCGCACCTGCTGACCTATCAGCCGACCGAGTCCCTGGTGCTGGTCAGCTACGACCATGACTGCGGACGCATCAGCTTCGGTCCGGCCCTGCGCATCGACTTCGGTTTCGAGGCCGTCGCCGCTGCGACCGAGACGGACCTGCTCGAACCGGTCTGTGCCTTAGCCCGGGTCTCGGCATCGCAGTACGTCATCCCGGTGCTCTTCTCCGCTGACATGGACGGAGCGGCGCGAGCGCGCTGGGCAGATGATCTGCTCGACAATGTCTTCGATCACTATGCGGTGCCCCTGAAGCTCATCGGCGAAGCACTGGAGTGCACCGGCTTCACCGCCCACAGCGCATGGTGGGTCTCACAGCTCGGGTACGGCTCCTTCACAGCGGGCATGCGCTCGGGGACGGTCTGCGAGCTTGAGCGCACCCAGTCCTTCCGCCAGCTCAGCCGCGCCAACGGTGACCCCTTCGCAAGCTTCTCAGCCGCCACCGCCCTGCCGGAATGCGACCTGGCCCTCGAGAGCGTCATCACCGGCACCCGGGGAGTGACCCACGATCGGGATGAGCTGTTCGAGGCGTGGCTGGCTGAGGTGCTGCGCTATGCCGAGCTCATCGAATCCGGTCAGCAGCACAGCCTCAACACGCTTCCGGCTCCGGATCCGAAGGCGGTGCTCGGACTGGAGGCTCTGTGTCAGGAGAAGTGGGGTCGCGATGCGGTGCTGATGCTCGTGAGCTTCGAACACAGCGCGTTTCTGCCCGAGGACATGCGGCGCCTGGAACTTGGCGAGTTCGCCGCCTACGCCGAGGCGGTCGCCCCGCTGGCGGAAGCTACCGCCGAGCTGCCGGGCTTGAGCTCACGGCGACCGAACGCCCGCGCGTCCGCCTACGGGATCCTGCTGCTCAAGATGATGGCCACCTACGTGCGGATGGAGCACCTGCCTGCGGTGCTGTCGATGATCGCCTGGATGGAATGGTCGATCGGGCGTGCATCTTTCGCCTTGTGCTTCGCCCGCAATGCGCTGACCATCGACAGCACGTGCACGCTCGCCAGGCTCGTCTCCCGAGCGGTCATGACGCCCACGCTGCCGCTGTGGGCGCATGAACCGGTGCCCGAACAGATCCTGGGTGATGAGCCTGCGACGTTGAGATCCGGATCCGCCCCTGTTGCGGCACTGCCGCCCCGCAAGGAGCCTGAGCCGCAGGAGCTTTCGTTCGACAGAGATGATCCTCCCGTGCTGGAGGGCTGAACTGTCGGATCAGCCGCGCCTGCCAGGTGGTGTGGCAGACATCACCTGGAAGAGGTCTTGTCAATCGGTCCGCTGCGTGCGTGTGATTAGCGCAGTGGGGAATATCGTGCCAGAATGGCGTGTTGACCCGGTCAGGCGGACGAGCTGTCCACAGGCTCGCCCTGCTTGACAAGGGTCTTACTGATGCTCGAAGAGTGTCAGCTGGGCCAGACACGACTCCTCCGAAAGGTGATCCAGTGCCGACAGACGCCAAGGATTCGAGCACCACTGCCGCATCGACGGACACTTCGCCGAAGTCAACCGCATCGAAGAAGTCGGCAACGACCACGGCGAAGGCATCGGCCGCTTCGAAGAAACCCGCAGCGAAGAGCACCGCTGCGAAGAAGACGAGCACCGCGAAGTCGACCACGGCTGCGAAGACGACCGCTGCGAAGAAGCCAGCGGCCAAGAAGACCACCACCGCCAAGAAGGAAACGGCCGCGTCCTCCTCCGCCGGTGCCAAGAAGACCACGACTGCCAAGTCGACTGCTAAGAAGAATACGACGTCGACGGCGAAGAAGACCACCGCGACCAAGAAGACGACTGCCGCCAAGAAGTCTGAGGACGCAGAGAAGAAGACCACAGCAGCCGAGAAGAAGCCTGCGGCCAAGAAGTCGACCACCTCGACGACGGCAGCCAAGAAGACCACCGCGAAGTCGACAGCTGCGAAGAAGACCACCGCCAAGAAGACGGCGGCGAAGAAGACCACGGCCAAGGACGCCGAACTCGACGCTGAGGTCAAGGACGCCGCAGCTGCCGCCAAGGGCGCCGACGGTGCAGCACCTGAGGCACCTGTCGAGCAGCTCGAGGCAGAAGCCCTGGCCAGCGAGACTGAGACGAAGAACGCTCAGGAAGAGAAGAAGGACGAGGCCGTAAAGGAGGCCGGAGGCTTCGTCGTCTCCGATACCGACGACGATGACCAGCCGGCCCAGCAGGTCGTGTCCGCAGGTGCGACCGCCGACCCGGTCAAGGACTACCTCAAGCTCATCGGCAAGGTCGCGCTGCTCAACGCCGCAGAGGAGGTCGACCTCGCCAAGCGGATCGAAGCCGGCATGTACGCCGAGCACCTGCTCAACGCCGGAGAGGTCACCGAAGCCAAGGACGTCCGCGATTACAAGTGGATCATCCACGACGGACGGCTGGCCAAGAACCACCTGCTCGAAGCCAACCTGCGCCTCGTCGTCTCCCTCGCCAAGCGCTACACCGGCCGCGGCATGCTCTTCCTCGACCTCATCCAGGAAGGCAACCTCGGCCTCATCCGCGCAGTCGAGAAGTTCGACTACACCAAGGGCTTCAAGTTCTCGACCTACGCCACCTGGTGGATCCGCCAGGCGATCACCCGTGCGATGGCCGACCAGGCACGCACCATCCGCATCCCGGTGCACATGGTCGAGGTCATCAACAAGCTCGCCCGCGTGCAGCGGCAGATGCTGCAGGACCTCGGTCGCGAACCGACCCCGGAAGAGCTCGCCAAGGAACTCGACATGACCCCGGAGCGGGTCATCGAGGTGCAGAAGTACGGCCGCGAGCCGATCTCCCTGCACACCCCGCTCGGCGAGGACGGCGACTCCGAGTTCGGCGACCTCATCGAGGACTCCGAAGCCGTCGTCCCGGCTGACTCGGTGAGCTTCACCCTGCTGCAGGAGCAGCTGCACTCGGTGCTCGACACGCTCTCCGAGCGCGAAGCCGGCGTTGTGTCGATGCGGTTCGGCCTCAACGACGGCCAGCCGAAGACCCTCGATGAGATCGGCAAGGTCTACGGGGTCACCCGTGAGCGCATCCGCCAGATCGAATCGAAGACGATGGCCAAGCTGCGCCACCCCTCGCGCTCGCAGGTCCTGCGCGACTACCTCGACTGACACATCGGACAGAGATGCACGGAGCCGGGTTCCCTCTGGGACCCGGCTCCTGTCATCAGCGACCCGACGTCCGACCGGCTCCCGGTGTCACTGCTGGGCGAAGTAGTCTTCGAGCCCGGTGACAATCGCCTCGGCGTAGCGCTGCCGGCCATCTTCGGACTCCATGAGCTTGGCTTCGTCCCGGTTGCGCATCTCACCGCATTCGATCATCACCGCCGGCACCTCGGCGTGGTTGAGCCCGGCGATGTCGGTGCGGGCGACGATCCCGTCCTTGCCGTAGGCGGGATTCGGAGCGAACTCGGCATCTTCGAATGAGGTCACCATCTGCTCGGCGATGGCCCGGCTGGGCTCCTCGACACCGTCGTGGACGGCATCGTCGACGACAATGACATGGAATCCCTTGGCCGAGGTGTCTTCGGTGCCGTTGGCATGGATGCTCACGAGCGCATCGGCATCAGCCTCACCGGCGAACTGGCCGCGCTCATCGACGCACGGGCCGACGCCGTCATCATCGGAACGCGACATCACCACCTCGGCGCCGGCGTCTTCGAGCAGCTGCTTGGCACGTTCTGCGACGTCGAAGGTGAAGGCGTGCTCCGGATAGTCACCGGCCGTGGCGGTACCGGTGGTGTTGCAGGCTTTCGTGCCGCCCCTGCCGTCGGGCACCTTGCGGTTGATCTCCGAGGGGTTCCTGCTGTTCTTGCCGTTGTGGCCGGGATCCAGCGCAATCGTGAGGCCGTCGAGCACCTCCGGAGTCGCAGACGGGCTCGGCGAGCCGGAGCCGACCGTCTCGCCTGCCACCGGCGTCGTCACCGGCGCCGAGGTGGCTGGCGTCTCGGGCGCCGAGGCTGGGTCGCTGCCGCAGCCGGTGAGCAGAATGCCAGCGCTGAGCAGCACGGCTGACACTGCGCCGGTCGCACGCGCCAGGGGAGGGGAGGTCATCACTCGTCCAGCGTAGCGGAGCGCCGATCCTGCGGTGCACGGCATGGCAGCAGGCGATCGGCCGCTTGAGCGCATAGACTCTGATGGCGGCACGCCGTGACCGCAGAGCACCAGCGACGACGAAAGGGTGGAAGCGTGGCAGTCAAGAAGGCCTCGGACAAGGAATACGGAGCGCGTCAGCTCTCCGTCCTCGAAGGGCTTGATGCCGTGCGCAAACGCCCGGGAATGTACATCGGCTCGACCGATTCGCGCGGGCTCATGCACTGCCTGTGGGAGATCATCGATAACTCCGTCGACGAGGCCCTCGGCGGCCACGGCGAGGACATCGACATCACCTTGCACCCGGATGGTTCCGTCACCGTCGCCGACAACGGCCGCGGCATCCCCGTCGACATCGAACCCAAGACCGGGCTGACCGGCGTTGAGGTCGTCATGACGAAGCTGCACGCCGGCGGGAAGTTCGGCGGCGGATCCTACGCTGCCGTCGGCGGACTGCACGGTGTCGGCGCCTCCGTCGTCAACGCGCTCTCGGCGCGTCTCGACGTCGAGGTCACCCGTGCCTCGAAGATCTACCGGATGTCGTTTCAGCGCGGCAAGCCCGGCCGCTTCGATGACAGCAGCGGCGAGCCGTCCCCGGATAACCCCTTCACCCCCTTCAAGAAGGCCTCCGAACTCGACATCGTCGGCAAGGCCAAGCGCGGCGTGACCGGCACCCGCGTGCGCTACTGGGCTGACCCGCAAATCTTCCTCAAGGACGCCGACTTCACCTACGGCGCGCTCATCGACCGCGCCCGCCAGACGGCGTTCCTCGTTCCGGGCCTGGCGATCCGCGTGACCGACAACCGGGGGATCGCCCGCGACGAGACCGGCGAGATCATCGAATCCCGGGCCGAGGAGTTCCGCTTCGACGGCGGCATCTCCGAGTTCGTCGACCACCTCGCCCATGACGAAGCGCTGACCGACACCTGGCGGCTGACAGGTTCGGAGACCTTCAAGGAGACCGTGCCCGTCCTCGACGATCAGGGCCATATGGTCTCGACCGAAGTCGAACGCGAGGTCGGCGTCGACATCGCGCTGCGCTGGGGCCGGGACTACGAGACCCGGGTCAAGAGCTTCGTCAACATTATCGCGACACCCAAGGGCGGCACCCACGTCGCCGGCTTCGAAACCGCGTTGCTGCGCACCGTGCGCAAGGCCGTGGAGGCCAACGCCCGCAAGCTCAAGGTCGGCAAAGACAAGCTGGAGAAGGACGATGTGCTCGCCGGCCTGACAGCTGTCGTCACGGTGCGGATGGCCGAACCGCAGTTCGAGGGCCAGACGAAGGAGGTGCTCGGCACCTCGGCCGTGCGTCAGATCGTGGCCCGGGCCGTCGACCGGCAGCTCGGGGAGATCCTGACCTCGACGAAGCGCCCGCAGAAGCAGCAGGCGATGCTGCTGATGGAGAAGGTCGTCTCCGAGATGAAGTCCCGGATCTCGGCGCGCACGCACAAGGAGAATCAGCGGCGCAAGACTGCGCTGGAATCCTCGTCCCTGCCCGCCAAGCTCTACGACTGCCGCAAGAACGACCTCGACCGATCCGAGCTGTTCATCGTCGAGGGTGACTCGGCGATGGGCACCGCCAAGCAGGCCCGGGACTCTGAGTTCCAGGCGCTGTTCCCTATTCGCGGCAAGATCCTCAACGTGCAGAAGGCTTCGGTCGGTGACATGCTTGCCAACGTCGAATGCTCGGCCCTCATCCAGGTGATCGGCGCCGGCACCGGCCGCACCTTCGACGTCGATGCCGCCCGCTACGGCAAGATCATCATCATGACCGACGCCGACGTCGACGGCGCGCACATCCGCACGTTGCTGCTGACGCTGTTCTTCCGCTACATGCGCCCGCTCGTCGAGGCCGGCCGCGTCTACGCCGCCGTGCCGCCGCTGCACCGCATCGAGGTGATCAACCGCGGCAAGGCCAACGACTACATCTACACGTATTCGGAGAAGGAGCTCACCCGCGAGCTGCGCAAGCTCGACCGGTTGAAGAAGGCGTACAAGACCCCTCAGCGATACAAGGGCTTGGGCGAGATGGACGCCGACCAGCTGGCCGAGACGACGATGGATCCGCAGCTGCGTTCGCTCAGGCGTGTGACGATGGCCGATGCAGAAGCCGCGGAGACGACGTTTGGACTGCTGATGGGCTCTGAGGTCGCACCCCGCAAGCAGTTCATCGTCTCCGGTGCCGCAGTCCTCGACGCCGAGAAGATCGACGCCTGATCACGGCTGCTCAGACGCTGAGCAGTTCGACCAGCGCGACCACCGGCGGACTGACGACCAGCGCTGCCGAGACGATGACGACTGCCGAGCGCAGCGCCCCAGACGGCTGCGGCAGCGGATGCTCCAACCGGGCGAGCCGCTCAGCGCTCAGAGTCCGGCTGTAATGTCCGGCCTGCATGCGGCTCATCTCCCGGACAGCGGCCGCAAGGTCATCAGCCGGCACCTCGCGGCGGGCCACATCATCGGCCATCACCTCGATGAGCCGGGTCACCTGGTCGAGCGCCTGGCGCGCGGCCGGCAGAAAGGGAAGTGCATGCTGCCAAGCGGCGAAGGGCAGTACGACGAGTTCGTGTCGGCTGCGCAGGTGGGCGCGCTCATGCGCGACGACAGCATCGCGTTCAGCAGGGCTGAGGGCGGCGATCAATCCCGTTGAGAGCACCGTGGTGCCGTGTTGGCCCTGCGGCAGGCAGTAGGCGACGAGCTCATCGACCTTGAGGATCCTCGTATTCGGCAGCTCCTGCGACGGCTCGGTGAGCACCGCGACAAGTTCCGCATGCCGACGACGCTGACGCCGCACCCTGATCCAGTGGTTCACCAAGCTGCTGAGCAGACGCAGCAGCAGTGCAACCCCCAGGCCGACGAGTAGCCAGTTCCACCAGCTGAGAGCGCTGAGGCTGCGCTCATCTGCCGGTCCCGGGGTTCGGGTGAAGGGCATGAATGCGAGGATGAGGACCGCCGACGTCAGCGACAGCCCGCCGGCCAGGCCGATGGCCTGCCACAGCAGCAGACGCGCCGCCGGGTCACGGCTTCCGGGGTAACGGGCGAAGAGCCGGGGGATCGGCCAGGCAAGGACTACCGCGAGCGCTGTGAGCAGCACTGCGCTGAAGAGCATCAGGGAAGTGGGACTGTCAGCTGTCGGCGCCGCGGCGCTGGAGGAGCCGACTGAGGAATGCCGTGTCGGAATCGGAGACAGTGCCGAGGAAGCGCGCGAGCACAGCCTGGCGGTCCGACGCCTGGTCGAGGACCTCATTCATGAGCTCGGCGACGTGCTCTTCGCGAGTGGAGAGCGCAAGATAGCGGTGCGGGCGCTCGGAGCGGTCTCGACGAGCGAAGCCCTTCTTCTCCAGGCGCGTGAGAACAGTATGCACGGTCGTCAGCGCGAGGTCGCGGTCAGCCAGCGCGATCCGGAGCTCGGCAGCGGTCATCCCGTCGACTGAGTTCCACAGCGCATTCATGACACTGCGCTCGAGTTCACCCAGAGTTGCCACCTACGTACTCTCCCTGTCGTGGTTTCGCCTGCTTTTAGCAAAAGTTTAGTGCTGATAATGATGAGCACCTGACATAGTCCAAAACGGCGTGTCCGTTTCAGGCCACCTCCCAGTAAAGCTCAGGGGCACAGCAGGGTCAAGGAAAATCTCGCCAGCGCGCGCTTCGGGCCCGTCTCGCGCACAGTTCAGCTAATGAGACGGCAGGGCGTGCGATGTGGGCTTTCGAACGCTGGCGCGGCCAAGCCGATAGTCTACTTGCAGGTAGATTTCCCAGCCCGCAGGCAGGAATTCCCCAGCCTGCGCGGAGACAGGAGGAAAAGGTGGATCCGGTACTGATCGGCCGATGGCAGTTCGGCATCACTACGGTGTACCACTTCTGGATGGTGCCGCTGACCCTCGGATTGGGTCTGCTGGTTGCGATCCTGCAGACCATGTATCACCGCACCGGCAACGAGATGTGGCTGCGTGCCACGAAGTTCTGGGGCAAGCTGTACCTCATCAACTTCATCATGGGTGTTGCCACCGGCATCGTCCAGGAGTTCCAGTTCGGCATGGCGTGGTCGGAGTACTCGCGCTTCGTCGGCGACGTCTTCGGAGCTCCGCTGGCGATGGAGGCGCTCATCGCCTTCTTCCTCGAATCGACATTCCTCGGTCTGTGGATCTTCGGCTGGGGCCGCCTCAACCGCAAGGTCCACCTCGGCGTGCTGTGGGCTGCTGTCATCGGCTCGTGGATTTCGGCCTACTTCATCATCGTGGCCAACTCCTGGATGCAGCACCCAGTCGGCGTTGAGATCATCGACGGACGACCGCAGATGGTCGATGTCGGCGCAGTGCTGATGAACAACACCGCCTGGGCTGCATATACCCACACCCTCGCCGGATCAGTTGCAGTCGGTGGCGCCTTCCTGCTCGGCATCGCCTGGTACCACCTGTGGCGCCGGCGGGTCGACGGCATCGACACCGTTGACGAGAAGACCGGCCGCGTCATCGTCGGCTCTGCTCCCGAGGTGCCTGGCCGCGACGAGAAGGACCACACCGTGTGGTACAAGTCCCTGCGCATCGGCGCCTGGGCTGCAGTCATTGCCTTCGTCTTCGTCGCCATCACCGGCGACATCCAGGCCAAGCTCATGTACGAACAGCAGCCGATGAAGATGGCGTCGGCAGAGGGCGCCTGCCACGACGGGAGCGAGTTCTCCGTGCTCACGATCGGCAACCTGGCGTCGAATCAGTGTGACGACGTCACCCCGGTCATCGAGGTCCCCGGACTGCTGTCCTTCCTGGCCAACGGCGACTTCAACACCGAGGTGCCCGGCGTCAACACCCTCATCCCTGAGTACCAGGAGAAATACGGCACGACGCTGCCGGAAGGTGAGATGTACGGCCCCTACTCCGGGCAGGAAGTCGATTACCAGCCGCTCATGATCGTCACCTACTGGGGCTTCCGCCTCATGATCGGCTTCGGCGTTCTCGGCGCAGCTGCGGCAGCCTACGCGCTGATCGTCACCCGCAAGGGCACCGTGCCGCGCTCGACGTTCCTCTCACGCCTGGCGCTGTGGGGAATCGCGGCACCGTTCATCGCGAACTCTGCCGGCTGGGTGTTCACCGAGATGGGCCGTCAGCCGTTCGTCGTCGCGCCGAACCCCGACCCGTCGGGAGTCGACGGGGTGTTCCTCTACACGGCGGCTGCGATCTCACCATCGGTCAGCGCAGCGGAGATGCTCTTCTCACTCATCGCGCTCACGCTCATCTACGGAGTGCTCATGGTCTTCGAGCTCAGGCTCATCATGGTTTACTCCCGCGGTGGCGTCGTCTCAGCCATGCCGGAGATCGACAAGGCCAACTACAAACCCACAGTCGACAAGAGTGACGACGACGTACTGTCGTTCGCGTACTAAGGGGAGAACATGGATCTTCTGCCGACAATCTGGTTCATTCTCATCGCCGTTCTCTGGCTCGGCTACCTGTTCCTCGAAGGATTCGACCTCGGCGTCGGGATGCTCCTCAAGGGCTTCTCCCGCGACGAGAAGGAGCGCCGCGTGCTGCTCAACACCATCGGGCCCGTCTGGGACGGCAACGAGGTGTGGCTGCTCACCGCTGGCGGTGCGACCTTCGCAGCTTTCCCCATGTGGTACGCCTCGCTGTTCTCCGCCCTCTACCTGCCGCTGACGCTCGCGCTGCTGGCACTCATCCTGCGCGCTGTCGCCATCGAGTACCGCGGCAAGGTCCACACAGAGGCCTGGCGCAACGGCTGGACCTGGTGTCTGTCTGGCGGTTCCGCCCTCGCAGCTTTCTGCGTCGGTGCGATGCTGGCGCTGACCACCACCGGTCTGCCGCTCAACGAGAACGGTGACAACATCGGCGGTGCCTTCGCCTGGGTCAACATCTACGCCATCATCGGCGGACTCGGCGTCGTCGGGTTCTGCCTGCTGCACGGCCTGCTGTTCATCTCGCTCAAGACCGATGGAGAAGTCCGCTTCCGGGCACGCGCACTGGCCGCCAAGCTGGCCCCGGTGTTCCTGCTGCCGCTGGTCGCCTGGGTCATCATCGTCCAGGTCATGCACGGAGGACTCCTCGGCTGGGTCCTCATCGTCGTCGCCGCGGCAATGGCCGCCCTCATGTGGGTGCAGATCCGCCGCGGTTCCGAGAAGTCGGCCTTCTTCGCCCAGAGCCTCTTCCTCGCCGTCGGTGTCACCACCGTTTTCCTGGCGATCTACCCCAAGGTTCTGCCGTCGACGGTCGATGACAGCTTCTCGCTGACGGTCTCGAACGCCTCCTCCTCGGGATACACGCTCACCGTCATGCTCATCGTCGCGATCGTCTTCGTGCCGATCGTGCTGGCCTACCAGATCTGGAGCTACTCGGTCTTCGCCAAGCGTCTGAAGACCGAGCACATCCCGCCAGCCCACCAGGTGCCGGTCGCAATCCGCAGTCACCATCAGTGACCCGGACACAGCGCCGATCGCCTGTCGCCATAGCGCTCGCGGCCCCACAGGGCCGGCGGGCGCTATGGCTGCTCGGCCTCATCGCGGCAGCCCAAGCACTCGGCCTCATCCTCGTCGCTGACGGCATCGCCCGCGGCATCGTCGCAGCGATGGAAGGTCGGCCGATCACGATGGCCGCAGCGCTCGGCATCATCGGCGCCCTCATCCGCGGGCTGGCCACCTGGGCTTCGAAGACTGCCGGTGCGCGCGCTGCCGTGGGATTCAAGACCACGCTGCGCTCCCGCCTCGTTGACCGCAGCCTCGCCGGCTCGGGTCGAGACCTGCCGGCCTCAGACGGTGCCCTCGCGCTCACCGCGACCCGCACCCTCGATGATCTCGACGACTACTTCACCGGGGTGCTGCCCGCTCTGCTTGCAAGTGCGCTCATCCCCGGCCTCATCATCGTCCGGGTCCTCTTCACCGACTGGGTCAGCTCCCTCATCCTCATCCTGACCCTGCCGCTCGTGCCGATGTTCATGATCCTCATCGGCCGCTACACCGAGAACCGCGTCGCCGACGCCACGCGCGCCCTCGACCAGCTCTCGACCAACATCGTCGAACTCGCCCGCGGCCTGCCCGTCCTCGTCGGTCTCGGCCGGGTCACCGCCCAGACGGCTGCACTGCGGCGCATGAGCACCAGCTACCGCGCCACGACGATGCAGACCCTGCGCGTGGCCTTCATCAGCGCACTGGCATTGGAGCTCATCGCCACGATCTCCGTCGCGGTCGTCGCGGTCTTCATCGGCGTGCGCCTTGTCTACGGGCACATGGGCTTGGAAGCCGGGCTCTTCGCCCTCATCCTTGCCCCGGAGTGCTTCCTGCCGCTGCGCCGCCTGGGTGCTGCATTCCACTCGACTGAAAACGGTGTGGCCGCCTACGACCGTGTCACCGAGATGACCGATCACCCTGTCGCCGAGCGCATCGGACAGGAATCAGCATCTGAAATCTCGCAGACCGCCCCTGCCGGTGCACCGATTACCTTCGATGAGCTCAGCGTCTCCTACGCCTCCCGCCAGCAGCCGGCGCTGCCGCCGCTGACCGCCGAGGTGCCGAGCACCGGCCTCACCGCGGTCACCGGCACCTCAGGCTCGGGCAAGAGCACACTGCTCGGCGTGCTCGCAGGCTTAGTCCGCAGCACTGAGGCAGGGGAGTGCCGCATCACCGGCAGCCTGACCGGTGTCCCCGCCCGCGTGGCCTACGCCGGGCAGGGTCCGCGGATGTTCGAACCGACTGTCATCGAAGAGCTCTCGCTGTACGCCGGCCGGCAGCTCAGCGCCGAGGAGGCCGCCGAGATCTCAGCCGCGGCAGCTCTCGATGTCGACCCTGAGATGCCGTGCGCTGCGCTGAGCCCAGGGGAGCAGCGCCGACTGGCCATTGCCCGTGTGCGCGCCCAAGGCGACGCCGAACTCATCCTCGTCGACGAACCGACTGCCCATCTCGACGCAGCAGCGGCAGCCGCCGTCCGGCAGACCCTTCACCGACTCGCGCGCACTCGGCCGGTCATCGCCGCGACCCACGACTCGACCCTCGTCTCCGAAGCTGATGCACACATCCGCCTCACCCCTGCCTCGCGACCGGCTGTCACCGATCGGTCAGTCCCCGCGCCTTCTGCGGTCGACACCACGGCCGGTGATGCAGCCGCTCCGGCGAGCACCCGGGTGACGGCTCCAGCCGACGAGCAGACGGCTGTGGACGCAGTGCCGACGGGCACGCTGCTGCGTCGCCTGGCAGCGGCAGTCGACATGCGCTCGGTGAAGTTCTGGCTGGCAGTCTTCTACGGAGTCGCCGCAGTTGCCGCCGGCGCCGCACTCACCGGCGTGTCTGCCTGGCTCATCGTCCGCGCCTCGGCCCAGCCGCCGATCATGTACCTGCTCGTCGCGATCGTCGGCGTGCGATTCTTCGGACTGTCGCGCGCGGTGTTCACCTACCTGCAGCGACTGGCGCTGCACGATGCAGTGCTGCGCGCCCTCATCGACCTGCGCGAGCGGATGTGGACCGGTTTCGCCCGCACCGGCACCGCCAACCGCACCCTGCTGCGCGGCGATATCGCACTCACGCGATTCATCGCCGATGTCGACGACATCCGCGACATCGCACCCCGTGTCGTGCTGCCCCCAGTCGTCGCCCTCGGCGTGACGATCGCCGCTGTCGGAACCCTGGCTGTCATCGCCTGGGAAGCCGTGATCATCATGCTCGCCGGCGGCCTGCTGTGCCTGTGCGCCGCACCGTGGGTGACCCTGCGCGCCGACCGCACAGCCAGCAGCGCAACCCTGGCCGCCCGGCAGCGCGCTCTCGGTGTGCTCTCGCGCCTGCTCTATGCCCGCGAGGACCTCATCGCTGCAGGCCGCACCGAACCGGCAGCCGCACAGTTCGCGCACGCCGATACCTCGGCGGCGGCCTACGAATCAGCAGCGATCCGCGCCACGGGCCTCGGAGAGGGCATCATCACCGCAGTCGGCGTGCTCACCGGCATCATCATGATCCCGGTGCTCGCCGGACAGGTCGCAGCCGGTGAGCTCAGCGGCGAACTCCTCGCCGTCACCGTGCTGCTGCCGCTGGCACTCATCGACGCCTTCGCCGACTCGTTGACCGCGGTCCAGCAGTGGCCGGGACTGGCCCGGATCCTTGCCCGCGTCGACGACCTCGACCCGGCAGGCGAAGAAGACAGGCTCGCCACAGGTGTGAGGCCCGAGCAGATCACGCAGCTGACCCTGTCGGACGTCTCGGCGCGCTGGCCGGGCACCCAGTCCGACGTCTTCACCGGCCTGAGCGCCGTGCTGCCCCGCGGCGGAGTGGCTGCTGTCACCGGGCCGTCAGGATCCGGTAAGACGACCCTGGTCAGCGTGCTGCTGCGCTTCCTCGACCCGCGCACCGGCCGCTACCAGCTCAACGACACCGACGCCCTGACCTGCCTGCCGATGGACTTGGCCGGGCGGATCTCCTGGTGCCCGCAGGAGGCGCATGTCTTCGACTCGACGCTGCGCGCGAACCTGCTCATCGCCCGGCCGCGCGAGGACAAACCCAGCGATGCCGAGCTGCTCTCCGCGCTCGAACGCGTCGGGCTCGGCGAGCTCGCCGCAGACATCGGACTCGACGAGCGCATCGGTGCCGGCGGCGGGCATCTGTCCGGCGGTCAGCGGCAGCGCCTCGCCGTGGCACGCACCCTGCTTGCCGACGCCGAGGTGGTGGTTCTCGATGAGCCGACCGCGCACCTCGACGAGGAGATGGCAGCCGCACTCATGGCCGACCTGCGCGGGGGACTGGCCGAGGAACTCGTCGTCCTCGTCACCCATGATCCGTCCCTCATCACCGAGACCGACGTCCCCGTCCAGCTGGCAGGCTGAACCCCTGCCCATCTCTGACACGGGCATGATAAGAGCCGGCTGAACAGGAGATCTCCTGCTCAACCGGCTCTTCTCAGAAGGTCAGTCGCGCTTGGTTCCGAACATGATCTCGTCCCAGCTGGGAACCGAGGACCTGCCGTTCTTCTTCTTCGGCTCCTCACCGGCTGGCTCTGCGCTCTCACCGGCATCAGCCTCGATACCCGAGGTGGACGCGCCGCTCTGCGGTTCGGCTGCGGCCGTGCTTCCCGTTTGTGGAGCGTCCGGCTGCGACGTCATGATCGGCTGCGTCGAATTGCGGCCATCGCTGACACCGGGCTCATCGAGAAGCGAGGGCTGATCATCGAAGATGTCGAATGTCGACTGCGCAGCACCGGCCGGTGCAGCATTCGACTGGCCGCTGCTGGGCTGCTCGGCCGGCAGCGGAAGACGGCCGGCATCATCGGCCTCGTCTGGGGCACTGAGCGCGGTATGGGCACCATCGGGCCGGGCGGCCGGCGCATCGGCAACGGCGTGCAGGCGACCACGGCTCTGCTGCTGGGGAGCCGGCTGCACCGGTGCGTCGGCAGCAGCGTCGACCGGATCGACGCCGGGAGCTGACTCACCGGTGCGCGGACCCTGCGAACCGAGCACGCCGTTCTCAGCACTGCGGCTGCGACGGCGGCGGAGGCTCTCAAGAATGCGGCCGGTCTCGGCCTGGTGGTCGCGCAGCGGCGTCGCATCCGAGCCGGAGGAGTCCTGGTGCTCGGCGTTGTAGGCACGTTCGCTGCCGGAACCGTAGTTCGGAATCGGCCCCGAATCCGTCGGACCGGAATCAGCCAGCCAACGGGCCTCATCGTCGAGCGGGATCATCGATCCACGTGAGTACTCCCAGCCGGCGCGGCGCCGGCGATCGGCGGCGATGAAGGACAGCTCGACGTACCAGCTGCCGGAATTCTGCTTCCAGGCATCCCAGGACATCGTCTCGATATCGACATCACGCAGCTTCAGGCGCTCTTCGCACAGGCGGACGAGCGGGGAGGGCGAATCATCGGGGGAGCTGTCCGGGTAGACGAGGGTTTCACGAGCCTGCCGGGAGATGTGCCCGCGCTCAGCGAGCACCGGATGCTCGTAACGGCGGATGTGCTCCAGGGACTCCCCGGTGGTATCAGCGACCTCCTCGGCCGTCATGCCCGAGCGGATCATCGCCTGGATGTCTCGCGGACGGACGTGCTGGCCGTGACGCTGCTGCTTCTGCGCAGCCGAATCGAGCCGGTGGGCGCGGATGGCGGCGTAGAGGCTTTCGTCGATCGGGAGGAGATAGTCATTGCCGGCGGCGTCGCTCAGCTGCAGGTGCTCGCCGTCGCTGTGCACACCGCGAAACGTCAGCTCCGTCATTGCCTCACCTTCCACATAATCCAGTTGAATCTGATCGTGTCACACCGTCGGCGGCAAACCGCGCAGATATGCGGGCGAGTCGTGAGACAGACGCTCCCACCAGCCTGACCGCCGTGGCGAGGGGCAGCCGAGGTCCTAGAATGGAGCCCGTGACCACTTCGAATCTCAAACCCTTTGACGCAGTCGTGCTCATGTCCTTCGGCGGGCCGGAACGCCCCGAAGACGTGCTGCCGTTCCTCCAGAACGTCACACGCGGGCGCGGCATCCCAGACGAACGTCTCAACGAAGTCGGAGAGCACTACTACTCCTTCGGCGGCCGCTCACCGATCAACGACCAGAACCGCGCACTCAGATCTGCACTCGAAGAGGCCTTCGCCGCACGCGGAATCGACGCCCCAGTGCTGTGGGGCAACCGCAACTGGGACCCATTCCTGGCTGATGTGCTGCGCGAGCAGGCAGAAGAAGGAGCGCGAACCTTCCTTGCCATCGACACCTCGGCGTACTCCTCCTACTCCTCGTGCCGCCAGTACCGCGAAGACTTCGCCGGAGTGACGGCGCAGCTCGCTGAGGAAGGCATCGAGGTCGAGATCGACAAGATCCGCCAATACTACAACCACCCGGGATTCGCCCAAGCCGAACTCGATGCGGTGCGCGCTGCCCTGACTGACTTCCGTGCACAGGCCGGCGAGATCGACCCCGCCAAGCACCGGCTGCTCTACGTCACCCATTCGATCCCGAACGCCATGCAGTCGGCATCGGAGGTCCGCACCGCCGGCTACCAGGGTCAGCACCAGCAGCTCATTGACTGGATCGCCGGCCAGCTCGGCGACGAGCTGACGCTCGATTCCGAACTCGTCTACTGCTCCCGTTCCGGCCCGCCTCATGTGCCGTGGCTCGAACCCGACGTCAACGATCGGATGGAAGAGCTCAAGGCAGACGGCGTCGAAGGCGTCATCCTCGTGCCGATCGGATTCGTCTCCGACCACATGGAGGTCAAGTTCGACCTTGACACCGAGGCGAAGGAGACAGCCGACGAGCTCGGGATGGCCTTCACCCGTGCCGCCACCGTCGGTACGCATGAGGCCTTCGTCTCCGGTCTTGTCGATCTCGTCGAAGAACGAGCCGCCCAGCGCCGCGGTGAGGACGTCGAGTCTCCGGCGGTCACCCCAGAGGGTCCGCTGATTCCCGGCAGCGGTGCCTGCTCGATCGAATGCTGCCGCGGCACGCGCGACAAGCCTGTTCTCCCGCAGTGGGAATCCGCCGCAGGCTGACCTCTCCCGCTGCTGCACACTCATGCCCTCACCTGCTGACAGGTGAGGGCATGAGCGTTCAGCGGTGCGAGCGCGGTGCCTGACTCGTCTGAGAGCGGGATCTCAGCGCTGGAGCCGAGCTCCGATGCTGGTCGGGGATGAACGGTGGCTCAGGGGAGGGGGACTCAGCTGTCGTTCGGATCCTCGATGATCGGGATCTGCCCGGTCTCGGTGGCCAGGACGCGCTTCATCTCACCGGTGTCGACATCATTGGCATCGGCCAGGTCGACGATTCCTTCGAGCTGCCCGACGAGGGATTCGACGAGATGCTCATTGTCCTCACGGCGTGCCTGTGCGAGCTGCTCCTGCAGTTCACTGACGCGCTTATCAAGCTCATTCTCAAATTCGCTCATACAGTTTCCTTCTCGTTTCGACATCGGTGGATAAGGTCTCAGCTTACCCATCGTCTTCCCTTTGTGCCGCACACCGGCATCGTCTGAGTATCGATGTGGGGAATCACAAGTGTCTTTGCTGGCTTCCTGTTGCGAAATGACCCGATGGCGGGCACAATTCCATGAGATACAAAACGGTGTCACGACATAGGCATGAGTGGTACTCTATGGCGACCGTCCACTCCAATTCACATATCAGCGGAGAGTGATCAGGCCAGATGGCGACAGACTACGACGCACCTCGTAAGCAGGAAGACGAACTCAGCAGTGACTCCCTTGAAGAGCTGAAGGCTCAGCGAAATCAGCAGCAGGCCAGCCAGGTCGATGAAGACGAGGCGGTTGCAGCAGAAGGGTTCGAACTCCCGGGTGCCGATCTGTCCAACGAGGAGCTGTCGGTGCGCGTTCTGCCGAAGCAGAACGACGAGTTCACCTGCATGGAGTGCTTCCTTGTGCGGCATCACTCGCAGCTGGCCACCGATGAAGGCGGCGTGCCGATCTGCACCGACTGTGCCGGCTGAGCAGCGAGCGAGCTGAGAACAGACGATAGGAGCACCGGAATCCTGCGGGATTGCCGGTGCTCTTTCGCATTCAGTCGCTGCAGTGGCGCTGCATCAGCGCTGGGAGTTCAGTGCAGCAGCAAGCGCCTGCGGATCCTTCGATGAGACCAGCCAGTACGGCGTCGGGTCGTCTGGGTCGTCGATGATGACCTTGACCAGCAGCGGCTCCCACGGCCGGAGCATGAGGAAGGCAAGCGCATCGAGCAGCGGCCCGCGCTCGGCGAACGACTGCGCCTTGTCACACGGCTGAGCCTCAGCGATGAAGCTGCGCTCGATATGCGCCGGACCGGCGATGAACTCCGTGTCGCTGACGATGATGACAGCCGACGCCGACCGCAGCCACACGGCCACGAGTGCGAAGACGACGATGGGAACCACCATCGCACCCCAGCTCCAGACGGGGAAGACGATCGCTGCAGTCATCGCGGACAGAAACGCAGCAACGAACCACCAGCCGAAGGTCGGCCAGAGCCGTTCACGGTAGCGCACAGTGTTCGAGGAATCAGTCGTGGCGGGCATGCCTCAAGTATCCCACAGACCAGCGACCGGCAGCAGTCAGGGCAGGTCGGGCAGAACCGGACGCCGCGAGACGGTGGCACTGGCTCGGGTACCGGGCTAAAGTGCGTCAATGTGGCATATGAAGAACTGCGGATAGAGATCAGACAGCTCGACCCGGACATCGCCCTGCCCTCCTACGGACACCGCGGCGACGCCGGAGCTGACCTGTGCGCAACCGAGGACGTCGTGCTCGAACCGGGCCAGCGCCGCGCAGTGGGCACCGGCATCGCGATCGCCCTGCCAGAGGGCTATGCCGGATTCGTGCACCCGCGCTCCGGCCTGTCCACCAAGCACGGGATCACCGTCGTCAACAGCCCCGGCACCATCGACGCCGGGTACCGCGGAGAGATCAAGGTGCCGCTCATCAACGTCGACCCGCACGCCGCCTACACGATCCGCCGCGGCGACCGCATCGCCCAGCTCATCATCCAGCGGGTCATCCACGCCGACTTCTGCCTCGTCGACAGCCTGGAGGACTCCGAGCGCAGCGACCGCGGCTTCGGATCCACCGGAGGCTTCACCGCCGGCGAGCACGATCCGCGGCACTGACCATCCGTCAGAGGACTACACCGACGACCATCCGCTGAGGAAGGAACCATGGGACTGTTCGACATTTTCTCCAAGAAGAAGCGCAGCGACGACACCGACGAGGAACTCGACACCACCGCTGAGACCGTCACCGACGACGACGTCGCAGACGACGAGCCCACCGTCGCCGACAGCTCTGACGACAGCGACGAGCCGGAAGGCCCCTTCGCCGCAGCCGAAGCAGCCGAGGATGACGACGACGAAGACGAGGAGTTCGCCAAGGCCGCTCCGCTCGACCGCGATGAGAAGGGCCCCTTCGACTCGGAAGAGGAGTTCCCCGACGTCCACCGCATCGACCTCGGCGCCCTCCAGGTGCCGGTGCGCGACGGCATGCAGATGCGCCTGGACGCCGAAGAGAAGACCAACAAGATCGTCGCCGTGACGATCCAGCACAGCGGCGGCGCCCTGCAGCTGCAGGTCTTCGCCGCACCCACCTCCGAAGGCGTGTGGAACTCCGTGCGCGGCCAGATCGAGGACAACATCAGCCAGCGCGGCGGGCAGACCGATGAGCTCTACACCGAACTCGGCCGTGAGCTGCTCACCCGCATCCCGGCCACCGCACCCGATGGCCGCAAGGGACTGCGCATCGCCCGGTTCGCCGGCGTCGACGGACCGCGCTGGTTCATCCGCGGCGTGTTCTCCGGCAAGGCGATCGACGATGAGGAGGTGCGTGCACTGTTCGTCGAGCAGTTCCGCAACATCGTCGTCCACCGCGGCACCGAGCCGATGCCGCCGCGCGAGCTGCTGCCGCTGACCGCACCGCAGATGCAGAAGGCCGAAGACTCAGCCGAGGAAGCCGAGCAGAAGGACGACATCAATCCCTTCGAACGCGGCCCCGAGATCACGGAAGTCCGCTGACCCCCACGCCCATGCTGCTCACGCGCTTCCTCGAACGATTCGGCTCAACGGACTCGACTGACGCCGAGGACGTCCACCGCCGGCTGTCCCAACTGGAGGGCACGACCCCGATCGCTGAGATCACCGCGCGCCGTGAGGTGACCGTCGGCGGGGTCGTCGTCGCACTCACCCGGTCTGTGCCGCAGTCCAGCCCGCGCCTGGACATCAGCGTCTCCGACGGCACCGGGATCGTCCATGCCCGCTTCCTGGGCATGCGCGACATCCCCGGCATCACCGCCGGACGCACCCTGCTGCTGACCGGCTGCTTCACCCTCAGCGACTCGACGGTGCTGACAGCGCTCAACCCGCGCTACGAGCTCATCGACACTCAGTCGGACTGATCCTCAGCCGTCTCGCGCTCATCGGTGTGGCCGTCATCGGTGCGCAGCAGATTCTGCAGACGGTCGTGCTGATCCGGTGAGGTGATGAAGAACAGCTCATCGCCGTCATCGACGACATCGTCAAACGACGGGGCGAAGGCCTTCTCATTGCGCACGATCGCCACCAGCGCGGTGTCCGGCGGCCAGGAGATCGCCCCGATCCGCTTGCCGACCGCCGCCGACTTCTCGTGCACGGTGAACTCCATGAGCGTGGCCTGCCCGCGCTCGAAGCTCATGAGGTGGACGAGGCCGCCGACCTCGACGGCCTCCTCAACGAGTGCGGTCATGAGCCGCGGGGTCGACACGGCGACATCGACGCCCCAGTTCGAGTCGAACAGCCACTCATTGCGCGGGTTGTTCACCCGCCCGATCGTGCGCGGGACCCCGAACTCCATCTTCGCGATGAGGCTGAGCACGAGATTCGTCTTGTCATCACCGGTGGCGGCGACGACGACATCAGTCTCCTCCAGCCCGGCCTCTGCCAGGCCGCTGAGCTCGCAGGCATCGGTGAGCAGCCACGAGGCACCGGGCACCTTGTCGTGGCGCACGGCGTCCTTGTTCTTGTCGACGAGCAGCACGTCATGACCGTTGTCGAGCAGCTCCCGGGCGACCGAACGGCCGACTGAGCCGGCTCCGGCGATGAGGATCTTCACTCTTCTTCCTCCTCGGTGATCGGCTCGTCGAGAATCTGCGTGACACGGTCGAGCACTGCATGCTCGCACATGATGTGCACAAGGTCCCCATCCTGGATGAGGGTCTCGGGGCGTGCGAGCATCCCCTCACCCAGCCGCGTGATGTAGGCGACCCGGCCGGGAATCGCGTCTTCCACCTCGGCGACGGGGCGCGCGATCCAGTCCGGGTGCAGGTGCACCTCGGCGAGCACCATCCGGCCAGACGGGTCGCGGAACTCCGTGGCTGCGCCCTGCGGGATGAGCTTGCGCATCATCCGGTCGGCCGTCCAGCGCACGGTGGCCACCGTCGGGATGCCGAGGCGCTCGAACACCTCGGCGCGCAGCGGATCGTAGATGCGGGCGGCGACATTGCGCACCCCGAAGGTCTCACGCGCCACACGCGCGGCGAGGATATTGGAGTTGTCGCCGCTGGAGACCGCCGCGAAGGCATACGCCTCGCCGGTGCGGGCACGCTCGAGCGTGTCGCGGTCGAAGCCGAGGCCGGTGATCGTCGAACCGGAGAAGTCCTGGCCGAGCGCGCGGAAGGAATCGGGGTCGCGGTCGACGACGGCAACCGTGTGGCCGCTGGCGTCGAGGGCGCGTGCGAGTGAGGCGCCGACGCGCCCGCATCCCATGACGACGAAGTGCATCCCTGACCTCTTCCTGCGCCTGCGGCCGTGCGGTTGAAGCCCGGCCGTGCTCTACGATTGAGCACGTGGCACGTAATATTTCGTCTGCCGTCAAAAGACTACTCGTTGGACGGCCCTTCCGCAGTGACCGGCGCAGGCCTGTGCCGCTGCGCAAGCGTCTGGCGATGCCGGTCTTCGCCTCCGACATGCTGTCGTCGGTGGCCTATGCGCCTGACGAGATCCTGCTGGCCCTCTCACTGTCCGGTCTCGTCGCGCTGACCGTCTCGCCGTGGATCGGCCTGGCCGTCGGCGTCGTCATCCTCGTCATCGTCTGGTGCTACCGCCTCAACCTGCGCGCCTACCCCGGCGGCGGAGGCGACTACGAGGTCGCCGGCAAGAACCTCGGCGTGCGCGCCGGCCGGGCCGTCGCGGCCTCCCTGCTCATCGACTACGTGCTGACCCTGGCGGTGTCGATGACGATGTTCGCCTCCTATGTCGGCTCGATCGTCCCGGAGCTCAAACCTCACCGCATCATCGTCTCCGTCATCGGCATCGTCGTCGTCACCGTGCTGGCCCTGCGCGGAACCCGCACCGCCCCGAAGCTGCTTGCCATCCCAACCTACCTGTTCCTCGCCGCAGTCTTCCTCACCCTCATCGTCGGCGCCTACCGGGTCCTCACCGGCGACACGCCGATCGCTGTCACGAGTGACTACTGGGTGCTGCCGCGGACGGACTTCGACACGCCGCTGTTCGGGCTGGCTGCCGTGTTCATCGTGCTGCGTGCCTTCACCTCCGGTTCGGTCGCCCTGGCAGGTGTGCAGACCGTCGCCACCGCCGTGCCCCGCTTCACCTCCCCGCGCGGGCACAATGCCGGCCGCACCCTGCTGCTGACCGGTGCGCTGTCGGCCACGATGCTCATCGGCATCACCTGGCTCAGTTCGGTCATCGGTATCAAATTCGTCGCCGAACCCCACATCTACCTGCTCAACCGGGCCGGCACCCCCATCAGCGCCGACTACGTCCAGGACCCGGTTCTCGGCCAGCTCGCCCACGCGGTGTTCGACGACGTGCCCGTGCTGCCCTCGATCGTGGCCGCAGTGGCAGCGCTTGTGCTCATGGCGGCAGCCAACACCGCCGTCGAGGGATTCCCCGGGCTGGCCTCGCGGCTGGCCCGAGACAGCTTCCTGCCCCGCCAGCTGGCTACCCGCGGTGACCGGCTGACCTTCTCCAACGGCATCCTGCTGCTCTCCGGGGCTGCGATCGTCCTCGTCGTCGCCTTCCGCGCCCGGGTGCCCGACCTCATCGAGCTCTATCTCGTCGGCGTGTTCTTCGCCTTCAGCCTCGGCCAGCTGGGCATGATCCGGCACTGGACCGACCGGATCCGCACGATGGTCACCTCCCCGACGCGCCGGCGGATGCAGGCCAACCGCGTCATCAACACCGTCGGATTCGTCCTCGTCACCCTCGTCCTCGTCGTCGTCATCATCACGAAGTTCGCCGGCGGCGCCTGGATCGCCGTCGCCGCGATCGCCGTGCTCTACGCGCTCATGGGCCTCATCCACCGCCACTACGGCCGTGTCGCCTCCGAACTCGCCCCCGAAGAGGACGCCTCGGACACCACCCTGCCGCCGAACACCCGCGCGGTCGTCATCATCACCCAGATCCACAAGCCGGCACTGCGCGCGCTCAGCTATGCGAGGGCCAGCCGCCCGACCTCGGTGCAGGCGATCACCGTCGCCGTCGACGAGGATGCCGCCGAGGCGCTGCAGCGCGAATGGGACGAGATGGGCCTGCCGGTGCCGCTGACGATCCTCGACTCGCCGTATCGCGAACTCGTCCGCCCGGTCATGAACCACATCGCCGACATGCGCCGGCACCACCCCAACGACCTCATCGACGTCTACATCCCGCAGTACATCGTCGGCCGCCGCTGGGAGAACATCCTGCACAACCAGACGGTGCTGCGGCTGAAGTCGCGGCTGCTCATCGTGCCCAATGTCGTCGTCTCGATCGTGCCCTGGCGGCTGCGCTCCTTCACCCGCAACCAGGACGTCCTCATCCGCC
Organism: Brevibacterium sp. UBA7493; assembly: GCF_002479565.1. NCBI lineage: Bacteria > Bacillati > Actinomycetota > Actinomycetes > Micrococcales > Brevibacteriaceae > Brevibacterium > Brevibacterium sp. UBA7493. The sequence continues at coordinate 420,747 of NZ_DLOD01000003.1, read as the reverse complement.
GGGTCGGCGACATCGACCACGACGTCATCGGCCGGGAGCAGCGATGAGCCCCGCCGCCGAGGCGGTGGCCGGCGATGCAGTCGAGCTCACCGTCGACAAGCAGGTGGGGGAGGGCTACGGGCTGGCCCGCCACGACGGCCGCGTCGTCTTCGTCTCCGGTGCCATCCCCGGCGAACAGGTCCGCGCCGAACTCACCCAGGTCAAGAAGCGCATGGCCTACGCCCGCACCACCGAGGTGCTCCAGCCCAGCCCGCACCGGGTTCCCGACCGCCGGCTGGCCTGGGGTGCCGCCGGGGTCGGCGGCGTTGAGTTCGCCCACGTCGACCTGCCCCACTCACGGCAGCTCAAGACCGATGCCGCCGCCGAGCAGCTCGCCCGCCTCGGCGGGCTTGAGGACACCGGGCTGAGCATCGCGGCAGCCCCAGGTGAACAGGCAGCCGAAGCCGCCGATCCACACGCGGCGGCCACTACTGCCGGAACCATATGGCGGACCCGCGTGCAGCTGGCCGTCGACGCCGCAGGAACACCGGGCATGCGGGCGGCCGGCTCCCACACGGTCATCCCGGTGGACACGGTGCCCCTTGCCGTGCCGGTCCTCGACGACCTCGGACTGCACACCCTGCGCCTGCCGGGACTCGAGCGCATCGAACTCACTGCCTCCCACGCCTCAGGCGCGGTCGTCCTGCACACCCGGCCCGGAGCCGAACTCGACCCGCGCGCGGTCGAATCCGTCGCCGCCCGGCTGGGGGAGCAGGACGGGCAGTGGTCGCTGCTGCACCGCAGCGGCCAGCCGGTCCGCCGCGGCGGCCGGGGCGGACCGGCGGTGAGGAATCGCGGCGGATCGGCGGTGAGGAATCGCGGCGGCAGCAGCCGCCTGGAGGTGCTCGCCGGCACCGGTGAGGTCACCGAGCGTCTGCACCTCGACACGCCCGGCGGACCGCTGGAGCGGGACTTCCGGCTGCGCGCGGACGGGTTCTGGCAGGTCCACGTCGATGCCGCAGCCGTGCTCGCAGGTGCGGTCGTCGAGGCTGCAGCAGGAGCGAGCCGGGTGCTCGACCTGTACTGCGGCGCCGGGCTGCTCGCCTGCGCAGTCGGTGCCGCCTACGAGGTGCCGGTCACCGGACTCGAAGGAGCCCCGGAGGCGATCGCCGCCGCCCGCGCCAACAGTGCCGACCTCGATGCCGACTTCGCCGTCGCCCGCATCGACCGGCTGAGCGAACTGCCCGCGGCCGACGTCATCGTCCTCGACCCGCCCCGCGCCGGGGCCGGACCTGCCGTGACCGACGCGCTGACCGCCTCGGGTGCGGAGCGGATCGTCTACGTCTCCTGCGACGCCGGCACCTTCGCCCGCGACGCCCGGGCACTGACCGACAGCGGGTTCACACTGGCCAGCTGCCGCGGTTTCGACCTGTTCCCGCTGACCGCACACGCCGAATTCGTGTCCGTCTTCACCCGGTGAGCAGGTGTCCGGAAAGCGTCCGAGCTGGTGGAAACGCGTGTGCGGATGCGGTAAGATTTATCTTGATATCAAGATAAATTACGGCACAGTTCTGTGACGTAATCGCGTGGCGGGCCAGTCCGTGCGGCTCGCCGCGGATCAGCAAGTCGTGTGCCACGGAAGAGGAGAGTCACGATGAGTAACGTTGACAGTTTCGGCTCGAAGGGCACCCTGGAGGTCGGCGGCAAGTCCTATGAGATCTACCGCCTGAACTCGGTCGAGGGCTCGGAGACGCTGCCGTTCAGCCTCAAGGTGCTGCTGGAGAACCTGCTCCGCACCGAGGACGGCGCCAACATCACTAAGGACCACATCAACGCACTGGCCAACTGGGACGCCTCGGCTGAGCCGAGCACCGAAATCCAGTTCACCCCGGCACGCGTCGTCATGCAGGACTTCACCGGTGTGCCCTGCATCGTCGACCTCGCCACCATGCGCGAGGCCGTCAAGGACCTCGGCGGCGACCCGTCGAAGATCAACCCGCTCGCCCCGGCCGAGCTCGTCATCGACCACTCCGTGCAGATCGATGCCTTCGGCTTCGAGGACGCCATCGAGCGCAACATGGACATCGAGTACGAGCGCAACGGTGAGCGCTACCAGTTCCTGCGCTGGGGCCAGACCGCCTTCGACGATTTCAAGGTCGTCCCGCCCGGCATGGGCATCGTCCACCAGGTCAACATCGAGTACCTGGCCCGCGTCGTCATGGCCCGCGAGGTCGACGGTGTCACCCGCGCCTACCCCGACACGCTCGTCGGCACCGACTCGCACACGACAATGGTCAACGGCCTCGGCGTGCTCGGCTGGGGTGTGGGCGGCATCGAAGCGGAGGCCGCGATGCTCGGCCAGCCGGTCTCGATGCTCATCCCGCGCGTCGTCGGCTTCAAGCTCACCGGTGAGATCCCCTCCGGTGTCACCGCCACCGACGTCGTCCTCACGATCACCGACATGCTGCGCCAGCACGGCGTGGTCGGCAAGTTCGTCGAGTTCTACGGTGAGGGCGTCGGCGCTGTGCCGCTGGCCAACCGTGCGACCATCGGCAACATGAGCCCCGAGTTCGGCTCGACTGCTGCGATGTTCCCGATCGACGAGGTCACCGTCGACTACCTGCGCCTCACCGGCCGCGACGAGGACCAGATCAACCTCGTCGAAACCTACGCCAAGGAGCAGGGACTCTGGCACGACCCGTCGAACGAGGTGGAGTACTCCGAGTACCTCGAGCTCGACCTCTCGACGGTGGTGCCCTCGATCTCCGGCCCGAAGCGTCCGCAGGACCGCATCGAGCTGTCGGATTCGAAGGAGCAGTTCCGCAAGGACATCCACAACTACGCCAAGCCCGGCGAAGAGGACAAGTCCGCCAGTGTCGCCATGGGCGACGGACGCAACTTCGAGCTGGCCAACGGTGCCGTGGCGATCGCGTCGATCACCTCGTGCACCAACACCTCGAACCCGTCGGTCATGATGGCTGCCGGCCTGCTGGCCCGCAACGCCCGCAAGCGCGGCCTCAACACCAAGCCGTGGGTCAAGACCTCGGTCGCACCGGGCTCGAAGGTCGTCACCGACTACTACGAAAAGTCCGGCGTCATGGAGGACCTCGAAGCGCTGAACTTCTACACCGTCGGCTACGGCTGCACCACCTGCATCGGCAACTCCGGTCCGCTGGAGTCGGAGATCTCCGAGGCGATCCAGGACAACGACCTCTCGGTCACTGCGGTGCTTTCGGGCAACCGCAACTTCGAGGGCCGCATCAGCCCTGACGTCAAGATGAACTACCTGGCCTCGCCGCCGCTCGTCATCGCCTACGCGCTGGCTGGCACGATGGACTTCGACTTCGAGAACCAGCCGCTGGGCAAGGACGAAGACGGCGTCGACGTGTTCCTCAAGGACATCTGGCCGACTCCCGAGGAGATCGAGCGCACGATCGACGAGTCGATCGACACCAGCATGTTCACCAAGGAATACGGCGCCATCTTCGACGGTGACGAGCGCTGGCAGCGGCTCGAAACCCCTTCGGGTGACCTGTTCGAGTGGGACGACGAGTCCACCTACGTGCGCAAGCCGACCTACTTCGACGGCATGACAATGGACCCGGAGCCCATCGAGGACATCTCCGGCGCCCGCGTGCTCGCGCTGCTCGGCGACTCGGTCACGACCGACCACATCTCCCCGGCAGGTTCCTTCAAGGCCGACACCCCGGCCGGCAAGTACCTGCAGGAGCACGGTGTTGAGCGCAAGGACTTCAACTCCTACGGCTCGCGCCGCGGCAACCACGAGGTCATGATCCGCGGAACCTTCGCCAACATCCGTCTGCAGAACCTGCTGCTCGACGGCGTGCAGGGCGGATTCACCCGCGACTTCACCCAGGAGGGCGGACCGCAGACGACGATCTACGACGCCTCGGTCAACTACCAAGAGCAGGGCATCCCGCTCGTCGTCATCGGCGGCGCCGAATACGGCACCGGCTCCTCGCGCGACTGGGCTGCCAAGGGCACCAAGCTGCTCGGCGTCTCGGCCGTCATCGCCCAGAGCTTCGAGCGCATCCACCGCTCGAACCTCATCGGCATGGGCGTGCTGCCGCTGCAGTTCCCGGCCGGTGAGTCGGCAGAGTCCCTCGGACTCGACGGCACCGAGACCTACGACATCTCCGGAGTGTCGGCCATCAACGACGGCGACATCCCGAAGACCGTCAAGGTCACCGCGAAGAAGGACAGCGGCGAGACCGTCGACTTCGACGCTGTCGTGCGCATCGACACCCCGGGTGAAGCCGACTACTACCGCAACGGCGGCATCCTGCAGTACGTGCTGCGCTCGCTCGTGCGTCAGTGACGCCAACCGCAGGATGACAGTGCAGCAGGCCTGACCTGCAGCGCTTGAACCGGCACAGCAACGGCCGGAGCACCACCAGGTGCTCCGGCCGTTCTGTGTGAACGCGTCTCGTGTCCACCTGGATACGAGCGTCCGAAAGAGTAGACTTGACGTTCTGACCGTATGAAATCGGATATGACGCATGTGTGTCAGCTGCCGATGAGGAGCAGCGTAAAGGAGTCGACAACCGTATGACCTTCCTGGAGAACATCACTTCGCCAGCGGACGTCAGACAGCTCAGCACCGCCGAGTGCCAGGTGCTGACGAAGGAGATCCGTGACTGCCTCATCACCACCGTGGCGCAGACCGGAGGCCACCTCGGCCCCAATCTCGGCGTCGTCGAGCTGACCACCGCAATCCACCGGGTCTTCGAGTCCCCGCGTGACACGATCCTCTTCGACGTCGGCCATCAGAGCTACGTCCACAAACTGCTCACCGGCCGCTACCCGGAGTTCTCCACACTGCGCCAGCGCGGCGGCATCTCCGGCTACCCGTCCCGAGCCGAATCCGAACACGACGTCATCGAGAACTCGCACGCCTCCAGCTCGCTGTCCTGGGCCGACGGCATCGCCAAGGCCCGCCAGCTGACAGGGGAGCAGGACCGGCACGTCGTCACCGTCATCGGTGACGGTGCACTCACCGGCGGCATGGCCTGGGAGGCGCTGAATACGATCGCGGCTGATAAGTCCCAGCCGCCGCGCAAGCTCATCATCGTCGTCAACGACAACGGCCGCTCGTATGCCCCGACCGTCGGCGGCTTCGCCGAGCATCTCGACTCGCTGCGCACCTCATCGCAGTACGAGAAGTTCCTCTCCTGGGGCAAAGAGCGCCTGCAGCAGTCCGGGCCTCCCGGCCGGGCCGCCTATTCGGCGATGCACGGCATGAAGAAGGGCCTCAAAGACATGATGGCCCCAGCCGAGACCGGCATGTTCGACGAACTCGGCATCAAATACGTCGGACCTGTCGACGGGCACGACCTCGACAGCCTCGAACGCGCCCTGGCCAAGGCCAAGGACTACGATCAGGGCCCGGTCATCGTCCACGCACTGACCCAGAAGGGCTACGGGTACGCCCCGGCGATGGCCGACATGGACGATCAGTTCCATGCCGTGGGCGTCATCGACGCCGAGACCGGCCGCTCACAGCCGTCGAAGTCGACGTCGTGGACGTCGGTGTTCGGAGACGAGATCACCCGCATCGCCCGCGAGCGCAAGGACATCGTCGCGATCACCGCGGCCATGCTCATCCCGGTCGGCCTCAAGCGCTTCGCTGAGGAGTTCCCCGAGCGTGTCTTCGACGTCGGCATCGCCGAACAGCACGCCGTCGCCTCGGCCGCCGGACTGTCCTACGGCGGACTGCACCCGGTCGTGTGCCTGTATGCCACCTTCCTCAACCGCGCCTTCGACCAGCTGCTCATGGATGTGGCCCTGCACAAGCAGGGAGTCACCTTCGTCCTCGATCGCGCCGGCATCACCGGCCCTGACGGTGCCAGCCACCACGGCATCTGGGACATCGCGATGCTCCAGGTCGTGCCCGGCCTGCAGCTGGCCGCTCCGCGCGATGCCACCCGGCTCGTCGAGGAGTTCAACGAAGCAGTCGCGATCGAAGACGCCCCGACCGTCGTGCGGTTCTCCCGCGGTTCGGTCGGCAACGACATCGAGGCGCTGTCGCGGACCGAGGACGGTGTCGACATCCTCGCCGAACCCGCTGACGGCCTTGATCGCGATGTGCTTATCGTCTCTGTCGGCGCGCTGGCCGATCGTGCCCTGGCGCTGGCCGAGGAGCTGCGGCAGCGTGCGATCGGCGCGACGGTCATCGACCCGCGCTGGGTGCTGCCGGTACCGGATTCGGTGCTGACGATGGGCAAGGACCATGCGCTCGTCGCCGTCGTCGAGGACGGTGTGAAGATCGGCGGCATCGGTTCGCAGATCCGCCAGGATCTGCGCGATGAGGATTCGCGCACCGGTGTGGTCGAACTCGGTGTGCCCGATGAGTTCCTGCCGCACGGCACGCGTGAGGAGATCCTCGAATACGCCGGCCTGTCGGTGCCGGACATGCTCGACAACACTCTGCACATGCTGCCCCCGCATCTGGCTGAGCGCGCCCATCGGGCCAGCCGCCGCGCCATGTGAGGAACCAGCCGTCATCGCATCAGATGACGGGTTGTGCTGAGTCAGATCTCAGCTGGTGGCGTTGTCGGCTGCGTGTGCCGCCTCGGCGAGCACCTCGGCGGTGCGCTCGATCTGCCACGGCCTAGCTGAGTTGGCCGCCAGATAGGCTTCGACATCGGTGACATCGCCGACCGTCCGCTCAGACGCCAGCGACTTCACGATCCGCGGGGTCAGCAGCACGTCATGGGGCATCTCCAGCTCATCTGCGACAGCTCCCACGGCAGCGCGCATCTTCTCCGATCGCGCCGTGGCGACCTCCCGGTCAGCGCGCGGACCCGTCTTGGGCTGCGGCTGACGGCGCGGCGGCAGCTCGGAATCCGGCAGCGCATCGGCACGCTGCAGGGAATGCAGCACATTCGCCGCCGCCCGTCCGGAGAGCTCCTTGCCACCAGGCAGCCGGTAGATGTCATCGATCGTGCGCACCTTCGGATCCGTCAGGGCCACGAGCAGCCGATCGCGCAGCAGCCGGGTCGGTGCGATGTCGCGGCTGGAGGCTGCCGCATCCCGGTCGAGCCACAGCTGCCGGGCCCGGGCGAGAGCGCGGCGTGACTTCACCGTTCCCAGACCGCTGATCCGCCGCCACGGTTCGGCATGGACGCGCCGCTGGAAACCGAGCAGATGCTCGAACTCCTGCCGGGCGAACTCGTCCTTGCCGGTCTCACGCAGCTGGCGCGCCAGAGATTCGCGCAGCTCGATGAGCACCTCGACATCAAGGGCGGCATAGTTGAGCCAATCCAAGGGCAGAGGGCGCTTCGACCAGTCGACATAGGAGTGCTCCTTGGCCAGGCGCACACCGAGCTCATTGCCGACCAACGCGGCAAGCCCGAAACGCTCGGCACCGAGCAGCCGGGCGGCCAGCTCGGTGTCGAACAGCGCCGAGGGCGTCATCCCGCGATCGGCCAGGCACGGCAGGTCCTGGGTCGCAGCATGCAGGATCCACTCGACACCGCTGAGCGCGGCATCGACCTGCCTGAGGTCCGGCAGCGCCTCGGGGTCGATGAGCACGATCCCACTGTCGGTGCGCTTGAGCTGGATGAGAAACGCCCGATCCCCGTAGCGGATGCCGGAAGCGCGTTCGGCATCGACAGCCACCGGTCCGGTGCCCGAAGCCAGCAGATGGGCGACCTCGTCAAGGGAGGTCGTGGTGTCGATGACCTCAGGAACACCGCCGGCAGGGCGGGCGAGCAGGGGCAGATTCTCGTCGACGTGGCGTGAGCTCACCGGCGTCGCCCCGGCAGCGGCGTCACGCCTTCGGGAACAGGGGGCAGACCGGCGACCATGCCGATGAGGTCGATCCAGGCATTGACGTGGTTGCCCATCTCCTCGGGATCCTCAACGACCGGGGTCCAGGAGGCGCGCAGCTCCAGATCGACCGTCCACGGCCGGCCGGCCAGGGTTCCGAAGCTCTCGGACATCACACGCGTTGTGGTGCCGCCTGCCTTGGCGATCTCGCAGTCGTGGGTCTCCAGCGCCTCGGTCAGCCATGACCAGGCGACCGGGCCGAGCATCGCCTCATTGCCCATCTCAGCCTCAAGCTCCGCGCGGATGTAGCTCACCAGCCGGAACTCCCCTTCCCACTCCTCAGGGCGGGCGGGGTCGTAGAGCAGCACGATCCGGCCGGTGGCCAGCTCCTCGATGTCCTCGCCGGTGGCCGCCTGGAAGGCCTCATCGGCACGAACCTCGGCACCGAGGGCGATCGCGTAGGGGGCCAGCTTCGAGGGGGCGGGGATCTCGCTGACTTCGATGCGCGCATCCTCGCGCGGTGAGCGCAGCACATCGGCTGCGCGGGCGAAGGCCTGCGGGATCCGGTTGAGCGGTGATGGGGCTATCACACTTCACACTGTAGGTCGAGGCACTGACAACAGCGAGCGTCCACGCCGGGCACGTCGCGGCTGAATGGCATCGACCACCGGAGCCGGGACTAAAGTGGCGGCAAGGAATGTTACGGCAGACAGGACGAAAGGAGACCGCTGCCGATGAGCGCAGACCCTGAGGATTTCAAGCACGCCTTCCGGCACCACCCCGCCGGAGTCGCCGTCATCACCGCACAGTCACCAGACGGGCCGATCGGCCTGACGGTCTCCAGCCTCGCCAGCGTCACCCTGCAGCCGCCGATGCTGCACTTCTCCGTCTCCACCGCCCGCTACTCAGCCTCCCGGCTGCTCGGTGCCGAGACCTTCGTCGTCAACACCCTTGGTGCTGAACACGCCGAGATCGCCCGCGCCTTCGCCCGCTCCGATGGCCCGCGCTTCACCCCTGAACAGGGCTTTGCGACCCTGGAAGGCGGCGACCCGTACCTGCCCGGCGCCCACGCTGTGCTGCACTGCCGCTTCGCCTCCCAGACGCCGGCAGGCGACTCAACCGTCTGCGTCGGAGAGATCACCGACATCATCACCGCAGAGCCCGGCCGGGCACTCGTCTACGTCGACCGCGAGTTCTACGCCCTCGACGCCGCCGACCGGATCTGAACTGACCTGCGCACGACCCGTCACTGACACCGCCACTGCAAGGAAGGGACCATGTCCCGGAAGTTCCTGCCCCAGCTCGCCTTCACCGGTGCACTCACCGCTGCCGCCGCCGTCGCCGGCTCGGTCGCGACACGCGCCGGTCTCGATGACTACGACAAGCTCGACAAGCCGGACTTCACTCCGCCCAGTGAGGTCTTCCCGATCGCCTGGACGACGCTGTACGCCGATATCGCCGCCACCACCGCCCACGCGCTGAAGAAGGCCCGCACCGAGAAGGAGCGCCGCCGTCTCGTCGGCGAACTGGTCTTCAACCTCGGGCTCAACGCCGGCTGGTCGATGGCGTTCTTCGGCGGCAAGCGCCGCTGGACGGCCACCGGTGTCGCTGTCGCGCTCACGGCATCCTCGGTCTCCCTCGCCCGCCAGGTCGGCAAGCAGGAACCGGCAGCTGGCTGTGCGCTGGCCCCGTACCCGGCGTGGTGCGCCTTCGCCACCGTGCTGTGCGCCTCGGTCGCCGCCCGCAACGACTGAACTCTCAGAACCGCAGCACCTGCACCCCGGCATGATCCGTCATGCCACTGGGTGCCGGTTCGTCTGTGCGCAGCAGCGTGAAACCGGGCCCGAGGCGGGAGCCACCGAGGGTGAGGAGGAAGGTCCCGTCGACCACGGGGTCAGGTGGCTCGCCAGCGGAGGCGGCCACCGCCTCGGCGGTGGTGATCATGAGGTTGACGGCGTGACACGGTCGGGGCAGCTCGACGAGCTCCGTCACTGCGGCACCGTCGAAGACGCACGCCTGACCGTCGGCTAGGGCGAACCGGGTGCGGTCGATGTCGAGGACGACATCGGCGCCGATCGGCCGGAAGATCCGGCGCATGCCTGGCAGCGCTGAGAACGCAGCCGGCCGCTCCAAGGATGCGATCGACAGCCGCCAGGCAGGAAGCCCGGGCGTCAGTGCCGCGGAAGCATCGAGGGAGACGAGCTCGACGGTCGAACCGGCCCCATTGGCCCAGGGGGCCGCCGGCTGGTCGGCATAGGTAGCGATCGGTGTCAGCTCACGTGTCATACCGCCAGCCTAGACGCCGGTACCGGTGCCCGTGAGACGGGCTGTTCTGGAGGGCGAACGGTTTTCTCCCCGCCAGCCACAGATGAGACGATAGGTCCATGACGACGACTCTTGTGCGTGCAGCGCGCTCTCAGCCGGTAGACCGTACCCCTGTCTGGTTCATGCGTCAGGCCGGCCGCTCCCTTCCCGAGTACCGCGAACTGCGTCAGGGCAACCAGATGCTCGAAGCCTGCCGCACCCCCGACCTCGTCACCGAGATCACCCTGCAGCCGGTGCGCCGCCACAACGTCGACGCCGCGATCTTCTTCTCCGACATCGTCGTCCCGCTCCAGGCCGCCGGCATCGACGTCGTCATCGAACCCGGCGTCGGCCCGGTCATCGCCCACCCAGTGCGCACCCAGGCCGATATCGACAGCCTGCCCGAGCTCACCGCCGAGATGATGCCCGACATCACCGAATCGATCTCGCGCATCGCAGCCGAACTCGCCACCCGCGAGGACACCGCCCTCATCGGCTTCGCCGGCGCCCCGTTCACGCTTGCCAGCTACCTCATCGAAGGCGGCCCGAGCCGCAACCACGAGAAGACCAAGGCGATGATGGCAGGCGCCCCAGAGATGTTCTCCCAGCTGCTCGGCAAGCTCGCCGCTATGTCGACGACGTTCATCGACGTGCAGCTGAACGCCGGCGCGCAGGCCTTCCAGCTCTTCGACTCCTGGGCCGGTTACCTCAGCCCGCGCGACTACCGCACCCACGTGCTGCCGCACTCCCAGCGCGTCTTCTCAGACCTCGCACATCACGACGTGCCCAGCATCCACTTCGGCGTGCAGACCGGTGAGCTGCTGCCGGCCATGTCTGAGGCCGGCTCGAATGTCGTCGGCGCGGACTTCCGCGTCGAACTTACCGACGCCTCCACCCGCCTCAAGCCCGGTCAGGCGCTGCAGGGCAACCTCGACCCGGCCCTGCTCTTCGCCCCGTGGGAGGCCCTCCAGCCGCGCATCGAGCAGATCGTGCGCGACGGCCTGACCCACAGCGGCGGGCACATCTTCAACCTCGGCCACGGCGTGCTGCCGGCCACCGACCCCGAGGTGCCCGGCCGGATCGTCGACGAGGTCCACCGCATCTCCGCCGCGCTGCTGAGCGGAGACGACCCGAAGTGAGCGCACCGCGCATCGTCATCGCCGGGGCCGGGATCTCGGGGCTCGCCACCGCCTACCGGCTGACCCGCGCGCTGCCGGATGCCCAGATCACCGTGTGCGAGGCCTCCGACCGGCTCGGCGGCTGCCTCAAGACCTCGACACTCGGCGGGCACGCGCCCTTCGGCGCCGACGTCGGTGCTGAGGCCAGCCTGTTCGTTCGGCCTGAGACGAAGGAGCTGTGCGCTGAGCTCGGCCTCGATCTGGAGTTCCCCTCCCGGGAGCACTCCTCGCAGCTGTTCGTCCGCGATGCGATGCACCCGATGCCCACGGACACACTCATGGGCGTGCCGAGCGATCCGGGCAGCCTGGCCGGGATCCTCACCGCGCCCGAGGTGGACCGCGCCCAGGCAGAGACGCTCACCGATCCTGCCGACGGCGACGTGTCGGTCGGTGAGTTCATCGCCTCCCGGTTAGGCGATGCGGTCGCCGATGTCATCGTCGACCCGCTGCTCGGCGGAGTCTACGCCGGGCGCTGCCGCGACCTGTCGATGGCTGCCACCATTCCCGCGCTGCTGCCAGCCGCCCACGCCGGCACGTCTGTGCTCGAGGCGGTGAGCGAGGTGCGCGCCCAGCGCAGTGCGGCTTCCGGTGCCAACATCCCCGGCACCAAGTCGAAGGACGCCCCGCCGGTGTTCATGACCCTGCCCGGCGGCATCGGACGCCTCATCACCGCCCTTGCCGATGACCTGCGCGCCCATGGCGTGCGCATCAACCTCAACACCCCCGTCACCGCTCTGCAGCCGGGTACGGCTGCCGGCGATGAGGCCTGCGGCGAGGCTGCTTGGACGGTGGCGGCAGGGGAGCAGCTGCTGCCGGCTGAGGCCGTCGTCCTTGCCGTTCCGGCCTATGCAGCCGCACCGATTCTCGCTGACATCGATGCTGAGATCGCAGGCATCCTCAGCGACCTCGACTACGCCGACTCCGCCGTCGTCACTGCCGTGCTTGAGACCGGTGACCAGCCGATGTCCGGTTCCGGGTTCCTCATACCGCCGACCGAAGGCCGGTTCATCAAGGCCTCGACCTTCGCCTCGAACAAATGGCCGTGGCTCAAAGACGCACTGCCAGCCGGCACCGCTGTCGTGCGGATGAGCGTCGGACGCTATGGCGATGACCCGAACACCTGGGCCGTCCTCGACGACGAGCAGCTCGCCGCCCGGGCGCTCGCCGACTGGCGTGACATCACGGGCAGCAACGCCGAATGCCGGCACATGGAAGTCCAGCGCTGGACCCAGTCGCTGCCCCAGTACCGGCCCGGCCACCTGGACCGCAGCGCCGCCATCGACACCGCGTTGACCCGGCACGCCGGTCTCGGACTCACCGGTGCCGCCTATGACGGCGTCGGCATCCCAGTGTGCCTCAAACGCGCAGCAGCAGAGGCGAACCGGATCGCCACCGGCCTCACCGCCGCCACCAGCACCTGAACCGATGACCCGCCGACCCTGAGACCACCCACCCCGAACAGACATGGCCGCCACGGCCGCAGAGAGGAACGAAGGAATGTCTGACTACGTTCAGCCCACTCCCGAACAGATCGAGAAGTACAACAGCGAGATCCGCTACGCCGGCTACAGCGTCTTCGCCGTCGCCGGTGAGCTCGGCGAAGCCGACCGGGCCGAACTGGCAGCCGAGCTGAACGAGGGCCTGGCAGCACTGGCTGATAAGGACCTCGTCGTCCGCGGCACCTACGACATCTCTGCCATGCGCGCTGATGCCGACCTGATGTTCTGGTGGCACGCCCCCTCAGTCGAGGTGCTGCAGGAGGCCTACTCCGTTGTGCGCCGCTCGCTGCTGGGCGGACTGCTCGAACCGGTCTGGTCATGCATCGGCCAGCACCGACCGGCTGAGTTCAACAAGTCCCACCTGCCGGCCTTCCTCACCGACCCGAACCCCGGCGACTACCTGTGCGTCTACCCGTTCGTCCGCTCCTACGACTGGTACCTGCTCGATCCGAAGGAACGGGCCACCATGCTGCGCGACCACGGCAAGGCCGCCGCCGGTTATAAGGACGTCAAGGCCAACACCATCGCCGCTTTCGCGCTGAACGACTACGAGTGGCTGCTCGGCTTCGAAGCCGACGACCTCGACCGCATCATCAGCCTCATGCGCGACCTGCGCGACACCGAGGCCCGCCTGCACGTGCGTGAGGAGATCCCGTTCTTCACCGGCCCGCGTAAGGACCTGGCCGACATCATCGCCCTGTGGCGCTGACCGGCTGAGTAGCGCTCACCATCTGAGCGGCGCTGAGCGCCTGAAACGACACTGTGCCGGCCCCCGCATCCGCGTGGGCCGGCACAGTCATCTGATCACAGTCCTGCTTCGCGGCGCAGCGGGGTGTGCTCGATGCCGTCTTCCATGAACCGCGGGCCCGAGGGCACGAATCCGTACCGGCCGTAGAAGCCCTCCAGGTGGCTCTGCGCATTCATCACCAGCGGCTCACGGCCCAGCTGCGCGACCAGGGCCGCCAGCAGGCGCCCGCCTGCACCGGTGCCCCGCACCTCGGGATCGGTCACCACCCGGCCGATAGAATAGGCGTCGTCGGCACCTGCCGGGCCATCCGGGAAGCCCAGCGGCAGCACGCGCGCATAGGCGGCCGGCATGACCGAGACACCGGTGTCGTTGCCGTGGGAGTCGCGGGAGGCGCGAGCCGGCTGCGGGAAGAACGCATGCAGCGTCTCGGGCACAGTGTCGACGCCGTCGAGGTCGAGGAACACGCAGTCCTGCTCGACGACGAAGACCGCTGAGCGCAGCTGCAGGATCCCGTACAGCTCTGTCGTCGTCAGCTCGGCAAAGGGCTTAACGATCAGGTCGCCGCTCATGCGTCGTCGAAGCCCAGGCAGATCGAGTTGATGCAGAAGCGGGCGTCGGTCGGGGTGGAGAAGCCCTCCCCGTAGAACACGTGCCCGAGGTGGGAGTCGCAGGCTGCGCAGCGCACCTCGGTGCGCACCATGCCCAGCGTCCGGTCTTCGATGTAGCGCACCCGGTCCTCGGCCAGGGGTGCGTAGAAGGCAGGCCACCCGCAGTGGGCGTCGAACTTCGTCTCCGAGCGGAACAGCTCAGCCCCGCAGGCCCGGCACGAGTAGACGCCGGTGGCGGTGTGGTCGGTGTACTCGCCGGTGAACGGCCGTTCGGTGCCGCCCTTGCGCAGCACCTGGTATTCGGCAGGGGAGAGGATCTCCTGCCACTGCCGTTCGCTGCGCTCGGCAGCGCCGGGAGCGTGGGTCGGTTCGGTCATGCGTCTGGCTCCTCCCTGATGCGGATGTGCTCACGCTACCAGGCACGCAGGCTCCGTGAGCCAGGTGAACACCAGCTGAAATCCTCCGTGCTTCCTGGAATCCCACCCCAGGTGAGATGAGTAGGATGAGAGCCAGGAGGGACACAGATGACTCACGCGGACTTCAAGAACCGGGCGCTGCGGGCCACCGTGGCCGGACTCGGGGCGGGCCTGGCCGCCGGGGCGGTCGTCTCGGTCGCCTCATCAGGGCTGGCCGCCTACTTCGCCCGCCGCATCGTCGTCCCCGAACACGCCCCTGAGGACCTGGAGATCCTGCACGTCGACGGCTTCGACGACGATATGCGCGTCCACCTGCCGGCCACCGACGACACCCTCGTCAACGGCCGCTACGGCCTGTACTTCGATTCGGCGACCGGCCACGCCCAGCTCGGCGATATCATCGAATACGACCCAGTCTCCCAGACCGTCTCGCGGGAAGTCCTCGCCGTCACCTCCGGCAACCTGCGCACCGCCCGCTGGGGCCGCTGGACCGGCCAGTTCTACTCACATCCCGACCAGCTCAACCTACCGTATGAGGACACCGCGCTCGTCTCCGATGTCGGCGAGCTGCCGGCCTGGTATCTGCCGACGACCGCTGAGAAGCCCAGTGACACGTGGGCGATCCTCATCCACGGTCGCGGTGCGACCCGCGCCGAATGCCTGCGCGCAGGCCCCGTGCTCGATTCGCTGAGCATGCCGGCCCTGGCGATGGCCTACCGCAACGACGCCGAGGTGCGGGTCGGCCGGTCTGCCCGCTACGGGCTGGGAGACACCGAGTGGCTCGACGTCGATGTCGCCATCGACTACGCCCTGGCCCGAGGTGCGAAGAACGTCGTGCTCTTCGGCTGGTCGATGGGCGGGGCGATCGCCTTCCAGGCCGCCTCCCGCGGCCGCAACCGCGACCACATCCGCGCCCTCGTCCTCGACGGGCCGGTCGTCGACTGGTACAACGTGCTCGACCATCAGGCCAAGCTCAACTTCCTGCCCACCCCGATCGCACGTTTGACCCTCGATATGATCACCCGCCCGTGGGCCCGGCGGATCACCGGGCTGGAGACCCCGCTCGACCTCGACCGGATGGACTGGCTGACCCGAGCCGCCGAACTGGACAAGCCGCTGCTGCTCATCCACTCCGAAAGCGACGAATTCGTCCCCACCGGTCCCTCACATGCCCTGGCGAATGTGCGCCGCGACCTCGTGACGATGCCCAGCTACACCAAGGGCCGGCACACCAAGGAGTGGAACACCGACCCGGAGCGCTGGTCGGATGATGTGGCGAACTTCCTCGAATCGAAGGTGCTGCGCAGCCCGCTGCCCAGCCGCCGGCAGCCAGCAGAACCGGCCCGACTGGCAAGCGCGTCACCGACGCAGCCGACTCACGCAGCATCATCAGGTGACACTGTCGCGCAGGAGAACTCGCGGCTGCTCGATCTGAGCAACCGGCAGCTCGGGCGCGGCGACGGCTGCCTGGACCTGCCTGTCGACCGCTGATTCAGCGGCCGGCAGGCCACCGGTTCACAGGACGCCGAGCTCCTGGGCGGTCTCCCGCTCGGCCTGCAGCTCAGCGACCGAGGTATCGATGTGCTTGCGGGAGAACGCATCGACCTCCAGGCCGGTGACGATCTCATAGCCGCCGTCGGCACACACGACGGGGAACGAGGAGACGAGGCCTGCCGGCACGTCGTACTCACCCTGTGAATGCACCGCCATCGACACCCAGCCGCCGTTGCTGCCGTGCTCCCAGTCGCGCAGGTGCTCCAGCGTCGCGTGCGCTGCCGAGGCTGCTGAGGAGGCTCCGCGGGCGGCGATGATCGCCGCGCCGCGCTTGGCGACCGTCGGCACGAACTCATCTGCCACCCACGCCTCATCGCCGATGACCTCGGCCAGCGGCCGGCCGGTCAGCCGGGCGTGGGAGATGTCGGGGTACTGGGTGGCGGAGTGGTTGCCCCAGATGGCGACCCGTTCAAGGTCCTGGACCTGCACCGGCTCACCGGTGACCTCGGTGGCCTTTGCCGCCAGCTGGGACAGCGCCCGGTTGTGATCGAGCCGGGTGAGAGCGGTGAACTGCGTCTTCGGGATATCCGGGGCGTGGTGGGAGGCGATGAGCGCATTCGTATTGGCCGGGTTGCCGGTCACGACGACCTTGACATGGCCGGCGGCATTCTCCAGCGCACGGCCCTGGGTGGAGAAGATCTCACCGTTCTTCTGCAGCAGATCAGCACGCTCCATGCCCTTCTTCCGCGGCATCGAACCGATGAGCAGCGCGGCATCGACACCGTCGAACGCGGTAGCGGGGTCGTCGGTGATCTCGACGGCTTCGAGCTGGGTGAAGGCGCAGTCGTCGAGTTCCATCACGACGCCTTCGAGGGCCTGCATCGCCTGCGGGATCTCGAGCAGGCGCAGGCGGATCGGCTCATCGCCGTAGACGAATCCTGCTGCCAGACGGAAGAGGAGGCTGTAGCCGATCTGTCCGGCGGCCCCGGTGACGGCGATGGTGCGGGTCATGATGTGCTCCTATCGGTGGGGTGGTTCAGGGAGAGTCCAGCTGCAGGCGGTGGATGGTCGCCGAACCGTCGGTCAGCTGGGACAGCGGGCGGGCTCGCAGCGGCGGGTCGAAGGTGGGCCCGGACACCAGGCCTGGGCCCGTGCCAGTGATGAGGGGGCTGACGGTCAGGCACAGCTCGTCGATGACACCGGCCTGGAGCCACGTGCCGAGCAGGGCGGGCCCCCCTTCGCACAGCACCCGGCGCATCCCTCGGGCGCGGAGGTCAGCGAGCACCGCTGCCGGGGTGACATCGTCTGCATGGGTGACGACGTTGCCGTCCCCGAAGTAGCCGCGCAGGCGATCCAGCGTCGCCTCATCCGCACATGAGGTGTGGACGATGACATCGGAGTTGCCGGCGGCATCGAGACGGTCGGTGTCGATGTTTCCGGAGGCGGTGATGAGGACGAGTGCGGGAACGTCGGCCTGGCCGCGGCGGCGGCGCTGGGCGAGGTGGGCGCGCTTGGCGGCAAGCCGGGTGTAGCCTTCGGCGCGGGCGGTGCCGGCTCCGACGACGACGGCATCGGCCAGGGCGCGCAGCACGGAGAAGACCCGCATATCGGCAGGGGAGGAGATCTCCCGGGAGCTGCCGTGGGCGCCGGTGACCGCCCCGTCGAGAGTGGTGACCATGTTCGCCTGCACCCGCATGCCGTGCGGGCCAGTCAGCGGGCCGGAATCATAGAGAGCGGTCAGCGCCGGCTCGCCGAGCTCATAGGGCAGCAGCCGGGCCTGCGGGGTCAGCTCGCGCAGTGTCGTGCGGGTGGGGAAGTCAGCTCGTGCCGCCATGCGCTGCCCGACTCACCGGCCGAGGATGTCCGCAGGACCCATGACGATGTGCGGATCGAGCTCAGGATCGATGGTCTGCAGCAGATACTGCATCTCATCGGTCGGCACGGTCACACAGCCGCGGGTGGGGGAGTCGTGGTCGACGTGGAGCCAGATCTTGCCGCCTGCGTCCCAGCCCATCGGGCGGGTGTTGTCCGTCGGGGCAGTGCCGGGCTTGCGGTTGTAGTTGATGGCGATGACGTAGTCGAACACATCGCGCCAGTCCTCACCGTAGACCTGGGCGGCGCCATCGCGCAGGCCGCTGTCCTGGGTGTAGGGCAGCTTCGAGTTCGGGTCTGCCTTGGCCCCACCGGCGTCGGTGAGAGCGAACACGCCGACCGGCGTGGTGCCGTCGCCCTCGCGGCGTTCCTCTGCCCAGCCGCTGCGGCCGTTGTGGGCGGTGAAGACCTTGACCGCCTCCCATTCGGAGTCGGCGTCAGCACGCTGGTAGAGCACCAGTTGGTTCTGCGTGTCCTTCTCGTCCTCACCGATGGCCACCAGCACCTGGCGGGCCGAATCGGGCACATCGCTGCGCGTCTCGGGTCCGACACCGGGCAGGGATGGGAACGTCTGACCGGCGGAGATGTCATCGGCAGGCATGACCTTGTCAGCATCCGGGGTGCTGGCCGCTTCGTCGTCTGCGGTGGAATCGGCGGCGTTGGGCTCGATGGGCGCCTGGACGGCTGGGGCCGGGAAATCACCGGGAGCCTGCAGCTGCGGAGCGCTGAGGCTGGAGCCGACACTCTCGGCAGCGACCGGAGCGCCGTCACCGGCTGCCTGCGCGTTGGCGCTGCCGGCTGCGCCGCATCCGGAGACGAGCAGTGCGGCCGCTGTCAGCACAGCAGCCGGCAGGACTGTCTTCGGCGCGATGGGCATACTGCCATTATTCCATGCTTGAGCAGGCAGTGCAGGATCCGGCGCGCCTGGCCACCTCCTGAGTACGCGGCTGTGAGCAGCAGACTAAACTGGGAGCACTATGACCCTGCCACCACCGCCGTCGCACCGGCCGCAGCCGCGCCGCCGCGCCGACTCCGAACCCGAGGAGTCGCTGACGACCCAGCTCTTCGTCGGCCAGCCCAAGCCGGGCGCCGACCGCTCTGCCGACCCCGCCGGCCCGGGAGCCAGCGGGCCCTCCGGAAACCAGCCGCAGGCCGATGCCACCGCTGCGATGCCGCCGGTGACCGGAACACCAACCGCCCCATCTCAGCCGCAGGCAGCGCCTGCCGGCCAGCCTTCGCCGGAGCCTGTCGGCGCCGCCGGAGACAGTGCGGAGTCGACGAAGATGCTCAGCCTCGAAGAGCTGCGCGAACTCGCTGCGGAGACCCGCGACGACCGGCTCGACGGCACCCGTGAGCAGGACATCCCGCGCGATCACCTGCCGAAGGCGACCAAGGCTGATGAGGCATTCGCCGAACAGCAGGCAGCACCCTCGGTGTGGCCGGCACGTCAGCCGTCCGATGCACCGCCACCGCCGGCACAGCCGCCGGTCGTCAGCCCGGCCGCCTCGCAGGCCTACGGCGCCACCCCGCCCGGTTACGGTGCAGTCCAGCCCGGTTACGCCGCCGCCCAGGGTCACAGCCCCGTGCAGAGCTATGGAGCGGCACCTGGCTATGCGCCCGGGCATGGAGCGCCGAGCCCCGGACAGTCTGCCGGTTTCGGGCAGCCGCCGGGCGTGCCGACCGGATCGTTCCCGCAGCCACCGGCACAGCCGCCGCGCAAGAAGGGCGGCCTGCCGGTCCCGGCCATCATCGCCATCATCCTCGCCGCGCTCATCGTCGCCGGCAGCATCGGCTACATCGTCTGGGATGTCAGCACCCGCAGCGACGACGTCCAGGGAGACACGCCCCCGCCGCCACCGGCTGACACCACCGAGCCGACGGGCGAGGCGAGCCAGGAGCCGACCGAGACCTCCGGTGAGCAGGTCGCTGAGTCCTTCACCACGCCTTCGGGCAACATCTCGTGCACGATCAGCAACGAACGCGCCCGCTGCGCGATCGCCAGCTTCGACTACGACCCACCGGCCGACAAGCCCGAGAACTGCAAGGTCGACCCGTGGGGATCCGTTGTCGTTGCCAATGCCGAGGGTGCCGGCTTCTCGTGTGCCGAAGCACCGCCGAGCAGCGGTGAGGCCCAGGAGCTCGCCTACGGCCAGAGCCTCGAGGCTCACGGGATGCGCTGTACCTCGAACGAGGACGGCGTCGAATGCTCGCACATGGAGTCGGGCAAGGGCTTCAAGATCGCCCGGGCTGCAGCAAACTTCACGAACTGACATCTCACACCTCGGACGCGGCTATGGATGCCAGCAGCTGCGTTCTAGGGTGGGAGCATGGCTAGGCACATCCTCCTCCTTCCGTGCCGCGGCGAGGCCTGACACAGGCCGCATCCTCGCCGCGGAGTCCGTGCTGCCGGTCGCTGACACACCCGCCGGGTCACTCGCCCACCTGCGATACTCCCGGGCTCTGAGCACACCACAGAGGATGAAACACCATGGCGAAACTGCAACAGCCGACCCCCATGCCCTTTGCGAAGTACAAGTCCTTCTTCGACCGCATCTCCCTCGACATGCGCGACAGGACCTGGCCAGACCAGCGGATCACCAAGGCCCCGCGCTGGCTCTCAACCGACCTGCGCGACGGCAACCAGGCACTCATCGACCCGATGACACCCGACCGCAAGCGCGCGATGTTCGACCTGCTCGTCCGCCTCGGGTTCAAGGAGATCGAGGTCGGCTTCCCGGCTGCCAGCCAGCCGGACTTCGACTTCGTCCGCCAGATCATCGAAGAGGACGCGATCCCTGATGATGTGCGCATCTCGGTGCTGACCCAGGCACGTGAGGACCTCATCGAGCGCACCGTCGAGAGCCTCGTCGGCGCCAAGAAGCCGACGGTGCACCTGTACAACGCCACCGCCCCGGTCTTCCGCAAGGTCGTCTTCGGCTTCGACGGCGAAGGCTACGACCAGACCCGCGACATCGCGATGCGCGGCACCCAGGCGGTCATGAAGCACGCCGAGTCGCTGCTCGGGGATGCCGACTTCGGCTACCAGTACTCGCCGGAGATCTTCGTCGACACCGAACCGGAGTTCGCCCTCGACATCGTCGGCAACGTCCTCGACATGTGGCAGCCGGCAGACGGCCGCGAGACCGTCGTCAACCTGCCGGCCACCGTCGAACGCGGCACCCCGAACACGTACGCCGACCAGATCGAATGGTTCTGCCGTCACGTGCCCTACCGGGAGGCCATCGCCATCTCCCTGCACCCGCACAACGACCGCGGCACCGGTGTCGCAGCCGCTGAGCTCGGCATCATGGCTGGTGCCGACCGCATCGAAGGCTGCCTGTTCGGCAACGGCGAGCGCACCGGCAACCTCGACCTCGTCACCACCGCACTGAATCTGTACTCCCAGGGAGTCGATCCCGAACTCGACTTCTCCGACATCGACGAGGTCATCCGCACCGTCGAGTACTGCAACCAGATCGGTGTGCACGAACGCCACCCTTACGGCGGCGATCTCGTGTTCACCTCGTTCTCCGGTTCGCACCAGGACGCGATCAACAAGGCCTTCGCCGACCGGGAGAAGAAGGCCAAAGAGGCCGGCGTGCCGACCGACGAGATGGAATGGGACATGCCCTACCTCCCGGTCGACCCCAAGGACCTCGGCCGCACCTATGAGGCGATCATCCGCGTCAACTCCCAGTCCGGAAAGGGCGGGGTCACCTACCTGCTCAAGAGCGAGTACGGCCTCGACATGCCCCGGCGCATGCAGGTGGAGTTCTCCAAGGTCGTCCAGCAGCACAGCGAATCCGGCGGCGAGATCCCGGCATCGGAGATCTGGCAGATCTTCTCCGATGAGTACCTGCCGGCAGAAGAGGCCAGCAAGAGCTGGGGCCGCTTCCGAGTCACAGCACTGCGCACCGAATCGGCTCACGTCGATGACGATGCCGCTGGCAAGAACGCCGAGCGCCTCGAAGTGACCCTGGAGACCGATGGCCAAGAGCGCTCCTACGAAGGCCACGGCACCGGCCCGCTGAACGCACTCGTCAACGTCATGAACGAGAACTTCGGCGTCGACGTGCGAGTCCAGGACTACACCGAGCACGCGATCGGCGCCGGAGCAGACACGACCGCAGCGGCCTACGTCGAGATCGCTATCGGCGACCGCGTGTTGTGGGGTGCTGGCATCCACCCGAATATCACGAAGGCCTCACTCAAGGCCGTCATCTCGGCGATCAACCGCTATATGCGGGATGAGACGAGCTTCGACGGACAGCAGTGACACGCTGAGAGCCGACAGGGCGCTGGGACGATCATCCCAGCGCCCTGTTCCGTCTTCAGTCGTGCTTCAGCCAGCCTGCTGATGCCGCAGGCGCGCCCAGCGGCGCAGCGCTGTCGTCAGTGTCGTGCCGATGAGCGGTAGGCACAGCAGGGCCGGGGCGAACAGCGGCCCGCCGCCGGGGACGAAGAATGCCGAGAGGAGCATGAGCGCCACAATGCCGGTCGTCACCGCCGCCGCCAGTGCCGCGATGCGCACGGCTGCAGCCGCTGAACCCGTGCGATCACGGGCACAGGCGCGCAGGGCGATGCCGAGTGCAGCCGCACACGCGACAGCAGAGATGCCACCAAGGGCAAAGGCGATCGCGTAGAGATCCAAGGCGGTGCTCAGACCCGGATACTCCGGGCGGAAGGCCAGCGCCTGGGAGACGACGGCAAGGGTGGCCGCTGCGATGGGGACGGTTGCGATCCATGCGGTGGCCGGCAGGGCGGAGAAGACCCCGCGGGCAGGATTCGAGGCAGCCGGCTGATGGGTCTGAGTGGGATGAACAGCGGTCATCATGACGGGGCTCCAGGTGTTCGCATCAGAGATCGAACTTTCATCGTAGATCTGGCTTCTGAGGCGATCCTGAGACGCAGATGAGAGACATCGGTGGAGTGTGGGCTGGCGGCACGCCCAGACAGCACCTCGCAGCGGCAGCGGGCCGGGAGTGAGATAATCGGCTGGTGAGGTTCTATCGTGATGTCGGCATCGTCCTCGGCGGGCACAAGCTCGGCGAGGCTGATCGCATCGTCATCATCCTCACCCGCAACCACGGCCTCATCCGCGCGGTCGCCAAGGGCATCCGCCGCACCAAATCCCGGTTCGGCTCCCGGCTGGAGCCGTTCATGTTCGTCGACGTGCAGTGCCACATCGGCCGCAGCCTCGACATCATCACCCAAGTCGAGCTGCTCGAGCCCTTCGCCCGCGGGATCATGTCCGACTACGACACCTACGCAGCAGCCACCGGCATGGCCGAAACTGCGATCCGCCTGACCGAGGACGAACCGCAGGCTCGCGCCCAGTTCCTGCTGCTTCTGGCCGCCATCCGCTCCCTGTGCAACGGCGAGCACGCCCCGGGCCTGAGCCGGGATGCCTATCTGCTGCGGGCGATGTCGCTGGCCGGCTGGGCGCCGAGCCTTGATGACTGCGCCCAGTGCGGGACACCTGGCCCGCATCGGGCGTTCTCACCAGCCCTCGGCGGTGCTGTCTGCCACTCCTGCCGCCCGCACGGCACTGCGCTGCCGAGTTCGGAGACGATGGACCACCTCACCGCGCTCATGTCCCGTGACTGGCAGCGGGTCGAGGCCAGCAGCGCCTACCAGCAGGCGGAGGCCTCCCGCCTCATCGTCACCTATGTCCAATGGCATCTGGAGCGCAAGGTCAAGTCCCTGGCCGTGCTCGCCAGCCAGCCGGCACCCGTCCAGCCGGCCTCACACCCGCCCGCCCCGTCAGCTTCTGTGGAGACCACATGACCTATCCCGCACCGCCGCCCCACCCCTCGGGAGCGGTCCCGCCTGCGATCCCGGCGAAGTTTGTGCCCGACCATGTCGCCATCGTCATGGACGGCAACGGCCGGTGGGCTAATGAGCGCGGCCTGCCGCGCACCGAGGGGCACAAGGCAGGGGAGGCCTCTCTGCTCGACGTCATCCACGGGGCGATCGAAATCGGTGTGAAGCACCTGTCGGCCTATGCTTTCTCGACCGAGAACTGGAAGCGTTCGCCAGAGGAGGTGCGCTTCCTCATGGGCTTCAACCGCGATGTCATCCGCCGCCGCCGCGACGAGCTGCACGCCCTCGGTGTGCGCATCGTGTGGTCGGGTAGGCGCGGACGGCTGTGGAAGTCCGTCATCGACGAACTCGAACGCGCCGAGGAGATGACGAAGCACAACACCGGGCTGATGCTGCAGTTCTGCGTCAACTACGGCGGCCGCTCTGAACTCGTCGACGCCGTCAACGCCATCACCCGCGAGGTCGCTGCCGGGAAGATGAAGCCGGGCAAGATCACCGAGAAGTCCCTGACCAACCGGCTGTACCACCCCGAAGTCCCCGATGTGGACCTGTTCCTCCGGTCCTCGGGTGAGCAGCGGACCTCGAACTTCCTGCTGTGGCAGTCGGCCTATGCCGAGATGGTCTTCCAGGACGTGCTGTGGCCCGACGTCGACCGCCGCACCCTGTGGGCGGCCATCGAGGAGTACGCGCGCCGCGACCGCCGCTTCGGAGCGGCCGTCGACGCCCCGAAATGACTCACACGTCGATCTCGACCGGCCCGAGCGGCACCGCCGAGCACACGAGCACCTCATCGGCGTCCCGCGGCGCTGACGGCTCGACCGGGTAGGCGATCTGGCCTGCGCGCAGGGTCAGCGCGCACTTCCCGCACGCCCCTGCCCGGCACAGGCTGTCGACGTCGACGTCGCTGCGTTCGAGTGCGTCGAGCAGCATCCCCTGCTCCGGTGTCCAGTCGAACACCGTGCCCGAGGCGGTGGTCACCGTGGCAGGAATGCCGGCCTCCGGTGCGTACCGGCTGAGGTCGATGCGGGTCATGTCGGCAGGTGAGGTGAAGATCTCGGTGTGGATCTGCTCGGCGGCGATCCCGGCTGCCGCGGCCGCGTCGGTCGCCGCAGCAGTGAAGGCTGGCGGGCCGCAGATAACGAGACTCGTGCCGGGCCCGAGGTGGGAGGCCAGTTCTGCTGGGCTCAGCCGGGAGCCGCCGTGGACCGGATCGGTGCAGCGGCGTGTGAGCTCAGGTGCCGAGGACATGCCGGCGGCGAGCTCTGTGAGCTCGTCCCACAGGCGGCTGGGTGCCGGGCTGCGTTCGGAGTGGAGGATGCGCACCTGCCGGCCGGCCAGACCGGGAAGCAGGGACAGTGCCGGGGTGATGCCGATGCCGGCGGTGAGGAACACGACCTCGTCACCGAGCTTATCGGCGGTCACCTGCCCGAACGGCCCGGAGACCAGCAGCCTGTCACCGGCTTTCATGCCCGCCAGCCGGTGGGAGACGCCGGTGCGGATGCGCACCCGCAGGTGCAGTGCGTTCCCGGTGACGGCTGTGACCGTGTAGCAGCGCCAGGTCGGCGTGCCGGCCGGCGAGTCGGGCAGGTGCACCCGCACATGCATACCGGGGGAGTAGAAGTCGGAGATGAACCCGAGATCGTCGCGCAGCCGGATCTCAGCAACACCCTCACGGCAGTCAACAGTCTCGATGGTCATCTCCCGCGGGGTGGTGGAGCGTTTGATCGCCTCCGCCGGTGCCTCACCGAGGATCTCGATCCGATCGCCCGGCCGGATCTCACCGGTCGTGGTGACGGAGAGGTAGATCCCGCAGTGCAGGTGGCCGCAGCCGGCGGCCAGCAGGCGGGGGATCGGCAGGTCGGCCGCACCCGAGGTGGGATCGACTTCGGTGGCCGGGCAGCGTTGGATCGGAGAGCGCACAACCGCTTCGACCCCGCCGATGCGCAGCCGCTTGCCGACCAGCCCGAACTCCGCGAAAGCCGGCAGACCGTCGACGAGGATGTTGCCGCGGAAGCGCAGCGGGTCGACCGGCCCGCCAGCGAGTCCTTCGAGCGCCTGCGCGGTCGCCGGGTTGATGATCGACAGACCGGACACCTGCGAGTCGAACATCCCCTGGTCGGTGGAGACGAGTTCGCGTCGGTGCGGCCCGTGCGGCGTGAGACGGGCGGCGAGGAAATCCTCTGCTGCGCGCAGGCTCTCAGGTTCATCGATGGAGAAGCTCACCTGCTTGCCATCGGGTGCCTGCAGATCGATCGCGACACCCGCCTCGGGAGCGGGCGAGTCGTGCCTAGTGTGCACCTGCCACTGCTGCAGCGAGGTGTCGTTTTTGAGCACTGTGAACGTGCGCGGGCCAGCCCACTGGCCGGGCACCGCCGGGGCGGCACCGGTGGTGAAGGCGAAGGCGCGGTCGCCGTCGAATCCCGAGCCAGCGCGCGCAACGCCAGTGCTGATCTGCTCGGCAGGGAAGCCTTTGAGAGGGAAGCGGAAGAGGGCGGAGACGCGCATGGAGGCCATGCTACTCCGCCCTCTTCACGTGCCCGCAGACTGTTTCAGCCTGCGGAGGGACTCACTTCCGGGGTGCGCCGGCCTTCTGGTAGCCGCCCTTGCGGTGACCGCCGCCGGAACCACCGGAGCGCGGGCCGGAGGGACCGCGGCCGTGCTTCTTGCGGAAGCCGGGCTTCGAGCCGTGATCGGCACCGGCTCCGCGGTCGAAGCGCTTCTTGAATGGCCGGCCCGGGCGTCCGGTGTCCGGGCGCAGGTCGATGTGCTTGCCCTGGATGCGGGTGCGCGACAGACGTTCGAAGACCTCCTCGGGCAGGTCAGCCGGCAGATCGACGAGCGAGTGGTTCGAGCGGATGTCGATGTGCCCGATCTGGGCCGAGGTCAGGCCGCCTTCGTTGGCGATCGCGCCGACGATGCCGCCGGGCTGGACGCGCTCATTGCGGCCGACAGCGAGGCGGTAGGTGCGCATGCCGTCCTTGCGGTGCTTGCCTCCCTTGCCTGCCTCGCGCTCCGAGCGCGGCTTGCGGGCACTGGGCTCCGGCAGCGGCTCAGCGGCCAGGGTCTCACCGTCGAGCAGCAGAGTCGCAAGAGCGGCAGCGACCTCGGTGGCCGGCACATTGTGGGCCTGCTCGTACTGTTCGATGACCGGACGCATCTCGGTCAGGTCGAGGGTCTCGAGCGCCTCGGTGATGCGGGCCTTGAACTTATCGGTCCGCGTGTTCGTCAGCTCCTCAGGGGTCGGCAGTACGAGCTTCTCAACCGAGCGGCGGGTGGCCTTCTCGATCGACTTGAGCAGGTGGTGCTCGCGCGGGGTGACGAACAGGATCGCCTCACCGGAGCGTCCGGCGCGGCCGGTGCGCCCGATCCGGTGGACGTAGGCCTCCGGGTCGTGCGGGATGTCGTAGTTGACGACGAGTTCGATGCGCTCGACGTCGAGACCGCGGGCGGCGACGTCGGTGGCGACGAGGATGTCGATGTGGCCGGCCTTGAGCTGTTCGACGGTGCGCTCACGGGCCTGCTGCGGGATGTCGCCGTTGATGGCAGCGGCCTTGAAGCCGCGGGCGCGCAGCTTGTCGGCCAGCTCTTCGGTGGCCTGCTTGGTGCGCACGAACATGATGATGCCGTCGTACTGCTCAACTTCGAGGATGCGGGTGAGCGCATCGAGCTTGTGCGAGTGCATGACGGTCAGGAACCGCTGGCGGATGTTCGTCCCGGTCGTCGAAGACGGAGTCACCCGGATCTCACGCGGGTTGTTCAGGTAGCGTTCGGCGATCCGGTGGATCGACTTCGGCATGGTGGCCGAGAACAGTGCGACCTGCCGCTGGTCGCCGGCGGCTTCGAAGATCGCCTCGATGTCCTCCTGGAAGCCCATCTTGAGCATCTCATCGGCCTCATCGAGGACGAGGTGGCGCAGGTTGTGCAGTTTGAGCGAGCCGCGCTTGAGGTGGTCGATGACGCGGCCGGGCGTGCCGACGACGACCTGCGCGCCGCGCTTGAGGCCTGCCAGCTGCGGGCCGTAGGACTGCCCACCGTAGATCGGCAGGATCGAGAACCCGGGCAGGTGGGCGGCATACGAGGTGAACGCCTCGGAGACCTGCAGCGCCAGCTCGCGGGTCGGGGCGAGGACGAGGGCCAGCGGGCCGTCATCGGCGCGACCGGCATCGGCGAGGCTGTCGAGGACGGGCACGGCGAACGCAGCTGTCTTGCCGGTGCCGGTCTGGGCTAAGCCCATGACGTCCTCACCGTCGAGCAGCGGCGGGATCGCCTGCTCCTGCACAGCAGACGGGGTCTCATAGCCGAGGTCGGTCAGAGCAGAGAGGATCCGCGGGTCGATGTCGAAGTCGCAGAACTGCACGGCCGGCGGCTGGATCTCAGCAGCGGCATCGGTGGTGGGGGTGGCGGGCGCCTGCGTCTCGGCAGACGGGTGGACGGATGTCATGAATCTCCAAAAGGGGCACACGGATCACGGAATGGACAGACTTCGGCATCGGAACATGCCTCGAAGTGGGAGTGTGATCGAACTCTTGCGGCCGAAGGAGCGTCATCTGTCAGACACGAAGCGGCCGGAACCACAGTCAATCCTACCTGCCGCAGCCTCGTTTGCCCGCATCGGGCTCATGTGTGACCGGACACGTCACCTCAGGTGCGGGTCGCGAGGATGAGCTCGCACAGCTCATGCGGGGCGATGGCATCCGGCCAGTCCGGCAGCCTGTCCTGCCCGCCTGGTGACCAGGTGATGACGAAGGAGGCGCACTCCTCCGGGGTGTCCCCGCCGTGCCCGCCGGCATCGACATGCCCGTGGTCGGTGACGATGACGACCAGCCAGTCCTCACCGTGCTCAGCAGCCCTCTGCTCGATCGCAGCGGCGATCCGGCCAAGATGCGCATCGACGCGGCTGATCGCCTGCCGGTACTCCTCACCCATGAGCCCGTAGAGGTGCCCGGTCTCATCGACATCGCAGAAGTACACGAACGACACATCCGCCGCCTGCGCACCGGCCAGCATCGCGGCGGCATAGTCGGCGATCTCGGCATCGACACGCACGTAGCCGTGCGTCTCGCCATCGCGGGCGATGATGCGGTGCTGGCCGGCCCACTGCTGCTCCAAGCGCTGGTGGATGACCGGGCCGAGCCCGTTCGGGTCGATGAGCGGCGGCCACCCGGCAGCCGCGAACGTCGTCGTCGACTGATCGGCGTAGAAAGCCCGGGAGAGCAGATCCGGCCGGGAGTACAGGCGGTGGCCGATGAAGTCGTTGCCACCCACCCCGTGCTGCTCGTGAGTCGAGCCGGTCAGGATGCTCGCCCAGCCCGGCCCCGACATCGTCGGGGGCACCATCGTCATCCCATGCAGCCGCCCGGCCGCCTGCAGCCGGCTCAGGTGCGGGGCGATGCCGTCCTCAGCGGTGATCGACAGGCGGCAGCCGTCGATGCCCAGCAGCAGGATCATCCGTGCGCTCATGCGCTGACTCCCGTGCGTGCATCCGTGCCCGAGGCGGTGGGCGCTGAGGTCCCGCCGGTGCCCGAGGCCGTGGCTGGGCTGGCGGGTTCGAGGACGGCTTCGCTGCGCAGCAGCTGCAGACTGACATCAGCACCGGGGGCGAATGCGCTCGCCTGCGCGGTCGAAAGATCGACACGCACGGGGTGGGGGAGCTCGGCGACATCGACGTAGACGCTGCTGAGCGAACCGCGCAGCACACTCGAATGCACAACACCGGCCAGCCCCGGACGAGTGTCGGCGGCATCGGTGGGGCTGATGGCGATGTCCTCGGGCCGGATGAGTGCGGTCGCAGCCGTGGTGCCTGCCGGCAGCTCGCCGATCGGGGTGACGGGCCGGCCGGTGACGGTGAAGGTGCCGTCAGGAGCCTGCTTCGCCGGCATCCGGTTGACGTTGCCGACGAAGGTCGCCACGAACGGGCTGACCGGCCGGCGGTAGAGCTCGGCGGGTGTGTCGAGCTGTTCGATGCGCCCAGCGTTCATGACACCGACCCGGTCGGCCATCGTCAGCGCCTCCTCCTGGTCGTGGGTGACCATGAGGGTGGTGATGTTCTTCTCCATCTGGATGCGGCGGATGTGCTCGCGCAGCTGCACGCGCACCGCGGCATCGAGAGCCGAGAGCGGCTCATCGAGCAGCAGCACATTCGGCTCCAGCGCCAGGGCCCGGGCCAGGGCGACGCGCTGCTGCTGGCCGCCGGAGAGCTGGGCGGGATACTTCCCAGCGTGCTCGGCCAGCCCGACGGTCTCCAGCAGCTCAGCGACCGTGGCAGCGCGGCCGGCCTGCCGGCGGATGCGCAGTCCGTAGCCGACGTTCTCGGCTGCGGTCATGTGCGGGAACAGGCTGTAGGACTGGAAGACGATGCCGATGCCGCGGCGGCGCACATCGACGCGGGTGACGTCGCGCTCGCCGATGTGCACGGTGCCGGCGTCCGGTGTCTCGAGGCCGGCGAGGATCCGCAGTGTCGTCGTCTTCCCGCAGCCTGATGGGCCGAGCAGGGCCAGCAGCTCTCCGCGGTGCAGGTCGAGGCTGAGGTCGGACAGGACGGTCTTGAATCCGTAGGTCTTCGTGACTCCGGACAGGGACACGAACTCCTCGCGCAGGGGTGTGGTGATGGTGGTCATGGCTATTCCTTGGCGGTGGAGGTGACAGAGGGCGCGGCTGCCGGGGTGCGCCTGCGGCGGTTGCCGGCAGCGGAGATGAGCGAGATGAGGGCCAGCAGCCCCCAGGTAGCGAGCATCGTGACGAACGACAGGGCTGCCGCTCCGCGCGGTGCCGCGGCCCCGGTCTCGACGAGGAAGACCGGGAAGGTGTACTGCAGCAGCAGGCTGGCAAGCGCGAACTCGCCGAGGACCATCGCCATGCACAGCAGCCCGGCCGACAGCAGAGCTGCGCGCATGTTCGGTAGCACGATGCCGATGAGTGTGCGCCACGGGGAGGCACCCAGGCTGGCGGCCGCTGCGAAGAGGGTCCGCAGGTGAAGGGCTGACAGCCCGGCGTCGAGGGCGCGGTAGACCAGCGGCATCGTGATGATGACGTAGAAGGGCACGAGCGCATACGGGCTGACAAGGAACCCAGGGGCGACAGCGCGGAAGAACACTCCGGCACCGGCGACGAGCGCGACGGCCGGGACGACGATCGGGATGACTGACAGCGCCTCCGCCAGCTTCGCTGCCCGTGGGGCCTTGAGATGCAGGTAGACGATCGTGGGCACGAGCAGCGCCAGCGAGGCGGCAGTCGTCAGCAGCCCGAGCACGACGGTCATGGTGACCGCCTGGACGGCCATCGGATTGGCGAACGCCTGGCTGAGGCTCTCGAAGGTGAGCCCGACACCGGGCAGGGTGAATCCGAAGATCGCCGAGGCGATGAGCGGGGTGAAGAACAGCACCATCGCCAGCACGAGAACGACGACGCCGGGCACATGGACCCGGCCGGCAGTCCGGGTGCGCTTCCCGTGCCCGAGGCGGCCGGCGCCTCGGGCACGGGCGTCACCGGTTCCTGCCGGGGTGCCGGTGCCGGTTGGGGTGGTCAGGAGTTCGACGGAAGCTGCCAACGCCGTGACCTCCTTTCGATGAGCAGGCGGATGCCCATGGCGACGATGATGACGAGCATCATGCCGGTGGCCAGGGCAGCGGCCATCGATTCGTCGAGCATGACGTTGCCGCGCAGGAAGAAGCCGATGACGATCGGCACGAGGTTGAGCCCGCCGCCGGCCAGTGCATAGGCGGTGGCGTAGGCGGAGAACGAGTTGGCGAACAGCAGCAGGAGCGCCCCGACGATCGAGGGGGTCAGGATCGGCAGGGCGATGTCGGTGAGATACCGCAGCCGGGAGGCCCCCATCGTCTGCGCGGCCTCGGACATCTGCTGGGTCAGCGCGCCGAGGGCCGGCAGGATGAGCACGGTCATGAGCGGTGCCTGGAAGTACAGGTACACCAGTGCCACACCCCAGAAGGAGTCGAGACGGAAACCGTCGAGGCTGCCGGGGAAGACATCGGTGACGAGCAGGGTCACCAGCCCCTGGGAGCCGAGGGCTGCGATGAACGCGAACGCCAGCGGCACCCCGCCGGACTGGCTGGCCAGGGCCGAATAGCTCATCACGAGCCGGGCCAGCCAGGCCGGGCGGGTCACCACGGTCAGCGCCCACGCGAGGATGAGCCCGAGGATGCCTCCCAGCAGTGTGGTGACGAGCGAGAGGTTCGTCGTCATGAGGAAGGCATCGGCGTACTGCGGCTCGGCCAGCTGGGTGAGGCTGGATGTTGAGAGCTGCCCGCCGGGGGTGAGGGCAGCCCAGACGTTGGCGATGACCGGGATGATGAGGAAGACGGTGACGAACGCGAAGAACGGCACCGCTCCCCAGGGGATGGTCCGGGTGGACTTCATGAGCGGACCTTGCCGGCCCACTCGCGGGTGATGAGCTCGGCGCCCTTCTCGCCCTGGGCGACGGTCGGGAAGTTCACCGCTTCGAGAATCTTCGGCTCCGGCAGCTTGGCCAGGGCCTCTTCGGAGAGCTTGCCGGCTTCGGACAGCTCGGTGAAGCGGGCCGGGATCGCCCCGCCGAGGGCGTACTGCTCGCTGCCCTCGTCGCTGGTGAGCCAGTCGACCCACAGGCGGGCGGCATTCGGCTGCGGGGAGTCGATGGTGCACGGCTGGGCGTAGAAGTTGCCGAACACGGCCTCCTCGGGCACGAAGTGCTCAAGATCCACACCGGAGGTCTTCATCTCCTCTTCGATGCCGAGGAAGTTGTAGTTCCAGTCGAAGACGACCGCGGCCTGCCCGGTCGAGAGCGCATTGGGCACCGAGGAGATGTTGACAAGGTTGCCGGAGGCGGCGAGCTCGGCGAAGAACTCGATGCCCGGTGCGACATCGTCGAGGCTGCCGCCGTTGGCCAGGGCTGCGGTGAAGACGGTCGCGATCGACGAGGCGCCTTCGCGCGGGTCACCGGGGAGTGCGACCTTGCCCTTGTAGGCGGGATCGAGGAGGTCGGAGAGCTTCTCGGGCCTATCGGCGAGCTTCGTGTTCACGCCCAGGGACAGCACACCGTAGTAGGCGCCGACCCAGCGGCCCTCGGGGTCCTTGAGGTCTTCGGGGATGGCATCGAAGTTCGAGGGCTTGTACGGGGAGATGAGGTCCTGGGAGATCGCGGTCTCGGTGAAGGTGTAGCCGATGTCGAGGACGTCGGGCTGGGTCTTCTGGCCCTTGAGCTGCTTGACCGACTGCAGCTCCTCAGCCGAGGAGGCCTCCGGGCTGGCGACAGGGGTGTCGACTGCGTACTTGGCCTTGAACTTCTCGAAGTGGCCCTTGTAGTTCGCCCAGGTCTCCGGATAGGCGATGAGCTGGACTTTGCCCTCCTTCTGGGCGAGTTCGATGATCTCCTCCAGCGTGGTGCCGATCTCCGTCGACGCGCTGGCGGTGTTGTTGGAGCAGCCGGCGAGGCCGAGGCCCGCGGTGGTGAGGGTCAGGGCGCTGAGGCCGAGAAAGGAACGGCGGGTGGTGGTCATGATTCTCCTTTGGCGAGGTCCGGTGCTGGTGACCAGCGGCCGCGGCCACTCTCGCAAGCGCCGGTGACAGTGGAGAGAACGTCAGGTGATCAACCGGTAAATAATGGTATAGACCATTTGCGCGGCTGGGCTGGACCGGGGCACGATGAGCAGACCACCCGCCTCGCAACCAGGAGAAAAGCCCCGATGACCACCACGCCACCGGCCCCGGCGAGCACCGCCTTGCAGCAACTCGAAAGCGCTGCAGCGGTCCTCTTCGACTTCAACGGCACACTCTCAGCCGACGAGGATCTGCTCGCTGCGATCTACTGCGATATCGCAGCTGAGCTCGGCATCGAGCTCACCCCTGCGGCCTACGACACCGAGTTCCTCGGCCTGTCCGATCCGCAGATCGCCACCGCGCTCGCCGCCCGCGCCGCCGCAGGTGAACGCACGGTGACACCGGAGCAGATCGCCGACCGGATGGCCGAGGCATACCTCGCAGCCGTCGCGAACACCCCGCGGATCGCTGCCGAGACCTGCCGCCTCGTGCGAGCGCTCGCCGGATCAGGGGTGCCCCTGGCGGTCGTGACCGGCACCTACCGGCGGCTTGTCACCGGTGCCCTGCAGGCAGCCGGGATCGAGCAACACTTCGCAGCAGTCATCGCCGGTGAGGACGTCACCGCCGGCAAGCCCGCGCCCGAGGGGTTCCTCACCGCCGCCCGGCAGCTCGGGGTCGCGGCAGCTGAGCAGGTGGTCGTCGTCGAGGACTCGGCACCTGGCCGGCAGGCCGCCGAGGCAGCGGGCATGTCGGTGCTCATGGTCGGCGGCAGCGGCCTCACCGTCGCCGACATCGGCAAAGCACTGCCTGCGTGAGCGCCGCCTGAGTGCGCCTCGCGTGGGTGCTCTCGGTTCAGCTGTGTGAGGGTGTGCTGACGGTGATGCGCAGCCGGTCGGTGCGCAGCGTGTCAGCCGAGTACTCGATCGGGGTGCCGGCTTCTGTGAATGACGTGCGCGTCAGACGCAGCACCGTCTGCGCAGCACCGATCTGCAGCAGCTTCCCATCGGCTGAACCGACCACCTCGGTTGTCAGCGCCTCGGTCTTCGACACCGCAGCCTGGCCGAAGGCGTCTGCGAGGATCGCATAGAGCGAACCCGTCAGGTCATATTCGAGCATTCCGGGCACGAGTGCTGCCGGGAAGCAGGAGTCCTCCACCAGGACCGGGGTGCCGTCGACCAATCGCAGCCGGTGCACGCGCACCACCTCGGCGCCGGTGTCCAGGCCCAGGGCGGTCGCCGCGTCCGCCGAGGCCGGCTGCAGGCAGGCGGTGACGACCTCGGAGGTGACATCGTGGCCGGTCTCGCTCAGCTGGCCCATGAACCCGCGCATAGACGACAGCTCCACCTCCGGCAGCTCCTCAGCGACGAAGGTGCCGCCGCTGCGCCCGGTGCGCCGCGAGATCCGGCCCTCCAGCTGCAGGGCCGCCAGCGCCTGCCGGACGGTCATCCGCGAAACACCGAGCTGCGTCGCGAGCATCCGCTCCGCCGGCAGCCGGGCACCCGGTGCCCACGCACCGGAGGCGATGCGCTCACGCAGCTGCTCGGCGATGCGCATATGGGCAGGCGAGGAGGTCATGGTGTTAGTCATATCACTCTCCAGTCGCCGGTGTGATCCGCAGACGCGGCACGTCGGCGGATTCGCTACCCTGGGAGCGGTACGAACAGCAGCCAGCCGTTCGCAGTCGACTCAAGGAGATATTTCACGTGGCTTCGACATTGGATTCCGTCATCACCCTGGCCAAGCGGCGCGGGTTCGTCTTCCAGGCAGGAGACATCTACGGCGGATCCCGTTCCGCCTGGGACTACGGTCCGCTCGGCGTTGAGCTCAAGGAGAACATCAAGGCCCTGTGGTGGCAGGAGTTCGTCCGCGGGCGTGAGGACATGGTCGGCCTCGACTCCTCGATCATCCTGCCCAAGCGCGTCTGGGAGGCCTCCGGCCACGTCGAGACCTTCGTCGACCCGCTCGTCGAATCGCTGCACACCCACAAGCGCTACCGCGCCGACCACCTCATCGACGCCTACATCGCCAAGCACGGCCGCGAGCCGGAGAACGGTCTGGCCGACATCCGCGACCCGGAGACCGGCCAGGAGGGCAACTGGACTGAGCCCAAGCAGTTCTCCG
This sequence comes from Brevibacterium sp. UBA7493, assembly GCF_002479565.1. Taxonomy (NCBI): domain Bacteria; kingdom Bacillati; phylum Actinomycetota; class Actinomycetes; order Micrococcales; family Brevibacteriaceae; genus Brevibacterium; species Brevibacterium sp. UBA7493. The sequence goes on along the minus strand of NZ_DLOD01000003.1, from coordinate 385,383 downwards.
GGCTCATGAAGACCTACCTCGGTGCTGTCGATGACGAAGAGGGGCTGCACTACCTGCGCCCGGAGACCGCTCAGGGCATCTTCGTGAACTTCAACAACGTCGTCACCGCCAACCGCAAGAAGCCGCCGTTCGGCATCGGCCAGATCGGCAAGGCCTTCCGCAACGAGATCACCCCGGGCAACTTCATCTTCCGCACCCGTGAGTTCGAGCAGATGGAGATCGAGTACTTCGTCCATCCCGACGACGCCCCCAAGTTCTTCGACGAATGGGTCGAAGCCTGCTGGAACTGGTTCGTCGACCTCGGCGTCAAGGCAGACAACATGCGCCGTTTCGACGTCCCCGACGGCGAACGCGCCCACTATTCGGCTGCCACCATCGACATCGAATACAAGTTCGGGTTCCAGGGCGGAGCCTGGGGCGAGCTCATGGGCATCGCCAACCGCACCGACTTCGACCTGTCGAACCACACCAAGCACTCCGGTCACAAGATGCAGTACTTCGACCAGGCTGCCGGCACCCGCTACACCCCCTACGTCATCGAGCCGTCCTTCGGCCTGACCCGGTCGATGATGGCCTTCCTCGTCGACGCCTACACCGAAGACGAGGCGCCGAACACCAAGGGCGGGGTCGACAAGCGCATCGTGCTCAAGCTCGACCCGCGCCTGGCCCCGGTCAAGGTCGCCGTGCTTCCGCTGAGCCGCAACGAGAAGCTCTCGCCGAAGGCCCGCGAACTGGCAGCGAACCTGCGCAAGCGCTGGAACGTCGACTTCGATGACGCCGGTGCGATCGGCCGCCGCTACCGCCGCCAGGACGAGATCGGCACCCCGCTGTGCATAACCGTCGACTTCGACACCCTCGATGACAACGCCGTGACCGTCCGCCGCCGCGATGACATGAGCCAGGAGCGCATCGCCATCGACGAGGTCGTCTCCTACGTCGCTGACGAACTGGGCATCTGAGGCCCGGCCTCAGGTCCGCGGCGTCAGGAATCTGACACCGCACCGCTATGCACTACATCGCAGAAACACTGCCGCGCGCCTCACGACAGGCATGGTCGGTCATGCTCGGGATGCTCATCCCGCTGGCCGTCCTGTCTGTCGTGGGGCTCGTGTGGCTCTGGCCCTCACCTGAGGCCACCGACCGGTGGGATCCGGCGGCCCTGGCCGAGGGCGCCGAATACACCTCGGGCACGGTCGAATCGATCGACCTGCGCGCCTGCCCGGACTACGAATCCACCGGCTGCGGGGCGATCACGCTCGACACCGGTGAGCGCACCGGCACGATGTACGCCCCGCCCGAGGCGATCAAGACCGGCATCGCAGCAGGCGACCGGATCAAGGTCATCGTCATGGACGATGCGCAGACCGACCCGGTGGCCGATGCGATCACCGGGGGCGGGCAGCCATCCGGTGAGCAGGCACCCGGCGGGGAGCAGGCACCCGGCAGCGACCCGACCAACGAGCCGACCTCCGCCGACTTCGTCTTCGTCGACTTCGACCGCAACATCTCTCTCGGCGTCCTCGCCTTCGTCTACGCCGCCCTCGTCATGCTCGTCGCCGGGCTCAAAGGGCTGCGCGCGCTCATCGGCCTGGCACTGGCCTACGCCGTCATGGTGTGGTTCATGCTCCCGGCGGTGATGGACGGCAAACCGGCCGTGCTCGTCGGCATCACCGCAGCCGCGATCATCATGTTCATCGTCCTGTACCTGGCGCACGGATTCTCCGCCCGCACGACGACTGCGCTGCTCGGCACCCTCTTCGGCATCCTCATCACCGGCGTACTCGGAGCGCTGTGGACGACCTGGTCGAAGCTGGCCGGCATCTACACCGAAGAGACCTACATCCTCGCCTGGACCGACGGACTGTCGATGGCCGACCTCGTCGTGTGCGCGATCCTCATCGCCGGCCTCGGCGTGCTCAACGACGTCACCATCACCCAGGCGGCCGCCGTATGGGAGCTGGCCGCCTCCCGTCCCGAGGCGTCCAAACGGGAAATCTTCACCTCGGCGATGCGCATCGGCCGCGACCACATCGCCTCCACCGTCTACACCATCGCCTTCGCCTACGCCGGAGGTGCACTGACCGTGCTGCTGCTCGTCGCCGCCTCCTCCCGGCCGTTCCTCGAATCACTCACGCTTGGCGAACAGGCGATCTCCGTCGTCTCCACCCTGGTGACCTCGATCGGCCTGGTCATCGCGATCCCGGCCACCACCCTCATCGCCGTGCTGGTGGTGCGCTCAGGCACACGCGCGTACTCCGCTGCAGAGGCCGAAATCTGAGATAGGCTGTCATCCGACAGACGCATCCCCCTGCTGAGACGTATCCCCGGCTTCGGCCCGGATGCACTGCTCGAACCCCGCGCCAGACGGCGTTGTCGGCGCCGCACCGGACCCCGAGACGGAAGTGAGCACTGATGACTCCCGCATCGCACATGATGACCCAGGCACCGGCAACCCCGGTTGTCACCACCACCGCCGACGCGGCTGTCGACCCGACTGCTGCGGTCAAACAGCTCGGTGACGTGACGCTGCCGCTGGCCCGCCGCACCCGCGGCTGGACCGGATCGGTCATCGATGCATCGGTCTCCCTGCTGGCCTCTCGGACCAACGACATCGTCCGCTTCGGCATGGGAGCACCGGCTGAACAGGTCGTCCCGGCTGCCGACTTCGCCGAGTTCCTCGGGACGATGACGAACCCGAGCTCCTACACCTACGGCCCGACCGAAGGCGAGACCGAGCTCATCAACGCGATCTGCGAATCCGAGGACCTCACCGGCCCGCGCACCGTTGATCCCAACCGCATCATCGTCACCAGCGGCGGCATGCAGGGCCTCGACCTGGCCTACAAGATGTTCGTCAACGACGGAGACCTCGTCGCCGTCGAATCCCCGACTTACACCAACGGCTCCTCGACCGCGCTGAGCTACGGCGCCGAGGTGCTGCAGATCCCCGTCGACGACGACGGCATGGACGTCGAGCGCCTCGCCCGCGACGTCGAGACCCTCGGCCGGAAGCCGACGGCGATCTACGTCATCCCGAACTTCCAGAACCCCTCGGGTGTGACCATGAGCCTGGCACGCCGCCAGCGACTGCTAGAACTCGCCCACGAGTGGAACAGCGTCATCATCGACGACGACCCGTACGGTTCGCTGCGCTTCTCCGGCGAGTACATCCCCAGCTTCGCCGAACTCAGCCCGGATGACCCGCTGGTGTTCTCTGCCCGGTCGTTCTCCAAGATCATCGCCCCGGGCCTGCGCGTCGGCTGGGTCGAGGTAGACCCGGCGATCCGCCAGCTGCTCATCAACGTCCGCCAGGCGATGGACGCCTCGGCCGCGGTGCCCAGCCAGCAGCTTGTGGCCCACTACCTCACCCGCGGCGGGTTCACCGAGCATCTCGACATGCTGCGCACCGCCTACCACCGGCGCAAGGACGCGATGCTCGAAGCCGCCGCCGAACACCTGTCCGGCCGGGTGGAGCTGACCAACCCCGACGGCGGATTCTTCCTATGGGCGACGCTGATCGGCGATGCCGCCGACATCGACGCCCGCGAGCTGTTCGAGACCGCTCTGGACGAGGGTGTCGCTTTCATCCCCGGTGAGGCGTTCTCACCGGCAGGTGAGTTCTCCAACGCGATGCGCCTGTGCTTCGCCTCCTCGACCGTCGAGCGCATCCACGAGGGCATCGCCCGGCTCGGCTGCGCCATCGAGGTGCAGCTCTCCCGCAGCTGAGCTCACAGCAGCTGCAGCACCACACCGACGAGCCCTGCCGTGCCGAAGGCGGTCAGCAGTGACCAGATGAGCACGCTGCGCTCCAGCTGAGCCTTCTCCGCACTGTCTGGAGCCGCTGAACCGTCGTCATCGGCGGTCGTGGCGGCCAGGCTGAGGGCCAGCGCCACACGCGGCGGGGTGGCCAGTGCGGCGAAGGATCCGGCGACATTGCTCATCGCCACCGCCGGCAGCAGCCCGGTGCCGGTCGTGGCGGCCATCGCCGCGATCGTCGAGGCGAACATCGCGTTCGAACCCGTATTCGACCCGGTCAGCACCGAGCCGAGGGCCGTGAGCGCTGGGGCGAAGCCGATGCCGATCCTCGCCAGGCCGGCACCGATGACTTCGGTCATGCCGGTGTCGGTCATGAGCCAGCCCAGCAGCATGAACCCGGCGGTGGCCACCCCGACCGGGATCCACGCCCGTGCAGCGGTGCCCACCACCTCGGCGGCGGATGCCCGGGAGGCGAGCATGCGGGCGGCGACCGCGCATGCGATCGCCAGCCACACCGGCGGTGCCGACAGCACCGCTGTCATCGGGGACGGCCACAGTGCTGCAGCGCCGCTGGCGAGCAGCAGGCCGACGGTGAGCACTGCGTAGGGCAGCAGCGCCGGGGCCAGCCGGCCGGGAACCGGTTCCGGCTGCCCGCGTCGGCTGAGGAGGCAGCCGGTGAGCAGCACGGCGATGACGAGCAGCGAGCCGAGCACGCCGGCCAGGGGAGTGCCGATGAGGATGTTCGCTGTCAAGATGCCGCCCCACAGGCAGACAGCCGCAGCGATGAGTCCCACGAGGCCCGGCAGGCTGCGCCAGGCGCGCGTGATGGCGGTGGTGAGGGCGAAGACGATGACGACCGGCAGGGCGTTCGCCCAGGCCGAGCCGACGCCGAGCTCCTGCAGACCGAGCCCGGTCAGCTGTGCGGCGACCGCCGTGCCCGGCCCGAGGGCACCCCAGGGCACGGCAATGAGGCCGAGGAGTCCGAGGAATGCCGAGGTGCGGATCGAGAAGCCGAGCATGCGCAGCAGCGGGATGCCGGCGGTCAGTCCGATCCCGTAGCCGGTGACCGATTCGACGAAAGGCACCACGCCGAAGACGATGAGCCCGGCGCCGACGATCGGGTCAGGCAACAGGCTGCGGATGCGCGCCGAGATCGTCTGCAACGCCCCGATCGCTTCCAGCAACTGGGCAAGCACCATGCCGAAGAGCAAGATGGCCAGCACCTCGCCAGCGAGGATGACGAGGTCGAGCGTCTCGGAGGCGGCCAGCTGACCGAAGTGCAGTGAGATGCCCGGCGTCGCGGTGGCGATGAGGGCGCTCAGCAGCGCCGCGCCCGCCCCGCTGAGGGCAGCGATGAGCGTGCCGCGGCCGGCGACGAGCACGGCCACGGCGACGGCGATCGGTAGGATGCTCAGCAGTGTCGTCATACGTCGGGAACGCTACCAGGAGGACAGATGAGTGCCGCCGAAGCAGAGCTGAGCGCGCAACTCGCTGAGATGGGTTGGTCGTGCACCAGGCATGGCCCTAACCTCGTCTTCGAACGCAGGGACACAGGGCCAGCCGAGGGCATCGGTGCGGACGCGGGTGGCAATCCGGTGATCTTCTGGCATGTGTCACTGTCTGAGGTGGCCACGCGCTGGGCCGGTGGCTGTGTCACCGGCATCGGGCAGCTGACCTCCATGCACGTGGCGGAAATGCTCGAGGTCTTCGACGGTTCACGCGGCGAGCTGCGCGACGGCCCGGACGGGTGGCGGGTCTATCCAATCTGAGTCCGCGACACTGCCCGTGTCTGGTCTGCGCGTGTCCTGGGGCCGACCGGACTGGAATGCGGACGCGATTTCGCACAGCTGAGCCGGCTTGGTACATATGACGGATGACTTCCGCCCGACCTGCCGCCGATCAGCCTGCCGCTGACCGCTCAGACTCCGCAGCCGCGGGCCAGCCTGCTGCCGGTGCCCCGCTGCGCCCGGCCGCCCGCCGCGCCATCGTCGCCTCCGTCATCGGCACCGTCATCGAATGGTATGACTACGCCCTCTACGGCGCCGCCGCAGGCCTGGTCATCGGACCGCTGTTCTTCCCCGACTCAGTCTCCGGCGCCGGCCAGCTCTCAGCGCTGGCAACCTTCGCCGTCGGTTTCCTCGCCCGCCCGGTCGGCGGCATCGTCATCGGCCACATCGGCGACCGGCACGGCCGCCGTCCGGCGATGATCCTCACCATCGTGCTCATGGCAATCGCCACCGTGGCCATCGGCCTGCTGCCCACCGCAGCCGCCGTCGGCGTGCTCGCCCCGATCCTGCTCGTCATCTTCCGGTTCCTCCAGGGCTTCGGCGCCGGTGCCGAGCTCTCCGGAGCGACGACGATGGTCGCCGAATACGTGCCCGCCCACCGGCGCGGCTTCTTCACCTCACTCGTGCTCTGCGCCCCGCCAGCCGGCATCGTGCTGGCCACCGCGGCCTTCTTCCTCGCCTCCTCCGGCATGGCCGAGGAGACCTTCATGTCGATCGGCTGGCGCCTGCCGTTCCTCGCCTCAGTCGTGCTGTTCTTCGTCGCCATCTACATCCGCGCCAAGCTCGAAGAGACCCCCGAATACACCTCGGCGATAGAGCAGCAGGAAGCCCACGCCACCAAGGTGCCGCTGCTGGCACTGCTCGCCACCGACTGGCGCGGCGTGCTCGCCGGGTTCCTCAGCCTCACCGGCCACAACGCGCTCAACTACGGCATGGCTGTGTTCTCCATCGGCTACCTGGTCGGCACCGGCATGCCGCAGACCCACACGCTCGGCGCGGTCACCCTCGGCACTCTCGCCGCGATCATCCTCACCCCGCTCGGCGGCAGCCTCGCCGACCGGTTCGGCGCCGGCACCGTCATGGGCTGGGCCTCGGTCATCGGCGCACTGTACGCTTTCCCATTCCTGTGGCTGCTCTCACAGGGCACCTTCACAGCCGCGCTCCTCGCGATCGCGATCGGCTACGGCCTCGTCATCTCCGGTACCTCGGGTTCGCAGGGCGCGTTCCTGGCCAACCTGTTTCCCACCCGCCACCGGTTCTCCGCGATGGCCCTGGCACGGGAGGCCAATGGTGCGCTCATCGCCGGCTTCTCACCAGTCGTCCTCGCTGCCCTCATCGCCTGGGCGAACGGTGCGATCACTGCTGCAGCGGCCTACCTGGTGGCCTGCTGTCTGCTGAGTGCTGCGGCGATCTTCCTCGCCTCCTTCAGCCGCCGCCGAGGCGTGGGCCGGGACCGGGAGACCATCGCCGGCTGACGAGACGACCGGGTGCCCGGACGTCCATCCACAGTCTCTCTCTGAGCCGATGCTGGGTGTCCACACCCGCCTCGGTCCCGGTTTGACTGTCTGGAGATAATAGGGTGGTGACGACCATGACCACCACCTCTCTGCAGACCACCGCCGCATCGGCGCTGCGCATCGGCAACATCGAACTCGACTCGCCGGTGGTGCTCGCCCCGATGGCCGGCATCACGAACACCGCCTTCCGCCGCCTGTGCCGCGAATACGGCGCCGGACTCTACGTCACCGAGATGGTGACGAGCCGCGCGCTCGTCGAACGCTCTCCCAAGAGCATGCGCATCATCCACCACGAGCCCTACGAGGTGCCGCGCTCCGTCCAGCTCTACGGCGTCGACCCCGTCACGATCGGCCAGGCAGTCCGGATGCTCGTCGACGAGGACCGCGCCGACCACATCGACCTCAACTTCGGCTGCCCCGTCCCCAAGGTCACCCGCAAGGGCGGCGGTTCAGCGCTGCCGTGGAAGCTCGACCTGTTCACCGACATCGTCACCACCGCTGTGCGCGAAGCAAGCCGCGGTGACATTCCGCTGACGATCAAGATGCGCAAGGGCATCGACGCTGACCACCTCACCTACCTCGACGCCGGCCGCATCGCCGCCGAGGCAGGCGTGGCTGCGATGACCCTGCACGGGCGCACAACTGCCGACCTGTACTCCGGCACCGCCGACTGGGGGGCCATCGCCCGGCTCAAGGACCTCATCGGCGACGCCGTGCCCGTGCTGGGCAACGGCGACATCTTCGCAGCCGAGGACGCCGTCGACATGATGGCCCAGACCGGCTGCGACGGTGTCGTCATCGGCCGTGGCTGCCAGGGCCGGCCGTGGCTCTTCGGCGATCTCGCCGCTGCACTCAACGGCAGCGATGAGCGCATCCGCCCGAACCTCGGCCAGGTCGCCGATGTCGTCTACACCCACGGCGTCTACCTCACCGAGTACTACGACGACGAGTTCTACGGCGTGCGCGACCTGCGCAAGCACATCGCCTGGTACTTCAAGGGCTACCCGGTCGGCGGGCAGGCCCGCCGCAAGCTCGCGATGGTCTCCTCCCTGGCTGAGCTGCGCGGACTGCTCGACGAGCTCGACCGCGACGCACCCTATCCCGGGGCCGATGCCGAGGGCTCACGCGGACGCACCACCCGCCCGAAGCGGCCCCACCTGCCTGAAGGCTGGCTTGACTCGCGGGAGATGAACCCGGAGCGCTCCGCGGAGCTCGCCGAGGCCGAACTCGACGTCTCAGGAGGATGAGGGTGGTCCAGACGCAACTTCAGGTGGCCGAGTACTCCGAGCACGACCGCCAGCGCTGGGTCGCCGAACCGGCGAAGAACCCCCGACGCACCGACTTCCAGCGCGACCGGGCGCGTGTGCTGCATTCCTCGGGTCTGCGCCGGATGGGCGCCAAAACCCAGGTCGTCTCCCCAGGCACCGATGATTTCGTGCGCACCCGCCTGACCCACTCCCTGGAAGTCGCCCAGGTCGGCCGCGAACTTGCCCGCTACCTCGGCTGCGACCCGGAGATCGTCGACACCGCTTGCCTGGCCCACGACCTCGGGCACCCGCCTTTCGGACACAACGGCGAAGCTGTCCTCGACGAAGTCTGCGCCGACATCGGCGGATTCGAAGGGAACGCCCAGACCCTGCGGGTGCTCACTCGGCTCGAACCCAAGGTCCACGCCGCAGACGGCACCCCGGCAGGGCTCAACCTCACCCGCGCCACGCTGGACGCGTGCACGAAATATCCATGGCCGCGTGCGGAGTCACCGGTGGCGAAGAAGACCGGCTCACCGGTGACGAAGTTCGGCGTCTACGACGACGACCGGGCCGTCTTCGACTTCTTCCGCGCCGACCGCCCACTGGGCCAGCGCTGCATCGAAGCCCAGCTCATGGACCTGGCCGACGACATCTCCTATTCCGTCCACGACGTCGAGGACGCAGTGTTCTCCGGCCACCTCGACCTCTTCGCCTACCAGAACGACCACGCTCTGGCCGGTCTCATCGACATCACCCGCGCCTGGTACCTGCCCGATGCCCGCGATGAGGACATCATGAAGGCGCTGTCCCGCCTGCAGGCGGCCAGCTACTGGCCGTCAGAACCTTATGACGGGTCCAGGCGCGCCCAGGCCAGCCTCAAGCACATGACCAGCCAGCTCATCGGCCGGTTCGCCGGAGCTGCCGAAGCTGCCACCCGCGAGGAGTTCGGCTGGGAGCCGCTCGGCCGCTACGACGGTAACCTCGTCGTGCCCGAATCGACCCGCTACGAGATCGCTGTGCTCAAGGGCCTGGCGACCGTCACCGTCATGGTCGCCGAAGACCGGCTGCGCCTCCAGCGCATCCAGGCGCGTGTGCTCACGCAGCTGTGCGAGTACTTCAGCGAACGGCCCGAGGACATGGAGCGGATGTTCTACCTCGACTACCAGGAGGCTGAAGATGACGGGCAGCGACTGCGCGTCGTCGCCGACCACGTCGCCAGCCTCACCGACCACTCCGCCTGGGCGGCCTACCACCGGATGCAGGCCAGCGAAGCGAGCCTGCTGTAATGGCCGGGCTGATCCTGCGCGAGGACATCGACGAGGTCCGCTCCCGGGCACGCCTCGACGACATCATCGGCGAGTACGTCACGCTGCGCAGCGCAGGAGTCGGCAGCATGAAGGGACTGTGCCCCTTCCACGACGAGCGGACCCCGTCCTTCCACGTCCGTCCGCAGGTCGGCATGTACCACTGCTTCGGCTGCGGCGAGAGCGGCGACGTCTTCACCTTCCTGCAAAAGATCGACGGGCTGACCTTCACCGAGGCCGTTCAGCGGCTGTCCGAACGCGTCGGCGTGCAGCTGCGCTACGAAGAGGGCGGCACCGGGCCGGACAAAGAGGCCATCGGCCAGCGCCAGCGTCTCGTCGACATGCACCAGGTAGCCCAGGCGTTCTTTACTGAATACCTCGGCAGCCCCGAAGCGCAGATCGGCCGACAGTACCTCGCCGACCGCGGCTTCGACAAACAGGTCTGCGAGAAATACGGCATCGGCTTCGCCCCGAGATCCTGGGACGCCTTGCTCAAGCATCTGCGCGGGCGCGGCTACAACACCGAGGACATCATCGCCTCGGGCCTGGTCAGCCAGGGCAACCGCGGCATCTACGACCGGTTCCGCGGCCGGCTCATGTGGCCGATCAACGACGTCACCGGCCGCACCGTCGGCTTCGGGGCCCGCAAGGTCTTCGACGACGACCAGGGCCCGAAATACCTCAACACGCCCGAGACCCCGCTGTACCGGAAGAACCAGGTGCTCTACGGCCTCGACATCGCTAAACGGGCGATCGCCCGCTCGAAGCGGGTCGTCATCGTCGAAGGCTACACCGACGTCATGGCCGCCCACCTCGCCGGCGTCGAGCAGGCTGTCGCCACCTGCGGCACCGCGTTCGGAGCCGAGCACATCAAGCTCATCCGGCGGCTGCTCGGCGACGACTCCGCGCACTCCGGTGAGGTGATCTTCACTTTCGACGGTGACGAGGCCGGCCGGAAAGCGGCACTCAAGGCTTTCGAAGACGACCAGAAGTTCGTCGCCCAGACCTTCGTCGCCATCGCCGAAGACGGCATGGACCCCTGCGACCTGCGCATCCAAAAGGGCGACGCCGCCGTCAAAGCGCTCATCGGCTCGCGCCGGCCGCTGTTCGAGTTCGCCATCACCTCGACAATCGAGCGCTTCGACCTCGACACCGCCGAAGGCCGAGTCGGCGCCGTGCGGGCCGCCGCACCGATGGTCGCCGGCATCCGCGACAGCATGCTCAGGCCGGAATACGAGCGCTTCGTCGCCGGTGCCGTCGGAGTCGACACCGCGGACGTGCACGCCGCCGTGCGCGCAGCCGGACGCAGGGCAGCAGCAGGCGGGCCCGGAGGTGGACAGCAGCCCACCCGTGACCTGCGCAGCCAGCACCCGCAGCAGCAACAGCGGCAACACCCTCAGCAGTCCCCACCGGGGCCGGGCGGCCCCTACGGGGGTCCTGCCGTGCCGCCGCCGGGCAGTCCTGCCGATCAGACGGGCGCTGAGATCGCCGCCTACGAACAGGAGTTCTCCGGCGCGCTGGCGAACACACCGAAGCTGCGGATCGAACGCGGTGCCCTCCAGGTGGCGATGCAGCAGCCGCAATACGTCAACGCCACCCTCTTCGACGGGCTCAACGGCAAGGTCTTCTCTCACCCAGCCCACAGGGCAGTGCATCAGGCGATGAAGGACGCCGGAGGCATCCGCACTGCGATCACCGACCCGGCCAGCTGGCCGGAGAAGGTCCTCGAAGCAGGTCCCGACCAGCTGCGCGGACTCATCGGCGAACTCGCCGTCACCCCGCTGCCGGCCACCGACGGGCAAGGCGTCGAACGCTACTCACGCGGCATCATCGCCAGCCTGTTCGACGAGGACATGACCCGCATCGCCCGCGAACTGCACTCCCGGCTCTCCCGAACCGACCCCAACGACCCGGCAGCGACGAACCTGCTCGAGCAGCTCCAGGTGCTCGAACGCCAACGTGCCCGGCTGCGCGCACTCATGTGAACCAGCCGGCGCCTCGGGAACGGCGGCCAGCTGAGCCGGGGGAGTGATCAGTCGATGACGTGCGCCGGTGTGCGGCCGGCGGCATGCTCGAGGAGATTCTCGACCGCCCGGGAGAAGACGCGGCTGACCGTATCGCGGGTCTGCGCCCCGGCATGCGGGGTGGCCACGACATTCGGGGCGTCGAGCAGCGGATGACCGGCGATGTTCGGCTCGCCGGTGAACACGTCGAGACCGGCGCCGGCCGTGTGCCCCGAGTGCAGCGAGGCCGCCAGGGCCTCCTCATCGACGATGCCGGCCCGCGAGAGATTCAGCACGATCGAACCGGTGGGCATCGCCGCGAGCTGCTTGGCGCCGATGAGACCGTTGGTCTCTTCGGTCAGCGGCACGTGGATCGAGAGCACATCAGCCAGCGGCAGCAGGTCGTCAAGGGCCATGAACTCGATGCCGAGCTGCTCCTCGACCTCCGGCGGCTGGCGGAAGACGTCGAAGTAGATCAGGCGCATGTCGAAGGCAGTCAGCCGGGCAGCTAGCAGCCGGCCGATGTGGCCGAGTCCGATGATCGCAGCAGTCTTGCCTGAGAGCTCGATCGAGGAGTGCAGCCAGCGATTCGGCGTCCACTCACCGGCATGTGTGGCGGTGTTGAGTCCAGGCAGGTGGCGGGCGCAGGCCAGCAGTGAGGCGACGGCAAGTTCGGCAACGGCCACCGAGTTCGCACCCGGCAGGTTCGCGACGGTCACGCCTGCCCGGCGTGCGGCGTCGAAGTCGATGCCGTCGGTGCCGGCGCCGACGCGCTGGACCATCTTCAGATTCGGGGCGCGTGAGAAGACGGCCTCGTCGAGGACGCCGGCGCCGTTGAGGATGTACTCGGTGCGGGCCAGCTCTTCACCCGAGGGCGCGGTGCCTGCGGGGATGATGAGCTCGGCTCCGGGGACAGGGGTGAACGCGTCGCGCAGCAGTGACAGCACCTCAGGGTCCTGCTCGCCGATCCAGATTGCGGTGATCATGCTCCCATCACAGCACCCGAGAGTGAACAGAAGTAAAATAGTGCACACAGTGCAAAGTTGCGCTTGACGTAAAGTTGCACTGGGTGCAAAATCTTTATGTGAGCACCACCGAAACCGAAAGCCTCCGCGACCGCAAAGCCCGGCTGACCCGCCGGGCCATCCACGTCGCTGCCGTCAACCGCGTCCTGGAGGACGGCCTGGAGCAGGCCACCGTCGCCCAGATCGCCGAAGACGCCGGCATCTCCGCGCGCACCTTCTTCAACTACTTCGCCTCGAAGGAGGACGCGATCGTCGGCATGACCGACGTCGTCATCGACACCGACCAGATCGAGGAGTTCCTCGAAGTCGACCCGGTGGGAGCGGATCTTGCTGAGGACGTCGCCCGGCTCATCTACGGCACATATCAGCTGACCTTCAACTCCGATGACGTCGTCCTCAAACGCCGCCAGATCCTCGCCCGGTACCCGGCGCTCATGCGCCGCCAGTTCGAGAAGAACGAAGCCATCGAACACGCCGCCGCCGAGGTGGTCGCCGCCCGGCTGCGCCGCGGGGACATCGACTTCGGCGGTGCCGACGGCACACCGGAAGAGCTGGCGCTCATGCTCGTGCAGCTGTGCGCGGTGCCGCTGCGCTTCGCGGTGCGCACCGTAATGCAGTCCGAACCGGATCAGATCGCCGACCCGGACTTCTCCAAGGAGACATTCGAACGTTCCATCCGGCTGTTCCGCTCGGTTCTGGCCGGAACACAGACACCTCAGAAGGGAAATGGTAAGTGAGACGCATGGCAAAGGACGTGACCCCGCCGCATACGGCAGAAGCTGAGTTCGCAGGCCACCGCAAGCCTGCTCCCGCTGACTGCCGTGCCGCGACGTCTGCTGCCAGCGACCCAGCTGACAACGGCTCCGGCATGACGACCGGTGCGATTCTGTGGGTGTTCGCCGCCCTCATGGTCGCGATGTTCATGTTCTCGCTCAACCAGACGGTGCTGGCCACCGCCCTGCCGACGATCGTCGGCGAACTCCATGGCGTCGATCAGATGCTGTGGGTTTCGACGGCCTTCATGCTCGCCTCGACGATCATGATGCCGATCTACGGGAAGATCGGCGACCTGTTCGGCCGCAAGCCGCTGTTCATCTTCGCGATCTCGATGTTCATGCTCGGCTCTGTCTTCGCCCTCCTCGCCCAGGACATGTCCTTCCTCATCATCGGCCGTGTCTTCCAGGGCATCGGCGGTGGCGGCATGATGATCCTCTCCCAGGCGATCATCGCCGCGATCGTGCCCGCCCGTGAGCGCGGCAAGTACATGGGTGCCATGGGTTCGGTCTTCGCTGTGTCCTCTGTTGCCGGCCCGCTCATCGGCGGCTGGCTGACCGAGGGGCCGGGCTGGCGCTGGAACTTCGCGATGAACTTCCCGCTCGGCATCTTCGCCATCATCGCCGCGATGATCCTGCTCCGTGTTCCCGACACCCGTCCCGAGGTACGCCCGCGCGTCGACGTCGCCGGCATGGCGCTCATCGCCGTGTTCACCTCCGCCGTCGTGCTCATCGCCGCATGGGGCGGCCACCAGTACGAGTGGACCTCACCGGTCATCCTCGGACTCGGCGCCGCTGCGCTCGTCGCCGGCACCATCTTCGTCTTCGTCGAGCGCCGGGCGGCCGAACCGATCATCCCGATGTCGCTGTTCCGCGACCGCAACTTCGTGCTGTCCACCATCGCCGGGCTGACGATCGGTGTGGCGATGTTCGGTGTGCTCAGCTACATGCCGACCTATCTGCAGATGGTCCACGGTGTCGACGCCGCCCGTGCCGGCCTCATGATGGTGCCGATGATGGGGTGCATGCTCATCGTCTCCACCGGCATCGGATTCGTCGTCGCCCGCACCGGCCGCTACAAGTTCTACCCGATCATCGGCATGAGCCTCATCGTCACCTCACTTGTGCTCATGTCCCAGCTGCGGGCCGACAGCCCTTCTTGGACGACGATGATCTTCCTCGCCATCATGGGTTCGGGCCTGGGCCTGAGCATGCAGCTGCTCGTCCTCGTCGTGCAGAACTCCTTCCCTGTCGAGATGGTCGGCACCGCCACCGCCTCGAACAACTTCTTCCGCCAGATCGGGGCCAGCTTCGGCATGGCGATCATCGGCTCGCTGTTCACCAGCCGCCTGATGTCGAACCTGACCGAGAAGCTCAGCTCCGTCCCCGGTGCCGATGCCAGCGGACTGCACGCCAATGAACTGACACCCGAAGCGCTGTCCCAGCTGCCGACCGCTATCCAGGACCTCATCATCGGCGCCTACAACGATGCACTCGTGCCGCTGTTCCTGTGGGCGGCCCCGCTGCCGGTGCTCGGACTGCTCGTGCTCTTCTTCATCCGCGAGAAGCCGCTGGCCACCCGGATCGAACGCGCGCAGGCCCGCCCCGGCCAGCAGACCCGGTCTACGATTGACACCGAGGCCGACTCTGCTGGGCAGAAGCCGGCCACCTGAACCAGCCGACCGCTTGGAGGACCGCCCATGACCGTCCTGACGATCCTCACCGCCCCTGACAAGAAGCGCCCAGCGCACTTCGACCGCCTGGCCGACGAGGCCAGCGAGGTGCGCTGGGTCGAAGCCGATGAGCTGGCCGCCGCGCTGCCCGGGACCGAGGTGCTGCTCATGTGGGACTTCTTCTCACCAGCGCTCAAGGACGCGTTCAGCAGTGCTGACCGGCTGGACTGGATCCACGCGGCATCGGCCGGGGTCGACTCGCTCATGTTCGATCAGCTGCGCGACTCCGAGGTCACCGTCACCAACGCCCGCGGCATCTTCGACCGCCCGATCGCCGAATTCGTGCTTGCCTTCATGCTGCATTTCGCCAAGGACTTCCCGACCTCGCTGGCCCACCAACGGCAGCGGATCTGGCAGCACCGCGAATCCCGCGACCTGGCAGGCTCGCATGCGATGATCGTCGGCACCGGGTCGATCGGCCGGGCGATCGCGACCACGCTGCGCGCCCTCGGTGTGCACGTCACTGGGGCCGGCTCCCGCGCCCGAGGCGGGGATCCCGACTTCGGAGAGATCATCGCCAGTGCCGATCTCGCTGAGCACGTCGCAGGAGTCGACTGGCTCATCAACATCGCACCGCTGACTGAGCAGACCACCGGGCTCATCGATGCAGCCGTGCTTGAAGCGCTGCCTGAGAGCGCGCATCTCATCAACGTCGGGCGCGGCGCCAGTGTTGTCACCGACGATCTGGTCGCTGCGCTGGAATCCGGGCAGATCGCCGGTGCCGGCCTCGACGTCGTCGACCCGGAACCGCTGCCGGAGGACAGCCCGTTGTGGCAGATGGGCAGTGTCGTCATCACCCCGCACATGAGCGGTGACTCCGCGGGCTGGTCAGACCGCTTAGCTGAGCAGTTCATGGCCAACTGGGACCGGTACCGGTCAGGCCAGCAGCTGTTCAACATCGTCGACAAGGCCAAAGGCTACGCCGCCGGCTGACCCGGTCCGTCTGGGAAAGGGGCTTTAGGTCAGTCCTCGACCCAGCCGAGGGACCGCTCGATCGCCTGGCTCCACCGGCTCAGCAACTGCTGCCGGTCCGCTGCGGTGATCGACGGCTGCCAGGAGGCATCCGCCTGCCAGTAGCCGGCCAGCTCGTCGAGGGAGCCGTACACTCCCGCACCCAATCCGGCTGCATAGGCGGCGCCGGCAGCGGTGGCCTCGATGATCTGCGGGCGGACCACCTCGCAGCCGGCGATATCGGCCTGGAACTGCATGAGGATGTCCGAGGCGCACATGCCGCCGTCAGCGGCGATCCGATCAATCGTGTACCCGGAGTCGCGGCGCATGACATCGAGCACCTCGGCAGTCTGGAAGGCCGTGGCTTCCAGGGCTGCCCGGGCGATGTGCCCGCGGCTGGTGAAGCGGGTCATGCCGATGAGCACCCCGCGTGCGTCTGCCCGCCAGTGTGGGGCGTAGAGACCGGAGAAGGCCGGGACGAAGTAGACGTCGCCGTTGTCGGAGACCTCGCGGGCCAGATCGTTGACCTCATCGGCGGTGCGGATAAGCCCGAGGTTGTCGCGCAGCCACTGCACGAGCGCACCGGCTACCGCGATCGAGCCTTCGAGCGCGTACTGCAGCGGCTGGCCCTCGATCTGGTACGCCACGGTGGAGACGAGTCCGTTGGCTGACCGGCGGATCTCCTCCCCGGTGTTCGTCAGCAGGAAGCAGCCGGTGCCGTAGGTGTTCTTCGTATCGCCGGGGGAGAAGCGGCACTGGCCGAACGCGGCTGCCTGCTGGTCGCCGAGCACTCCGGCGATCGGCACGCCGGCCAGCAGCTGACCGGATGCGACTGTGCCGAAGGTCCCGACTGATGGCCGGATCTCCGGCAGGCAGGCGGCCGGGATGTCGAGCAGCTCGCACATCCGCTGTGACCACTGGCCGGTGTGCAGGTCCATGAGCAGGGTGCGTGAGGCGTTGGTGACGTCGGTGACGTGCGCGCCGCCGTTGACCCCGCCGGTGAGGTTCCACAGCAGCCAGGTGTCGATGGTGCCGAAGAGCACCTCACCTGCCGCTGCCCGTTCGCGCAGTCCGTCGACGTGGTCGAACAGCCAGCGCAGCTTGATGCCGGAGAAGTACGTGTTGACCGGCAGCCCGGTGATCTCGGCGATCTCCTCAGCGTATTCGCTGAGCTGCGTGACGTATTCGCCGCCGCGGGTGTCCTGCCACACGATCGCGTTGTGCACCGGCTGGCCGGTCGCCGCCTCCCACACGACGGTGGTCTCACGCTGGTTGGTGATGCCAACAGCGGCGATGTCGGCGCTTGTCAGCGAGGCGGTGCCCAGTGCCTGGCCGATGACCTCCCGGCTGGTCCGCCAGATCACCCCGGCGTCGTGTTCCACACGACCGGCGGCCGGGAAGATCTGCTCGAACTCCTGACCGGCAGAAGCGACCGTGCGGCCATCTTCAGAGAAGATGACCGCACGCGTCGAGGTCGTGCCCTCATCAAGTGCGAGGACGTAGCCCATGGCTCAGCTGCGCTTCGGGAAGGCCGGGGTGTCGATGCCTGCCATGTCGGCGATGCAGCGGACCACCTGGCAGGAGTAGCCGAATTCGTTGTCGTACCAGACGTAGACGACAGCGCGATCACCGTCGACGATGGTCGCCAGGCCGTCGACGATGCCGGCGCGCTTGGAGCCGACGAAGTCAGTCGAGACGACCTCTGGGGAGGCGATGTAGTCGATCTGGTTGCGCAGCTCGGAGTTCAGCGAGGTCTCCCGCAGGAACGTGTTGAGCTCATCGACGGTCGTCTCGCGCCCGAGGTTGAGGTTGAGGATCGCCATCGACACGTTCGGGGTGGGAACGCGGATTGCGTTGCCCGACAGCTTGCCCTTGAGCTCCGGCAGCGCCTTGGCCACGGCCTTAGCAGCACCGGTCTCGGTGAGCACCATGTTGAGCCCGGCAGCACGGCCGCGGCGCGAGCCCTTGTGGAAGTTGTCGATGAGGTTCTGGTCGTTGGTGAAGGAGTGGACGGTCTCGACGTGGCCGTTGCGCACACCGAATTCGTCGTTGAGGACCTTGAGCACCGGGGTGATCGCGTTCGTCGTGCACGAGGCAGCCGAGAGGATCGTGTCCTCGGCGGTGATGTCGTGGGAATTGACGCCGTAGACGACGTTCTTGATCTCGCCCTTGCCCGGTGCGGTCAGCAGCACCTTCGCCACACCCGGGCACTTGAGGTGCTTGCCCAGGCCCTCCTCATCGCGCCAGCGGCCGGTGTTGTCGACGACGATGGCGTTGTCGATGCCGTACTTCGTGTAGTCGACCGAGGACGGGTCATCGGAGTAGATGACCTGGATGAGCACGCCGTTGGCACAGATCGTGCTGTTCTCCTCATCGACGACGATGTTGCCGTCGAACTTGCCGTGCACCGAGTCGCGGCGCAGCAGGGAGGCGCGCTTGACGATGTCGTTGTCACCGCCGCGGCGCACGACGATCGCGCGCAGGCGCATGTTCGTGCCGCCGGCGCGGTCGACGAGGATGCGGGCGAGCAGCCGGCCGATGCGGCCGAAGCCGTAGAGGACGACGTCCTGCGGCTTGCTCTGCTCGCGGTCTACAGCGTCGACGACCTCGGAGAGCTGCTCGCGCAGGTAGGCCTCGACGTCGTCTCCGCCGGAGTTGCGGAAACCGGCGGCCATGCGGCCGAGATCGATGCGGCACGGGCCCAGGTTGAGACCGTCGAGCGCGGTGACCAGACGCAGCGTCTCATCCATGTCGAGCTCGGTGCCGTCGAAGTGACGGGCGTAGCGGTGGGCCTTGATGATGCCGTTGACGGACTTGTTCAGCAGGCTGCGGCCGTAGACGGTCAGCAGCACCTCGTTGTTGCGGTAGAGGCGGCCCACCAGAGGGATCATGTCCTCAGCGGCGCTCTGCTTCGAGGCCCACTCTGCCATTTTCGCGATCGTTGGATCAGTCACCAGAAATTCCCTTTCGAATCCTGTCTCAGCTACTTCGCACAATCCTACTGGCCAGCGCCGCCGGCGCCGAACCCCGTGGCCTCGAGCGTCGTCTCGAACTCCAGCAGCTCAGCGCCGGTGGCCACCGGCTTCTTCTTCTCCGCACCCTCGGCATGACTGCTGGCGAAGGACCGTGAGTTCTTCCAGCCCTCGTAGGCCTCTTCGCTGGCCCACTGCGTGTAGACGAACCACACCGAACGGTCATCAGTCGGCTTGAGCAGCGCGAACCGCTCAAAGCCCTCGAAGCTGTCGAGCCGTTCGATGGCCGGGGCGAACCGGTTGACGATCTCATCACCGGTCTCGGCCGGGACGGTCAGGGCATTGATCTTGACGACGGACATAGCGGGTCCCTCTTCCTTATCCGTGCGGGTGCAGGCGTGCTGCCCTCAGCCTAGACGACACTGACCTCACAGATACTGCCGGGCGGCTGTGATGCTCGCCTGCCGGTAGCCGCCGCCGAAGAGCACCGCGTGGGCGTAGAGGCCGAAGAACTGATACAGCTCGATGCGCTCACGCCAGTCGCGGCCGAGCATGTCGACCGGATAGGCCTCGGCCCAGGCGCCGATGATCGTCTCCAGGTGCGGGGCGCTGAAGAGGCTGAGCATCCCGAGGTCGATGAGCGGGTGGCCGGCCCAGGCGGCTGGGTCGATGAGGGCGGCCGTGCCCGAGGTGAAGAGCAGGTTGCCGGCCCACAGGTCGCCGTGGACGCGGGCAGGGGCGGCATCGTCGTCGAAGGTGCCTGCGCCGATCCGCTCGATGAGCTGGGTGACCTCGGCAGGCGGGTTGGGGTCGTATCCGGCCAGGGACTCAAGGCGTGCTGCGTAGGCCTCACCGCAGCTGTCGGCAGAGGGTGTTGTGATCTTCAGCGGCTGGCTCAGCGGGCCGAAGTAGTAGGTTTCGACCTTCGGTGGGTTGTCGCCGAATCGACCGGCCGGTGCCTGGTGGAGGGCGGCAAGACGGTGGCCGAAGTCAGCAGCGGCCTCGCGGGTCGCAGGAGCTTCGTCGATGCGCTCCAGGATCAGCGCGGTCTCCGAGACATCGATGACGCCAGCGACGTCGACGGTTCCGGGTTCGGCCAGCCAGCGCAGTCCGCCGGCTTCGGTGGCGAAGAAGTCTGAGGGGACGTGGGTGCCGGTCTTGCGGAAGGTCATGACCCTGCTTTCGTGACGTTGCGGCCGGGGACGAAGCGCGAAACGGTCGCATCCCCGGGTATCGAATACCTCCAGGGGAAGGCGTCGGGGTCACCACCGGGACCGGAGACGCCGACGCGGGGGCCTGCGACGTACTCGACCGGTCCGGCAGGCGGGGTGAAGGACCAGCCGGCCGGCGCCTCGGGCACGGTGAGTGCCGCCCCGTCGGTGGCTGCGCTGGCGGCGAAGACCTGGCCGAGGCAGCCGGGGCCGCGGGCGAGCTCACGGTCGGTCACCTGCCCACCGCGGCGCTGTGCGCGGCGGGCGCGGGCCACCTCGTGGCCGGTGATGACCTCGCCGGCGCGCAGCAGCACGGCGGCCGGGTCGCCGGGATCCTGGCAGACGATGTTGAGCAGCCGGTGCATGCCGTAGGACAGATAGCAGTACAGGTGCCCGGGTGGGCCGAACATCGTCGCGTTGCGTTCGGTACGACCGCGGAAGGCGTGCGAGCCGGGGTCGTCGTCTCCGCCGTAGGCCTCGACTTCGGTCAGTCGCACCGCGATCGTGGTCTCATCGTCGGTGCAGGCGAGGATTCCGCCGAGCAACTGCGGCGCGACGGTGTGGACGCTGCGGTCGAAGAAATCGGTCAGCGGAACGTGTCGTGTTTGTCGGCCCACCGGTTGAACCCGAGGATGGTGACGGCGATGAGGCTGCCGGCCACGGCCAGCGCGCCGATCGTCTCGGCGCTGCCCTGCGCGCGGGAGAGCTGTTCGCGGCTGGCCGGCGGGGCTTCGGCGATGGTGCCGAAGATCGGCTCGTCATCGGCGGTGCCCATCCAGGCGGCGACCATGAGGATGATGCGGGCGAAGACGTTCATCGAGAGCATGATCGCGATGACCGGGCCGAACAGTGCAGCGGTCGGTGAACCGGAGAACAGGTCGATGAGCACGGTGGCGATGTTCAGCAGCAGGGTCAGCGCGATGGCGCCGAAGAGCGAGCCGAGGCGCTTGGTGCGCGGCTGGATCGGGTGGATCGGGATCATCGTGAACAGGAACATGAAGATCAGCCACGAGGAGAACAGCGTGATGATGATCGGGGTGATCGTCAGCACCGGGGTGACCCAGCCGGGCAGCTGGAGCCATTCGACGATGGTGGTCTGCAGGCCGGTGCCGATGACGGTCAGGCCGATCGTCAGGCCGACGCCGATGAGCAGGCCGATGAGGGTGACGATGTTCGACAGGGTGCGGACGACGAAGTTCTCCTGCGGCTTGGCGTCCATGTCGTTGCGCAGCTGGGCGCGGATGGCGTCCTTGAGGTTGCCGATGAATCCCTGCGCGGTGTAGAGCGCGGAGATGATGCCGACGATGCCGACGGCCTGCCAGTTGTCGATGAAGTTCTGCAGCATCTCGACAAGCTGGTCCTGGCCGGGCGCGAACTCGTGCAGCTTCTGGGTGACGACGTCGACGAGTTCGGGGCGGACGATGTCAAGGATGAAGCCCAGCGCCGCGAAGGCGAACATCAGCGTGGGGATGAGCGCCAGCACGAGGAAGTAGGTGATGGCCGCGCCGAACTGGTTGCCCAGCCGCTGGCCGAAGCGCTGGAGCGTGGCCATCAGGTGTGCCACTGCCGGCTTATTCATGAAGCTCTGGGCGGAGGCCGCCGCTGAGCTCGAACTCACCAAGATCCGGTTGTCGGGTTCCATATCTTCGCTTCCTCGCGGGGCTATCTGACGGCAATGCTCCTGGTTCTGCGGCTCTGACTAGGAGCTCTGTGAATGAGCTTAGTCCCCGCTGAGGGTGGTGGGAAACGTGTCGGCCGGAGTTTCGCCATCGTCGTACATGTCCCGAGGGGAGCCGACGATGAGCGGATCGGCCGTGCGTGCCACCCGCTGGTCTTTGCCCGGGTAGTCGAACTGGTTGAGCACGTAGCGCATCGCTTCGAGCCGGGCGCGCTTCTTGTCATTGGATTTCACGACCGTCCACGGTGCGGCTGGGGTGTCGGTGTAGAAGAACATCGCGTTCTTCGCCTCCGTGTAGGCATCCCACTTGTCGAGGCTGGCCAGATCGGTAGGGGAGAGCTTCCACTGCTTGATCGGATCCGTGCGGCGGGCGCCGAAGCGGTGCAGCTGCTCTTCGCGGCCGACGGAGAACCAGAACTTGATGATGTGGGTGCCCGACTGCACGAGCATGTTCTCGAACTCGGGGCAGGAGCGGGTGAATTCCAGGTACTGCGTCGGTGTGCAGTAGCCCATCACCCGTTCGACGCCGGCGCGGTTGTACCAGGAGCGGTCGAAGAGCACGATCTCTCCGCCGGCGGGCAGATGCTGGACGTAGCGCTGGAAGAACCACTGGGTCTTCTCCCGCTCGGTGGGCTTCTCCAGGGCGACGACGCGAGCGCCGCGCGGATTCAGGTGCTCGGTGAAGCGTTTGATCGCCCCGCCCTTGCCGGCGGCATCGCGGCCTTCGAAGATGATGACGATCTTCTGCTTGGTCTCGCGCACCCACGTCTGCATCTTCAGCAGCTCGATCTGCAGCTGGCGCTTCTCACGCTCATACCGGCGCCGGGTGAGCTTCTGGTCGTACGGGTAGCCGTGCTTCCACGCCTCGGAGTCGCTGGAGCGGGACTTGAGCTTCTTCGACAGCTCCCGGATCTCGTCGATCTCGTTGGCGAAATCGGGCACGCCCTCAGGTGTGAGCTCGAATTCTCCAGCGCTGCCGTTGCCGGCTGCGGAGTCAGATGTCTTCGTCCCTTTGTTGCGCTCGTCACTCATAGATACAGTCTAAAGGGCGGCTGCATCGCGCAGATGCAGCCGCCCTCGACTCAGATCTCACCCTGCCGAGTGCCGGGAGGACTCAGCTGTCAGCTCTGCTGGCCGTTCGACGATGCGTAGATGTCGTCGATGACGTCAGCGAAGTCCCGGTCGATGAGGTGGCGCTTGACCGACTGCTTGGCCGACAGGTAGCCGTTCTGCTCGGTCAGCTCGGCAGGCACGATGCGGAATGCGCGGATGCTCTCAGCCTTCGAGACCTTCCGGTTGACGCGTTCGACGGCCTTCTCGATCGCGGCGTGGACGTCTGGGTGCGCTGAGGCCTCTTCGAGGTCCATCTTCGGCAGGCCGTGGTTCTCCAGCCAGGTCGGCAGCATCTCCGGATCGAGGAAGATGAGCGCTGAGATGAAGTTGCGGTTGTCGCCGATGAGCACCGGCTGGTGGATGAGCATGTGGCGGCGGAGCGCGTCCTCGATCGGAGCCGGTGCGACGTTCTTGCCCGACGAGGTGACGATGAGCTCCTTCTTCCGGCCGGTGATGCGCAGATAGCCGTCGTCATCGAGGTCGCCGATGTCACCGGTGGCGAACCAGCCGTCCATGAAGTCCTTCTCGGTGGCCTCAGGGTTCTTCCAGTACTCGCGGAAGACGCACACGCCCTTGGCGAGGACCTCGCCGTCGGGAGCGATGGCCACCGCGCAGCCGGGCAGCGGCACGCCGACGGTGCCGATCTTCGACTTCGCCGGGATGTTGACCGTCACCGGGGCGGTGGTCTCGGTCAGGCCGTAGCCTTCGAGCACGATGAGGCCGACGCCGCGGAAGAAGTGGCCGAGATGCTCACCCAGCGGCCCGCCGCCGGAGATCGCGTGCGTGACCTGGCCGCCCATCACCTCGCGCAGCTTCGAGTACACGAGCTTGTCGAACAGCGCATGCTGGGCGCGCAGCGTCAGCGGCACCCGGCCGGCGTCGAGGGCCTGGGAGTAGCGCACGGCCACCGCCTCGGCGGCGCGGAAGATCTTCTGCTTGCAGCCGGCTTCGGCTTTCGACAGGGCGGCGTTGAAGACCTTCTCGAACACGCGCGGCACGCCGAGGATGAAGGTCGGCCGGAAGCTGCCGAGTGCGTCGGTGAGCTTCTTGAGATCGCCCTCGTGGGCCAGCGTGCCGTCACCCTGGATGGTGACGACCTGGATGAAGCGGGCGAGCACATGGGCCAGCGGCAGGAACAGCAGGCAGCGGGCGCCGGGCCGGATGATCTCTCCAGCCTGATGGATGACGGCCTGGGAGGTGAGCACGAAGTTGCCGTGGGTGAGCACGCAGCCCTTCGAACGGCCGGTGGTTCCCGAGGTGTAGATGAGGGTGGCGATATCGTCCTGGGTCGCGTAGCTGGTGCGCTCCTTCAGCTCCTCATCGCTGATGTCCGCACCGTCGCGCAGCAGGCCGGCGATGCCGTCTTCGGTCCAGATCCAGATCGTCGGCTCGCGATCGGCGAGCGCCTCGACATCGGCGAAGGCCTCGCGGATGCGCTGTGCGTGGTCTTCGGACTGCACGAACCCGCAGAACACCTCGGCGTCCTCGAGCATCCAGGCCAGCTGGTCACGAGACGAGGTGTCGTAGAAGGGGACGGTGATCCCGCCGGCGAACCAGATCGCGTAGTCGGCCAGGGTCCACTCGTATGCGGTCGAGCCGAAGATGCCGACCCGCTGGCCCGGCTGCACGCCCGCGGCGATGAGTCCCTTGGCCAGTGCTTCGACCTGGTGGAGGAAGGCCTGCGCGGTGACGTCGATCCACTCGCCGTTCTGCTGCCGCGACAGCGCGATGCCATGCGGGTCCCGCGCCGCCCGGTTGATGAGCGTGGCCGGAAGGTTCGGTTCCGGATCGAACTCGAATCCACTCACCGGGGTGACGGACTGCATCATGGTCTCGGCCATTGGGCACATCTCCTTAGGGCGCTTCGCTGCAGGGGCAGTATCGGCGTGTGCATTCAGCGCCGATCTCAGCCTCAAAACTATCACGCATGTGTCCTGGAGCACTCCTCTGAGATGGCGGGTCCGGAGCGGCCGAAGAGCGGTGCTGGGATCGTGTGGCACCGGGTGCGGCACGCACGTAGAATGCTTGCATCGCGCCGCTGGCGCCGACCTGCACCCGAACTCCGAAAGGCACATCCATGAGCACCTCCGATTCGCGCTCGAACACCGTCGACTACCGCTACGACGCGGAGCTCGCCGGTCAGCTCGAGGCGAAGTGGCAGGACCGCTGGGAGGCCGAGGAGACCTTCGCCGCGCCGAACCCGGTCGGCGAGCTGGCCAGCACGCGCCGCGGCGCCACCGCCGAAGGCCGTGAGACCGCCTACATCATGGACATGTTCCCCTACCCCTCGGGCAAGGGGCTGCACGTCGGACACCCGCTGGGTTATGTCGCCACTGACGTCTACGCCCGCTTCCAGCGGATGAACGGCAAGAACGTCATGCACGCCCTCGGCTATGACGCCTTCGGCCTGCCGGCCGAGCAGTTCGCTGTGCAGACCGGGGCGCATCCGCAGAAGACAACCGAGGAGAACATCGCCAATATGCGCCGGCAGCTGCGCCGGCTCGGCCTCGGGCACGACGCACGGCGAACGTTCGCGACCACGGATGCTGAGTTCGTCAAGTGGACGCAGTGGGTCTTCCTGCAGATCTTCAACTCCTGGTACGACCCCGAGGCTGCCGACGGCCGTGGTGCCGCCCGCCCGATCGGCGAGCTCGTCTCCCAGTTCGAAGCCGGCCGCGACACCGGCACCGGCACCGCGTGGGCGGAGCTGTCAGCTGCTGAACGTGAGGACGTGCTGCAGAACTACCGCTTGGCCTACCTGTCGGATTCCCCGGTCAACTGGTGCCCGGGCCTGGGCACCGTGCTGGCCAATGAGGAGGTCACCGCAGAAGGCCGCTCCGAACGCGGCAACTTCCCGGTCTTCACCCGCCGCCTGCGCCAGTGGAACATGCGCATCACCGCCTACGCTGATCGCCTCATCGACGATCTCGACACCGTCGACTGGCCCGAGGCGGTCAAGGCCATGCAGCGCAATTGGATCGGCCGCTCGACCGGTGCGCAGATCACCTTCCCGGTCCGTGAGGACGTCAGCATCGACGTCTACACCACCCGCCCTGACACGATCTTCGGCGCCACCTACCTCGTGCTCAGCCCCGAGCACCCGCTCGTCGACGCCGTGACAACCGAATCCTGGGACGACTGCGTCCCGGCAGCGTGGCGCGGTGAGGGCAGCACCCCGGCCGAGGCGATCGCCGCCTACCAGCGCCAGGCTGCGGCCATGACCTCGGTGCAGCGCCAGGAGAACAAGGACAAGACCGGTGTGTTCACCGGCACCTGGGTACCGAACCCGGCCACCGGTGAGGACATCCCCGTCTTCGTCGCCGATTACGTCCTCATGGGCTACGGGACCGGGGCGATCATGGGTGTGCCGGCAGAGGACGTCCGCGACTGGGACTTCGCCAAGACCTTCGATCTGCCCTACATCCGCACCGTCCAGCCGGGCGAGGACCACGACGAGGACAAGCCGTTCACCGGTGAGGGCGTCAAGATCAACTCTGCCAACGACGAGATCGACATCAACGGTGCCGGCGTCGGTGAGGCCAAGGACGCTGTCATCTCGTGGCTGGCCGGCCGCGGCCTGGCCGAGGCGACGACGCAGTACCGGCTGCGCGACTGGCTGTTCAGCCGTCAGCGCTACTGGGGTGAGCCGTTCCCGGTCGTCTATGACGAAGACGGCACGCCGATCCCGCTGCCGGCCGAGCAGCTGCCGGTGACACTGCCTGAGGTTCCGGACTTCTCGCCGCGCACCTTCGACAGCGACGACGTCGACTCGAAGCCCGAGCCGCCGCTGGGTCGCAACACCGACTGGGTCAACGTCACCCTTGACCTCGGAGACGGTCCGAAGACCTACCGCCGGGAGACCTCGACGATGCCGAATTGGGCCGGCTCCTCGTGGTACCAGCTGCGATACGCCGATCCGACGAACGATGAGCAGCTTGTCGACCCGGCGAATGAGGAGTACTGGCTGGGCCCGCGTGCGAACGCCGAATCCGGTGGCGCGGATCTGTACGTGGGCGGAGTCGAGCACGCTGTCCTGCATCTGCTGTACTCGCGGTTCTGGCACAAAGTGCTCCACGACCTCGGCCACCTGAGCTCCTATGAGCCCTTCCACAAGCTCATCAACCAGGGTTACATCCAGGCCTACGCCTACACCGATTCCCGCGGCGCCTATGTCCAGGCAGACGAAGTCGAAGAGCGCGTTGATGATTCCGGCGAGGCGACCTTCTGGCACAACGGGCAGCAGGTGAACCGCGAGTACGGCAAGATCGGCAAATCGCTGAAGAATGTCGTGACCCCCGATGAGATCTACGACGCCTACGGTGCCGATACCTTCCGGCTGTACGAGATGTCGATGGGCCCTCTTGAGCTCTCCCGCGCCTGGGAGACCCGCGCGGTCGTGGGCTCACAGCGGTTCCTGCAGCGTGTGTGGCGCCTCATCGTCGACGAGAACACCGGCGAGCTCGCTGTCGTCGATGACGCACCGGACCGCGAGACGCTGCGGGTGCTGCACACGACGATCGCCGGTGTGCGCGACGACATGGAGCACATGCGGTTCAACACCGCTGTCGCCAAGCTCATCGTGCTGACGAACCACCTGACGAAGCAGGGCGTGAGCCCGCGCGCGGTGATCGAACCGCTGACGATCATGCTCTCACCGCTGGCCCCGCACATCGCCGAGGAGATCTGGGAGCGGCTGGGCCACAGCGAGACCATCACCTACGAGCCGTTCCCGGTCGCCGACGAGCAGTACCTCGGCCAGGACACGGTCACCTGCGTCGTGCAGATCAAGGGCAAGGTCCGCGACCGGCTCGAGGTCTCACCCGATATTTCGGCTGAAGAGCTGGAGAAGCTGGCTCTGGAGTCCAACGGCGCCAAGCGCACCCTGGCCGGCGCAGGTGTGCTCAAGGTCATCGTGCGTGCGCCGAAGCTCGTCAACATCGTCCCGGACAACTGAGCGAGACACTGATCGAGCTGGTGCCCGGCACCGGCTGGAAAGGGAATCCATGAGTGCACTGTCCGAACGGATCCGGTCGACTCTCCAGGTCAGCCCGGTCATCGACCCGGCGACCGAGATCGGGACCCGCGTGCAGTTCCTCGTCGACTACTGTCTGTCGACAGCGACGAAGGGATTCGTCCTCGGTATCTCCGGCGGCCAGGACTCGACGCTGGCCGGCAGGCTCGCCCAGCTGGCTGCCGAACAGCTGCGCGGCAGGGGAGTGGACGCGACGTTCTGCGCCGTCCGCCTGCCCTACCGGGTGCAGCATGACGAAGATGATGCACAGGCCGCCATGGAGTTCATCCGTCCGGACGTCGCGCTCACCGTCGACATCGCCGGCGCCGTCGACGCCACGGTCGAGGCGTTCAACGCGGCCACCGGTGAGACGATGACCGACTTCAACAAGGGCAATGTCAAGGCTCGCCAGCGGATGCTCGTGCAGTACGCGATCGCCGCGCAGCGCTCCAGCCTCGTCCTCGGCACCGATCACGCCGCCGAGGCGGTCACCGGCTTCTACACGAAGTTCGGCGACGGGGCCGCTGACGTCACCCCGCTGACCGGGCTGGCGAAGGGGCAGGGAGCAGCGCTGCTGCAGCACCTCGACGCCCCTGAGCGGCTGTGGCAGAAGGTGCCGACGGCCGACCTTCTCGATGAGACCCCGGGCAGCACCGACGAAGACGCGCTCGGCGTCAGCTACGCCGACATCGATGCCTACCTCGAAGGCGGGGAGGTCTCAGCGGCGGCAGCCGAGCGGATCGAGGATCTGTACCTGGCCAGCGAGCACAAGCGCCGGATGCCGGTCGCCCCGGCAGACGGCTGGTGGATCCGCCACTGACTCACACGGTGCGGGTCTCCAGCGCCGTGCGCTCGAAATCGCGCAGGCTGTCGAGGAACGCATCCATGTTCTGCTCGCCGGCGTCCCGGGCGGCGCTGAACTCGTGCCAGCCGCCTTCGCGGATATCGCCGGGCTTGATCTCGAGTGCGCTGTCGGGAATGTAGGTCTCCTCAGACACCCACGAGTCGAAGCTCTTGCCGGCCCGGTAGACGTCCATGAACGCTGCGTGCATGCTCTGCTGTTCGAAGCTGGTCTTCTTGAACTCGTCGAGGAACGTGCGGAGCGGCTCCATCAGCTGCGGGTCGAGTGTGCTGAACCCGTTGGCCAGCCGCATGTACTGCACGAGCCCGGCATCCTTGGGAAACAGCTCCAGGACGCGCTTGGCCCGCGTTGTGTCAGCCGCTTCGTCCTCGTCCTCTTCGATGGGGCTCAGCCCGACCGAAGCATAGGTCTTCGAAGCGTCGGCGATCTCGGCGTTGAGCCGGTCGATGCGCTGCTGGTCCTGCCACCATTTCACGCCGATGAACAGCAGGCACACGGCCACCAGGAGAACGGTCACGATTCCGATCACCCAGGCCGCGCGGTGCAGGGGCGGAATGAGGAACAGCACCAGGCTGATGACGAGCACGCCGGCGGCCGCAGCGGCGGCGGGCGTGTTGAGGAGGAAATCACCGAAACGCTTCACCGCTCCAGGGTACCGAATTCCTGCTTTCAGACTGCGAACATCTATGCTGTGAACGGAAGAAGATCGGTCAGTTCAGCATACTCACGGCGGCCACCCTGCCAGCTCACTGACCGCTGATGCGACAAGCAGTGAGGAACACAACACGATGGCGAAGATCTCGGTGATCGGATGTGGATATCTGGGAGCCGTTCACGCCGCGGCCATGGCATCGCTGGGCCACGACGTCGTCGGCATCGACGTCGACGAACGCAAGATCGACTCCCTCCGCCGGGCCGAAGCACCCTTCTTCGAACCAGGTCTGGAAGACCTGCTCGACCGGGCGCAGACCAGTGACAATCTCGCCTTCACCACCGACATCGTCGAGGCGGCCAGCGCTGATGTGCACTTCATCTGCGTCGGCACCCCGCAGCGCAAGAGCGAATTCGCAGCCGACATGACTTATGTCGACGCCGCCGTCGAAGCCCTGCTGCCGCACCTGAGCGACACCGACCTCGTCGTCGGCAAGTCCACCGTCCCGGTCGGCACTGCCGCCCGGCTGGCCGAACAGGTCACGGCCACCGGTGCCGCCCTGGCATGGAATCCGGAGTTCCTGCGCGAAGGCCACGCGGTCGAGGACACCGTGGCACCCGACCGGCTGATCTACGGCGTACCCGACGGAGAGGCCGGTGAACGTGCCACCGAGATCCTCGACGACGTCTACGCCTCGATCGTCGACTCCGGCACCCCGCGTCTGGTGATGGACTACGCGACCGCCGAGCTCGTCAAGACCGCCGCGAACTCCTTCCTGGCCACGAAGATCTCCTTCATCAACGCCATGGCCGAGCTCTGCGAGGCTGCCGGAGCTGATGTCACCCAGCTCGCCGATGCGATCGGCATGGACGACCGGATCGGACGCAAGTTCCTCAACGCCGGCCTCGGCTTCGGCGGTGGCTGCCTGCCCAAGGACATCCGTGCCTTCATGGCCCGCGCCGGTGAACTCGGCGCCGACCAGGCCGTTGCGTTCCTGCGCGAGATCGACTCGATCAATATGCGCCGCCGCGTGCGCATGGTCGACCTTGCCCGCGAGGTCGTCGACGGCTCCTTCATCGGCAAGCGCATCACGATCCTCGGCGCAGCTTTCAAGCCGAACTCCGACGACGTCCGCGACTCCCCGGCACTGGCTGTCGCAGGCCTCATCGCTCTGCAGGGCGCCGTCGTGACGGTCGCCGACCCGCAGGCGGTCGACAATGCCCGGGCGATGTTCCCTGACCTCGAATACGAAACCGACTTGGAGACCGCGCTCACCGGCGCCGATGCGGTGCTGCTGCTGACCGAGTGGCAGGAATACCGCAGCCTCGACCCGGTTGAGAGCGCCAAGCTCGTCAAGCAGCAGGCGATCGTCGACGGCCGCAACGTCCTCGACCCCGTTGCCTGGCGCGCAGCCGGCTGGACGTATCGGGCACTGGGCCGGCCGTGACAGCTCTGGCGGTCATCTGCGACTCCACCGCGAACATCGACGCGGACACCGCTGAGGCGTACTCCGAACGCCTCGGCGGCCTGTTCGCGATCGTCGACCTCAGCGTCACCGTTGGGGATGACTCGCGGGCGGATAACGAGTGGACTGCCACCGAGGTGTGCGCCGGGATGGCATCAGGACTGGCAGTCACGACGTCGCTGGCCAGCCCCGAGCAATTCAGCACCGCGATCTCCGAGATGGCCGAAGCCGGTGCCGAGGCAGTGCTCGTGCTGACGATGTCAGCCCAACTGTCGGGCACGCACGCCTCCGCACAGCAGGCCGCAGGTGAGGCGCCTGTGCCGGTGCACGTCGTCGACACCCAGCTGACGTCGGCCGGTATGGCCGGTGCTGTGGCCCTCGCTGTCGCCGGTGCCCAGCGTGAGGTTCCTGTTGAGAGCCTGGCCGGCGAAGTCACCGACTGGTGCCTCGCTGAGACGCGCACCTTCTTCATGCCCGACTCACTGGAATACCTGCGCCGCGGCGGCCGGATCGGAGCCGCATCATCACTGGTCGGCCGAGCCCTGTCGATCACACCGGTGCTGGGCCTGCGTGACGGAACGGTGACACCGCTGGCCCGCGTACGCACCCGGGCACGGGCCGTTGATCGCGTCATCAACCTCGTGACCGAATCAGCCTACGAATTCAGCGAACTCTACCCCGAGCGCGGACAGGAAGTGGTCCTGCTCCACGCCGAGGCTACCTTCGACGAAGCCTCAGACACTGCCCACCGTCTCGCGGCTGCCGTGCGGGACGCCGACCTGCCGGACGGCGCGCAGTTCCGCCAGGCAGTGCTCTCCACGGTCGTGACCGCCCACGTCGGACCGGGCAGCACCGGACTGGTCGTCCAGACCACTCCCTAGAACAGCACTCGCCAGCGCACCCGGTGGTGTGGATGCCACGCGGCGTCCACACCCTGCTACACATCCGGCTTGCAGAAGCAGGCTCCCGCTTACCGTGCGCGTATGGCTCCATCACCGGACGACCGGCTGGCCGACATGCTCACCCGGTCCAAACAGCACGGCTGGGCACCCAGCGCCAGCCACGCTGCCCGGGACCGCCCGCACCACCACCGTTGGCCCCTGAGCCCTCCACCAGACACCGCCACCCAGGCTGAGGAGGAGTTCGACGAGGACGCAGCCAACGATGCTGAGATCCTGGCGCTGCTGCCCGGCAACCGGCCGATTCCACGCCGCTGGATTGTTCTTGCCATTGTTGTCATTACCGTGTTGGGAATCGCAGGGTTCGTCCTGCTGCGCAATCCTGACCCACCTGAAGCCAGCGCAGCCGCTGACCCAAAGACAGCGCAACCGCAGAGCCCTGCCGGTGCTGGGCAGGGCAGCTCTGCTGATGCACCGGTGCAGGTGAGTGCCGATGCCGAGGAGGTCACCGCCCATGTCGTCGGCGCCGTTGCCGAACCTGGGGTCGTGAGGCTCCAGGGAGGAGCCCGGGTCGTCGACGCGATCGAGGCTGCCGGCGGTCTGAGCTCAGACGCTCAGCCCGAAGGTGTGAATCTCGCCCGCCTTGTCGAGGACGGCGAGCAGATCATCGTGCCTGACCGCAGCAGCCTGCCAACCGGGCAGGGCCACGAAGCTGGGGACCAAGGAGCAGGCCAGGCAACCAGCACAGGACCGGGAACAGGGCAAGCCGGTTCGCAGGCGAACACAAAAGTGAACATCAACCACGCTGAGGCAGCAGAGCTGGAGACGCTGCCCGGAGTCGGCCCAGCCACCGCCCAGGCCATCATCACCCATCGCGAGGAGAACGGGCCCTTCGGGTCAGTCGAGGACCTCGTGCTCGTTCACGGCATCGGCGATGCCACACTGGCGCGGCTGCGCGAGCACATCACAGTCGGATGAGCACCGGGCATCAGCGCCGCAGCCGAAACCGCCCTCTGCTCTCGAGGACGGGAGCTCACATCCGAGCATGGGTGCTGCATGGTGCCGGCCTGCACCGCCTGCTCAGTGCAGCAGCCGTCGGGTGGCTGGCAGCATCCGGTGTGCTGCCTGCCGACCTCACCGCGACAATCGGCTTAGGTCTCGCCTGCGTCAGCGCCGCAGCTCTCATGGGTCAGCGCATCACCGGCAGAGGACAGTCCCAGCTGACCGGTTGGCTGCTGAGCACCGCACTGCTCGCCGGGGCGGTCTGCGCTCTCATCGGGGCCGCACGCCTCGCGCAGCCGACGGAGACGACCCTGTACAGCGGCCCAGCGCTCATTGCGGCAGAATCCCACGCAACCGACTCCGGCAGCTATCGCACAGAGATCCGCACCCAGTTCGGACCTGCCACGGCACTCAGTCCCACTCCGCTGCCAGCCGCAGGCACCCAGACGACTACGCGGGCAGAGCTTGAGACCAGCGGCTCCCAGACCATCGCCTTCATCCGCGGAAGGCCGGAGATCCGCAAACAGCCAGGACCCGTATGGCAGATGCGTGCCCACATGCGCAGCTTCCTCGCCGACACGTCTGGAACCGCGCACGACGGAGCTCGGTTGCTGCCCGGCCTCGTCGTCGGCGACGTCTCACAAGTCGGCGATGACCTGACCGAGGAGATGCGCACCGTCTCACTCAGCCATGTCACCGCGGTCTCCGGTGCCAACATCACGATCGTCTCGTTGGCAGTTCTCTGGGTGGCCGGTTTTGTGGTGCGGGTACGGGTGGTGCGCATCATCCTCGCCGTGGCCGTCACCGCAGGCTATGTCTTCATCGTCGGACCTGAACCCTCAGTGACACGCGCTGCAGCCATGGGCATGGTCGGAGCACTGGCAATGCTGCGCGGAACCCGGACGGCAAGCCTGGCGCTGCTGGCTGCCGGCATCATCGGCGTGCTGGTCTACCAGCCGGGATTGTCAGGCTCAGTGGGATTCCACCTCTCCGTCAGCGCCACAGCCGCCCTCATCATCCTCGGCCAGCCGCTGAGCGACCGCCTCGAATCCTGGGGACTGCCACGGGTCGTGGCAACAGCGCTCTCAGTGCCGTTGAGCGCCCAAGCAGGTGTCACCCCGGTGCTGCTGGGAATTGATGGCACCATCTCTGCCTGGTCGGTGCTGGCCAATGCGCTCGCCGCACCGGCAGTCGCACCCGCCACGCTGCTCGGCATGATGGTGCTCGTCTGCAGTCTGCTGCCGGGCGGCACCTGGCTCGGCAGCATCATCGTCGCTCCAGCGAACTGGAGCGCCTGGTGGATCGCCCGTCTGGCGCGGGTCTTCGCCAACCTGCCAGCCTCAGAGCTGCCGTGGCCCGCTGGACTGCTCGGGATCGGCCTCAGCTGCGTCGTCCTGGCAGGACTCTGTCTGATCGTGCTCGAATACCGCATCCTCCACCGGATTGGCGCTGGCCTGCTCGCCGCTGCGCTGGCAGCCGGGCTCCTGGTTCCCGGTATCCGGATTCCAGTCGCCTCCGGCTGGGCCGCGATGTTCTGCGACGTCGGTCAGGGCAGTGCCGCCCTCATCAGCCTGCCCGGCGACGACGTGCTCGTCATCGATGCCGGTGAGGACGAAGATCGCATCGACATCTGCCTTGACCAGACTGGTGACCAGCGTGTGCACCTGCTGATCTCCCATTTCGATGCCGATCACTTCGCGGGCTATGCAGGCACCGGCTTCGGCCGGGATGTCGCGTCCGTGTATTTCCCGGCCGGAACGGAACACGATCCGGGCCTGAAGGGAATCACCCACGCTTTCCCGGAGGCCCAGCGCACTCCGGTCAGCGCTGGACAGCGATTTCAGTTCGGCTCCGTGCACTGGACGATCCTCTGGCCGCCAGCGATCGCCGGACCCGCGCACGGTGATGAGAACAGCCGCTCTGTTGTCGTGCACGTACAGACCAGCACATTCAGCGTCATCGTCCCGGGCGACATCGGCGCACAAGAGCAGCGCCGGCTGGCCACCGTGACGCAGCCAGCCGACGTGCTTGCCGCACCCCATCACGGTTCCGCCGACCTGGATGAGGCGTACTTCCAGGCTGCCGGAGCCAAGCTCGGCGTGGTCTCCGTCGGAGCCGACAACCGGTATGGCCACCCGACGACGCGCGCACTGGCAGCCTTCGGCACCAGTCCGGTGCTGCGCACCGACGAATGCGGTTCGATCGTCATCGACGCACACAGACAGGTCAGCTCAGGCTGTCCGGGCTTCGTACTAGGGTAGAGGCGTGGCAGCGAAGAAGAAGACCCTCATCCCGTACAACCGGGCCAAACCCGCCCCGGTCGTGGTGATCTCCGGGCCTGAGGCAGTGCTCATCCGCAAGGCCCAGGATCGTATCGTCGCCGCCTGCCAGAAGTCCGCGGATCTGGAGACCTCCTACCTCGATGCAGCCGGATACGAACCCGGTTCCCTCGACCTCGTGGCCGGTGCCAGCCTGTTCTCCGAACGCAAGCTCGTCATCGTCGACGGCGTCGCGCAGATGAACGACGCCTTTCTCGCCGATGCCCTCGACTACGTCAAAAAGGTCAACGAAGACGCCGTTCTCGTGCTCAAGCACTCCGGAGGCAACCGCGGTTCAAAGCTGCTGACAGCCATCGAGAAGGCCGGTTATCCGCGCGTCGATGCGCAGGCGCTCAAGAGCGACAGCGACAAGCAGGCGTTCGCCCAACAGCAGTTCGCCGCTGCCAAACGCGAGATCTCCTCCGGTGCGCTCGCCGCGCTCATGGACGCACTCGGAGCCGACCTCTCCGAACTCAATGCCGGCATCGAACAGCTGCTGGCCGATACTGAAGGGCCGATCACCGAGCAGACGGTTGACGCCTACTACGGGGGCCGAGTCGAAGCGACCGGGTTCAAAGTCGCCGATGCCGCCGTCTCAGGCCGGACATCCGAAGCGCTCACCCTGCTGCGCCACGCCCTGGCCACCGGCACAGACCCGGTTCCGCTGGTCGCAGCGATCGCGATGAAGGTGCGCAACATGGCTCGTGTCGAAGGGATCTCCGGCAGCCCGCAGCAGCTGGCGTCTGAGCTGAAGATGGCCCCCTGGCAGGTCGATCGGGCCAGGCGCGAGATGCGCTCCTGGAACGACGTCGCACTCGGACGCGTCCTCATCGAAGTCGCTGAAGCAGACTATGCCGTCAAGGGCGGTGGCCGTGATCCGGTCTACGCGCTCGAGCGGCTCGTGACCTTCATCTGCCAGCAGTCGAAGGTGCGCTGAACCGGGCAGACTCCGGCAGGGGAGCAGCCGACGCCTGGGCACACGAATGAGGGCCAGGGATCCGAATCGGATCCCCGGCCCTCAGCCAGTGCGGTCAGCGCATCAGAGCGCGTTGACCTTCTTGGCAAGCTTCGACTTGCGGTTGGCCGCGTTGTTACGGTGCAGCACACCCTTCGACACAGCCTTGTCCAGCTTGCGGGAAGCCTTCTGGAAGGCGGCCTGCGCTTCTTCAGCGTTGCCGGCCTCGACCTGCTCGCGCACGGCGCGCACAGCGGTCTTCACCTCGGTGCGCACAATGCGGTTGCGCTGGCGAGCCTTCTCGTTCGTCAGGTTCCGCTTGATCTGAGACTTGATGTTTGCCAAATCCAACACTCTTTCGTGTTCGTCACTGTTCATGGTCGTGAGGGCTACTCACTGCTCGCCACAGCACTGCGGGGAAACACAGAGACTGCCAGAGCCGCGAGTGTACATTCACCCGACCACTGGTGAGACACACACCAACGGTGAACATACAGCGACCGATTCTACACGAGCACTAGGCGTTTCGCACTTCGTCGACGACGCGGGAGAACAGCCCCATCGGCATGATCGCGCCCTCCCGGCGCACCGCACCGTCTTCGATCCGCACGATCCGGTCGAGACGGATCTCCGAGGGCCGGTGCTCCACGTCCCAATCACCGGTGCCGATGTTGATGTAGCGGGCGTGCTCGGTCACATGGACCTCGCCGACCGAACCGGGGATGTTGTCCTTGCTTGTGAGCATGAGCCCGAGCAGCCACCGGCCCTCCCGGCCGATGATGAGCACCGGACGGTCCTTGCCCTTGGAATGGTCCTCCTCATAGGGCACCCACGCCCACACGATCTCACCCGGATCGGCTTCCCCGTCGAGATCCGGGGTGTAGATCGGGCGGATCGGGCCGGTGTAGTCACCGGGGTACCCGCCGGAGGGCCGTCGCGGGAAGCTCTGCTTGGGACGCTGTCGGCCTGCTTTCGTGGCAGGAGCGTACTCGCTGCGCGGGTCAGCACCCTTCGTCTTCCGCTCCCGAGGCGCCTGCTCGCGTTCCCGGCGGGCTCGCTCAGTGCGTTCGGCTCGGCCTGAATCGCGGTACTCCCGCAGCACGGTGGCCGGTTCCTTACCGCCGATGACGTCACCGATCGCCTGGCGCGTGCGCGGATCGGCCAGTTTGCGGCTGACGAAGCCGACGCCGCCGCGCACTCCGCGGTTGACGGCCCGGCGGGCGAGTCCCTTGAAATCCATGCTCACAGCCTAGCGAACTCGTGTCTCATCGACAGGCGGGCTGCAGCACTTCACCCGCAGTGCTCGATCAGCGCCTGAAGCGGAAAATGATCGGAGGGGTACTGCACACCGCGGCCAAAGATGTTGACGCCGGTTGCGCAGGTGCGCAGACCTGCCGTGTGCAGGATCCAGTCCATGTGCTGCCCGTCGCGGCGCGGGCCTCGGTAGCCGTGGAACGTATTGATCTCGCACGTCTCCGACGGGCAGGAGACCACCGCATCGGTCAGCAGCCCGGAATCCATGAGCGTGCGGTAGACGGCCCGGTCCTTATAGGCGTTGAAGTCACCGATGAGCACCGATTCGGTTCCCGCTTCCCGAATCTTCTCCAGGATGAGGGCTGCGGAGTTGACCTGGGCGTGATCGGACCGATGGTCGAGGTGCACGTTGATGAACCGCAGCGGAGCGCGCGTGCGGGTGTCGACGGCATCCACGACGGTCATCGTGCGCGGATAACGAGCACCCCATGACTTCGAACCTGGCACATGCGGACGCTCGGACAGCCATGACACCTCCTGGTGGGTGATCTCCAGGCGGCGCGAATCGTAGATTACTGCGGTGAACTCGCCGGCATCCCCGCCTTCGCGACCCTCACCGAGCCACTGGTAGTGATCCGGCAGCGCATCGATGAGCCCGGTGAGCTGGCGCAGCATCCCCTCCTGGGTGCCGATGAGGTGCGGGCGTTCCTGCCGGATGACCGCTGCCGCCTGCGGCAGTCGCCTGCGCCACGGCTGCCCGTCGAGGGCCGGATAGCGCAGGTTGAAGGACATGACGGAAAGCTGGTCAGCATCGCGTGGACGGAGAAGCATGGCCTCATTCTACGAACCGGCCACCACCGCCTGATGCGAGTTCGGTGCCAGGCACACGGTCATGGAACAATAGAGGTTCGCTCGTATACGAAAGGGACGTCGACGTTCATGGCACCACAGGTCAGTGATGACGCCGCAGCACGCATCCAGGTAGCGGCGACCCCGCAGGAGCTCATTCGCAACTTCTGCATCATCGCCCACATCGATCACGGCAAATCGACACTGGCCGACCGGATGCTCCAGATCACCGGGGTAGTGCAGCCGCGCGATATGCGCGCCCAGTACCTCGACCGGATGGACATCGAACGCGAACGCGGCATCACTATCAAATCCCAGGCCGTGCGCATGCCGTGGGAGGCCGACGGCGCACCCTACGCCCTCAACATGATCGACACGCCGGGCCACGTCGACTTCACCTACGAGGTGTCGCGCTCGCTGGCCGCCTGCGAAGGCGCACTGCTGCTTGTCGACGCCGCCCAGGGCATCGAAGCCCAGACCCTGGCGAACCTGTACCTGGCGATGGAAAACGACCTCACGATCATCCCGGTGCTCAACAAGATCGACCTGCCGGCCGCCCAGCCGGACAAGTACGCCGACGAGCTCGCCGGGCTCATCGGCTGCGAACCCGAGGACTGCCTGCTCGTCTCCGGCAAGACCGGCGAGGGCGTCGAAGAGGTCCTCGACCGCATCATCACCGACATCCCCGCCCCGGAAGGCGACCCGGACGGCCCAGCCCGAGCGATGATCTTCGACTCCGTCTACGACACCTACCGCGGAGTCGTCACCTACGTCCGCGTCGTCGACGGCAGCCTGCGCCCGCGCGACAAGATCGAGATGATCTCCACCCACGCCACCCACGAGCTCCTGGAGATCGGCGTATCGTCACCGGAGCCGCACCCGTCGAAGGGCCTGCGGGCAGGCGAGGTCGGCTACCTCATCACCGGCGTCAAGGATGTCCGGCAGTCCCGCGTCGGCGACACCGTCACCACCGCCCACAATGCCGCAACCGAGCCGCTGGCCGGCTACCAGGATCCCAAGCCGATGGTGTTCTCCGGGCTGTTCCCGATCGACGGATCCCAGTACCCGGATCTGCGTGAGGCACTCGACAAGCTCAAGCTCAACGACGCCGCACTCACCTATGAACCGGAGACCTCCGCGGCACTCGGCTTCGGGTTCCGCTGCGGGTTCCTCGGCCTGCTGCACCTGGAGATCGTGCGCGAGCGCCTCGAACGCGAATTCGACCTCGACCTCATCTCGACCGCCCCGTCGGTCGTCTACGAGGTGCGGATGGAAGACGGTTCCGAACACACCGTGACGAATCCCTCGGAGTACCCCGAGGGCAAGATCGCCGAAGTGCACGAGCCGATGGTGCGCGCCACCGTGCTGACCCCCAGCGACTTCGTCGGCCCGGTCATGGAGCTGTGCCAGGCCAAGCGCGGGCAGATGAACGGCATGGACTACCTGTCCGAGGATCGCGTCGAGCTGCGCTACCGGATCCCCCTCGGCGAGATCGTCTTCGACTTCTTCGACCAGCTCAAGTCCCGCACCAAGGGCTATGCATCTCTCGACTACGAGCCCGACGGCCAGCAGGCCGCCAACCTCGTCAAGGTCGACATCCTGCTGCACGGCGACACCGTCGATGCGTTCTCGGCGATCGTCCACCGCGATGAGGCGTACAGCTACGGCGTGAAGATGGCCTCGAAGCTCAAGGAGCTCATCCCGCGCCAGCAGTTCGAGGTGCCCGTCCAGGCCGCGATCGGTTCGCGGATCATCGCCCGTGAGACGATCCGGGCGATCCGCAAGGACGTGCTCTCCAAGTGCTACGGCGGTGACATCAGCCGTAAGCGCAAGCTGCTGGAGAAGCAGAAGGAAGGCAAGAAGCGCATGAAGATGGTCGGCACCGTCGAGGTGCCCCAGGATGCCTTCATCGCCGCACTGTCCTCCGACGGCGACGGGGCGAAGAAGAACTGATATGCCCGCCCAGCCTGCGGGCGAACCGGCACCGCTGGACGGCAGCCTGCCGGCCAGCGCAGTCGTCGGTGCCGCCGAGCGCGGCCTGAGCCTCTATATCCACGTCCCGTACTGCCGGGTGCGCTGCGGGTACTGCGACTTCAACACCTACACCGCCGACGAGCTCGGACCCGGCGCCTCGCGCAGCGACTACCGCCCGATGCTCGCCGCTGAGCTCGACTTCGTCCGGGCATCTATGGACCGAGCGGGCTTTCCCGACCGGGAGGTCTCCACGGTCTTCTTCGGCGGCGGCACCCCGACCCTGCTGCCAGCAGACGTGCTGGCCGGGGTGCTGACAGACGTGCAGGAGCGCTTCCGGTTCGCCGCTGATGCGGAGATCACGACCGAGGCGAACCCTGACACGCTGAGCCCGGACTACCTTGCGACTCTGGCAGCGGCTGGATTCACGCGGGTGTCTCTTGGCATGCAGTCGGCCGTTCCCGAGGTGCTGGCCACCTTGGACCGCACGCACGACGCCGCGCGGATCCCGCAGGTCGTCGAATGGGCGAAAGAAGCCGGCCTGCAGGTCAGCCTCGACCTCATCTACGGCACACCGGGGGAGAGCCTCGATGACTGGCACGTCTCCCTCGAACAGGCGATCGCCTGCGCACCTGATCACGTCTCGGCCTACTCGCTCATCATCGAAGACGGCACGAAGATGGCTGCCCAGATCCGGCGCGGGCAGCTGCCGATGCCCTCTGACGACGATGCCGCTGACAAGTACGAACTCGCCGACCAGCTGCTCGGTGCCGCCGGCTACCAGTGGTACGAGGTGAGCAACTACTCAACCGGTCCAGACACCCGCTGCCGGCACAACCTCGCCTACTGGCACGGCGACGACTGGTGGGGATTCGGACCCGGAGCCCACTCCCACCTCGGCGGGGTGCGGATGTGGAATGCCAAGCATCCGCGTGCCTGGGCCGACCGGCTGCGCGCCGGGCATAGCCCGGTCATCGGCCGGGAGATCCTCGATGACGAGGTGCAGGAACTGGAGCGGATCATGCTCACCGCCCGGCTGCGCGAGGGCCTGCCGATCGCGAGCCTGCCGGCTGCCGGCCAGGTCGAGGCTGCCGAGTTCGCACGCGCCGGGCTGCTGGAGGCCGGCGCCTTCGAACGCGGGATCTTCAGCCCGACGCTGCAGGGCCGGCTGCTGTGCGACCTCATGGTCCGCCGGATCACCGAAACGCTGTGAGGCCGGCCCCAGCGGGACCGGCCTCACAGAATCACGAGCTCGTGCTGGTCACTTGACCATGTCGATGGTGAGCGGCGCACGGTAGCCCTCACCGTTGTTGCCGCGCACGGCAGAGATGATCGCGAACACATACAGCGCGATCACCGGGACGAAGTACAGAACGTAGATGATCGCTCCGAAACCGAGTGTCACGATCGTGATGATGAAGAAGACAATCCCGAGGCCGATGAGGTAGAGCGTGTAGGAGATATTCGTATTCAGCATCTGCCGTGCGTGTTCGCGGACGAAAGCGCTGCGGTCCTTGTAGATGACGAAGATGATGAGCGGCATGAGCCAGCCGAGCAGCAGGATGCCGACGCCGTTCCACATCGCCATCTGCCGTTCGTCAGGATCGGCGTGCCAGTAGCCTGCCGACCCCTGCTGGTAGGCGCCTTCTGGGTGGGGGCCGCGCAGCGGTACGCCAGCCAGAGTCGAACCGCCGATCGGCTGGCCGTTCGGGGCCGTCGGGCGCTGCTGCTGAGGACCCGGCTGACCATAGGCGCCCGGCTGTCCGCTGTAGCCGCCAGGCTGCTGGTAGCCGCCGGGCTGGGAACCGGGACCAGGATGGCCGCCGGGCTGCGAGCCGTAGCCGGGCTGGCCGGCCGGCTGCGAGCCGTAGCCGCCCTGGGGATTGTATTCGGAGCTCATGACTGTCCTTTCAGAGAGTGTTCTGCGCTCTACGGTAGTCGAGGTGCGCGCGTGCCGTCACGGCGCGATGATGCAGTCCTGGCACATCGGAACGGCGCGCGGATGCGGCAACAGTCTGACACAGGTGCCGTGGCCGCTCACACCTGC
Source organism: Brevibacterium sp. UBA7493 (assembly GCF_002479565.1). Taxonomy (NCBI): domain Bacteria; kingdom Bacillati; phylum Actinomycetota; class Actinomycetes; order Micrococcales; family Brevibacteriaceae; genus Brevibacterium; species Brevibacterium sp. UBA7493. The sequence goes on along the minus strand of NZ_DLOD01000003.1, from coordinate 343,025 downwards.
CCGTAGAGGTGGTCGACGGTGACGAAGTCGATGAGCTCCTCGACCCGGCCCGACAGCGTCGGCTCGACATCGGCGATCGTCCTCACCGAGCGCAGGATCCGCTGCCAGCCCAGAGCGATATCGCGCTGATCGCGGGCCGGCCAGCCGAGCCGGCGCAGCGTGCCGACCTTGAAGTCCTCCCCGCGCGGGACCTGCGGCCACACCGGAATCCCGACGACGGCCGGCTTCACCGCCTGCCAGATGTCGATATAGGGGTGGCCGATGATGTGCACGACCCCGGCGAAGCGCTCATCGGCGAGCACCGCCTCGGCGATGCGGGATTCCTTGGTGCCGGCCACGAGGTGATCGGCGAGCACCCCGACGCGATGCTTCCGGTCGGGTCCGAACTCGGCGAGCTTGTCAGCCAGCACGTCGAGGCCGCCGAGCGGTTCGACGACGACGCCCTCGCCGCGCAGGTCATCACCCCAGATCTTCTCCACCAGCTCAGCGTCGTGCTTGCCCTCCACCCAGATGCGCGAGCCGCGGGCCACCCGTGCCCGCTGGTCGGTCCTGGCCACCGATCCCGAGGCGGTGCGCGCCGGGGCAGCCGGGCGGCTGGCCTGCGGGCGGGTGATCGTCACCGGTTTGCCGTCGACCCAGTATCCCGGTCCCAAGGGCGCGAGGCGGGTGCGGCCGTGGCGGTCCTCCAAGCGCATGACCCAGCCGGCAGAGGTCTTCTCCACCCCGGTGATCGCCCCGACATACCCGGTCTCGACGTCCTCGACGACGAGGCCGCGCTGGGCGGGCACCTCAGCTGAGCGGGGACGGCGGTGGGCGCGCGGGGAGGAGCCGGCGAGCACATCGGCTCCGTAGGGATCGTAGAAAGTCACACGACAAGGGTAATTGCGCCCACCCGGTGTGGCCCTGTTTGGGCAGACCATCGGCGAGGCGTACACTTGATTGGCACTCGCATTGACTGAGTGCCAGCCCGCGTGCGTGCGGGCATGCGGGCCGGACACGAGTGAGGAGGAGGTCGAGGCCACGTGAACGATGACCGCCGGACGCGCGTGCTGCGCGCCATCGTCGAAGACTACGTCGCCACCAACGAGCCGGTCGGCTCGAAGGCGCTCGTCGAACGCCACCAGCTCGGCGTGTCCCCAGCGACCATCCGCAACGACATGGCCGCGCTCGAAAGCGAAGGGCTCATCGCCCAGCCCCACACCTCGGCCGGGCGCGTGCCCACCGACAAGGGCTACCGGCGCTTCGTCGACCGCATCGACGAGGTCAAGCCGCTCTCGGTAGCCGAGAAGCGGGCGATCGCCCGGATCCTCGAAGAGCCACTCGACATCGACGAGATGCTCGAGCGCACCGTCCGGCTGCTGGCCGGACTGACCCAGCAGGTCGCCGTCGTGCAGTACCCGATCGCCCGGCAGACGAAGGTGCGCCACATCGAACTCGTCTCGATCGCCGCCCACCGCCTGCTCGTCGTGCTCATCAGCGACGCCGGGCAGGTCGAACAGCGCCTCATCGACGCCGGCAGCGAACTGACCGACGAGGAGGTCGCCAGCCTCCGCGACCGCATCAGCGCCGCCGTGCACAACGTGCCGATGGACGCCGTCAAGCAGGCCTGTGAGCGCATCGAGGTGCCACCAGAGCACCAGCGAGCCGCCCACGCCGTGGCCACCGCCCTGGCCGACCTCAGCCAGGTCGGCCGCCAGGACCGCCTCGTCATGGCCGGCACCGCCAACCTCGCCCGCTCCGCCCGCGAGCTCGGCGCCCACATCGGCCCACTCCTCGAAGCCTTCGAGGAGCAGGTCGTGCTGCTCAAGCTGCTCACCTCGATCGCAGCCGAGACCGACGAGGTCAGCGTGCGCATCGGCAGCGAGAACACCGTCGAGTCCTTCTCCTCGACCTCGGTCGTGGCCACCAGCTACGGGGCGCAGGATTCTGCGGCCAGCCTGGCGGTGCTCGGCCCGACCCGCATGGACTATCCGACGACGATGGCCGCAGTGCGAGCTGTGGCGAAGTACGTCTCGGTCATTCTCAACGACTGACCGGCCCACACGCCCGCAACAGACAACCGATCCGCGAATCGCCTCATCGATCAAAGGACGAACGTGACCAACCACTATGAAACCCTCGGCGTGCCGAAGGACGCCTCGACGGCGGACATCAAGAAGGCCTACCGCAAGCTGGCGCGCGAACTCCACCCCGACGTCAACCCCGGCCGGGAAGACGAGTTCAAGCAGGTCGCGGTCGCCTACGAGGTGCTCTCAGACCCGGAGAAGCGCCGCAACTACGACATGGGCGGCTCCGAATACGGCCAGGGCTTCGGCGGAGCGAACTTCGGCGGGTTCTCCGACCTGTTCGAGACGTTCTTCGGCGGCGGCATGGGCGGATCGCCCCAGCAGCCGGCCTCGCGCAAGCGCCGCGGCAAGGATGCGCTCATCGGCATCGAGATCGACTTGGAGACCGCAGTCTTCGGCGGCACCGAGGAGATCGACATCGCCACCGCCGAGGTGTGCGAGACCTGCCAGGGAGACGGCACCCGGCCCGGCACCTCGGTCGAGACCTGCTCACTGTGCCACGGCACCGGCTCGGTCCAGCAGATGACCCGCACCCTGCTCGGGCAGATGGTCACCAACCAGACCTGCAACAACTGCGGCGGCTACGGCACCCGCATCACCGACCCGTGCACCTCCTGCCACGGCGACGGACGCGTGCGCGTCGAACGCACCCTGAGCTTCCGGATCCCAGCCGGCGTGTCGACCGGCACCCGCATCCAGCTCGCCGGCCGCGGCGAGGTCGGACCCGGCGGGGGGCCTCCCGGAGACCTGTTCATCGAGGTCACCGTCGCAGAGCACGCCTCCTTCGAACGCGACGGCGACAACCTGCGCTGCACCATCGAGGTGCCGATGACCGCCGCCGCCCTCGGCGCGACGGTCAAGCTCGACACCTTCGACGGTGCCCAGGACATCGAGATCCCCGCCGGCACCCAGTCGGGCACCACCCAGAAGCTCGCCGGCCTCGGTGCCAAGCGGCTGCGCCACCAGAGCCGCGGCGACCTCATCGTCACGATCAACGTCGCCACCCCGAAGAAGCTCGACGCCAAGCAGACCGAGCTGCTCGAAGAGCTCGCCCGGCTGCGCGATGAGACCCAGCCGGAGGCCACCGTCGGCAAGGCCGATGAGCGCAGCGCCTTCCGCCGGTTCCGCGAGAGGTTCGCCGGGCGATGACCCTGCCGGTCTTCATCGACCCGGACATCACCCACCCCGGCGAGCACGGTGAGGTCATCGCACCTGCGGCGGTGGCTCATCACGTCGTCACCGTCCGCCGGATGCAGGCGGGCGAGGAGCTGCAGCTCAGCGACGGCGCCGGCCTGCGCATCACCGGCACCATCACGACCGCTGAACGCAATGACCTGCGCATCGCCGTCACGGCCGTCCAGGTCGATCCACCGGCCAACCCGCAGCTCGTGCTCGTGCAGGCCCTGGCGAAGTCCGGCCGCGACCTCGCCGCCGTCGAAGCGGCCGTCGAGGTCGGCGTCGACGCCGTCGTCCCATGGGAGGCGCAGCGCTCGATCGTCAAGTGGCCGGCAGCCAAAGCCGGCAAGTCGATCGCCAAGTGGCGCCACACCTCGGTGGCGGCCGCCGAACAGTCCCGCCGCGCGTTCGTGCCTGCCATCAGCGAACTCGCCCGCGGCACCGGACTGGCTGACACGTTCACGGATGCCGATGCGGTCTTCGTGCTGCACGAGACCGCCAGCCAGCCGCTCACCGCACAGCTGCGCGAGCTGGCCGACAGCCTGACGGCCGCACCGGGCGGCATCGAGCGGCTCGTGCTCGTCGTCGGTCCCGAAGGCGGGATCTCCGATCCTGAGATCGCCGCACTCACCGCAGCCGGTGCGCAGACAGCCCTGCTCGGTGCCAGCGTGCTGCGCGCCTCGACAGCCGGGCCGGTCGCCCTCGGACTGTGCCAGGCCGCCCTCAGCCGCTGGTGAGCCCAGGCGGGCCGGGCACCGACGCGCTAGAGTTGCCCATGAGAATCCGCACGCGAGAACACCGCTGAACACAACCTGAGAAGAGGACCTGAGCTGGAGCCCCAGAACACACCGGCACCCGAAGACACGCGCGAGGCCGAGACGGCGCACACCCGCGTGCACCTGTCGATCCCGGAGAACATCGACCCCGTCGCCCTGTTCGGGCCCGCCGAGGTCAACCTGCGCACCCTTGAGGCACTCGCCCCGGAGGTCGACATCCACTGTCGGCAGCACGAGATGACGCTCTCCGGCCCGGAAGCCGCCGTCGGCTCGCTCGTGACGACGATCGGCGAACTCAAAGCGCTCGTCGCCGCCGGGCACATCATCGAACCCGATGCGGTGCGCCGGGTGCACACGATGGAGCCCGAAGCCGGCAGCCCAGCCCGCGTGCTCAGCGAGAACATCCTGTCCTCCCGCGGGCGCATCGTGCGCCCCAAGACCTACGGCCAGCACCAGTACGTCGCAGCGATCCGCTCGCACACCATCACCTTCGGCCTCGGCCCGGCCGGCACCGGCAAGACCTACCTGGCGATGGCGATGGCGGTCAACGCGCTGCAGAACAAGGCCGTCTCGCGGATCATCCTCACCCGGCCCGCCGTCGAGGCAGGGGAGAACCTCGGGTTCCTGCCCGGCACCCTCGACGAGAAGATCGACCCGTACGTCCGTCCGCTCTATGACGCGCTGCACGACATGATCGAACCCGACCGGATCAAGATGCTGCTCGACTCCGGCACCATCGAGGTCGCCCCGCTGGCCTATATGCGCGGCCGCACGCTCAACGACTCCTTCATCATCCTCGACGAAGCGCAGAACACGACGTTCGAGCAGATGAAGATGTTCCTCACCCGGCTGGGCTTCGGCTCACGGATGGTCGTCACCGGCGACACCAGCCAGGTCGACCTGCCCGGTGCCGCACGCAGCGGACTCGTCCTCGCCCAGGACATCCTTGGCCACGTCGACGACATCCAGTTCTGCCGCCTGACGAGCAAGGACGTCGTCCGCCACGACCTCGTCTCGGCGATCGTCGACGCCTACGACCTGTGGTCCGGGCGCGAAGCCGGTCCCGCGAGCCAGAAGGGACGCTGAGATGGCCATCGACATCGGCAACGAGACCCCAGCCGAGATCGACCTGCCGGAGGTCGTCGCACTGGCTGAGCATGTGCTTGAGCGCATGCACATCAACCCCGCCGCCGAGGTGTTCATCCGGTTCATCGACGAGGCGGCGATGACCGAGCTGCACCTGCGCTGGATGAACCTCGACGGCCCGACCGACGTCATGTCCTTCCCGATGGACGAGCTCAAGCCCGGCCAGGACGAAGCCGGGATGCTCGGCGACATCGTCATCTGCCCCGGCGTGGCCGCCGAACAGGCCGCAGCCGCCGGGCATTCGCTCAGTGATGAGATCCTGCTGCTCACGGCTCACGGCCTGCTGCACCTCATGGGCTATGACCACCACGAGCCCGAGGAGAAGGAAGAGATGTTCGGCCTGCAGCGCCACCTGCTGCTGACCTGGTTCGCCGAGCGCGAGCCCGGCCGCACGACGATCCCCGAGCCGACTGAGGACTGAACACCGTGCCGATCCTCGCGTTCATGCTCCTCGGCCTCATCTGCATCGCCTTCGCCGCCGTGCTCGCAGCAGCCGATGCCGCGATCTCGAACGTCTCCCACCACGAGATCTCCGACGCTGCCGAGGACGGCACCCGCGGCGGCACCACTGCCGCGGCGATCCTGGCCGACCTGCCCACCCACATCAACGTCCTGACCTTCGTCCGCCAGTTCTTCGAAGCACTGGCCACGGTCTTCATCGCCGTCGGCTACTACCATGTCTTCGGCATCAGCTGGCAGCTCATCCTCGCCTCCGTCATCACTGCCTCGATCGCGGTCTTCGTCGTCGCAGGCGTGTCCCCGCGGACCATCGGCCGGCGCCGGTCGCTCCAGGTCAGCCTGCTCACCGGCTGGCTGGTCGCCGGACTGCGCCGCGCACTCGGACCGGTGGCGCGGATCCTCGTGTGGCTGGGCAATGTGCTCACCCCCGATAAGGTCTTTCGCGACGGCCCGTTCGTGACAGAAGAGCAGCTGCGCGATCTCGTCGAGCGCGCCTCGGCTGTTGACGTCATCGAAGACGAAGAGCGCGACATGATCGAATCGGTTTTCAACCTCGCCGACACCCGCGTGTACAAGGTGATGGTCCCGCGCACCGACATCGTCGCCATCGACTCCGACCAGCCGCTGGTCAAGGCGATGGAGCTGTTCCTGCGCTCGGGCTTCAGCCGCGTGCCGGTCATCGACGACGACCTCGACGACGTGCGCGGAGTGGTCTACCTCAAAGACGTCGCCCGCCGCCTGCATCTGCACCCCGAAGACGCCGAGGCGCCGGTGTCCGAGCACTGCCGGCCGGTCGTCTTCGTGCCCGAGACCAAACCGGTCGATGAGCTCATGCGCGAGATGCAGCTGGCAAGCAACCACGTCGCGCTGGCCGTCGATGAGTACGGTGGCACCGCCGGGCTCATCACGATGGAGGACATCGTCGAGGAGATCGTCGGCGAGATCGAAGACGAGTATGATGCCGCCGAGGACGATATCGTCGAAACCGCGCCAGGGGAGTACCTGGTGAGCACCCGCACGCAGATCGACGACCTCGCCGAGTTCTTCGACACCCGCATCGAAGACGAGGACGTCACAACCGTCGGCGGGTTGCTGTCGAAGGCGATCGACCGCGTGCCGATCGCCGGGGCGCATGCGACGATCTCCGGACTGTACATCGAAGCCATGCCCGGCCAGGGCCGCCGCCACCGCATCACCCACGTGCGCGTGCGGCGGGAACGAGAGACTGAGGACGTATGACCGACCTGTTCCGCACCGATCTGCCCGAGGGCTACCGCGCCGGCTTCGCCTGCCTCGTCGGCCGCCCGAACACCGGCAAGTCCACCCTGACCAATGCGCTGGTCGGCTCGAAGATCGCGATCACCTCGGCGAAGCCGCAGACCACCCGCCACACGATCCGCGGCATCGTCCACCGCGACGACCACCAGCTCGTCCTCGTCGACACCCCCGGCCTGCACCGGCCGCGCACCCTCCTCGGCGCCCGCCTCAACGACCTCGTCGCAGCGACCCTGAGCGAAGTCGACGTCATCGGCTTCTGCCTGCCGGCCAACGAGCGCATCGGACCCGGCGACCGCTACATCGCCGAACAGCTGCAGATGGTCTCCGGACGCACCCCGGTCGTGGCACTCGTGACGAAGACCGACCTCGTCGACCGCGAACGGCTGACCGAGGCGCTCATCGCCGTCGAACAGCTCGGCGACTTCGCTGACATCGTCCCGGTCTCCGCCCGCGACGGCTACCAGGTCGACACCGTCGACGCAGTGCTGGCCAAGCACCTGCCCGAATCCCCGCCGCTGTACCCCGACGGTGAGATCACCGATGAACCGGAGACGGTGCTTGTGGCCGAACTCGTCCGCGAAGCGGCCCTGGAAGGCGTGCGCGACGAACTGCCGCACTCCCTGGCCGTCCAGGTCGAGGAGATGCGCCCGCGCGAAGACCGGCCGGAGGACAAGCCGCTGTGGGATGTGCACGTCAACCTCTTCGTCGAGCGCCCCAGCCAGAAGGCGATCGTCATCGGCCGCAAGGGCGCCCGCCTCAAGGAGATCGGCATGATGGCCCGCAAGAACATCGAGGCCATCCTCGGCACGCCGATCTACCTCGACCTGCACGTCAAGGTCGCCAAGGACTGGCAGCGCGACCCCAAGCAGCTCGGACGGCTCGGCTTCGACTTCTCCTGAGGCACCCGGTCGGGCACCACAGCCGGTCAAACGTTTGTAGACTTATGTGCTGTGAGTGAACCGCAGATCATCAAGCTGACCGAGCGCCGCCCGGAGGTCGCCCCCGAAGACCTCATCGACGGATTCGTGCCGCCGCCCCACTTCTCGGATGTGTCGTTCGACAGCTACCGGCCGGACCCGCAGCAGCCCTCGCAGTCCGAAGCCCGCGACAAGCTGCGCGACTTCACCCAACAGCGCCGGGAGACCGGCTTCCTGTCCAAGCTCTTCGGCTCCCAGCCCAAGGTCGGCAAGGGCATCTATCTCGACGGCGGATACGGTGTCGGCAAAACCCACCTCCTGGCAGCCGCCTGGCACGCCCACGAGAAGCCGGCCACCTTCGGCACCTTCGTCGAATACACCAACCTCATCGGCGCCCTCGGCTTCCAGCGCGCCCGCGACGAGCTGTCGAAGATGAAGCTCGTGTGCATCGACGAGTTCGAACTCGACGACCCGGGCGACACTGTCATGATGTCGCGGCTCATGCGCGAGCTCACCGACGCTGGCGTCAAGATCGTCGCGACCTCCAACACGCTGCCCGGCGCGCTCGGCCAGGGGCGCTTCGCCGCCCAGGACTTCCTGCGCGAGATCCAGGCACTGTCCGACCAGTTCACCGTGCTCACCATCGACGGTGAGGACTACCGCCACCGCGGCAGCCCCACACCTCCGGAACCGGTCGATGCCGCAGGACTCGACGACTACGCCGCCCGCACCAGTGCAACGACCGTCGCCCGAGATGACTTCGATGAGGTGCTCGAGCACCTGTCGGCAGTCCACCCGTCCCGCTACAGCCGCATGCTCGAAGGCATCGACATGGCACTGTGGGACGACGTGCACACCATCGACAACGAAAGCGTCGCACTGCGGTTCGTCGCTCTCGTCGACCGGATGTACGACCGCGGTGTGACCATCCATAACAGCGGCCAGCGCCTCGACGCCGTCTTCACCGACGACATGGTCTCCGGCGGGTATCGCAAGAAGTACATGCGCTGCCTGTCCCGGCTCACCGCGCTGGCCAGCGGAACGGAGAAATGATGAAGCTCGAACCCGCCGAGCAGCCGCCGCTTGCCGACAACGTCGAGCAGGCATCCCCGGCTGAGGTCGCTGAGCTGCTGCGGTTCAGTCCCGGTGATGACTTCTCCGCCATCGACACCTCCGCCACCCCGGGCTTCTCCGGTGACAAAGCCGCAGGCAAGGAAGCCCAGGCGATCGACCACGAGCTGCTCTCCGACCTGCAGGAGCGCCTGTACGCCAACGCCAATGCCGGCGACCTGCGCAAGGCAGTGCTGCTCGTGCTGCAGGGCCGGGACACCGCCGGCAAAGGCGGGGTCGTCAAGCATGTCGTCGGCGCGCTCAGCCCGCACGGAATGCAGGTGGCCGCCTTCGGCGTCCCGACCGAGGAGGAGGCCTCCCACCACTTCCTGTGGCGGATCTACCGCGCACTGCCGAAGTTCGGCAACATCGGCGTCTTCGACCGGTCGCATTACGAGGACATCCTCGCCGTGCGGATGCACAAGCTGCGCCCGCCATCGGTGTGGCTCGAACGCTACGACACCATCAACGGCTTCGAAGACAGCCTGACCGACTCCGGCATCCACATCGTCAAGTGCATGCTCACGGTCTCCCAGGAAGAGCAGGCCGACCGTCTGGAGAACCGGCTGCGACGCGTGGACAAGCACTGGAAGTACAACAGCGGCGACGTCGCAGACCGTGCACGCTGGTCAGAGTACACGCAGGCCTACCAGGACGTCCTCGACCGCACGTCGACCGATGACGCCCCCTGGTACGTCATCCCAGCCGACCGCAAGTGGTACTCGCGCTGGGCGATCGTGCGCCTGCTCATCAATGAGCTGCAGAAGCTCGACCTCGACTGGCCCCTCGGTGACTTCGATCCCGAGGAAGAGCTGCGCGATCTCAAGGAGACCAACAAGCAGTTCACCGACTGAACGCGCTCACCGACGCGCCTCAGCGCAGCAGCAGCCAGCGGAACACCGGCCAATCCGGCACCCAGTCCGGCAGGCCGGTCGTGAGCAGACCCAGCCACACCACGCCTGCGACGAAGGCACCCGTCAGCGTGGCGACGGCCAGCGACACAGACCAGTGGCTGGCACGCAGCCACTCCGTCCACCGGTGCAGCACCGCCCGGCCCCACAGCAGCAGATTCTGCGCCCACTGGAACTCCGAGGCGATGATCGCCAGGCCGATGAACACGATGAGCCATCCAGGGCCCGGCAACGGCACGAGGATGAGCCCGATGACAATGACGGTGCCGCCGACGCAGCCCACAAGCCAGCGGTAGACGAAAGCCGTCTGCGGATTGCTCATGATGAACCTGCGCCAGCGCAGGAACGACAGCCGGGCACGGCGAAACCACGGCCGGCCCTTCTTGTGCGTGCGGGACAGCCAGCCCTGGGGACGGGGATGGCGCTGTGTCACGCCACCAGTGTAAGGATTCCGGCTTCGCGGTATCCTCGGCACCCTCCCAGGTGAGCGTGCTTTCACCGCTTAGGAGAGCGGCAGATCAGCCCTTCTGGAGCATGTGACGAGCGTCACTGCCAGGCGATTTGGCAACTTGGAGTTCACCCGATAGAGTTGTTTCTCGTTGCAAGGAAATCTCCCTCGCAATCACGCGGATGTGGCTCAGTTGGTAGAGCATCACCTTGCCAAGGTGAGGGTCGCGGGTTCGAGTCCCGTCATCCGCTCGGAGACAGGCCAGACCGTCTCACGGTGGAGTGGCCGAGAGGCGAGGCAGCGGCCTGCAAAGCCGTATACGTGGGTTCGAATCCCATCTCCACCTCGGCTTCGCCTTCGGGCGCAAGCGCGATTGGCGCAGCGGTAGCGCGCTTCCTTGACACGGAAGAGGTCACTGGTTCGATCCCAGTATCGCGCACGGCGTTGCACGCCATGCACAACTGAATACGCCACCACGCAAGTGGAACAGGCGCGATTGGCGCAGCGGTAGCGCGCTTCCCTGACACGGAAGAGGTCACTGGTTCGATCCCAGTATCGCGCACAGGATGAGAATGCCGGGCCTTGCAGCCCGGCATTCTGCATTTCCCGGCCCTGCGGCGCCCACGTGCATCCCAGCTGTGACAGGCGTGTTGCGAGATCGCAACGAGTCCATGCGCCGGCTGGCGGACTTGCCCGTTAAGCTGGGGTGGAACGCACTCACTGACCTCGATCTGAAAAGAGAGCCACGATGTCTTCTCAGCCCCCATACGGCTCCGATCCGTACGGCGACAGCGGTCAGGGCGGACAGCCCGGATACGGTTCGCAGCCCGGATATGGCGCCCAGCCCCAGTACGGTTCGCAGCCTGGCTACGGCGGACAGCCGCAGTACGGTGAGCAGGCCCCCAGCTACTCGGCAGCCGGCGGCTACCCCGGCGGCGAGGCCGGTCCGGCCGACCAGTACTCACCGAACTACAGCGGACAATCCGACCCGTACGGCGGCGGCTACGGTGGCGGATACGGCGGAGACTACGGCTCCGGCGGCGACTCGAAGGCCCGCAACATCCTCGGCATCCTCGCCCTCATCGCCGGCATCCTCGCCTTCCTGGCCTCGGGCGGCGCATGGATCCCGATCCTCGGCTTCGTCGTGGCTGGGATCGCCTTCCTGCTGGCAATCGCAGCCATCGTCCTCGGCTTCATGGGCCTGTCTGCGGCAAAGCAGAACAAGGCCACCAACCGCGGTATGAGCATCGCCGGCCTGATCCTCGGCGGACTGTCCATGCTGGGCACGATCATCCTCATCGTCGTCCAGGTCTTCCTCCTCAACTCCATGTCGACGGATCCCGGCCAGGACCCCACCGATGAGCCGACCGATTCGGCGACCCAGGAACCCGGACAGACCGACGGAGCGCCGCCGACTGACGAAGCCGAGCCGACCGAAGATCCCACCCAGCCCGCCGGCGGGGCATCCGAAGGCTCAGTGGACCTGACCTCCGGTGTGTCGCTGGCCGTGTCAGTCGGACCGGACAACGTCGACTTCGGTGCCAACACGACCAATGGCGAGATCGCCCGCGTCGTCTACACCATCGACAACACCTCCGGATCGGACTTCGACCCCGGCTTCCCGACGATCAAGTGCACCTACTCCGGCGGAACCTGCAACGACGTCTTCTCCGGTGACTACTCAGGTGGACTCGCCTTCGAAACCGTCCCAGCCGGACAGAAGAAGGAGTTCGCTCTCGGGTACGAGGTGCCCCACAGCGAGATCGACTCACTCAAGCTCGAAGTGACCATCCCGAACTCGGATCAGAAGTACACCCCGTACACCTTCGAGAAGAAGTAATCTGACCACCTGTGATGGGCTGAGGTTCCGGTAGCGGAACCTCAGCCCATCCGCTTCTGCCAGGCACCAGAAGCGGTAGACTTTCACCGACCGCCATCACCAATGACAACGAGGAGTACCGACGTGGCCGATTACATTCAACTCGAGGGCAAGCAGATCCCATTCGAGGCAGGAATGACCGGCACGACGGTGTACGCCGACCGGAAAGACGTCATCGCCATCGAACTCAACGGTGCGTCTGCCGACCTCGACCGTGAGCTGTCCCCAGGAGACGTCGTCAACCCCATCACCCTGGCCGACGACGAGGGCCTCAACATCCTGCGCCACTCCGCCGGACACGTCGTCGCACAGGCGGTGCAGGAGCTGTTCCCCGGCACCAAGCTGGGCATCGGCCCGTTCATCACCGACGGCTTCTACTTCGACTTCGACGTCGCTGAGCCCTTCACCCCTGAAGACCTCAAGCAGATCGAGAAGCGCGCCAAGCAGATCATCAAGCAGGGCCAGCAGTTCAAGCGCGTCGTCGTGAGCGAGGACGAAGCGCGCTCCCGCATGGGCAGCGAACCGTACAAGCTCCAGCTCATCGACGACCGCGCCAAAGCCGGTGACGACGAAGAGGCATCCATCGAAGTCGGCGGCGGCGAACTGACCGTGTACGAGAACACCAACCGGCAGGGCGAAGCCGTCTGGCAGGACCTGTGCCGTGGACCGCACCTGCCGAGCACCAAACACATCGGCCAGGGCTTCGCCGTCACCCGCTCCTCGGCTGCCTATTGGCGCGGCGACCAGGCCAACGCGTCCCTGCAGCGCATCTACGGCACCGCCTGGGCCTCGAAGGATGACCTCAAGGCCTACCAGGACCGCATCGCCGAAGCCGAGCGCCGCGACCACCGCAAGCTCGGCGCTGAACTCGATCTGTTCTCCTTCCCCGACGAGCTCGGCTCCGGCCTGCCGGTGTTCCACCCCAAGGGCGGCATCGTCAAGCGCGAGATGGAGGACTATGTGCGCCGCCGGCACATCGAAGAGGGCTTCTCCTACGTCGGCACCCCGCACATCTCCAAGGAGTCCCTCTTCTACACCTCCGGACACCTGCCGCACTACGGGGAGAACATGTTCCCGGCTCTGCAGGTCGACGAGGTCCGCGACGAGGAGACCGGTGAGATCGTCAAGGCCGGCACCCCGTACCGGCTCAAGGCGATGAACTGCCCGATGCACAACCTCATCTACCGCTCCCGCGGCCGGTCCTACCGCGACCTGCCGCTGCGGCTGTTCGAGTTCGGCACCGTCTACCGCGACGAGCCCTCCGGCGTCATCCACGGGCTCACCCGCGTGCGCGCCCTGACCCAGGACGACTCGCACTCCTACGTCTCCGAGGAAGATGCCGCCAAAGAGATCCGGCATCTGCTCGACTTCGTGCTCTCGCTGTTGCGTGACTTCGGCCTCGATGACTTCTACCTTGAGCTCTCCACCCGTGATGAGGACGGGAAGAAGAAGGACAAGTTCATCGGCTCCGACGAAGTGTGGGCGGAGGCAACCGAGGTGCTGGAGTCCGTTGCCCTGGAGACCGGCCTCGAACTCGTCCCAGACCCCGGTGGTGCTGCCTTCTACGGACCGAAGATCTCCGTGCAGGCACGCGATGCGCTCGGCCGCAGCTGGCAGATGTCGACGGTGCAGCTGGACTTCAACCAGCCGGAGCGCTTCGACCTCGAATACCAGGCCGCTGACGGCACCCGCAAGCGCCCGGTCATGATCCATGCCGCGAAGTTCGGGTCGATCGAGCGGTTCTTCGGCGTGCTCACCGAACACTACGCCGGCGCCTTCCCCGTGTGGCTGGCCCCGGTGCAGGTGACCTGCCTGCCGGTCGCCGAGGAGTTCTCGCCGTACCTGCACGAGGTGGCTGAGAAGCTGCGCGCCCGCGGGGTGCGCGTCGAGGTCGACGACTCCGATGACCGGTTCCCCAAGAAGATCCGCAACGCCTCGAAGTCGAAGGTGCCCTACACCCTCATCGCCGGCGGTGATGACCGCGATGCTGGTGCAGTGTCGTTCCGGTTCCGCGACGGCAGCCAGGACAACGGCGTCGCCGTTGATGAGGCCATCGAGCGGATCGTGGAGGCAATCGAGACGAAGGCGCAGGTATGACCGGCGAGGACGTCAGCGAGGCAGCCGCCCGGATGCCTGAACCCGAGGCGGCCGCTGGGTTCCCCGGTGAACCCGACGGCCTGCAGCGGCTGTGGACCCCGCACCGGATGGTCTACATCGGCGGGCAGAACAAGCCCAAGGACGACAGCACCCCGGAGTGCCCGTTCTGCCTGGCGCCGAGCAAGGACGACGAAGAGGGCCTCATCGTCGCCCGCGGCGAGCACGTCTTCGCTGTGCTCAACCTCTACCCGTACAACCCCGGTCACCTGCTCATCTGCCCGTACCGTCACGTCGCTGACTACACGGAGCTGACCGAGGCCGAGACGATCGAGATCGCGCACTTCACCCAGCACGCGATGCGCGTCATCCGTGCGGTGTCATCACCGCACGGCTTCAACCTCGGAATGAACCAGGGCGGAATCGCCGGCGCTGGCATCGCCGCCCACCTGCACCAGCACATCGTGCCGCGGTGGGGCGGGGACGCGAACTTCCTGCCGATCATCGCGCAGACGAAGGCACTGCCGCAGGTGCATGCCGACGTCCGCGAACTCTTCTCCAAGGAATGGGCCGCATGAAACCAGCCGACATCACCTCCCTCATCAGCTGCGCCGAGCCGGTCTCGGCCGGCGAACGCATCCTCTGCCAGCTCACCCGCCCCGACGTCGAGGCCAACAGTTACCGGTCCCAATACGTCGCACGCCAGCTCCCGGTCACCGGCACCAACACCGCCGGCGCCACGGGCACGGCAGGGGAGTGGACCCGTCTTAGCCACGGCTGGAACGACAGCGCACTGACGATCACCGATGATTCCTTCGGATTCCTGCGCGCGGTCGGCCCGAAGGAATCCCCGCAGCTGTACATCGGCGCCACCGGTGCCGAAGCCAGGCGCCTGACCGACGCACCGCTGGGCGTCAGCGGCTTCGCGTTCGACCCCTCGGGGCAGCGGGCTGTATACCTTGCCCGCACACCCGAAGAGGGTCGCTACGGCACCGACGAGGACATCAGCGCCGATGCCGAGGCCCCGCGCCACATCACCGCAGCGAGCTACCTCAGCGACGGACTCGGCTACGGCGGCGACCGCCTCACCCAGCTGTTCTCCGTCGACCTGACCGACCCGGGGATGACCGCCGAGAGCCTGCTCGGCAGTGAGACGCTGCCTGAGTCCGTGCAGCTGACCGAGCACGCCGAGGACGTCAGCGACCCTCAGTTCAGTCCAGCCGGCCAGCTCAGCGTCGTCGCCGGCCTCGAACAGCCGACCGGTGACGTCGATCTGCGCTCCCACCTGTGGCTCATCACCGATGACGGGATGGAGCGCATCGACCTGGGCATGCACAGCGCCCACGCCCACGTCTGGCTCGATGAGGACCGCATCGCCTTCATCGGCATCGAACACCGCGCATCGGTCATCGACTTCGTCGCCGCCCTGCCCGGGCTCTTCATCCACGACCGCTCCACCGGCCAGACCACCCGGATCACCTGCGATGAGACGATCGAACTCGAAGGCATCCGGCCGGTCATCGCCGACGGGTGCGCCTACGTCGTCCTCACCGTCGACGGCTCCCAGCGCGCCGCCCGCATCCCGCTGGACGCCGGGACGGTGACCCTGACAGACGGTGAGCTCACCTGCGCCGAGGCGACCGCCGCCTCGGGCACGGAGAGCGCACCTGCCCTGCTGAGCCCGCCCGAACTCGTCGTCACCGGCCTGTGCCGCCATGGCGAGCAGCTCATCGTCACCGCAGCCACGGTCACCTCACCCGGTGAGATCTTCGCCATCGACGCAGCCGGCGGACTCACCCAGCTCAGCGACTTCGCCACGCAGCTCGTCGACGAGCCGCTTGCCGTCACCACCCCGCAGGCGGTGTCGGCGACGACCCCGCTGGGCGATGTGCACGGCTGGGTGGCGATTCCGGAGGGCGAAGGCCCGTTCCCCGTCGTGCTCAACATCCACGGCGGACCGTTCTCCCAATACACCGAGGCGCTGTTCGACGAGACCCAGGTGCTCACCCGCGGCGGATACGCCGTCGTGTATGCCAATCCGCGTGGCTCCAACGGCCGCGGCCGCGCCTGGGGACAGGCCGTGCAAGGGGACATGGCCGCACCGGCACACGCCGATGTGCTCGAGATCCTCGACGCCGCACTGGCCGCCCACCCGCAGCTCGATGGCAGCCGCCTCGGCATCCAGGGCGGATCCTACGGCGGATACCTCACCGCCATGATCCTCAACGCCGAGGACCGGTTCGCCGCCGGTATCGTCGAACGCGGCTACCTCGATCCGACGACCTTCATCGGCACCTCGGACATCGGCCGGTTCTTCAGCGAGGAGTACTCCGGCCGCGACCCTGAGCGGATCGCCGCCCAGTCGCCGATGACGGACATCGAGAAGAACACCACCCCGACACTCGTCATCCACTCCGAACGCGACTTCCGCTGCCCGCTGGAACAGGCGCAGCGATACTATGCTGCCCTGCAGCGCGCCGGTACACACGCCGAGCTGCTCATCTTCCCCGGCGAGAGCCACGGACTGTCCCGCACAGGCCAGCCGCGGCACCGCGTACAGCGCTTCGAGCACATGCTCACCTGGTGGAGCACGCACCTGCGCACCTGACAGTGACATCGACCGCGCCCCCGCAGCCCCGACGGGAGGCCGATGCAACGACCGCACACGAGCTGGCGCACCAGCTCAGCCGAGAGGAAGCCGAATGAAAGCCCGCACCGCAGCACGCGTGGTGCTGCTCAACCCGGCAGGAGAGGTGCTCCTGCTGCATGTCAAGGACATGCACGACGATTCACGGCACTGGTGGATCACCTGCGGTGGCGGTGCCGAGCTCGGCGAGACCGCCGTGCAGACAGCCGCCCGCGAGCTCTCCGAGGAAGCCGGCATCGAGTGCGATCCAGCCGACCTCCTCGGCCCGCTGGCCAGCCGGTCGTTCGTCATGGAGTTCAAACACCACTCGACGATCCAGCACGAGACCTACTACGGCATGCAGTGCGATGAGGACTTCGACTTCGACGAGGCGATCTGGACCGACATTGAGAAGGCCTCGATCGTCGAGGGCCGCTGGTGGTCGCTGTCCGAGCTGAGCTCGACCACCGACGTCATCTACCCGCCGCAGCTGCCGACCCTGGTCGAGATGGTGCAGCGCCGGGACGTGCCGGACGAACCGCTGGTGCTCGAATAGCGGCCAGTCGCGGCGGTACACTTCAGACAGCCGCGCGGCAGGCCCCGGCGCTGATGACGCCGGCCCCAGACGGCACACACGCGCAACCGAGACGAGGAGACATCAGTGGCAGGCCACTCCAAGTGGGCGACAACCAAGCACAAGAAGGCAGCGATCGACGCCAAGCGCGGAAAACTGTTCGCCAAGCTCGTCAAGAACATCGAAGTCGCAGCTCGCAACGGCGGCGCCGACGTCGAAGGCAACCCCACCCTGTTCGACGCGATCCAGAAAGCCAAGAAGTCCTCGGTGCCCAATGACAACATCGAGCGCGCCGTCAAGCGCGGCGCCGGACTCGACGGCGGCGGGGTGGACTACGAAACCATCATGTACGAAGGCTACGGCCCCGGCGGTGTCGCCATGCTCATCGAGTGTCTGACCGACAACCGCAACCGCGCCGCCTCCGAGGTCCGCGTCGCGGTGACCCGCAACGGCGGGTCGATGGCGGATCCCGGTTCGGTCTCCTACAACTTCAACCGCAAGGGCGTCATCGTCGTCCCCGCCGAGGGCACCGATGACGAGGCGATCATGGAGGCCACCCTCGAAGCCGGCGCCGAAGAGGTCAACGACAACGGCGAGACCTTCGAGATCATCTCCGAGGCCACTGACCTCGTCGCCGTGCGCACCGCACTGCAGGAAGCCGGCATCGACTACGATTCGGCCGACGCCTCCTTCGTGCCCAACATCGAGGTGCCCCTCGACGCGGCGACCGCGGAGAAGGTCTTCAACCTCATCGACGTGCTCGAGGACTGCGATGACGTGCAGAACGTCTACTCCAACGCCGACGTCTCCGATGAGGTGCTCGCCGAGCTGAACGGCGCCTGAGCCGATGCGCGTGATGGGAGTCGACCCGGGCCTGACCCGCTGCGGCATCGGCGTCATCGACGCCGCGCGCATCCACCGGCCGGCTCTCGTCGCCGTCGATGTCATCGAGACCCCCAGCGTCAGCGCCGTCGACACCCGCCTCGGCGCGCTGGCCGATGCCTTCGACCGGTGGCTCGATGCGCACCGGCCCGATGTCGTGAGCATCGAACGGGTCTTCGCCCGCCACAACGTCTCCACCATCATCGGCACCGCGCAGGCCTCCGGGCTGACGATGGGCCTGGCCGCCCGCCGCGGCATCCCCGTGGCCATGCACACCCCGTCCGAGGTCAAAGCCGCGGTCACCGGCAGCGGCCGGGCCGGCAAGGCGCAGGTGACGAACATGGTCACCCGGATCCTGCGGCTTAACGCCCCCGTCAAGCCCGCCGACGCCGCCGATGCCCTGGCCCTGGCGATCTGCCACCTGTGGCGCGGTGCCGGCGCGGCCGGGTCGACCCCGGGAGCGACGAAGGACGTCGACACCAGGCAGGGCGGCGGTCGGCAGGGCAGCTCGCTGACCCCAGCTCAGCAGCAGTGGGCCGAAGCCCTCAAGAGCGCCGGAACGCCGCGTCGCCGGTGACACCGGGCCCGAGGCGTGCTGGCCTCGGCACACGCCGGAGCCGAGGTGCCCGGTTCCGTCCGTGCGACCGGCTAGAGTGGTATTCGTACATACGTTCACACCTGGAGCTTGAGTGATCACCTACCTTTCGGGCACGGTCGCCAGCGTGCGCCCCGACAGCCTCACCGTCGTCACCGCCGGCATCGGCCGCCGCGTCTTCGCCACCCCGGCCCTGACCTCTGGCGTGCGCCACGGCCAGGACATCGAACTGCACACCGTGCTTGTCGTCCGCGAGGACTCACTGACCCTCTTCGGATTCGGCGACGCCGCCGAACGCGACCTGTTCGAAACCCTGCAGACGATCTCCGGCATCGGCCCGCGCCTCGCCCTGGCAGTCCTCTCGGTGCTCAGCCCCGAGGAGCTGAGCCAGGCGATCGCCGATGAGAACCAGGCCGCACTGACCAAGGTGCCCGGCATCGGCAAGAAGGTCGCCGCCCGGCTCATGCTCGAACTGGCCGGCAAGCTCACCTCCTTCCCGCAGCCGTCAGGCACAGCTGCCGCATCCGCGGCCCCGGCCGGCGGTGCCGATGCGGTCTCCGCGCAGGTCGTCGAGGGACTCGTCAACCTCGGGTGGCGGCAGGCGCAGGCGGAGAAGGCCGTGGCCGACACCCGCGCAGAGTTCGACATCGAACCGACGACACCTGAACTGCTCAAGGCCACCCTCAAGTCCATCGGCGGGCGCGTATGAGCGAACCGAGCTACGAAGTCGAGTTCACCGGAGACGACCTCACCGGTGCCGAAAGCGCACGCCTGACCCGCGCCGGAGCCGATGACGGCGAACGAGCAGCCGAGGTCGCGCTGCGCCCGCGGGGCCTGAAGGACTTCACCGGACAGCCGCAGGTGCGCGAACAGCTCTCCCTCGTCCTCGACGCCGCAGCTGCCCGCAACCGCGCCCCCGACCATGTGCTGCTCTCCGGCCCGCCGGGACTGGGCAAGACCACCCTGGCGATGATCATCGCCCATGAGCTCGGCACCCAGATCCGCGTCACCTCGGGCCCGGCCGTCCAGCACGCCGGCGACCTCGCAGCGATCCTGTCCTCGCTCGAAGAGGGCGAAGTGCTCTTCATCGACGAGATCCACCGGGTCGCCCGCGCCGCCGAGGAGATGCTCTACGTCGCCATGGAGGACTTCCGCGTCGACGTCATCGTCGGCAAAGGACCCGGCGCGACCGCCATCCCGCTCGACCTGCCGCCCTTCACCCTGGTCGGGGCGACCACCCGCTCCGGCTTGCTGCCGGCACCGCTGCGCGACCGCTTCGGGTTCACCGGCCACCTCGACTTCTACTCCGAAGAGGACCTGCACACTGTGCTGCGACGCTCAGCCCAGATGCTCGACATCGAAGCCGATGCCGCCGGTCTGCAGGAGATCGCCACCCGCTCCCGCGGCACCCCGCGCATCGCCAACCGGCTGCTGCGCCGAGTGCGCGACTGGGCACAGGTCCGCGGCGGCGGCGTCGTCGACTACGACGCCGCACGCGCCGCACTCAAGGTCTACGAAGTCGACGAGCGCGGACTCGACCGGCTCGACCGCGCTGTGCTGCGCGCCCTGTGCGAGCGCTTCGACGGCGGACCTGTCGGCCTGCGCACCCTGGCCGTGTCCGTAGGGGAGGAGCCGGAGACCGTCGAAGAGGTCGCCGAACCGTTCCTCGTGCGCGAAGGACTCATCTCCCGCACCCCGCGCGGACGCATCGCCACAGGTCAGGGCTGGCGACACCTCGGGCTGCCCCCGAAGGACGCCGAACGGGCTCTCTTCGAGTTCACAGACGACGATTAGTGATTGCCGCCGCGTCGCCACTAGACTGACTTCTTGGCTATAGCCCCGTCATATCGAAAGGCTGATCTCACTCGTGGATCCCACAACACTCATCTTCCTTGGCCTCGGCGCCCTCATGCTGTTCTTCCTGTTCAGCAGCCGCAAGAAGCAGAAGGCCCGCCAGGAGAGCATCAAGTCCAATCTGGTGCCCGGTGCCGAGGTGATGACGACGTTCGGTGTGTACGGAACCGTGCTCACCGTCTCGCCGGAGGACCACATCGTCACGATCGAGAGCGGTCCCGGCACTGTGCTGCGCATCCACCAGCAGGCCATCGGCCACATCGAGCCGGCCGCCGGTGTCGCCACCGACGGGCTGTCCGATGACACCGCTGCCGCTGATGCCGACCGCGACCTGCCTGCCGATGACACGCTGGCCTCCGATGACCGCCTGGCAGACGACCGCTTCGACGACTCGGATCGCCTCGACAACTACCGCGGCGGCAACTACGGCGGCGGCGACTACACGTCCGACAACGACCTCGATGACCCGCGCCGCGATGACCGCGGTGACGACTTCAAGGCCTGATCACATCCCAACGAAAGATCCCCTGTGTCAACTTCCGCAGACAAGCCCCGTCCGGGACTGCGTTTTGCGTGGCTGACGATCTTCACGCTGGCCCTCGTCGCCCTCATCGGCGGCGGGGCCATCTGGTCGAACGCCTCCTGGACCCCGAAGCTCGCCCTCGACCTCGAAGGCGGCACCTCCATCATCCTCGAGCCGCAGCTGGAGGATCAGCGCATCACCCAGGAGCAGCTCGAGCAGGCGGTGGCGATCATCCGCCAGCGCGTCGACTCCACTGGTGTGTCCGAAGCTGAGATCACCACGCAGGGCGACCGCAACATCATCGTCAACCTGCCGGGCAACCCGGACGAGCAGACCCGTGAGCTCGTCCGCTCCTCGGCACAGATGGTGTTCCGCCGTGTTGCCGTCGTCGCACCTCCCGAGCCGGACACCGGCGAGCAGCCTGCCGAAGAGCAGGGCGAGGAGGGCAACGACGCCACCGATGAGGAGAAGAAGCAGCTCGAGGAGCTGCTCAAGGACCAGAGTAATGAAGAGGCCCCCGCGGAAGAAGAGCCAGCACAGGGCGGCGCCGGTTCAGTGACCGGCACTGAAGGTGCCGACGTCACGGCCCAGCAGCCCAGCGATGCCGGCACCGTGCCCGGCCCGGCCGGCAACCCCGGCGACGCTGAGGATGCCGAGTCCGGTCAGGGCACCGTCAAGGAAGGCGAGTTCCCGCGCTTCGATCCGCAGACCGACCAATCGTGGCTGACCCCGGAGATCCTGCAGACCTTCCAGGAACTCGACTGCACCAAGGAAGAGAATCGCATCGGCGGCGAAGCAGCCCCTGACGACCAGCCGGTTGTCGCCTGCGACCAGAGCGGTGCGGCGAAGTACGTGCTCGGACCCGTCGAGTTCGACGGCTCCCACATCACCGACGCCGAGTTCACCTTCGAGACGACCGCACAGGGCGCCCAGACGAACCGCCCGGCAGTATCCATGACGCTCGACAACTACGGCGCTGAGGCCTTCAGCCAGATCTCCGGCAAGCTCACCGGCCTGCAGGAGCCCTACAGCCAGTTCGCGATGGTGCTCGACGGCCAGGTGCTCTCAGCACCGCGTTCCCAGGCACACATCACCGACGGCCGGATGATCATCACCGGTCAGTTCACCGTCGAGGAAGCCGAGACCCTGGCCAGCCAGCTGAAGAACGGCTCCCTGCCGATCAGCTTCCAGGTCCAGAGCGAACAGCAGATCTCACCCACCCTGGGTGCCGACTACCTCGCCAAGGGCCTGCTGGCCGGCGGTATCGGTCTGCTGCTCGTCGTCGGATACTCGCTCATCCAGTACCGCGTGCTCGGACTGGTGACGGTCTCCAGTCTCGCTGTCGCCGGTGTGCTGACGTATCTGCTCTTGCTGTTCGTCACCTGGCGCTACGGCTACCGGCTGTCACTGGCCGGTGTCGCCGGTCTCATCGTCGGCATCGGCATGACAGCGGACTCGTTCATCGTCTACTTCGAGCGCATCCGAGACGAGCTGCGCTCCGGGCGCAAGCTCACAAGCGCCGTCGAGATCGGCTGGGATCGCGCCAAGCGCACGATCTTCGCCTCGAAGGCCGTCAACATGCTCGCCGCCGTCATCCTCTACATCCTGGCCGTCGGCAGCGTGCGCGGCTTCGCATTCACGCTCGGCCTCACGGTCATCGTCGACGTCATCCTCGTCGTCCTGTTCACGCATCCGATGATGCAGGTGCTGGCCCGCACCCACTTCTTCGGACACGGCCACCCGTGGTCGGGCATGGATCCGCGCCAGCTCGGCGTCAAGATGGCCGCCTACCGCGGTGCGATGGGCCTGGATCTGGAGAAGGCGAAGGAGAAGTCGAAGAAGCGCGGCTCCTACAAGGAGGCCAAGCGCCGTCAGGCATCCATCGAGAAGCGCTCCGGCTCATCGACGCGCGCCAGCCGGAAGTCCACCGGCACACTCACCGCCGACCGTTCAGAGCTCTCGATCGCCGAGCGCAAGGCGCTGCGCGAGAAGGAAGCCCGCGAACGCGAAGCCGGTGCTGACGCCGATGAGGCACGCACCGACAGCGACGACGTCACTGCCGGAGCAGGACGAAAGGACGGTGATGCCCGATGATGCGCTCGTTCTTCGCCTGGGGCAATGACCTGCACTCGGGCCGCACCTCGATCCCGTTCATCAAGCGCTCGAAGCTGTGGCTGGGCATCGCGATCGCCCTCATGATCGCCTCGCTCATCGTGCCGCTGCTGGGCGGATTCAACCTCGGCATCGCCTTCAAGGGCGGTTCCCAGTTCCAGATCGCCAACACCTCGGACACCTCCGAGCAGCACGCTCACGACGCAGTTGCGGAGGTCGTCGGCAACAACGTCTCGACCACGGTCGTGCCGACCTCGGACACGTCCATCAAGATCGACACCGACCAGCTGACCGACGATCAGATGCAGCAGGTCCGTGACGCGCTCGTGACGTCGTACAACGTCGAGAACGCCGACGTCACTTCGAACTTCGTCGGCCCGAAGTGGGGTCAGGACGTGACTGAGAAGATGACGCGCGCACTCGTCATCTTCGTCGCGATCGCGATGCTCGTGATGGCGATCTACTTCCGCACCTGGAAGATGTCACTGGCAGCGATCCTCGGTCTCGTCTTCGTCATGGTCGTCACGATGGGCATCTACTCCGCCCTCGGCTTCGAAGTCACCCCGGAGGCGATCATCGGCTTCCTCACCGTGCTCAGCTTCTCGCTGTACGACACAGTGGTGGTCTTCGACAAGATCCGCGAGAACACCGAGGACTTCAAGGAGAACAACCGCATGAAGTTCTCCGAGCTCGTCAACCTCGGCGTCAACCAGACGACCGTGCGCTCGATCAACACCTCGATGATCTCGGTGCTGCCGATCGCAGCGATCCTCTTCATCGGCGTGTTCCTGCTCGGCGCCGGCACCCTGACCGACATCGCGCTCTCGCTGTTCATCGGCACGATCGTCGCTGCCGCCTCGACCCTGTTCGTCGCCTCGCCGCTGTACAACCTGCTGCGGCAGAACGAACCGGCCGTCAAGGAGCAGGAGGCGATGGTCGACGAGCACCGCCGCAAGCGCGGACTGCCCGACCGCCCACCCGTGCTGTTCGAGGACGTGCGCGCCTGATCCGCATCAGCGAACACGCTCGCCTCGCCCGCGCACAGCACAGAAGCGCGTAAGATAGACAGACCATGGCAGGAATGCTCTCCTGTCATGGTCTGTTGATTATGTGACGAAGGGAGCGACACGTGGCCGACACCACCGGTGAGTCCACGCGCAGGCCGCGCGGCATCTCCCGCCTGGCCTTCTGGACGGCCCGCTCCCAGCATGCCCCGCAGCACCCGAAGGCCCTCGGCCCGCTGCTGCAGGCAGTCGCCCACAACCATCCCAAGGACGATGTCGAGCTCATCATCCGGGCCTACCGCACCGCCGAGAAATGGCATCGCGGCCAGATGCGCAAGAGCGGCGACCCCTACATCACCCACCCGGTCGCGGTCGCCACCATCCTCGCCGAGATCGGCATGAACTCCTCGACGCTGGCCGCAGCGCTGCTGCACGACACCGTCGAGGACACCGAGTACAGCCTCGACCAGCTGCGCGAGGACTTCGGCGACGAGATCGCCCTCATGGTCGACGGCGTCACCAAGCTCGACAAGATCGAATACGGCGCAGCCACGCAGTCCGAGACCGTGCGCAAGATGATCCTGGCGATGTCCAAGGACATCCGGGTGCTCGTCATCAAGCTCGCCGACCGGCTGCACAACGCCCGCACGTGGAAGTACGTGCCGGCCGCCTCGAGCCAGAAGAAGGCCAAGGAGACCCTGGAGATCTTCGCTCCGCTGGCACACCGGCTGGGCATGAACACGATCAAATGGGAGCTCGAGGACCTGTCATTCCAGGTGCTCTACCCGAAGGTGTATTCCGAGATCGTCCGGCTCGTGGCCGAACGCGCCCCGGAGCGCGAGAAGTATCTGGCGATCGTGTCGAAGGAGATCAAGGAGGAAGCCGGCGAGGCCAACATCATCGCCGAGATTTCCGGCCGCCCGAAGCACTACTACTCGATCTACCAGAAGATGGTCGTCCGCGGCCACGAATTCGCCGACATCTACGACCTCGTCGGCGTGCGTGTGCTGGTGGAGACGGTGCGCGAATGCTACGGCGTGCTCGGCCTCGTCCACGCGAAGTGGTCGCCGATCGCTGGCCGGTTCAAGGACTACATCGCCATGCCGAAGTACAACATGTACCAGAGCCTGCACACCACCGTCATCGGGCCCTACGGCAAACCGGTCGAGATCCAGATCCGGACGCATGAGATGCACCGGCGAGCCGAGTTCGGCATCGCCGCGCACTGGAAGTACAAGGACCGCCGCAAGGTCAACCCCCAGGCGATCAACGCCGCCGGCGGACGGATGGCCAAGGTCGGCGACTCCGGCGAGGTCGACCAGGTCGCATGGCTGCGTCAGCTGCTCGACTGGCAACGGGAGACCTCCGACCCGGACGAGTTCCTCGACAACCTGCGCTTCGAGGTCAACTCCAAAGAGGTCTACATCTTCACGCCCAAGGGCGACATCATCTCCCTGCCGGCAGACGCGACCCCGGTCGACTTCGCCTATGCCGTCCACACCGAGGTCGGACACAAGACGATGGGCGCACGCGTCAACGGACGGCTCGTCTCCCTGGACTCGAAGCTGCACAACGGCGACGTCGTCGAGGTCTTCACCTCCAAGGACGAGAACGCCGGGCCGTCCCGCGACTGGCTGGCCTTCGTCACCAGTCCTAGGGCGCGCAACAAGATCCGCCAGTGGTTCTCCAAGGAGCGCCGCGAAGAGGCCATCGAGACCGGCCGCGACCAGCTGGCCCGGGCGATGCGCCGCCACCATCTGTCAGCTGATGCGCTCATGAGCCAGGAAGCTCTGCTCGTCGTTGCGAGTGAACAGCGGCTGCCGGATGTCACCGCGCTCTATGCTGCGATCGGCAACGGCAACATGTCAGCCGCCCACGTCGTCGATCTGCTGGCCAAGGAGGTCTCGGCAGACGAGCAGGAAGATGACCAGCCGACGACCGAGATTCTGCGGCCGTCGAATCGGCGCGGCAAGTCCCGCGGCCACCATTCCTCAACCGAGGGTGTGCGCGTCAAGGGCTCTGATGACATCCTCGTCAAGCTCGCCCGCTGCTGCACACCCGTGCCCGGCGACACCATCATGGGATTCGTCACCCGCGGCGCCGGGGTGTCCGTGCACCGGACCGACTGCAAGAACGTCTCGAGTCTCAAACGCGAACCCGAGCGCATCGTCGAAGTCGAATGGGCACACCACTCGCAGGGCATCTACCTCGTCCAGATCCAGGTCGAGGCACTCGACCGCGCCGGACTGCTCTCCGACATCACCAAGGTCCTCACCGACAACCACGTCAACATCCTGTCTGCCTCGGTGGCGACCTCACGGGCCCGGGTGGCGCAGTCGCGGTTCGTCTTCGAGATCGGCGACTCCACCCACCTCGACACTGTGCTCTCGGCCGTCAAACAGGTTGAAGGCGTCTTCGACGTCTACCGCATCACCGGCGGCTGAACCACCGGTCTCAGCGGATCGGCAGCAGCGTGCGCGCATGGGGGATGATGTCACCGAGCAGGCCGCGCATCCGCACGAGATGCGGGCGCCGGTACTGCTCAGCGACGAACCGGGTGAGCGCGATCTGCTCATCGAAGCCGACTGACTCGAGTACGGCCTGCGCGCCGGCGCGCACCGTCTCCTCGTCCGTGTCAGCATCGAGGAGCTCATAGAGCAGGTCGTACAGCGTCCGCTCCGGTGTCGTCAGGGCCAGCCCGGCCAGCTCAGCTTCTTCGGCGGGGCACACATCGCGTTCGTGGACGACGACCGGCAGGCGGGCAGCCCGGATGCGGCGCCGCACCCGTGTGGTGTATTCCGCAACCACCGGCGCCAGACCCGAACCCCACCACACCCAGTGCGCCGACCGGTGGCTGAGCACCAGTCCCGGCAGGGGAGCGGCCTCGACGCTGCTGGCCCGCAGCCGCGCATCGACCGGCATGCCCACCGGCGCCCAGCAGGTTGCTGAGAGCCGGAAGGCCAGCCCATCGAAGGTCAGCTCCATGAGCTCGGTGTAGCTCAGCGGCTCACCCAAACGCAGCAGATCATCCATGCCCCCACTCTGGCCCAGCTCATGCCGGCAGACCAGGCGCTGGCCGGAATCTGTGGACAGAGCACTGCGGCCCGCCTGAGGACAGGCGAGCCGCAGTCGGCAGTCTCAATCAGACGCAGGCGTCACTGCATCTCTTCAGCCGTGCGGGCGACCTGGTCGCGCCAGGCACGGCGGGCCTCCAGGGCCTCACGCGCCTTGGCGATGTCGCTGTCCTTGCCAGCGGCCTCGGCCTTCTCCAGCTCGGCCTCCAGCTCAGCGATCGAGGCATCGAGCTGGGCGAGCATGCCCGAGGTGCGGGCCTGGTGCTCCGGATTCGTGCGCCGCCACTCAGCGTCCTCCGCCTCAGCCAGCGCCCGCTCAACAGCGCGCAGCCCGCCTTCCATCCGGGAGATATCAGCTCGGGGCACCTTGCCGGCGTCCTCCCACCGATCCTGGATGACACGCAGCTTCTCCTTCGCCGTCACCGGATCGGTGATCGGCAGCAGCGCCTCAGCCTCAGCCAGCAGCTTCTCCTTGACCTTGAGGTTTTCGCCGTACTCAGCCTCGACCTCCTCATTGGCCCGGTTGCGGGCCGCGAAGAACCGATCCTGGGCGGCCCGGAACTTCGCCCACAGAGCGTCGTCGTCCTTGCGCCCGGCACGCGGTGCGGCCTTCCACCGGTCCATGAGGCGCCGGTACTGCTGGGCGGTCTCACGCCAGTCGGTCGAATCCGACATCGCCTCAGCCTCGGTCACGAGCTTCTGCTTGATCCGCTTTCCCTCAGCGTTGCGCTCATCGAGAGCGGAGAAGAACTCGCGGCGGGCCTTGTCGAAGCGGTTGCGGGCCTTGGAGAACCGGCCCCACAGCTGCTGGTCCTGCGAGCGCGGCAGCCTCGGCGTCGTCGCCTGCACCTGCTTCCACTGCTCGAACAGCTCCTTCATCCGGGCACTCGACTGCTTCCACTGCACACGCGCCGGATCCGCATCGGCGATCGCCTCGGCTTCCTCGACGACCTTGATGCGCGCCTGCAGGCCGGCAGCCTTCGACTCCTCATGCGCCTGTGCCTGC
Organism: Brevibacterium sp. UBA7493; assembly: GCF_002479565.1. NCBI lineage: Bacteria > Bacillati > Actinomycetota > Actinomycetes > Micrococcales > Brevibacteriaceae > Brevibacterium > Brevibacterium sp. UBA7493. Next base: position 314,515 of record NZ_DLOD01000003.1, on the reverse strand, counting down.
TGGGCAGTGGCCTCGGCTGCCTTCTCCGAGACGGCATCGAGCCGGGCGCGCAGCGCATCGAGATCACCGACGACCTGCGCGTCCGCGAGCGCCTCACGCTGGGTGCCGGCCGCCTCGGCGACAGTGGCACCGGCGGCACCAGCAGCCAGGCGCTGCTCCAGCAGCGTGACGGCATCGGCGAGATCGAGGTACTTCTTCGCGAAGTACTCCAGCGCCTGGGCCTCATCGGCATCCGGGTACTGGCCGACCTCCCGCTCACCATCAGAGGTCTTGACGTAGACCGTCGAGTCCTCACCGACCCGGCCGAACGTCTTCGCCTCAGCGATCTCCGCGGTCCGGTCGTGGGCCGGTGCCGCCGGGGCGGCAGGGGCCTGACCGGGCCGGGGACGCAGGGCCGCCGGCGAGGGGACCGCCGAGGGCTTGGGCACCGGCGCCGGCTTCGGCTTCGGGGCGTCGGAGGACTGGGAAGCGCCGGCAGGCGTGGGCGCGGAAGTGGACTGCTGCGTCTCGTCGGTCATATGGCACCTTGTCGTATCGTCGGTCGAATCCTGTGACGGATCACTCAACGCGGGAATGTACCTTCCCAGCATAACGACAAAACCGCGCGCGCCCGCCGCGCTCCGCACGGGTCGATACACTGGTGGCATGGAGATTGCTGGAGTCCGCGCCGAGTTCCTCGACGTCAACTGCTATGCCGTCGCCGCTGAGCATCCCGAGGGGCAGGCACGCGAATGCCTGCTCGTCGACGCCGGCTTCGACTGCGCCCCGCGCATGAAGACGCTGCTCGACGAACTCGGCTGGACCCCGGTCGCGGTGCTGCTCACCCACGGCCACCCCGACCATGTCCTCGGCCTGCCCCGCCTGCGCGAGGTGTTCCCGAGCCTTCAGGCCCACCTCGCCGCCCCTGATGTTTACCGGCTGGCCGACCCTGCCGGCACCCTGTCACCGGAGCTGGGGCAGATGCTCGGCGGGATGATCGGCGACTGGACCGCGCCCGAGGTGGTCGAGACCGCCGATGGTGCGTGCTGGCAGGCTGCCGGGCTGGTGATCGAGGCGACCTACGCGCCCGGGCACACCGAGGGGTCGACACTCTGGCGGGTGCGCGACACCTCGGGCGCGGCCGAGGATCTGGAGGTGCCCGAAGTGCTCTTCACCGGCGATGTGCTCTTCGCCGGATCGATCGGGCGCACCGACCTGCCCGGTGGTGACGATCAGGCGATGCGCACCTCGCTGCGCATGTTCGCCTCGATGCCGGACACCCCGATCCTGCCCGGGCACGGGCCCGGCAGCACGATCGCCCACGAGCTGCGCACCAACCCCTTCCTCTGAACCGGCGCCTGCCGCAGGGGAGAAGCGCATATGACGACCAGCCGACCGGCTGGCACCGGCTGCCGCCTATGATGGATGCGGTCGGCGCACAGCACCGTCGGCACTCACTGGCAAGGAGAACGACTCACATGGCACAAGCCGCACGCCTGTCCGGATTCCCCGAATGGCTGCCCGCCGACCGCATCGTCGAAGAGCGGGTCATCGACCTGCTCAAGCACACCTTCGAGCTCAACGGCTATGCGGCGCTGCATACGCGTGCCGTCGAACCGCTCAGCGCACTGGCCAAGGATGGTGAGATCGACAAGGAGATCTTCGCTGTCTCCCGGCTGCACGGCGACCCGTCTGACTCCCGCAACCCGATGGGCCTGCACTTCGACCTGACGGTGCCCTTCGCCCGCTACGTCGTCGAGAACGCAGGCCACCTGTCGTTCCCGTTCAAGCGCTACCAGATCCAGCCGGTGTGGCGCGGTGAGCGCCCCCAGGACGGCCGGTTCCGCGAATTCATCCAGGCCGACATCGACGTCGTCGCCGAGGACAGCCTCGCCGATCACTTCGAAGTCGAGGTCCCGCTGGTGATGGCGCAGGCCTTCGACGCGCTGCGCGAACTCGGCGTGCCGCCGGTCAGGATCCTGGCCAACAACCGCAAGCTGCTTGAAGGCTTCGCTCGCGGTCTGGGCCTGGAGAACATCCCGGCTGTGCTGCGCAGCCTTGATAAGTACGACAAGATCGGCCCCGACCGGGTCGGCGAGCTGCTCGCCGCCGACGCCGGCGCTTCGGCGGCCCAGCAGCAGGCGCTTTTGAAGCTGGCAGCCATCGAATCCGACACCTCGGCGTTCGCCGATGAGGTCCTCGCCCTCGGCGTCAGCGATGCGCTGCTCGATGAGGGACTCGAATCCCTTGTCCGCCTCGTCGATGCCGCCCACCGCATCCAGCCCGGCGTCGTCGTCGCCCAGCTCAAGATCGCCCGCGGCCTGGACTACTACACCGGTTCGGTGTACGAGACCCAGCTGCTCGGCCACGAATCGCTCGGCTCGGTGTGCTCCGGCGGCCGCTACGACTCCCTGGCCTCTAACGGCAAGAAGACCTACGCCGGTGTTGGCATCTCACTCGGCGTCTCCCGGCTGATGTCGCGGCTGGTCGGTAAGAACCGGATGGTGGCCGCGACCCGCTCGGTGCCCACAGCCGTGCTCATCGCCGTCACCGATGAAAGCGGCCGCAGCGAGGCCGATGCGGTGGCCATGCAGCTGCGCCGCCGCGGCATCCCCGTCGACGTCGCACCGGCTGCCAGCAAGTTCGGCAAGCAGATCCGCTTCGCCGACCGCCGCGGCATCCCGTATGTGTGGTTCGTCGACGGTGAGACCGGTCATGAGGTCAAGGACATCCGCTCCGGCGAGCAGGTCTCAGCCGACCCCGAACTGTGGACGCCGCCGGCTGAGGACGTCTGGCCGCGCGTCGAACGCGTCACCGGTGACGAGGGCTGACGCGGCTGAAGACTGAGCCTCAGCTCTCGCCCTGGACCCGCAGCGGGGCCGCCGTGCGCGGCTCCGGGTCCGGGGCCAGCGAGCCGTCTGGGGCGATGTGGTCGAAGATCTCCGAGACCATCGTCACCACGTGCGGGTCGTCGACGACGTAGAAGATGTGCTTGCCGTCCCGTCTGGAGGACACGAGGCCTGCCAGGCGCATCTTCGCCAGATGCTGGGATACCACCTGCACGCTGACCCCGCATTCCTCGGCCAGGCTGCTGACATCGCGCTCCCCATGGAGCAGATGCCACACGATGAACAGCCGGGTCGATGAGGACAGCATCCGGAACGTCTCGGCAGCGACATCGACCTGGGCGGGCGTCGGCACCTCGGGAACGGCAGATCCGGGGGGAGTGTCATGAGTCATTCGCAGCGTCCAGCCTTTCCATCAGTACCGCGCACTATGACTATCATGGTGCAAGCGCAGAGTCTGCACACCATCCGTGCCCGCAGACCGTCACCTGAATCCTCACACCATGAAGGAGTTCCACCCCATGCTACGCACCCGTGAGGCGGCCACCCTCGGCACGCCCGACATCGACAGCACCGTCACCCTCACCGGATGGGTCGACCGGCGCCGTGACCACGGGGGAGTGGCCTTTATCGACCTGCGCGACTCATCGGGCATCGTGCAGGTCGTCGTGCGCGAGGACGTCGCCGACAAGCTGCGCAACGAGACCGTCATCCAGGTCACCGGTACCGTCGCCGCCCGCCCGGAGGGAAACACCAACGACCAGCTGGCCACCGGTGAGATCGAGGTCGTCGACACCGAGGTGACCGTGCTGTCGCAGGCGGCGCCGCTGCCGTTCCAGGTCTCCGACCACGCCGAGGATTCCGGCACCGTCGGCGAGGAGGTCCGCCTCAAGCACCGCTACCTCGACTTGCGCCGCAGCGAACCGGCCCGCATCATCCGCCTGCGCTCCGAAGCCAACAAGGCCGCCCGCCGGGTGCTCGATGAGCACCGCTACATCGAAGTCGAAACCCCGACGATGACCCGCTCGACCCCTGAAGGCGCCCGCGACTTCGTCATCCCGGCCCGCCTGCGCCCCGGCTCCTGGTACGCGCTGCCGCAGTCGCCGCAGCTGTTCAAGCAGCTGCTGCAGGTCGGCGGCATCGAACGCTACTACCAGCTCGCCCGCTGCTACCGCGATGAGGACTTCCGCGCTGACCGGCAGCCGGAGTTCACCCAGCTCGACATCGAGGCCTCCTTCGTCGAACAGGACGACATCATCGCCCTGGCCGAAGACGTCCTCGCCGCGCTGTGGGAGCTTATCGGTCACACCATCGACCGGCCGATTCCGCGCATGCCCTACTGGGAGGCGATGGAGCGTTACGGCACCGACAAGCCCGACCTGCGCTTCGACATCGAACTGACCGACCTGACCGAGTACTTCGCCAACACCCCGTTCCGCGTGTTCCAGGCTCCCTACGTCGGCGCCGTCGTCTACCCCGGCGGCGGCTCGCTGCCGCGCCGCCAGCTCGACGGCTGGCAGGACTGGGCCCGCCAGCGCGGCGCGAAGGGCCTGGCCTACGTGCTCATCGGCGAAGACGGCACCCTCGGCGGCCCGGTGGCCAAGAACATCTCCGAAGAGGAGAAGGCCGGCCTGGCCGAGAAGGTCGGCGCCAAGCCCGGCGACGCGATCTTCTTCGCTGCCGACAAGCCGGCAGTCGCTCGCGCACTGCTCGGTGCCGCCCGCAACGAGATCGCCGAGCGCACCGGCCTCATCAAGGACGGCGACTGGTCGTTCGTGTGGATCGTCGACGCCCCGGTCTTCGAACCGGCCGAGGACGCCGTGGCTGCCGGTGACGTCGCTGTGGGCGAAGGCAAGTGGACGGCCGTCCACCACGCCTTCACCGCCCCGAAGCCCGAATACCTCGACACCTTCGACACTGATCCCGGCTCGGCTCTGGCCAGCGCCTACGACATCGTCTGCAACGGCAACGAGATCGGCGGCGGCTCGCTGCGCATCCACCGCCCCGAGGTCCAGCAGCGCGTCTTCGACGTCATGGGCATCACGCAGGAGGAAGCGCAGGAGAAGTTCGGCTTCCTGCTCGAAGCCCTGAGCTTCGGTGCGCCCCCGCACGGCGGCATCGCCTTCGGCTGGGACCGCATCGTCGCCCTGCTCGCCGGCACCGACTCGATCCGCGAAGTCATCGCCTTCCCCAAGACCGGCGGCGGCTACGACCCGCTCACCGACGCCCCGGCGCCGATCACCGCCGAACAGCGCGCCGAGGCCGGGGTCGACTACGACCCTGACGCCGAGGACGAATGAGCGACCTGTTCTCATCGGCCAACGAGGCGGCTGCAGGTGCCGACGAGGCACCGGCGGCCGCCTCTGGCACCGAGCCCGCAGAAACCGCCGCACCGCCGAACCCAGACGACCTGAGCGGTGTCAGCGCATTCGACCCGCTGGCGGTGCGAATGCGCCCGCGCAGCATCGACGAGATCGTCGGCCAGGAGCACCTCACCGCCCCCGGCTCACCGCTGCACCAGCTCGCCGAAGCCCGCGCCGGCGCTCGCGCCGGGGCCACCTCGGTGATCCTGTGGGGCCCACCCGGAGTCGGCAAGACGACGATCGCCCACGTCATCTCGCACAGCCCCAACCGCAAGTTCGTCGAACTCTCAGCCATCACCGCAGGCGTCAAGGACGTCCGCCAGGTCATCGAGAACGCCCGCAACGACCGGGAGCTCTACCAGCGCACGACCGTGCTGTTCCTCGATGAGATCCATCGCTTCTCCAAAGCCCAGCAGGACGCCCTGCTGCCGGCCGTGGAGAACCGGCTCGTCGTGCTCATCGCCGCCACCACCGAGAACCCGTCGTTCTCCGTCATCGCCCCGCTCGTCTCCCGCTCGCTGGTCCTGACCCTCAAACCGCTGACCGACGAGGGGGTGGCCGCACTCATCGACCGGGCGCTGGAATCCCCGCGGGGGCTGGCCGGCACCTTCACCCTCGATGACGACGCCCGCGACTACATCGTCCAGGTCGCCTCCGGTGACGGCCGGCGGGCGCTGACCGTCCTCGAAGCCGCCGCCGCCAGCGCGCGGGCCACCTCCGGCAGCGACGAGACCACCGCCATCACCCGGGATCAGGCCGCGGAATCGGCCAACCAGGCCGTGGTCCGCTACGACCGGGCAGGCGACCAGCACTACGACGTCATCTCCGCGTTCATCAAGTCGATCCGCGGCTCAGACCCCGACGCCGCCCTGCACTACCTGGCCCGGATGATCGTCGCCGGTGAGGACCCCAGGTTCATCGCCCGGCGCATCGTCATCGCCGCCGCCGAGGACATCGGCATGGCCGACCCGCAGGCCCTGCCGCTGGCCGTGGCCGCCCAGACCGCCGTCGAGCGCATTGGCATGCCTGAGGGCCGCATCCCGCTGGCCGAAGCCGTCGTCTACCTCGCGTGCGCCCCGAAGTCGAACGCCTCCTACACCGCCATCGACGCCGCGATCGCTGACGTCAAGGCCGGCAAGGCAGGCGAGGTGCCCCTGCACCTGCGCGACGCCCACTACCCAGGTGCGAAAGCCCTCGGACACGGTGCCGGTTACAAATACGCCCACAGTTACCCGCATTCGGTTGCCGCCCAAGACCATCTGCCCGAGACCCTGGCAGGTGCCCAGTACTACACGCCGACAGCCAACGGCGCGGAGAAGGGCATGGCCGAACGGCTGGCAGCGATCGCCCGGCTGCGCGCCGGAAAGTGACGCCTGCTTCTCCGAACTGCGGACGAACGTCCGTGGCGAACCGCGCGCATGTGGCCTGACACCTGCTAGGCTCCTGCAGGTGCCGTCATGCCATCCCCCAACTGCACGCATGATCCTTGTTCCTCCCCCTCGACACCCCACAAGAATCCACTGTGCACAGCGAGACCCTTCTGAGCGCGCGCGGACTGCGCAAGCATACGGCTCCACCGCAGCTCTCGACAGCGTCGGATTCGACATCACCCGCGGCGAGATCGTCTGCCTCATCGGCCGCAACGGCGCCGGCAAGACGACTCTCCTCGACCTGCTGGCCGGCCTCAAGCCGCCGGCGTCGGCATCGTCACCCAGCGCCTGAGTGTCGACCCGCGCCTCACCGTTGCTGAGGCGCTTGTGCGCGAGACCTACCGAGCCAGCCTCACCACCGAGCGTCAGCTCGAGTTCGCCCGCCAGGCTCTGGCGGACTACGGCAGCGACCTCGACCCGCTCGAACGCCTCGGGGACCTGGAACGGGCCGACATCACTGTCGTCGAACTGCTGCGCCTGGCGTACGCAGAAACACAGCTCATCCTCCTCGACGAGATCACCGCAACCTTCAACGACCACGAGATCCCCCTGTTCCACGCGCTGGCGAACAAGCTGGCTGCCGAAGGACGGGCCATCGTCAGCATCTCCCACCGCCTCGACGAGGTCGCGGCGCTGGCCGACCGTGTGCTCGTCATCCGGGAGGGCCGACTCGTGAGCGAACTGCAGCAGGGAGCCGCGACGAACACCGCGCTGTTCACCTCCCTGTTCGGCGGCACCTTCGAACAGCGCCGGCGCCCAGCTCCGGCACACAGCGGAGGGTCGCTCATGGAGCTGCGCGATGCCGTCGGCACGCGCGGTCTCGCACCGGTCAATCTCGACATCCGCGCCGGGGAGGTCCTCGGCATCACCGGGCTGCGCCGCTTGGGAATCGCAGAACCTGTCGCGCTGCTCGTCGGCGCCGACAGCCTCACCGATGGACGCATGCTCATCGACGGCGTCGACGTCCGTCTCAACGGCGTGGTCGACGCTCTGCGCCACGGGATCGGATACCTCTCAGACCGCGATGACGAGATCGGCAGCGGTGAGACGGCCACCCTCGGCGGGGCTCTCACCTCGATCCAGGGAGCAGACGCGGCAGGCTCCGGGTCGGTCATCGAGGACATGCGCCGACTGCAGAAGGTGGTCCGCACGATCGAATCGCTGGGCATCCGACGATGCGCCCGCCGAGAAGGAGAACCCACCCATGTCGCAGATCGACACGTTCATCCAGCAGATGCTCATCATCGAAGGCGCCACCGGCGCAGCCATCGTCGACATCTCCTCCGGCATGGCCCTGGCCACCGGCGGACACCCCGGATTCGACCTCAACGTCGCAGCAGCCGGCAACGCCGACGTCGTGCGCGCAAAGCTGCGCACCATGAGAGTCCTCGACATCGACGACAGCATCGAGGACATCATGCTCACCCTCGGCACGGCCTACCACCTCATCACCGTGCTCAACCAATCCGACACCGAAGGCCTGTTCATCTACCTCGTCCTCGACCGGTCGCGGTCGAACTTCGCCCTGGCCCGCCACAAGGTCAACCAGATCGCCAAGCTGGTGGAGGTCTGAGCTCTGCTCACCCATTTGCCCCGCCCGCCTGCCAGCCGGTAAGGTATTGCGGTGCTGTGCCTGGCCGAAATCGGCTGCAGGGCGGTCGATGGGCTCCGGTCTCGCGGAGCCGATCCTCTTTCCACACGCGGAAACAGCAGCCTCCCACGCTGACCGAGACACCCGCACGCGCGGGATCAGCCGAGGCAGAAGAAACACGAAAGGTTGGCATCCATGCCTGCACCCGCACGTTCGCGCCGCCAGGTCCGCCTCTCGCGGTCCCTGGGTCTGCCGCTGACTCCGAAGGCCGAGAAGTACTTCGAGCGCCGCCCGTACCCGCCCGGTGAGCACGGCCGCGCCCGCCGCCGCAACGACAGCGACTACTCGGTCCGCCTGAAGGAAAAGCAGCGTCTGCGCGCCCAGTACAACATCCGCGAAGCCCAGATGCTCAAGGTCTACAAGGAGGCCCGCCGCGAGCAGGGCCTGACCGGTGAGAACCTCGTCGAGCTCCTCGAGATGCGTCTCGACGCCCTCGTGCTGCGCGCCGGCTTCGCCCGCACCATCCAGCAGGCCCGCCAGTTCGTCGTCCACCGTCACATCATGGTCGACGGCCAGCGCGTCGATCGTCCGTCCTTCCGCGTCAAGGAAGGCCAGATGATCCACGTCCACCAGAAGTCCGCTGAGATGGAGCCCTTCCAGATCGCCGCTGCCGGTGGTCACCGCGACGTCCTGCCGGCCGTCCCGGGCTACCTCAAGGTCGACCTCGAAGCCCTGCAGGCGACGCTGCTGCGCCGCCCGAAGCGAGAAGAGGTTCCGATCACGTGTGACATCCAGCTCGTGGTCGAGTACTACTCACGCTGATCCACCGTCTGCGCAGACGCTGCGCAGCACCTCCTGCCCGGGTGTTCGCCACTGCGAATGCCCGGGCAGGTTTGTATGATGGCGCAGGAGGAACGCTCCGCGCCCGAGGCGCCGGCCACCGGCCGTCATCGCCTCCCGCCTGACCCCGCAACAGTTTCGAAAGGTTCGCATGAAGACTGCAGAGATCAAACGGCGCTGGCTCGAGTACTTCGCCGCCAACGGCCACACCGTCGTGCCGTCCGCGTCGGTGATCAGCAGCGACCCGACGATCCTGTTCAACATCGCCGGCATGGTGCAGTTCATCCCATACCTCTCCGGCCGCGAACCAGCCCCATACCCGCGGGCGACCAGCGTGCAGAAGTGCGTGCGCACCCAGGACATCGAAGAGGTCGGCAAGACCACCCGCCACGGCACGTTCTTCCAGATGAACGGCAACTTCTCCTTCGGCGACTACTTCAAGGACGACGCCATCCGCTTCGCCTGGGGACTGCTGACGAACTCAGAAGAGGACGGCGGCCTCGGCTTCGACCCCGACCGGCTGTGGGCGACCGTGCACGCCGATGACGCCGAGACCATCGACCTGTGGCTGGAGAACACCTCGATCCCGGCCGAGCGGATCCAGACCCGCGGCAACGAGGACAACTTCTGGCACACCGGCCAGCCCGGCCCCGGCGGCTACTGCTCGGAGATCTACTACGACCGCGGCCCGGCCTACGGCGTCGAAGGCGGACCGGTCGCCGACGAGGACCGCTACATCGAGATCTGGAACCTCGTGTTCATGGAGTTCGCACTCTCCGAGGTCCGTTCGAAGGTCGACTTCACCATCGAGAAGGAACTTCCGGCCAAGAACATCGACACCGGCATGGGCCTGGAGCGCGTGGCCTTCCTCAAGCAGGGCGTCGAGAACATGTACGAGATCGACGAGGTCTACCCTGTCATCGAGGCCGCCTCGAAGCTCTCGGGCCGAAAGTACGGTGACAGCGAAGAAGACGATGTCCGCATGCGCGTCGTCGCCGACCACGTCCGCTCCGCCCTCATCATCATCGGCGACGGCGTGCGCCCCTCGAACGAAGGCCGCGGCTACATCCTGCGCCGCCTGCTGCGCCGTGCGGTGCGTGCGATGCGCCTGCTCGGCGTCACCGAGCCGGTGCTGCCGACCCTGCTGCCGGTGTCGAAGGATGCGATGAAGGACTCCTACCCGGAGCTGGAGACCGACTTCGACCGGATCTCGCGCATCGCCTATGCCGAGGAGACCGCGTTCCTGCGCACCCTCGAATCCGGCACCCAGCTGCTCGGCCGCTCCGTCGACGCCGTCGGCGAAGGCGGCACCATCAGCGGCGACGTGGCCTTCGCCCTGCATGACACGCACGGCTTCCCGATCGACATGACCCTCGAGATGGCAGCCGAGCACGGCGTGTCCGTCGACGAGGAGGGCTTCGCCGCGCTCATGGCCGAACAGCGCCAGCGCGCCAAGGCCGATGCCAAGGCCCGCAAGGGCGGCATGCACACCGATCTGTCGGCGTACTCCGCGCTGCTCGAAGAGGGCTCGACCGAATTCATCGGCTACGACAACCTCACCGCTGACTCCCGCATCCGCGGCGTGGTGGCAGCAGGGGAGAGCGTCGAGGCCGCTGAGTCCGGAGACGAAGTCGACCTCGTCCTCGACGTCACCCCCTTCTTCGCCGAATCGGGTGGTCAGAAGGCCGATATCGGCATCATCCGCGGTGACGCCTTCGTCGCCGAGGTCCTCGATGTCCAGAACCCGCTCAAGGGTCTGCCGGCCCACCGGGTGCGCATCGTCGAAGGCGCCCTGCACCCGGGATCTGAAGTGCACGCCGAAGTCGATGCCGGCCACCGCTTCCAGGCCGCCCAGGCCCACTCGGCCACCCACCTCATCCACGCCGCGCTGCGCGAGGTGCTCGGCTCGAACGCCGTGCAGGCCGGCTCGCTCAACCAGCCCGGCTACATGCGCTTCGACTACTCCTTCCCAGAAGCACCTTCTGCTGCCGCCCGCGCAGAGATTGAGGATGCGGCCAACATCGCGGTGCGCGACAACCTTGACGTGGCGTATGAGTACATGCCCTTCGAAGACGCCAAACGCTCCGGCGCTCTGGCCCTGTTCGGTGAGAAGTATCCGGACATCGTGCGCGTCGTCGACATCGGCGGCCCGTTCTCCCGTGAGCTGTGCGGCGGCACCCACGTGCTGCGCACCACCGAGGTCGGCCCGATCTCGGTCGTCTCCGAGGCATCCGTCGGCTCCGGCACCCGCCGCATCGAGGCGACTGTCGGCCTGAGCGCCTTCCGCGAACTGGCCAAGGAGCGCACGATCGTGCAGTCCCTGTCCGACATGCTCAAGGTGCCCGGCCCCGACGTCATCGACCGCGTCTCCGGACTGCTGGCCAAGATCAAGGAAGCTGAGCGGACCATCGCCAAGCTCAACCAGCAGCAGGTGCTCGCCGCTGCCGGCTCGGCTGTGCAGTCCGCCGAGCGGATCGGTGAGATCGTCTTCAGCGGCACCGAACTCGGCGAAGTCTCCTCCGGCGATGACGTGCGCTCCTTCGTCCAGGACGTGCGCAACCGCCTCGGCTCCGAAGCTGCCGTCGTCGCTGCGATCGGCAACGCCGGCGGCAAGCCCAGCGTCGTCGTCGGACTCAACGACGCCGCACGCGAGGCCGGATACAAGGCCGGCGACCTCGTCAAGACCGCCTGCCAGATCCTCGGCGGCGGAGGCGGCGGCCGGCCCGACCTCGCCCAGGGCGGAGGAACCGACATGAGCAAGGCGCCGGAGGCACTGGCCGCACTGCGCCGCGAACTCGGAGCCGCCTAGTGGCGTTCCGCCGCGGCCGCAGGCTCGCCCTCGACATCGGCTCGGTGCGCATCGGCGTGGCCCAGTGCGATCCCGACGGGATCCTCGCCACGCCGCTGACCACCGTGTACCGGCGCGACGGCGATGAGCGCGCGCTCACCGAGCTGCATGCGCTCATCGCCGAGCACGAGCCGATCGAGATCATCACCGGACTGCCGACCTCACTCGACGGCCAGCAGCGCGCCTCAGCCGAGGCCGCCCGCTCCTTCGCACGGGTCCTTGCAGGTCAGACCGACATTCCGGTCCGCGAAGTCGATGAGCGATTCACCACAACCCAGGCACACGGCGTGTTACAGTCAGCTGGCAGAAGCTCGCGCCAGAGACGCGAGATCGTCGATTCTGTTGCAGCGGTGATGATCCTGCAGGCGGCGATCGATCAGGAGAAGCGCACCGGCCAGCCCGCCGGCAGCCCCATCGACACGACCGAGGAGCCCTGAGGTGAACCTGTCAGAGGAGTTCGACGCAACCGATGACGGTCTCTCCCGTCAGGAACTGCGCGCCAAACGCCGCCGGCAGATGATGCGCCGCAGGCGCACCGTCACTATACTCACCGCCTGTGTCCTCGTTCTCGGCGTCGTCGGCGCCGTCGCCTTCTCCACCGCTACTGGAGTGGTCTCGGAGATCTTCGCCGAGAAAGGCGATTACGAAGGTGAGGGCACAGACGAGATCGTCATCACGGTCATGCCCGGCAGCTCCGCCCGCGAGGTCGCCAACCACCTCGTCGAACAGGACGTCATCATGTCCTCGAAGCCCTTCCTCGACGAGATCGAGAAGCGCGACGCCGTCATCCAGGCCGGGGACTTCACGATGCGTAAGCAGATGAGCTCCGCAGCCGCCGTCGAAGCGCTCATCGACCCGCTGGTCAACCAGCGCCTGGCCATCCCCGAGGGCTTCAGCATCAAGCAGATTAAGGGCCGGATGCTCGACTCCGGCATGGACGAGTCCTCGATCAACGAGGCGATCGACGACAAGAAGCCAGCCGACTACGGACTCGACATCGAGGCTCCCAACCTCGAAGGCTATCTGTACCCGGCGACCTATGAGATCAAGCCGAAGATGACCGCCGAGCAGATGGTCCAGGAGATGGTCGACAAGACCAAAGCGGAGATCGACGAGATCGGCATCCCTGCGGAGAAGGTCAATGAGGTCTTCACCCTGGCGAGCATCGTGCAGGTCGAAGCCCCCGGCAACCCCGAAGACCGGGCCAAGGTCGCCCGCGTGTTCCTCAACCGCATCGACAAAGACCAGGCGCTGCAGTCCGACGCGACCGTCAGCTACATCCACGGCGCGCGCTCCGACCTGACCACCACGCAGGAGGAGCGCGAATCCGACAACCCCTACAACACCTACAAGCACACCGGACTGCCGCCGGGACCGATCAACTCACCGAGTGCCGAAGCAGTCGAAGCCGCGCAGAACCCCGCCGACGGCAACTGGCTGTTCTTCGTCGCCGTCAACCCCGACACCGGTGAGACGAAGTACGCCGAGACGTACGCCGACCACCAGAAGAACGTCGAAGAGTACCGCGTCTGGCTGCGCGAGCACCGCAAGAACAACCCCAGTGACGACGCCGGAGGCGAGGGCTGAGGTCGAACCCAGGCCAAGCACAGGCTGAGATGATGTCGTGAGGTGGGAGACCACCGCCAGGAGAGGAGAACCTGATGACCGGGATCACCGCCGCCGTGCTCGGCTCGCCGATCGCCCACAGCCTCTCACCGGTGCTCCACACCGCAGGCTACCGCGCACTCGGCATCGCCGAGGCGAGCAGCTACGGCCGCTTCGAAGTCACCGACGACCAGCTCGCAGCCTTCCTCGCTGAACACCCGGAGCACACCGGATTCTCACTCACGATGCCGCTGAAGACCGAGCTCGTCGGCCTTGCCGCCGACCGCAGCTGGCACAGCGATGAGACCGCTGCCCAGACCGGTGCCGCCAACACCCTCATCCGGCATCCTGACGGGCAGCGGATCGCCAACACCGACGTCATCGGCATCGTCGAGGCGATCGCCGAATGCCAGCCCGCAGCCACCGACACCGCTGCGATCCTCGGCAGCGGGGCGACCGCCGCCTCGGCTGTGGCCGCACTCCACCGCCTCGGCGTCGCCGCACTCGACCTCTACGCGCGCAGGCCGGAACGAGCCAGGGGAGCAGCCGATTTCGCCTCCCGCCTCGGCATGCAGGCAGCCATCCACCCGCTGGCCGACTATCAGCCGGGTCAATGCCCGCTGACCGTCTCCACGCTGCCGGCCGGTGCGCTGAGTCCTGAGTCCTTCAGCTGGCCGGACAGCGTCGACGCGGCCACCGTGCTCCTCGACGTCGCCTATGCGGCAGGCGGCTACAGCGTCGGCGCCGACATCGCCGCCCACGGCGGACAGGCGATCGCCGGGGAGCGGATGCTCATCCACCAGGCCGTCGAACAGCAGCTGCTCTTCGCAGCCGCCGCCGGCTTCGACGCGCCACCCCAGACCTGGCGGCCGCGCCTGGCCGCTGCCATGACCGAAGCCCTGAGAACCGCGCACACCGCGAAAGGAGACCGCCGATGATCGAGCAGCTGTCGCTTGTCGCCAGCCTCACCATCACCGTGGGCGTTGCCCTGCTCACCAGCCTTCTCATCTGGCTGCGGTTCCCATGGATCATCAACGACGAGGCAGGCATCCGGCTGCTGCGCGGGGTCAACAGCATCAACCGGCCCGGCGGGCTCGTCACCTTCGTGCTCTCCAGCGTGGGCCTCGTCCTTTCCTGGCTGGCCGCTTTCATCGTGCCTGGAGCACTCTCACGCACCCTGGCAGACGTACCTCTCATGATCGCCTTCGCCATGGTCGCCGGCGCCACCGGCTGGCTGTTCTGGATCGACATCTCCATCCACCGGCTGCCCAACCGGATCGTCATGCCGATCACCGTGCTGTCCCTGGCGCTGTTCCTCATCTCGCTCATCATGGGCGTCGGGCAGGCCGACCGCAGCGACGACCACCTGTGGGCCGGTGCCGGCACCCCAGCGCTCAACGGCCTGATCGGGGCACTGGCCATGCTCATCTTCTTCGTCATCCTCAACGTCGCCGGCACCCTCATGCGCCGGTCGACGATGGGCATGGGCGACGTCAAGCTCTCAATCAGCGTCGGCCTGCTCACCACTGCCCTGAGCCCGAGCGGCCCCATCCTGGCGCTGCTGCTCATCAACGGCATCGCCGTCGTCCACGTGCTCATCCTGCTCGCCACCAAGCGCCGGCAGTGGGCATCGAAGATCGCCTTCGGACCCTACATGCTGATCGGAACGTGGACGACTGTCCTGGTCGGTGCGGCCTTTTTGTAGGATGGGTTGAATGTTGAGATGGCTGACAGCAGGCGAGTCACACGGTGAGGCACTTGTCGGGATCCTGGAGGGGATCCCGGCCCATGTCCCCGTCACTCGCGACGATATTTCCCAGGCACTGGCGCGCCGCCGGCTCGGCTACGGCCGCGGCGCCCGCATGAAGTTCGAAGCCGATGAGGTGCGCATCCTCGGCGGTGTCCGCCACGGCTCCACGCTGGGCTCACCGATCGCCATCGAAGTCGGCAACACCGAATGGCCCAAATGGGAAACCGTCATGAGCGCCGATCCGGTCGATCCCGAGGTGCTCGCCGACCAGGCACGCAACGCCCCGCTCTCACGCCCCCGCCCCGGTCACGCCGACCTGGTCGGCATGCAGAAGTACGGCTTCGACGAGGCGCGCCCGATCCTCGAACGCGCCTCTGCTCGCGAGACCGCTATGCGCGTCGCGCTCGGCGCCGTCGCTGCCCGCATGCTCGCCGAACTCGGCATCACCGTGCTCTCCCACACCGTGGCCATCGGCCCGGTCGCCGGCTCCGGTGAGGAAGCTCTGCCGACCATCGACGACGTGCCGGCTCTCGATGCCGACCCGCTGCGCTGCTTCGATGCAGAGCTGTCCGCGCGCATGGTCGCCGAGGTCGAGGATGCCAAGAAGTCCGGCGACACCCTCGGCGGAGTCGTCGAAGTCATCGTCGACGGCGTGCCTCCAGGACTCGGCTCCCACGTCCACTGGGACCGCAGGCTCGACTCCCGGCTGGCCGGAGCCCTCATGGGCATCCAGGCGATCAAGGGTGTCGAGGTCGGCGACGGCTTCCGCACAGCTGCCCGTCGCGGCTCGGCGGCACATGATGAGATCGAGAGGGCGGAGGGCCGCATCACCCGCCGCAGCAACCGCGCCGGCGGCACTGAAGGAGGCATGTCGACCGGTGAGAGCCTGCGCGTGCGTGCGGCGATGAAGCCCATCGCCACCGTCCCACGCGCCCTGGACACCATCGACGTCACCACCGGTGAGGCCGCCCGGGCCCACCACCAGCGCTCTGACGTCTGCGCCGTGCCAGCTGCCGGTGTTGTCGCCGAGGCGATGGTCGCCCTGGTCGTGGCCGAGGCCGTCTGCGAGAAGTTCGGCGGGGACTCCCTGGCCGAGGTCAAGCGCAACCTCGACTCCTACCTCGCCGCAATCCCGGATACGCTGCGCTCACACTCGTGAACACGCCGGAGCTGCCCGTCCCGCGCCCGGCTCCGCCGCTCGACCCGGTGCCGGCGGCCACTGCCCGGATCGTGCTCATCGGCCCACCGGCGGCAGGAAAGTCGACGATCGGCCGGCTGCTCGGCGACCGCCTTGGGATCCCGTTCAGTGACACCGACGCGATGATCGTCTCCGCCCACGGGCCGATCGCTGAGATCTTCCGCACTCGCGGGGAAGCCCGTTTCCGGGCGATCGAACGCGAGGTCGTCCGGCGCGCCCTGCGCCGGCTGCTCGATCGGCCCGGGGTCGTCTCACTCGGTGGCGGCGCGATCCTCAACTCCGGAACCCGCGCCCAGCTGAAGCACCCGGTGATCAAGGTCATGAGCATCGAGATCGACGAGGAGACCGCCTCTGCCCGGCTGCACGGCTCCCACCGGCCGTTGCTGGCCGACGAGGACCCGGTCGAACGCTGGAAGGCCCTGGCCGAGGAGCGCCGGCCGCTGTACGAGTCGGTGGCCACCGCGACCGTCTCGGCGTCCAACGACCCGCCCTCGACGGTCGTCAACCGAGTCGTCGACGTGCTCACCGGCCTGCAGCGGGCAGAGAACTACGCGAAGTTCGCCGCCGAGGGCGAGGCCCAAGCAGCACACGCCGATGGCGGGTACGCTGAGGACGGCCAGCGCACAGACGCAGACGACACAGAAGGAAGTGATGAGGCGTGAGCTCCACGCGCATCGACGTGACCGGCGGCGGGAACTACAGCGTCCACGTCGGCTCAGGACTGCTCGGCACTCTGCCCGAGCTGCTCGGCTCACGCGTGAGCAAAGTGCTCGTCATCCATCCGCGGGCACTGCGCACCACCGGTGAACTCGTCCGCGAGGACCTCGGCGCTGCCGGGTTCGAAGCGATGTCAGCGGAGATCCCCGATGCCGAGGAGGCCAAGCACATCCAGGTCGCCAGCTTCTGCTGGCAGGTCCTCGGACAGGCCGACTTCACCCGCTCGGACGCGATCGTCGCCGTCGGCGGGGGAGCGGTGACCGACCTCGCCGGCTTCGTCGCCGCCACCTGGCTGCGCGGCATCCGCTTCGTGACCATCCCGACCACGGTGCTCGGCATGGTCGATGCCGCGATCGGCGGCAAGACCGGCATCAACACCCCCGAGGGCAAGAACCTCGTCGGCGCCTTCCACGCCCCAGCCGGTGTCCTCGCCGATACCGACACGCTGGCCACTCTGCCGGAGAACGAGCTGTTCACCGGCCTGGCTGAGGCGGTCAAATGCGGCTTCATCGCCGACCCGGCGATCCTTGAGATCATCGAATCGACACCTCGGGAGCAGCTGGCAGACCACACCTCGCCGCAGCTGCGTGAGATCATCGAACGCTCCATCCAGGTCAAAGCCGACGTCGTCTCCGATGACTTCAAGGAATCCGGCCGCCGCGAGTTCCTCAACTACGGTCACACCCTCGGGCACGCGATCGAACGCACCGAACGCTACCAGTGGCGCCACGGAGCGGCCGTAGCCGTCGGCATGATGTTCGCCGCCGAACTCTCGGCGATGACCCGCAACCTCGACGCTGCGGTCGTCGACAGGCACCGCAGCGTGCTCGAGCACCTCGGCCTGCCGACCGGCTACCGCGGCGACAAATGGCCGCAGCTGCTGGAGACGATGCGCCGGGACAAGAAGGCCCGCGGAAGCCTCATGCGCTTCATCGTCCTCGACGACCTGGCCAGCCCCGGCGTCCTCGAAGCCGCCGACACCAGCCTGCTCTACACCGCCTACCAGGCGATCGGCACCGAATCGCCGGTCACCCGGCTGAGCTGACCTGACAGGCCGAAAGGCCTTGCTACACTTGACCCCTGGTGCGCCGCGAACGGCGCCGCCGTTATCGACTGCGAAGGATTTGCATTGGCAACGACCAACGACTTGAAGAACGGCATGGTCCTCAAGATCGAGAACCAGCTGTGGCAGGTGCTTGAGTTCCTCCACGTCAAGCCCGGCAAGGGACCGGCTTTCGTGCGCACGAAGCTCAAGAACGTCACCTCCGGCAAGATCATCGACAAGACGTTCAACGCCGGCACCAAGGTCGAGACCGCCAACGTCGACCGCCGCGACATGGAATACCTCTACAACGACGGCACCGACTACGTCTTCATGGACCTGGAGGACTACGACCAGGTCTCCCTCGCCCCCGAACTCGTCGGTGACTCCGCGAACTTCATGCTCGAGAACCAGAAGGTCCAGGTGGCCTTCCACGACGGTGCAGCCCTATACATCGAGCTACCGCCGAGCGTCGAGCTGGCCATCACCCACACCGAACCCGGACTGCAGGGCGACCGCTCGACCGGCGGTTCGAAGCCGGCAACCGTCGAGACCGGATACGAGATCCAGGTGCCGCTGTTCCTCGAAGAGGGCACCAAGGTCAAGGTCGACACCCGCTCGGGCGAATACCTCGGCCGCGTCAAGGAGTGAGCTCCCGCAGCCGCGCGCGCAAGCGCGCCCTCGAACTGCTCTTCGAGTCTGAGCAGCGCCGCCTGCCGGAACCCGAGCTCATCCGCATGCGCTCGGGCGATCCGGACTACCCGATGAAACCCTACGCCGTCGAGATCGTCACCGGTGTCGTCGACCACCGCGACGAGATCGACGGGCTCATCGAGGAGTTCGTCACCGACTGGCCGGTCTCACGCATGCCGGCTGTCGACCGGGCGCTGCTGCGCATGGGCATCTGGGAGATCATGCACAACGACGACATCGACGATCCCGTTGCGATCTCCGAAGCCGTCGCGCTCAGTCGTGTGTACTCCCGTGACGAATCCCCGGCCTTCATCAACGCCGTGCTCGACGCGGTCAGCCGCAAACGGCGGACCGGTGAGGCACAGCCGACTGTGGCTGCCCCCAAGGCAACCGCTTCCAACGTGCCGAGCGGGTCGACGCTCACGCTTGTCGACGACGCATCCGCTGCTCAAGGCTCCAGCGACGACTCGCCCGAGGCAGACGACTCCGAACCGTCTGCCTGACAGCGCAAGCGCGATCTGCAACAACGACGAAGCCCCGGTCACCGACAGCTCGGTAACCGGGGCTTCACGTTGCGCTTCTGAGCGCTTCAGCCTTCCTGGCGGACGGAGCTGAGCCAGTCGGTGAGCACTTCGGTGGTGTGGATTGGCTTCTCCTGCACCACCCAGTGACCCGCTTCGATGATGCGCTCGGTCAGCTGGGGGATCGCCTCGCGCATCGGCTCGGCCATCGTGGACCCGAGGGTGTCGCACACCTGGTCGTAGCGGGCGTGGACGAACAGCGCCGGCTGGGGGATCCGCCCACCGCCGGGCAAGCTCTCGGTGAACGCGGCGTTGGCCTCGACATTGCGGTACCAGGCATTCGGGTAGGCGAATCCGGTGCGCGAGAGCGAGGCGACGAGCGCATCGTAGTCTTCGGCGCTGAGCACCCGGCCATCCCGCTCCCGGAACGGCACGCCGTCAGGGAACCAACCGCCTCGGGACCGGATCTTGGCCTGCAGGGCAGGCTTGGTCATCTGCTCCGGATTGCCCCGGCGCATGATCGTGGCGATGAAACCGGGCACATCAGCATCGAACTCCGCGGCGAGCTTCTCCGGCATCTGCTGGTGGGCGACCATGTAGTCCCACTGGCCGTAGGGGAACGTGTCCTCCGGGTACATCGACCGGTTGACATGCGCAGTCATCGACGCACCTGCCGGCAGATGCGGCACGCACATCCCGGCCACCGCCCTGCACATCTCCGGGTGCGCAGCAGCGAACGACCATGCGACCGGGGCGCCGTAGTCGTGGCCGACGACGATCGCCTCGGCGTGCTCACCGGGCTTGAGCGCGCTGATGAGTCCGCGCACATCGGCCACCGCATTCTCGATCGCGTACGCCGAGGTGTCCGCGTACACCGTCGAGGCGCCGTAACCGCGCATATCGGGAGCAACCGCGAAATAGCCCTCGGCCGCGATGCGCGGCAGCAAGCCGGCGAACGAGCGTCCGAGCTCCGGCCAGCCGTGCAGGAACACGATGAGCGGATCGGCCTGGCTGCCTGCGTGCAGATAGCCGCAGGTGTGCTCGCCATCGGCGGTGGGGTAGGTCGCGGTGGCGAACGACACCTCGGCAGGCAGGCCAGCGGTGTGTACGTCGAGGTCGAGGGCGGGCAGCTGTGCGTGTGATGATGCGGAACTCACGCGGTTCTCCTCACGAAGGGCGTATGCGCCCGGCGCAGTGGGGCCGGGCTCGGGGCGCTCGAGTGCATCGCGCATTGGTGAGAGTCTAATCACAGCTTGCCGGGCGCACCACCCAGGCGGTGTCCGGTGCCGGCCGAGGGGGTACACTCATGTGCAGACGACACTCCTTTAACCACCGTCCCGTGAGGCGGAGAAGGGGACCGCACATGCGTGTTCGCACAGTACTGAACGCCGACGAGATATCCCGCGCCATCACGCGGATTGCCCATGAGATCCTCGAGCGCAATAAAGGCGCCGGCGACCTCATCATCCTCGGCATTCCCACCCGCGGCGTCCCGCTGGCACAGCGGCTGACCGCCAAGATCGCCGACATCGAACGCGGCGTCGATCCCGCCCAGATCTGCGGCAGCCTCGACATCACGATGTACCGCGACGACCTGCGCCACGGCAAGCTGCGCGCACCCGAACCCACCCACATCCCGCCCGGCGGCATCGACGGGCGCACCGTCGTGCTCGTCGACGATGTGCTGTTCTCCGGGCGCACCATCCGCGCAGCTCTCGATGCGATCGCCGACATCGGACGCCCGGCGGCCGTCCGGCTGGCCGTGCTCGTCGACCGCGGCCACCGCTGCCTGCCGATCCGCGCCGACCACGTCGGCAAGAACCTCCCGACCGCCGTCGACGAGCGCGTCTTCGTCGGCCTCGAAGAGATCGACGGTGAGGACACCGTCACGATCTCCTGGCCCGAGACCGCCGAGGCGGAGGGAGACCCGGCATGAAGCACCTCCTGTCGACCGCAGACCTCAGCCGGGAGGACGCCATCGGCCTCCTCGACGTCGCCGAGGAGATGACCCAGGTCAGCACCCACTCGGTGAAGAAGCTGCCGGTGTTGCGCGGCCACACCGTCGTCAACCTCTTCTTCGAGGACTCCACCCGCACCCGCATCTCCTTCGAAGCCGCCGCCAAGCGACTCTCAGCCGACGTCATCAACTTCTCCGCCAAGGGCTCGAGCGTGTCAAAGGGCGAGAGTCTGCAGGACACCGCCCAGACGCTCGGCGCGATGGGCGCTGACGCTGTCGTCGTCCGCCACAACGGCTCCGGCACTCCCTACCGGCTGGCGACCACCGGCTGGATCGACGCCGGAGTCGTCAACGCCGGTGACGGCACCCATGAGCATCCGACCCAGGCGCTGCTCGACTCGTTCACCCTGCGCCGCACTCTGACCGGTTCCCCCGCCTCGGGACCGGGAGGCAACGCCCGCGGCACCGACCTGGCCGGCACCACCGTCGCCGTCGTCGGCGACATCCTCCACTCCCGGGTCGCCCGCTCGAACGTCCACCTGCTCACCACGCTCGGCGCCCGGGTCGTGCTCATCGCCCCGCCGACCCTGCTGCCGTGGGGTGTCGACACCTGGCCGGCCGAGGTGTTCTACGACTTCGACAACGCCCTCGACGCCCACGACTTCGACGCGGTCATGATGCTGCGCGTGCAGTTCGAGCGCATGCACCAGTCGTTCTTCCCCAACACCCGCGAATACAGCCGCCTGTGGGGCCTGACCGCCGCCCGCTACCACCGGCTGCCCGACCACACCGCGATCATGCATCCCGGGCCGATGAACCGCGGCTTCGAGATCTGCGCGCAGGCCGCCGACTCCCCGCGCGCGGTCATCCTCAACCAGGTCGAAAACGGCGTTGCCGTGCGGATGGCCGTGCTCTACAGTCTGCTCACCGGACAGGAAGGTGCCTTATGACATCGCTGCTCATCCGCGGTGCGAACATCCTCGGCAAGGAGACCGGCGACATCGCGATCGATCACGGCCGCTTCGTCGAGCCCGACTCGCTCACCAGACCCGATGAGGTCATCGACGCCACCGGGCTCATCGCCCTGCCCGGCCTCGTCGACCTGCACACCCACCTGCGGGAACCCGGCCGCGAAGACGCCGAGACCGTCCTCACCGGCTCCCAGTCAGCCGCCCGCGGCGGCTTCACAGCCGTGCACGCGATGGCCAACACCGCACCGGTCGCCGACACCGCCGGCGTCATCGAACAGGTCTACCACCTCGGCCGCGAGGCCGGCTACACCGAAGTCGTGCCGATCGGCGCGGTCACCGTCGGGCAGAAGGGCACCCAGCTGGCAGAACTCGGAGCGATGGCACGCTCGGCTGCCGGGGTGACGATCTTCTCCGATGACGGACTGTGCGTCTTCGATCCGCTCATCATGCGCCGGGCCCTGGAGTACGTCAAGACCTTCGGCGGCATCATCGCCCAGCACTCCCAGGAACCGCGGCTGACCGAAGACGCCCAGATGAACGAGGGTGTCGTCTCCGCCGAACTCGGCCTGCCCGGCTGGCCGGCGGTGGCCGAGGAGGCGATCATCGCCCGCGACATCCTGCTCGCCGAGCACGTCGGCTCCCGGTTGCACATCTGCCACCTGTCGACCAAGGGCGCAGTCGACCTCGTGCGCTGGGGCAAGTCCCGCGGCGTGCAGGTCACCGCCGAGGTCACCCCGCACCACCTCATGCTCACCGATGAGCTCGTGCGCAGCTTCGACCCCGTCTACAAAGTCAACCCGCCGCTGCGCACCCAAGCCGACGTCGATGCCGTGCGCGCCGGGCTGGCAGATGGCACCATCGACATCGTCGGCACCGACCACGCCCCGCACCCCTCGGAGCACAAGTGCTGCGAATGGACCGCCGCGGCGATGGGCATGGTCGGCATGGAGACCGCGCTGCCGATCGTCGTCGAGGCGATGACTGACTACGACTTCGACTGGGCTGATATCGCCCGCGTCATGTCGCGCACCCCGGCTGAGATCTCCGGCCTGCGCGAACAGGGCAGCCTGGAGATCGGCACCGGCGCGAACCTCGTGCTCGTCGACCCGAACGCCAGCGAGCGGATTACCCCGGACGCCCACGCGACGATGGGACGCAACAATCCGTTCGCCGGCATCGAGGTGTCATCCCGGATCGTCCACACGATCCTCTACGGCCACCGCGTCGTCACCGACTCCCAGCTGTCCGACCCGCACCCGATCACGAGAGGCGGCACATGGATCGCCTGATCCCGACCCTCATCGTCGCAGCCGTCATCGTCGTGCTCTTCGCCCTCATGTGGCTGGGCTGGCGGTCCCGGAAGAACCGGCAGGGCGGCATCCCTGCTCCCGAGGCGCCGGCAGCCGACCTTAAGCTCAGCTCACCTCCCGTCGCGGGCACCTATGTGGCGACCACCCTGGCCGCCGAACCGCTCGAACGCGTCGCCGTCCACCACCTCGGCGTGCGCACCACCGCCTCACTGGGCATCAGCGAGATCGGCATCGTCCTCGACCGCGACGGCGTGCCCGACATGCTCATCCCCGCCGCCGACCTCGAAGACGTGCGCACCGACTCGGGGATGATCGGCAAATTCGTCGAACGCGACGGGCTCATCATCATCACCTGGCGGCTCGGCGACACCCTCGTCGACACCGGCTTCCGCCCCCGGCACGCAGCCGATCGCACACCGACACTGAATTCCATCCGCCAGCTCCTCGGGGAGGACTCATGACCCTGCACCAGCGCCCACCTGCCGTTCTCGTCCTCGACGACGGCCGCACACTGACCGGCCGCGCCTACGGCGCTGAGGGCTCGACCACCGGCGAGGCCGTGTTCGTCACCTCGATGACCGGCTACCAGGAGACCCTGACCGACCCGTCGTACCGGCGCCAGATCGTCATCCAGACGATGCCGCACATCGGCAACACCGGCGTCAACGACGAAGACGACGAATCCCGCGACATCTGGGTCGCCGGCTACGTCGTCCGCGACGCCGCCCGCCGCCGGTCGAACTGGCGGGCCACCGGCGACCTCGAAGCCCGGCTGACCGACCGCGGCATCGTCGGCATCACCGACATCGACACCCGCGCACTCACCCGCCACCTGCGGGACAAAGGCGCGATGCGCGCCGGGATCTTCTCCGGTCCCGAGGCGCAGCGCCCGAACGCAGAGCTGCTCGCCGAGGTGCGCGCTGCCGAACCGATGGCAGGGGCGAACCTGAGCGCAGAAGTCACCTGCGACAAGCCCTACACGATCCCCGCCGAAGGGGAGAAGAAGCACAGCGTCGTCGCCTACGACCTCGGGATCAAGACGACGACACTTGACCAGTTCGCCGCCCGCGGCATCGAGACGACCGTCGTGCCGGCCGACTTCACCTTCGAGCAGCTCACCGAGCTGGACCCCGACGGCGTGTTCTTCTCCAACGGCCCCGGCGACCCGGCGAGCGTGACGAACGCCGTCGACGTGCTCGCCCGCGTGCTGGAGGCCAAGATCCCGTTCTTCGGCATCTGCTTCGGCAACCAGCTGCTCGGCCGGGCACTGGGTTTCGAGACCTACAAGCTGCCCTTCGGCCACCGCGGCTCGAACCAGCCGGTCCTCGACACCGCCAACGGACGGGTCCACATCACCACCCAGAATCACGGCTTCGCCGTCGACGCCCCGCTGCGCGAGGTCGTCACCGCGCCTGCCGGTGAGCACCTTGGCCGAGTGGAGGTCAGCTACATCGGACTCAACGACGACGTTGTCGAAGGCCTGCGCTGCCTCGACCTGCCGGCGTTCTCCGTTCAGTTCCACCCCGAATCCGCTGCCGGGCCGCACGACGCCCGCGACCTGTTCGACCGGTTCATCGAACTGCTCGACGGCGCCGCCACCGTCACCCCGAGCATCGAGACCACCGAAGGAGACAACGCACATGCCTAAGAGGGACGATCTCTCCTCAGTCCTCGTCATCGGCTCCGGGCCGATCGTCATCGGCCAGGCCTGCGAATTCGACTACTCCGGCACCCAGGCCTGCCGCGTCCTCAAACGCGAGGGCATGCGGGTCATCCTCGTCAACTCCAACCCGGCGACGATCATGACCGACCCCGAGCTCGCCGACGCCACCTACGTCGAGCCGATCGACCCGGCCGTCATCGAGACGATCATCGCCAAGGAACGCCCCGACGCGCTGCTGCCGACTCTCGGTGGGCAGACCGCGCTCAACGCCGCGATCAACCTGCATGAGGCAGGTGTGCTCGAGAAGTACGGCGTCGAGCTCATCGGCGCCGATGTCGAGGCGATCCAGCGCGGTGAGGACCGCCAGCAGTTCAAACAGGTCGTCGAACGCTGCGGTGCCGAGGTCGCCCGCTCGGCGATCTGCCACTCGATGGAGGAATGCCTCGCCGCCGCCGAGGAGCTCGGCTACCCGATGGTCGTCCGCCCCTCGTTCACGATGGGCGGGCTCGGCTCCGGCATGGCCTTCAGCGAAGCCGATCTGCGCCGCATCGCCGGCGACGGACTCGTCGACTCCCTGACCCATGAGGTGCTGCTTGAGGAGAGCATCCTCGGGTGGAAGGAGTACGAACTCGAGCTCATGCGCGACAAGAACGACAACGTCGTCGTCGTGTGCTCGATCGAGAACGTCGACCCCGTGGGCGTGCACACCGGCGACTCCATC
Source organism: Brevibacterium sp. UBA7493 (assembly GCF_002479565.1). Classification (NCBI taxonomy): domain Bacteria; kingdom Bacillati; phylum Actinomycetota; class Actinomycetes; order Micrococcales; family Brevibacteriaceae; genus Brevibacterium; species Brevibacterium sp. UBA7493. The sequence continues at coordinate 288,470 of NZ_DLOD01000003.1, read as the reverse complement.
ACCGTCGCCCCGTCGCTGACGCTCACCGACGTCGAATACCAGGAGATGCGCGACATCGGCATCGCCGTCATTCGCGAAGTCGGCGTCGACACCGGCGGCTGCAACATCCAGTTCGCCATCGACCCCGATGACGGGCGCATCGTCGTCATCGAGATGAACCCGCGCGTCTCCCGCTCCTCAGCACTGGCGTCGAAGGCCACCGGCTTCCCGATCGCCAAGATCGCCGCGAAGCTCGCGATCGGCTACACCCTCGATGAGATCCCCAACGACATCACTGAGGTCACCCCAGCCGCATTCGAACCGGCACTCGACTACATCGTCGTCAAGGTCCCGCGGTTCGCCTTCGAGAAGTTCCCGGCCGCCGACCCGACGCTGACGACAACCATGAAGTCCGTCGGCGAGGCGATGGCCCTGGGCCGGAACTTCACCACCGCCCTGCAGAAGGCGATGCGCTCGATCGAGCAGAAGAACTCCTCGTTCTCGTGGAACGACCCGCTCGACATCTCCACCGATGCCGCACGCGCCCAGGTCATCCGCGACCTCGGCCATGCCACCACCGAGCGCCTCTACACCGTGCAGCGGGCACTGGCCGCCGGCATGAGCGTCGAGGAGGTCCACGAGGCCTGCGACATCGACCCCTGGTTCCTCGACCAGGTCCAGCTCATCAATGATGTCGCCGAGGAGATCGCCGCCGCTGAGAGCCTCGATGTCGATACCCTGCGCCTGGCGAAGAACCATGGTTTCTCCGACGCCCAGATCGGCCAGCTGCGCCACCTCGACGAAGCCGTCGTCACCGCCGTGCGCCAGGCACTCGGGCTGCGCCCGGTGTTCAAGACCGTCGACACGTGCGCTGGCGAGTTCGAGGCGAAGACCCCGTACCACTACTCCAGCTACGACGACGAGACCGAGGTGTCCCCGCGCGAACGCGAGGCCGTCATCATCCTCGGCTCCGGTCCCAACCGGATCGGCCAGGGCATCGAATTCGACTACTCGTGCGTGCACGCCACCATGGCACTGGCCGAGGCCGGCTACGAGACGATCATGGTCAACTGCAACCCCGAGACCGTCTCAACCGACTACGACACCGCCGACCGGCTGTACTTCGAACCGTTGACGTTCGAAGACGTCATGGAGATCTACCATGCCGAGAAGCAGGCCGGGCCTGTCGCCGGCGTCGTGTGCACCCTCGGCGGGCAGACCCCGCTCGGCCTGGCCGACCAGCTCAAGGCCGCCGGCGTGCCGGTGCTCGGCACCCAGCCGGAGGCCATCGACCTGGCCGAGGACCGTGGCGAATTCGGCCAGGTGCTCGCCGAAGCCGGGCTGCGCGCACCCAAGCACGGGACCGCCACCGCCTACGATGAGGCCCAGTCGATCGCCGAGGACATCGGCTACCCGGTGCTCGTGCGCCCCAGCTACGTGCTCGGCGGCCGCGGCATGCAGATCGTCTACGACACCGAACAGCTGATGAACTACATGGCAACGGCCACCGAGGTCTCGATCGACCGGCCGGTGCTCGTCGACCGGTTCCTCGAAGACGCCGTCGAGATCGACGTCGACGCCCTCTACGACGGCAACGAGACCTACATCGGCGGGATCATGGAGCACATCGAGGAGGCCGGCATCCACTCGGGTGACTCCGCCTCGGTGCTGCCGGCCCTGACCCTGGGGGAGAACGTCATCGAGCAGGTCCGCAACGCCACCGCCGCGATCGCCCGCGGCACGAACGTGCGCGGGCTCATCAACATCCAGTTCGCCGTCGCCGCTGACGTCCTCTACGTCATCGAGGCCAACCCGCGCGCCTCCCGCACGGTGCCGTTCGTCTCGAAGGCCACCGCGGTGCCGCTGGCCAAGGCCGCCGCGCTCATCGCCGTCGGCAAGTCGATCAGAGAGCTGCGCGGCAGCATCCTCGCCGCCGAACACGACGGCTCGACCCTGCCGGATGACCACCCGGTCGCCGTCAAGGAGGCGGTGCTGCCCTTCCGCCGGTTCCGCACCGTCGCCGGCAAGGTCGTCGACTCGATCCTCGGTCCTGAGATGCGCTCGACCGGCGAGGTGATGGGCATCGACACCGCCTTCCCCGTCGCCTTCGCCAAAGCCGAGCTCGCAGCCGGAGCCGCCCTTCCCACCTCGGGCACGGTGTTCGTCTCGGTCGCCGACCGCGACAAGCGCTCCTCGGTGCTGGCGGTCAAGCAGCTCGTCGACATGGGCTTCGACGTCGTCGCCACCGCCGGCACCGCGGCGATGCTCGACCGCTACGGCATCACCAGCACCCGGATCGCGAAGCACTACGAAGCCGCCGAAGGTGAGCGCACGATCCTCGACGACATCACCGAAGGCCGCATCGACCTCGTCATCAACGTGCCGGCCGGCCGCCAGGAGCGTGCTGACGGATACGAGATCCGCGCAGCCGCCGTCGCCTCGTCGATCCCGCTGGTGACCACGGTCGCCGAATTCACCGCCGCGGTCACCGCGATCGAAGGCCAGCGGGCAGCGGCCTTCGATGTGCGCTCCCTGCAGGACTGGGCATGAGCCAACACGACACGGGCGCCCAGCCCGAGCGCGACTACGGACGCGACTGGCCGCAGGCCAACCGGACCCGGCTGTGCGTCGGCATCGACCCACACGCCGGGCTGCTGGCCGACTGGTCGCTGCCGGATTCGGCAGCCGGGGTGCGCGACTTCGGGCTGCGCGTCGTCGAGGCGGCGGCAGGGGAGTGCGGGACGGTCAAACCGCAGGCGGCGTTCTTCGAACGCCACGGCTCCCGCGGCATGGCCGCCCTCGAAGACGTCCTCGGTGCTGCCCACGATGCCGGGCTGTCGACGATCCTCGACATCAAACGTGGAGACATCGGCTCGACAATGGCAGGCTACGCCGAGGCGTACATGAACCCGGCCTCCCCGCTGTACGCCCACGCCGTGACCCTCTCGCCGTACCTGGGCTTCGGCTCACTCGAACCGGCCTTCGAGTGCGCACGCACCTACGGCACTGGCGCATTCGTCCTCGCACTGACCTCGAATCCCGATGGGGCCAGCGTCCAGCATGCGCGCACTGCCGGCGGTGAGTCGGTCGCCGCCGAGGTGATCGCAGGCGTCCGGGACGTCAACGCACAGCTCGGTGCCCCACGCCTCGGCGTCGTCATCGGTGCGACCACCGGCACTGCCGCCCGCGACCTCGGCATCGACCTGACTGCAGGCGACTACCCGATCCTGGCACCGGGCTATGGCGCTCAGGGCGGGGGAGTCGAGGATCTGCACTCCGTGTTCGGAGCAGCGTTCGCAGACGGCCGTGTCATTGTGAATGCCGGACGCACGATCCTCTCAGCAGGGCCGGCGATTCCGGCGCTTCAGGAGCGCATCCGGGAAACGACCCGTGCGCTCACCGGTGCAGACGGTCTACACTGATACAAATCTGCTGATGCGGACTGGACCACTAAGGAGTAGACGTGGCTCTCCAACCCCTGACACCCGAACAGCGTTCTGCAGCACTCGACAAAGCGTTCAAGGCCAGGCAGGCTCGGGCAGATGCCAAGGCCGCACTGAAGTGCGGTGAGAAATCCCTGTCGACAGTCCTGAAGGAAGCAGCAGACGACGAAGCACTGAGCAAGATGAAGGTCCATGACCTGCTGCGCTCCATGCCCGGCGTCGGAAAACGCCGCGCCTCAGTGCTCATGGAGCAGATCGGCATCGCCGAATCCCGGCGACTCAAAGGCCTCGGTGTGCACCAGAAGGCCGCACTCCTGGAGAGATTCGAAACCGCGTGACACAACGACTGACTGTTCTGGCAGGACCGACCGCCGTCGGCAAAGGCACCGTCGGCGCACACATCCGCAGAAACTTCCCACAGATCTGGTTCTCCGTATCCGCCACCACGCGCCCACCGCGTGAGGGCGAACGCGACGGCGTCGACTACTACTTCGTGACCGAAGAGGAATTCGATCGGATGATCGACGACGGTGAACTCCTCGAATACGCAACCGTGCACGGCCGGTACCGCTACGGAACGCCCGCGAAACCGGTGCGCGAAGCGCTCGAAGCCGGTTCGCATCCGCTGCTGGAGATCGACCTGCAGGGCGCCCGCCAGGTCAAGGAGACGATGCCCGAGGCGAGGTTCGTGTTCCTCGGCCCACCGAGTTGGGATGAGCTCGTCCGCCGGCTCATCGGCCGCGGCACCGAATCCGAAGAGGAACAGGCCCGCCGGCTGGAGACTGCGAAGGAAGAACTCGCCGCTGAGACCGAGTTCGACCACACCGTCATCAACCACGACATTTCAGAAGCCGCCGAGGAACTAGTAACATTGATGGGGTTGTCAATCGACAACACCCCCGACAACTGATGGAGTTTGAGTGTCCGCTGAACCGAAAGGTATCACCAATCCGCCGATCGACGACCTGCTGGCGGTGACGGATTCGAAGTACGAACTCGTCATCGAATCGGCTCGCCGCGCCCGGCAGATCAATGCCTACTACGCGCAGCTCCAGGAAGGCCTGCTCGAGAACGTCGGCCCGCTGGTGACCCCGGAGCCGAACGAGAAGCCGCTGTCGATCGCCCTGCGCGAGGTCAATGAGGGCAAGATCCTCATCCGCGAGCCGCGTGAAGAGGACTTCGCCGCGCCGGTCATCGAGGACTTCGAGACCGCTGAAGCCGACATCGACCTGAGCTTCGACACCCCCACCGAGCAGTGAACATCGTCGTAGGGGTCAGCGGCGGCATCGCGGCCTACAAGGCCTGTCATGTCGTCCGCGCCCTGCGAGAACTCGGGCACACCGTCAAGGTCGTGCCCACTGCCTCGGCGCTCACCTTCGTCGGCGCTGCCACCTGGGAGGCCCTGAGCGGCCAGCCGGTGCAGACGAGCGTGTTCGAACGCATCGACGAAGTCGAGCACATCCGCATCGGCCAGCACGCCGATCTCGTGCTCATCGCCCCGGCGACTGCCGACCTCATCGCCCGGCTGCGCGCCGGACGCGCCGATGACCTGCTGACCGCCACCGTCATCTCCACCACCGCACCGGTGGTGCTCGCACCTGCGATGCACACCGAGATGTGGCTCAATCCCGCCACCGTGGACAACGTCGCAGTGCTGCGCAAACGCGGCATCCATGTCATCGAACCGGCCAGCGGCCGGCTCACCGGAGCCGACTCCGGTCCCGGACGGCTGCCCGAACCCGAGGACATCGTCACCGCAGCCCTCGACGTCCACCGGACCCGCACCTCGGGAACGGAGACCGAGGCGGCACTTGCCGGCCGGCGCGTGCTCATCACCGCCGGCGGCACCCGCGAGCCGCTCGACCCGGTGCGCTTCCTCAGCAACCGGTCCTCAGGCAAACAGGGCATCGCCCTGGCCCGCGCCGCAGCAGCACTCGGTGCCGATGTCACCCTCATCGCCGCCAACGTCGACGATCGGCTGCTGGAGAACCTCAGCGACCGGATCACCGTCACCGGCATTGAGACGACCGCCGAGCTGCAGGAATCCGCGCAGGCCGCCCAGCGGGATGCCGACATCATCATCATGTGCGCCGCCGTTGCCGACTACCGGCCGGCCGAGACCGCCGAGCACAAGATGAAGAAATCCGGGGACTCCGGGCTCACGATCGAACTCGTGCAGAACCCCGACATCCTCGCCGGTCTCGTCGAAACCCGCGCCGCCGGCCAGACGATCATCGGCTTCGCCGCCGAAACCGGCTCCCCGGACGCCAGTGCCGAACAGCTCGCCCAGCAGAAGCTGCTGCGCAAGGGCTGCGACATGCTCGTGCTCAACGACGTCTCCGCCGGCCAGGCCTTCGACCGCGACGACAACAGCCTCGTCGTCTACGAACGCATTGATGCTGACGCCTCCGAGGGTGGAACCGCTGGTGAGAGTGCTGGCGTGCGCGAGGTGCTGCGCACGGCCGGGTCGAAGGAGAGTGTGTCGCAGGAAGTCATGGCCGCTGTCGCTGTCCGTGCGAATCGATAGGATGGCCGGGTGAGCACACAACATCTTCGCCAATTCACCTCAGAGTCCGTCACCGAAGGACACCCCGACAAGATCTGCGACCAGATCAGCGACGGTGTCCTCGACGAGCTGCTGAGGCAGGACCCCAACGCCCGCGTCGCCGTTGAGACGATGGTCACCACCGGCCTCGTCCACGTCGCCGGTGAAGTCTCGACAGACGGCTATGCCGATGTCGCCGGCATCGCCCGCAGGATCATCACCGGCATCGGCTACGACTCCTCTGAGAAGGGCTTCGACGGCCACTCCTGCGGCGTGTCCGTCTCGATCGGCGCGCAGTCGCAGAACATCGCCGACGCTGTCACCACCTCCCTTGAACACCGCACCGGCGGTGAGGTCGAAGACGCTGACTCGCTGCTCGGCGCCGGCGACCAGGGACTCATGTTCGGCTACGCCGATGACTCCACCGACGTGCTCATGCCCCTGCCGATCCATCTGGCACATCGGCTGAGCGAGCAGCTGAGCCGGGTGCGCAAGTCCGGACGGCTGGACTACCTGCGGCCTGACGGCAAGACGCAGGTGACGATCGGCTACGACGGTGACACCGCCTGCACCGTCGAGGCCCTTGTCGTCTCCACCCAGCACGATGCCGCGATCGGCCAGCACCAGCTCGAAGCCGACGTCAAGCGCGAGGTCATCGAACCGGTCCTCGCCGACTTCAGCCTCGACACCGCTGCCACGAAGTTCTACATCAATCCCGCCGGACCGTTCGTCGTCGGCGGCCCGATGGGCGATGCCGGACTGACCGGCCGCAAGATCATCGTCGACACCTACGGCGGCTTCGCCCGCCACGGCGGCGGAGCGTTCTCCGGCAAGGACCCCTCGAAGGTCGACCGGTCCGGTGCCTATGCGATGCGCTGGGTGGCCAAGAACGTCGTCGCCGCCGGCCTGGCCCGCCGCTGCGAAGTGCAGGTCGCCTATGCGATCGGCTCCGCCCGCCCGGTCGGTCTCTACGTCGAGACCTTCGGCACCGAAACCGTCGACCCGGCCCGCATCGAAGCGGCCATCCGCGAGGTCTTTGACCTGCGCCCGTCGATGATCATCAAGAGCCTCGACCTCAAGCGCCCGATCTACACCGAGACCGCCACCCACGGTCACTTCGGGCGCACCGGTGAGAACTTCACGTGGGAGCGCACGGACCGCGCCGAGGACCTGCGCCGCCTGTGCTCCTGACCCGGTCAGGGGAGCAGACACATGAGCCAGCAGCCGCGGCTCATCGCCGACGACGGCGACGACGACGGCCTCGACACCGGCATCAGGGTGCGCGGCGGCAAGACGCCGGCCGCGCACCTGCCGGTTGCCGAAGTGCTCGTCGAAACCCAGCTGCCGCACCTGGCCCGCCCCTTCGACTACGCCGTCACCGACAGCCTCGCCGCCGACGCACAGCCCGGAGTGCGCGTGCGGGTCCGCTTCGCCGGACGGCTCATCTCCGGGTTCGTCGTCGCCCGCAAGGACAGCACCGAACACGTCGGCGAACTCACCGCCATCGAACGCGTCGTCTCCGACCTCGTCGTCCTCACCCCCGGGCTGCGGGCCCTGTGCGAGGAGATCGCCTCCCGCTATGCCGGCACCCTGCCCGATGTCCTGCGCCTGGCGATCCCGCCCCGGCACGCGACGGCTGAGAAGCGCGCCCGTGCAGCAGAACCCGAACCCTTGGGCGAAGTCGAACGGCAGCAGATCTGCGATGAGATCAGCGCCCACACCGATGAGCCAGCGGACTTCACCGACTACCTCACCGCCCTCGACACCTGGATCGGCGATACACCGTCCGAGGCCACCGACACCGGACGCCCATCTGCCGGCCCGCGCGCAGCCATGGCGCTGCTGCCAGGAAGCATGCCGGGCACCGGCTGGATCCACTACGGACTGCGCGCAGCCGCCCGCGTGCTGCGCACCGGCCGATCGGTGCTGTGGCTCGTACCCGATCACCGCGAACTCTCAGCCCTCGAAGCCGCCCTCGGCGACCTCAAGCCGCTGGCCATCCGCCTATCAGCCGACCAGGGCCAGTCCGCCCGCTGGTCAGCCTGGGTGCGCGCCCTGCACGGGGCAGGCCGGCTCATCATCGGCACCCGCGCCGCCGCCTTCGCCCCGACATCCGACATCGGCCTCGTCATCTGCCTCGACGACGGCGACGAGAACTACCTCGACCAGCACGCCCCCTACCCGCACGCCCGCCAGGTGCTGCTCACCCGCATCCAGCAGACCGGCAGTGCAGCCCTGTTCCTTGACTACAACCGCACCGTCGAGATCCAGCGGCTCGTGCGCATCGGCTGGTTCGGTGAGATCACCTATCCGGGACCGGTTCATCGCCAACAGGCCCCGATCTGCCAGCTGCCACCCGACGACCTGCCGCCGCACCAGCATCAGCGGCTGCCCGAACTCGGCTTCCGCCTCACCCAGGCAGCGATCGGGCGGACGACGGAATCCCCGGCCATCGGACCTGTCCTCGTGCAGGTCCCGCGTGCCGGCTACCTGCCGGTCGTGGCCTGTGCTGGCTGCCGCAGCGTCATCGAATGCCCGCAGTGCGCCGGCAAACTTGAAGCCGCCTCCCAGACCGGTCCGTTCGCCTGCCGCGCTTGCGGCTTCCGCGCTGAGACCTTCACCTGCCCGCAGTGCTCCAGCAACGCCATCCGGTCGGTCGTCGCCGGCATCGAGCGCACCTTTGAAGAACTCGGCCGCGCCTTCCCCGGCACCAAGGTCATCCGCTCGGGCGGCAGCCACATCATCGACCGGGTCCCAGACGAACCGAGCATCATCGTCGCCACCACAGGCGCCGAACCGTATGCAGACAACGGCTACGCCCTGGCCCTGCTGCTCGACTCGCTGTGGCCAGGCCCCGGTCTGCAGGCCACCGACCGCGCCATTGCTCGCCGCATGCGGGCCGCCTGTCTGGTGCGCGGCTGGCAGCACGGCGGGCGCATCCTGCTCATGGACGACGACCCCTCGATTCGGCAGGTCATCTCCGACTTCGCACCCGTCGCCTGGGCCGATGAGCAGTACCAGGCGCGCAGCGAGTTGCGCTTCCCGCCGGCCGTGCGCACCATCGGCCTGCGCGGCGACCGGTCCGCCGTCGCCGAGGTGGTCGCTGCGGCCTCCGAGGTAGGGGAGGTGTGGGACATCTATGCCCACGACGAGCCGTATGAGCGCATCATCGGCACGACGATCGCCTCCGGTCCTGCTGTCACCCGGCGCATCGCCGCCGAGGTCGCCGCCCGGTCGATGCGGCATGAGGAGTCCGTCTTCGCCCGGGTCGACGATCCCGACGTGCTCTGAACCGGCCGGCCCGGTCGTTAGACTGGCGGGGTGAGAATCGTCTTCGCAGGAACCCCCGCCGTCGCCGTGCCCGCTCTCGAGGCGCTGCTTGAATCCGACCATGAGGTCATCGCCGTGCTCACCCGCCCCGATGCCCCGGTCGGCCGCAAGCGCGTGCTGACCCCGAGCCCGGTGAAGGAGCGCGCCCTTGCCGCCGGCATCCCGGTGCTCGAGGCCGCCCGGCTGCGCGGGGAGATCCTCGACGAACTCGAAGCCCTCGGCCCCGATGCCGTCGCCGTCGTCGCCTTCGGTGCGATCGCCGGACCTCGTGCCCTGTCGATCAGTGAGCACGGCTGGTACAACCTGCACTTCTCCCTGCTGCCCCAGTGGCGCGGGGCAGCACCGGTCCAGCGGGCGCTCATGGCCGGACAGACGACCTCAGGAGTCACTGTCTTCCGCATCGACACCGGCATGGACACCGGACCGGTCCTCACCCAGCAGGAACTCGACCTGCCCTCGGCACCGGCCGGAGAGGTCCTCGACTCCTACGCCCGCACCGGGGCGGAGCTGCTCGTCACCGCCTTCGATCAGCTCGCAGACGGCAGCGCCGAACTCACCCCACAGCACGGTGAGACCAGCCACGCTGAGAAGATCACCCCAGACGAAGCCGAACTGCCCTTCACCGCCACCACCGCCGAACTCGTCGCCCGCGCCAACGGCGTCACCCCAGCACCGGGCCCATGGGCGCTCATGGACGGCAAGCGCACCAAGCTCTCCGGCATCACCGCCGCCGATGACCTCAGCAGCGCCGCCTGGCAGCAGCCCGGCCGGCTCGCAGCCGCCGCTGACGGCACTGTGCTCATCGGCACCAGCGACGGCGCCGTCGCTGTCGAACGCATCCAGCCCTTCGGCAAGGCGATGATGGACGCCGCCGACTTCCTGCGCGGCCGCGGTCAGGCCGCCTTCGACATCAGCGAGGAGCCCGGCGATGCGTGAGCCCAGCGGAGACCGCAAACCCGCCCCCGGCAAACCCGGCCCCGGCGTCAAACGCCGCCGTGTCAGCCATGGCCGCACCCGCGTCAACCCCGGTAGGCGCATCGCCTTCGACGTTCTCATCGCCGTCGACGATGACGACGCCTACGCCAACCTGCTGCTGCCCCCACGGCTCAGCCGTGCCGGGCTGAGCACCGCCGACGCCGGGCTGGCAACCGAACTGACCTACGGCACCCTGCGCGGCCGCGGTCTTTACGATGCGATCATCGCCCACGCCGCCGGCCGGCCGGTCAGCAAGCTCGACACGCCCGCCCGCAATGCCCTGCGGCTGGGTGCCCACCAGCTGCTCGACATGAACACCGCCGCCCACGCCGCCGTCAACGAAGCCGTCGGTCTCATGCGGGCGACCAAGCACATGAAGGCCGCAGGCTTCGTCAACGCCGTCATGCGCCGCATCAGCGAACGCACCCGCATCGAGTGGCTCGACCTCGTCACCAGAGGCGCCAGCGACGACGAGCAGATCGGGCTGACCTACGCGCACCCGGCCTGGATCGTCACTGCACTGCGCCGATCGCTCACCGCCCACGGGCGCGATGCCGGCGAACTCACCGCACTGCTCGCAGCCGACAATGTGCCCGCCCGCGTGTGCCTGACAGCCCTGCCCGGCCTGGCCGACCGGGAGGCGATCGCCGCCGACTGCGGAAAGCCCACCGCGCTGTCCCCGCTCGGCGTCGAACTGTCCTCCGGAGACCCCTACACACTTCCTGAGGTGCAGGCAGGACAGGCCCGCGTCCAGGACGAAGGCTCCCAGCTCGTAGTCCTCGGCCTGACCGCAGCCTGCGCACCTGACGGCCCGGTCCTCGACCTGTGCGCCGGGCCCGGCGGCAAGACTGCCATCCTGGCAGCAGACGCCGCTGCCACCGGAACACCAGTCGTCGCCTGCGACGTCTCCGCACACCGCGCCGAACTCGTCCGCGACTCCGTACGCGCCATCGACGCAGACGTCACCGTCCTCAACACCGACGGCCGCAGCCTGGCAGACGAGCACCTCGGCCGCTACACCCGCGTGCTCGCCGACGTTCCCTGCACCGGCCTCGGCGCGCTGCGCCGCCGACCCGAAGCCCGCTGGCGGCGCAAACCTGAGGACGTCGAGGCACTGCAGCCCATCCAGCGCGAACTGCTGACCCGGGCGATCGAGCTCACCGCACCCGGGGGAGTCGTGGCTTACACCACCTGCTCGCCCCACCACGGGGAGACGATCGACATCGTCACCGAGGTGCTCACCGCCTCGGGCACGGACGTCGAGGTGCTTGACGCGCCGGCGATCCTCGCAGACGTCACCGGCCAGGAGGCCGCCCAGTTCGCCTCGGCGCCGATCGGCACCGGGCAGGCCGTGCAGCTGTGGCCGCACGTGCACGGCACTGACGGGATGTTCCTGGCACTGCTGCGCCGCACCGGCTGAAGCGCTGAGGCTCTATGCTGGGAGGGTGAGCATTCGCATTCATCCCAGCATCCTGTCCTGTGACTTCTCCCGCCTGTCCGAGGAACTCGACGCGATCTCGGCAGCCGATATGGCCCACGTCGACGTCATGGACAACCACTTCGTTCCCAACCTCACCTTCGGCCCGCCGGTCGTCGAGCGGATCCGTGAGGTCTCGCCGATCCCCATCGACGCACATCTCATGATCGAGCAGGCCGACCGGCACGCCCAGGTCTACGCGGAGATGGGCTGCGCATCGGTCAGCTTCCACGCCGAAGCCTCCGCGGCCCCTGTCCGGCTGGCCCGCGAGATCCGCGCACTCGGGGCGAAGGCCTCGCTGGCGATCCGCCCGGCCACTCCGATCGAGCCCTACATCGACCTGCTGGCCGAGTTCGACCAGATCCTCATCATGACCGTCGAACCCGGATTCGGCGGCCAGTCATTCCTCGACGTGTGCCTGCCGAAGGTGGCCCGCACCCGCCAGGCGATCGAAGACGCCGGTCTCGAAGTACAGCTGCAGGTCGACGGGGGAGTCTCAGCCACGACTGTGGCCCGCGCTGTGGCCGCCGGAGCGAATGTGCTCGTGGCAGGCTCCGCCGTATACAGCGCTGAAAACCGCAGCGCAGCGATCGAAGAGCTGCGCGAACTCGCCCTCGACGCCCTGCGCTGAACAGGCATGCGCGGCAAGACAGAAGTTGCCGCGCATGTGAGCCAGAGCCTATAGTGCCACCAGGAGTACGTGCTCCGGGGTCGGTGAAAGTCCGAGCCGGCGGTGACAGTCCGCGACCCCCGTTCCGACGGGGCTGAACTGGTGGGATTCCAGTACCGACGGTGAAAGTCCGGATGGGAGGAAGCACGTCTGCGTCCGCGCAGCTGATGGCGATATGTGCCTGAGCCTACGCGGCGCCACCGCGCTATTCACGCGTCGCAACCCCCGGAGCCTTGAGCGAAAGGTTTCGGAAAGTGGATATCATCTCGTGGCTCAACGCCCCGGTCTTCGAACTCATGGGCAAGCCCGTTCCCTGGTCCGATGTCATCGGCAACATCTGCGCACTGGCAACGGTGTTCCTGGCACTGCGGCGCAACATCTTCTCCTGGCCTGTGCAGATCACCGGCTCGATCTTCCTGTTCTCGGCCAGCATTTCGGCGGGCCTCGGCGGCAACGCCGCGCGTCAGGTCGTCATCATCGCCGCTGCGATCTGGGGATGGAGCCAGTGGAAGCGCTCCCAGGAGGAGACCGGTGAGATCCGCGTGCGCTGGGCGACCTGGCCCGAACGACTACTGCTCATCGCCGCCCTGGCCGCAGGCACTGCCGGTTTCGGCTGGATCCTGGCGTGGGGCGACTGGTCGTGGAACCCATACCCGGACGCCTACATCTTCATCGGCTCACTCGTGGCGATGTACGCCCAAGGCCGGGCGATCGTCGAGTTCTGGTTCGTGTGGCTGGCCGTCGACCTCGTCGGGATTCCACTGGCCATCATGGGCGGCCTGCTGTTCTCCGGCATCGTGTACTTCGTCTTCCTCATCATGGTCATCGTCGGCATCGTCGACTGGGCGAGGAAGTCCAAGCAGACGATCGCATCACCGAGCGAACCCGCACAGACGATCGCCGGGCACTGCGCCGACGGCTGAGGGTCTTCGAACGTCGTGCTGACGTCGACCCCGATCATGTACGTCCGCCCTCGGCATTGCCCTCAACCATCCGGTCTGTGCGCCATCCCGCACGGGGCAGGCTCCCGAGCTCACGGCAGGAGGTTTCGGTGGCCTGGAGCTGTGATCCTCCCCTCACTTCCTCCTGATCGCAGTTTCATACGTCATCGTCTGGATGCGCCGGGCGCCGGCCGCAGCCTCTGGGGCCGCTGCTTCCAGCTCCTGCGCTGGGACTTCGCCTCTCTGCTCTGTAGGGCGGCGCCTGAGACTCTCTGCAGACTGGTGCCGGTGGTGTATTACCCTGGCCGTGTGAAGACCTTCGAAGAACTGTTCGCAGAACTGACCGAAAAAGCAGCCACCCGTCCCGCTGGCTCGTCCACCGTGGCCGAGCTGGACGCCGGAGTCCATGCGATCGGCAAGAAGGTCGTCGAAGAGGCCGCCGAGGTGTGGATGGCCGCCGAGTACGAATCCGATGTCGAACTCGCAGGTGAGATCGCTCAGGCGATCTACCACCTGCAGGTGATGATGATCGCCCGCGGGATCAGCCTCGACGACGTCTATCGCGAACTGTGAGCCGAAAGGAAGCTGTGAGCCGAGAAATCACCGATACCGGCCGCATCCCGGCGGTCCGGGCCGACGGCATGCTGCGCGTGGCTGTGCCTAACAAGGGCTCGCTGTCCGAATCAGCGACGACGATGCTGCGCGAAGCCGGCTACCAGGTGCGCACGACCTCCAAGCGACTCGTCCACCGCGACGTCGACGCCGGCATCGAGTTCTTCTACCTGCGCCCGCGCGATATCGCCGTCTATGTCGGCCGCGGGCTCATCGACCTCGGCATCACCGGCCGCGATCTGCTGCTGGAATCCGGTGCCGAAGCCGAGGAGCTGCTGCCGCTGGGCTTCGCCCGCTCTCGCTTCCACTACGCCGGAGCCGAAGGCGCTTTCCACGAGATCGACGAACTCGAGGGCCTCACCATCGCCACCAGCTATCCGATGCTGGTCGAACGCGACCTTGCACAGCGCGGACTCGAAGCCCGGGTCATCAAACTCGACGGGGCCGTGGAGGTCTCGATCGAACTCGGTGTCGCCGACGTCATCGCCGATGTGGTCGAAACCGGCACCACGCTGCGGATGGCCGGGCTGCAGACCTTCGGCGAACCGGTCCTGCACTCCGAAGCCGTGGTCATCTCCAACCGGAAGTCGAACCCGGGCACCCGGAAGTTTCTGCGCCGGCTCGAAAGCGTCATGGTCGCCCGCGACTACGTCCTCGTCGACTACGACATCGCCGCCGAACACCTCGCCGAGGCGACCGCGCTGACCCCCGGCTTCGAAAGCCCCACCGTCTCCGCCCTGCACGACAGCGACTGGTACGCCGTGCGCACCATGGTCGCCGCCCGCGACGTGCACAAGACCATGGACCAGCTCTACGAAGTCGGCGCACGCGCCATCCTGGTGACGAACATTGGCGCCTGCCGCATCTGAGACACGGCCATTCAGGCCCTATTTCACGAGGATCCTCACCGTGTTCCTCGCGATCACGATCGTCGTGTCCTTCGCACTGCTGAGCTGGGGGCTGACTCAGTTGCACTGGACCGGCTGGAAGACCCGCGACATCATCTGGATGAATGCTCTGGGCGTGATCTTCGGAGCCGTCGTCTGGCGCGTCGGGGCGATCGCGGCATTTGTCACCGACGAAGCACTCATCGTGCGCAACATCTTCAGCACGACAAGGGTCGAATGGACGCGCATCCTCTCCATCAGCTTCCACCCGCGGGGTGGTGACTCGTGGGTCACCCTCGACCTGTCCGACGGTTCGACCCTGTCGGTGATGGCGATCCAGTCCGCAGACGGAGACCGGGCGCGCTACGCCTGCGAGCGGTTGCGTAGACTCGTGGACACATACAGCTCACCCGATGTGCCGGACAACTGAACCGGTCTGACACCACCCGTGCAGACACGCGTCCGCGAGACGACAGCGCAGCGGCACCGACACCTCGGGCACACTGAGACCAGCCGCCGGGCACGGCTGCCAGCGGCCGAACGACGAAGGAGAACCGCCTGACGATGAGCAGCACATCCGAGACCACCACCCGCCCCGGACCGCTGTCCGGCTACACCGTCGTCGACCTCTCCCGCGCACTGGCCGGACCGCACGCCGGGCAGATGCTCGGCGACCTCGGCGCCCGCGTCATCAAGGTCGAGAACCCCGCCTCCGGCGACGACTCCCGCTCCTGGGGCCCGCCCTTCGTCGGCCCTGAGGACGACCCGCAGGCCACCTACTTCTTCTCCTGCAACCGCAACAAGGAATCCATCGCCCTCAACCTCAAGGACGACGGCGACAAGGAGGTTCTCGCCCAGCTCATCGAACGCGCCGACGTGCTCGTCGAGAACTTCCGCGGCGGCGTGCTCACCCGCCTCGGGTTCTCCACCGAACGCTGCATGGAGCTCAACCCGCGCCTCGTGATCCTCTCGATCACCGGCTTCGGCCACGACGGCCCCGAAGCCTCCCGCGCCGGCTACGACCAGATCGCCCAGGGTGAGGCCGGCCTCATGTCGCTGACCGGCTCCGGCCCCGATGACATGCAGAAGGTCGGCGTGCCGATCGCCGACCTGCTCTCCGGCATCTACGGCTCCTACGGCGTGCTCGCCGCCCTGCTCGAACGCGAGCGCACCGGCCGCGGCAAGGTCGTGCGCACTTCGCTCATCGCCGGCATGGTCGGCGTCCACGCCTTCCAGGGCACCCGCGCCACGGTCGCCGGGGAGAACCCCGCACCCGGCGGCAACCACCACCCGTCGCTGTCGCCCTACGGCCTGTTCCACTGCAAGGGCGGGGCCGTGCAGATCTCGGTGGGCAACCAGAACCTGTGGCACAAACTCTGCGCCGCCTTCGACATCGACCCCGAAACCCAGGGCATGGCGACCAACGCCGAGCGCGTCGCCAACCGCCCGGCAGTCATCAGCGTCATCGAGGAGCGCTTCCGCGACTACACCGCCGAAGAGCTGCTCGAGAAGCTCGCCGCCGCCGGCATCCCATCGGGCATCGTGCGCTCCCTGCAGGAGGTCTACCAGTGGGAGCAGGCCCTGTCGCAGGGACTGAAGATCTCCGTTGAGCACCCGGTGCTCGGTGAGATCGACCTGCCCGGCCCGCCGCTGCGGTTCTTCGACGCCGATACCGAAGGCGAGACCGAATCGACCCCGCGCGAGCACCTCGCCCCGCCGCTGCTCAACGAGCACGGCGACGCGATCCGCCGCTGGCTCGAGGAGACGCCATGAGCTCGCGGCTGAGCGCCCGGGAGCTCATCGACCTCGTCGTCGACGACGGCACCTTCGTCTCCTGGGACGAAGAGCCGATCGAACCTGCTGATGGGATCTCCGAGACCTACGCCGCCGAACTCGCCCAGGCTGCCCAGAAGTCCGGTGTCGACGAGGCCGTCATCACCGGTGAGGGCCGCATCTACGGCCGCCGCGTCGCGGTCGTGGCCTGCGAGTTCCGGTTCCTCGCCGGATCGATCGGCGTCGCTGCAGCCGAACGGCTGTGCCGGGCGATCGAACGCGCCACCGCCGAAGGCCTCCCACTGCTGGCCGGACCGGCATCCGGCGGCACCCGCATGCAGGAGGGCACCGTCGCATTCCTCACGATGGTCAAGCTCGCCGCTGCTGTGAAGGTCCACCGCAAGGCCGGACTGCCCTATCTCGTCTACCTGCGCCACCCGACTACCGGAGGCGTGTTCGCCTCCTGGGGATCACTGGGCCACTTCACCGTGGCCGACCGCGGCAGCCTCATCGGCTTCCTCGGCCCGCGCGTGTACGAGCAGCTCTACGGCGAGAAGTTCCCCGACAGCATCCAGACCGGTGAGAACCTCTACCGCAACGGGCTCATCGACGCCGTCCTCTCACCTGAGCGGATCGCCTCGACGGTCAACATGGTCCTGAATGTGCTCATGGGTGCCCGCGAAGTCCCGGGACCGGTGCCGGATCCGCGCACCGAACCCGACCCGATGCCGGTCAACACCCACGCCTGGGACATCATCACCGCCTCCCGCCGGCCCGAACGGCCCGGCGTGCGCGAACTGCTGCGCCACGGCGCCACCGACGTGCTGCCGCTCAACGGCACCGGCCAGGGTGAGAAGGACCCCGGCCTGCTGCTGGCCGCCGCCCGTTTCGGCACCGCACCGTGCATCGTGCTCGGCCAGGACCGCAGCCGGCAGGCCGCGGGCGAACCGATGGGACCAGCCGCCCTGCGTGAAGCCCGCCGCGGCATGGCCCTGGCAGCCGAGCTGCACATCCCGCTCGTCACGATCATCGACACCCCGGGTGCCGCGCTGTCGAAGAGCGCTGAGGAAGGCGGGCTGGCCGGAGAGATCGCCCGCTGCCTGGCCGACCTGGCCACCCTCGACGCACCGACCGTCTCCCTCATCATGGGCGAGGGGACCGGCGGCGGGGCATTGGCACTCGTCCCAGCTGACCGGGTGCTCTCAGCCGAGAACGGCTGGCTGTCACCGCTGCCGCCCGAAGGCGCCTCGGCGATCGTCTACCGGGACACCGACCATGCCCCGGAGATGGCGCAGAAGCAGGGCGTGCAGGCTGAGATGCTGCTCAAGCACGGCATCGTCGACCGGGTCATCGCCGAGCAGCCAGATGCCGCCGACGAACCCGAGGCGTTCGTCACCCGGGTGGCGAAGACCCTGGAGTACGAGATCATCACGCTGATGCGCGAGCCGGCCTACCGCCGCGAGCACCGGCGCATCGAACGCTACCGCAGCCTCGGACTGTGAGAGGAGCCCTGCGAACATGACCCTTGCCGTGCGCGTCATCCCGTGCCTTGACGTCGACGCCGGCCGCGTCGTCAAAGGGGTGCGGTTCGAACACCTGCGCGATGCCGGTGATCCGATCGAACTCGCCCGCCGCTACAGCCAACTCGGCGCTGACGAAGTCACCTTCCTCGACGTCACCGCCTCCAGCAGCGACCGGGAGACCACCTACGACATGGTCTCCCAGTGCGCGGAGACGGTGTTCATCCCGCTGACCGTCGGCGGGGGAGTGCGCAGCACCGACGACGTCGACCGGCTGCTGCGGGCCGGCGCCGACAAGGTCGGCGTCAACACCGCAGCCGTCGCCCGGCCCGAACTCATCACCGAGATCGCCGAACGCTTCGGCAGCCAGGTCCTCGTCCTCTCCCTCGACGCCCGCCGGGTCCCAGCAGACCAGCCGGCCACCGCCTCGGGATTCGAGGTCACTACCCATGGCGGCCGCCGCGGAACCGGCATCGACGCCATCGAATGGATCCGCGAGGCAGCCGAACGCGGGGCAGGGGAGATCCTGCTCAACAGCGTCGACGCCGACGGCACACATGAGGGCTTCGACCTTGAACTCATCCGCGCCGCCCGCGCAGCCGTCGACGTCCCGCTCATCGCCTCCGGAGGCGCCGGCAAGCTCGAGCACTTCGCCCCGGCCGTCCACGCGGGAGCCGATGCCGTGCTCGCCGCCTCGGTCTTCCACTTCGGCACCTTCACGATCGCCGAGGTGAAGGAAGCCCTCGCAGCCGACGGGATCACCGTCCGATGACCGGCGTCCCGGACTCCAGCCTCGACCCGGCGATCGCCGAACGCCTCAAACGCGGCAGCGGCGGGCTGCTGCCGGTCGTCGTGCAGGAGGCGACGAGCCGCGAGGTGCTCATGCTCGCGTGGATGGACGACGAGGCACTGGCCCGCACCCTGCGCACCGGCAAGGCGACCTACTGGTCGCGATCCCGCCAGGAGTACTGGGTCAAGGGCGAGACCTCCGGTCACACGCAGAAGGTCCGCTCGGTCGCCCTCGACTGCGACGCCGACACCATCCTGCTCATCGTCGACCAGGTCGGGCCGGCGTGCCATACTCAGACAGCCACCTGCTTCACCGGAAGGGAGCTCGATGCACATCTCGCCGACACGTGAGGAGTTCCGCGCCAGTGCGGAACACCATCGGCTCGTGCCTGTCTTCACCCGCGTGCTGGCCGACGCCGAGACGCCGCTGAGCCTGTACCGCAAGCTCGCCGCCGGCCGCAGCGGAGCGTTCCTCTTCGAATCGGCCAGCCAGGGCCAGTGGGACCGCTACTCCTTCATCGGCCGCGACCCGGTGGCCACCCTGACCGAGCAGGACGGCGAGCTGCTGTGGCTCGGCACCGCCCCGGCCGGAGCGCCCACCAGCGGAGACGTGCTCACCGGCCTGCACGAGACGATGCGGCTGCTGTCCATCGAACGCCCCCACGCCGGCCTGCCGCCGATGATCTCCTCCTTCGTCGGCTACCTCGGCTGGCACTTCGTGCGCCGCACCGAACGCCTCGGACCCGGCCCAGAACCCGTCGACGCGGTCCCCGAACTCAGCCTTTCGGTCCCCGGCGACGTCGCCATCTACGACCACTACACCTCTGAGGTGACCCTGGTCGCCAACGTCGTCAACGTCAACGGACTCGACAGCGGCGTCGACGACGCCTATGACGCCGGCTGCCAGCGCCTCGAGGCGATGCTGACCGAGCTCGCCACACCGCTGGAGTCCGACGTCGCCTGGTACGACCGGGCCGAACCGCAGGTCTCCTCGCGCACCGACCGCGACGACTACCTGCAGATGATCGAACGGGCCAAGGGCAACATCGTCGACGGCGACGTTTTCCAGGTGGTCCTCTCCCAGCGCTTCGAAGCCGAGTGCACGGCCGACCCGCTCGATGTCTACCGGCTGCTGCGCACCTTCAACCCGAGCCCGTACATGTACCTGCTCGACGTGCCAACCCCCGACGGGACCCCGATGGCGATCGTCGGTTCCTCACCCGAGGCGCTGGTCACCGTCACCGACGGGAAGGTCGAGACGCATCCGATCGCCGGCTCTCGGCCGCGCGGTGCCACCGCCGAGGAGGACCGCCAGCTGGCAGCCGAGCTGCTGGCCGACGAGAAGGAGCGCGCCGAGCACCTCATGCTCGTCGACCTGGCCCGCAACGACCTCTCCAAGGTCTGCCGGCCCGGCAGCGTCGATGTCGTGAACTTCATGGAGATCGAGCGCTACAGCCACATCATGCACATCGGCTCGACCGTCGTCGGCACCTGCGATGACGATGTCGACGGCATCGATGTGCTCTCGGCGGTGTTTCCCGCCGGCACGCTGTCCGGGGCGCCGAAGCCGCGCGCCCTCCAGCTCATCGACGACTACGAGACCGTCGCCCGCGGAGTCTACGGCGGAGCAGTTGGGTACCTGTCCTTCACCGGCGACCTCAACGTCGCCATCGCGATTCGCACCGGCGTCATCCGCAACGGGCGCATCTCCGTCAGTGCCGGTGCCGGAGTCGTCGCGGACTCCGTGCCCGCCTCGGAAGATCAGGAATCGCGCAACAAGGCCGCCGCAGTGCTGCGTGCAGCAGCCGCCGCGCAGACGCTGACCCGCCCGAACGGGAGCGCAGCAGAGGTCCGGCCATGACCCGATCTCGTGCCGTCATCGCGCTGCTCGCCGCAGCCGCCGTGCTGTGGATCGTCGGCTCCCAGCCATGGTTCCAGCCCGCCGAAACCGCAGAACTCGCAGGCGTGAGCGCAGGATCGGTCGCGGCTCCAGAGAACTCGCCGGTGGTGCTCGCCTGCGCGGGCATCGTCGCTGTCAGCGGCCTGCTGCTCACCATGCTCAAGCGCATCGGCCGCTGGATCGTCACCGCCTGTGCGGCACTGGCCGGGCTCGGCTTCGCCGGCGTGGCGCTGAGCGCGTCACTCAGCAGCGCGCAGACGACGAACCTGCCGGCCATCGGCATCATCGCCGGGCTGCTCGCCGCAGCGGTGGCTGTCTGGGTGCTGCTGCGCTCAGGCCGCTGGCAGACGACCGCGCGCTTCGAAGCCGACACCTCCGAAGCGGAAGCTGAAGACGAGCACGGTGACCTCGACCCGACCCGTACCTGGGATGCCATCTCCCGAGGCGAGGATCCGAGCTGAGACCTGTGCCACATCGATGACGATCAGATGTCGGTTCGCGGGTCGGTTTCTGGCCCGCCGCATCGTCGTGAGAGAATGACCGCATACCGCGTGAGAACGAAGGAGAACCATGCCGAAGACCATTTCCCGCAATGGGGCATACGACCTCGACCGCTCGAGCATCGACTACGACACAGTCAAGGATCCGGGCCACGGGAACACCGTTGCCGCCTGGACCGGAGTCTTCATCATCCTCGTCGGCTTCATCGTCGGGTGCGTCGGCGTCGTCGCCGAGACCCCGATGCTGCTCTGGGTCGGCCTCATCATCTGCGTCCTCGGTCCGATCGTCGGGCTTGTGCTGCGTGCGGCCGGCAGGGGCGGGAAGAAGACCAAGGCGAAGGCGTGAGCGTTCTCGCCGACATCGTCAGCGGGGTGAAGGCAGACCTGGCAGAACGCCGGGCTGCCTGCCCACTGGCAGACATCGCCTCACGCGCCGCGGATGCACCCGCGGCGCTTCAGTTCCTGCCGCGTGTGGCCGACGATTTCAGCATCATCGCTGAGGTCAAACGCTCCTCGCCGTCTGCCGGTGCCCTGGCCGACATCGCCGACCCCGCCGGGCTCGCGAGCTCCTATGCCGCAGGCGGCGCGGCTGCGATCAGCGTACTGACCGAGCAGCACCGCTTCAACGGCTGCTTGGACGACCTCGACGCCGTCCGTGCTGCGGTGGATATTCCCGTGCTGCGCAAGGACTTCATGGTCGACGAATACCAGTTCCACGAAGCCCGCGCCCATGGCGCCGATATCGTGCTGCTCATCGTGGCCGCGCTCAGCCCCGCCCAGCTGCAGGAGTTCAGCGAACTGTCCGCCAGCCTTGGGATGGCAGCGCTCGTCGAGACCCACACTGCTGAGGAGATCGAGATCGCTGCCGGCATCGAACCGGCCCTCCTCGGCATCAACACCCGCAATCTCAAAGACCTCAGCGTCGACCTCAACCGCTTCGCGCCATTGGCCGACCTCTGCCCGCCTGATACCGTGCTCGTCGGCGAATCCGGTGTCAGCCAGGCCGGTGATGTCGCCGCCTATGCTGCGCAGGGTGCCGATCTCGCACTTGTCGGCCAAGCGCTCGTCACCGGCGGGAAGCCGCGCGAGAACGTCGCCGAGTTCACCGAGGCCGGGCGGAAGGCGAAAGCCGAGCGCCGAGCCCTCTGACACCGCCTCGTCTTTGCGTCTCGTTGGGAAAGGACCACATGGACTACGAACTCTTCTCCCCGCAGCACAGCGAACTGCCGCAGGGTCCCTACTTCGGCGACTTCGGCGGCCGGTTCGTGCCCGAGGCGCTCATCGGCGCGCTCGAAGAGATCGGCGAAGCCTTCGCCAAAGCGATCGTCGACCCGGAGTTCGTCGCTGAGCTCCAACGCCTCCACGCCGAATACACCGGCCGGCCGAGCCTGCTGACCGAGGCTCCGCGGTTCTCCGAACACGCCGGCGGGGCGCGCATCTTCCTCAAGCGCGAGGACCTCAACCACACCGGCAGCCACAAGATCAACAACGTCCTCGGACAGGCGCTGCTGACCAAGCGGATGGGTAAAACCCGCGTCATCGCCGAGACCGGTGCCGGCCAGCACGGCGTGGCCTCCGCCACCGCCGCAGCACTGCTTGGGCTCGACTGCACTATCTACATGGGAGCCGAGGACTGCGCCCGCCAGGCACTCAACGTCGCCCGCATGCGCCTGCTCGGCGCCGAGGTGGTTCCCGTCGAAGCCGGGACCCGCACACTCAAGGACGCGATCAACGAGACCTTCCGCGATTGGGTCGCCTCTGTGCAGACCACCCACTACCTCTTCGGCACCGTCGCAGGCCCCCACCCATTCCCATTCCTCGTGCGCGAACTCCAGCGCATCATCGGCGTCGAGGCCCGCGGCCAGATCCAGGAGCAGACCGGCCGGCTGCCCGATGCCATCACCGCATGTGTGGGCGGCGGCTCGAACGCGATCGGCATCTTCCATGCCTTCATCGGCGACGAGGACGTCCGGCTCATCGGCTGCGAGGCAGCCGGGTCCGGCATCGCCTCCGGCCAGCACGCAGCCCCGCTCAACGACGGCCGCGTTGGTGTGCTGCACGGTTCGAAGTCGGTCATCATGCAGGACGAGGACGGCCAGACTCTGCCGTCGCACTCCATCTCAGCAGGACTCGACTACCCCGGTGTCGGCCCCGAGCACGCCTGGCTGCAGTCGACCGGCCGCGGTGAGTACCGCCCGGTCACCGACGACGAGGCGATGGCCGCCTTCCGGCTGCTGTGCCGCACCGAGGGCATCATCCCAGCGATCGAGAGCTCGCATGCCCTGGCCGCTGCACTCCAGGTCGGCGGCGAGCTCGGTGAAGGCGCGATCATCATCGCCAACCTCTCCGGCCGCGGAGACAAGGACGTCGACACAGCAGGGAAGTACTTCGGCTACCTCGACGCCCAAGCCGAAGAAGCTGAGACCGCAGAACCCGTCGGCGCACAGGACCCGGCTGAAGCCGAGGATGCCGCCGACGCAGGACACGCCGAGAGGAGCCGTTCGTGAGCACCGCTGACGTGCTGCGCGACTGCGCAGCAGACAACCGCGCCGCCTTCATCGCCTATCTGCCGGTCGGCTATCCTGACGTACCCGGCTCGCTCGATGCGATGCGCGCCGTCGTCGCCGGCGGCGCTGACATCGTCGAAGTCGGCATCCCGTACTCCGACCCGGGGATGGACGGACCGACCATCCAGGCCGCCTCGGTCCAGGCGCTGCGCGGCGGCGTGCGCACCCGCGACGCCTTCACCGCTGTCGAGGCCGTCGCCGCGGCCGGAGCCACCCCGGTGGTGATGTCGTACTGGAACCTCGTCTACCAGTACGGTGTTGAAGCTTTCGCCCGCGACCTCGCCAACGCCGGGGGAGCAGGCATCATCACCGCAGACCTCACCCCGGATGAGGCCGGCGACTGGATGACGGCAAGCGAAGCGCACGGTCTCGACCGGATCTTCCTCGTCGCCCCGTCGTCCAGCCCCGAACGCCTCGCCTACGTCGCCGCCCATGCCTCCGGTTTCGTCTACGCCGCCTCGACGATGGGCGTCACCGGCACCCGCGCGCAGGTCGGCGCCTCAGCCGAGAAGCTCGTCGCCGACACGCGCGCCGCCGGCGCCGAGCGCGTCTGCGTTGGACTCGGCGTATCCAACCGGCAGCAGGCGGCAGAGGTCGCCGCGTACGCTGACGGCGTGATCGTCGGTTCTGCGCTCGTCACCGCCCTGACCGACGGCGGGCCAGCCGCCGTCGAAGCCCGAGCCACCGAGTTCGCCCAGGGAGTGCGCGACCATGCCTGAACCGGTCACCGGTGCCGCTGCGCTCACCCCGCTGAGCACGGCGATCCCCTCACCGAGCTGGTCCGGATTCGAGGTCGGGCCCTTCACCATCCACGCCTACGCGCTGTGCATCCTGGCCGGCATCGTCGCCGCCCTCATGCTCGCCCAGTACCGCTGGAAGCGCCGCGGCGGCAGCGAAGACGATCTGTGGAACATCGCCGTCTGGGCGATCCCGGCGGGCATCATCGGCGGGCGGCTGTACTACGTGCTCACCGTGCCCGGCCCGTACTTCGGGCCCAACGGCAACCCGCTCGATGCATTCAAGATCTGGCAGGGCGGTCTCGGTATCGGCGGTGCGGTCGCCCTTGGTGCGCTGACCGTGTTCCTCGTGTGCCGTCACTACGGCATCCGCTTCACCTCGTTCATCGATGCTGCGGCCCCTGGGCTCATCCTCGCCCAGGCCTTCGGCCGCTGGGGCAACTGGTTCAACCAGGAGCTCTTCGGACGCCCGACGACCCTGCCCTGGGGCCTGGAGATCGACAAGGTCTTCAACGGCGCACCGAACCCCAACTGGCCTGATGCCGCGCTGCCGGCCGACACCCTGTTCCACCCGACCTTCCTGTACGAGTCGCTGTGGAACTTCGCCGGCTGCCTGCTGCTCATCTGGGCGGCTAAGCGCTTCCGGCTTGGTCACGGCCAGGTCTTCTACGCCTACATCTGCTACTACACGATCGGCCGCCTCTGGATCGAGTCGCTGCGCATCGACCACTCCGAGTACTTCCTCGGCGTGCGCATCAACATGTGGTTCTACATCGTCGTCCTCTTCATCGGCCTGGCCCTGTTCACCTTCTCCCGGATGCGCCACCGCGAACCGGCACCGGAGGTCTACACCGAACGCTGCCTGGCACGGATGGCAGCCGAACGGGCAGACGGAAAGAACTCCAACGATGCCAACGACCGCCGAGGCGGCGGTGACGGCGGCACCGGCGGGCCCACCGCCTCGGGAACGGCAGGCGGCAGCAGTGCCGCCAGCACCGGCCGCTCGGGCACCGGCGACCGACGCGATGACGACGGCGGCAACGCGCTGACCAACCGCAGCTTCGGGTTCTTCGGTGCGGTCACCTCGGCGATCTCGATCGTCCCGCAGGTGCGCCGCAGCCCGCGCGAGGACGGGTCCGCTAGCACCGACTGACCGGCCTTTGTGTCCACCTGCTGGTCAGAGCGCAGAAATTTGGACAGGATTGAAGGCAGGTGCGCAGACCCGACTAGTGTGGTGGACATGAGGCATGCAAAGATCGTCGCCACTCTTGGCCCCGCCCAGCAGAGCTACGAAGACATCCGCTCGCTGATCGAAGAAGGCGTCAACGTCTTCCGATTCAACCTCAGCCACGGCACCCACGACCAGCATGAAGAGAAGTACCGGTGGGTCCGCAAGGCCGGCCGCGACACCGGTGAGCCGGTCAGCGTGCTCATCGACCTGCAGGGCCCGAAGATCAGGGTCGGCACCTTCGTTGACGGACTCAAGCCCGAACTGAGCAAGGGCGACACATTCACCATCACCACCCGTGACATCGAAGGCATCGCGACCGAGGTGGGCACCACCTATGCCGGTCTCGCCCGTGACGTCGAGGTCGGGGATCCGCTGCTCATCGACGACGGCCGGATCCGGCTGCGCGCCACCGATGTCACCGACACCGACGTCACCTGCGAAGTCGAGGTGCCCGGCCGGATCTCCGACCACAAGGGCATCAACCTCCCCGGAGTGCCGGTGTCCGTGCCAGCGATGAGCGACAAGGACGTCGAGGACCTGCGCTGGGGACTGCGCCTGGGCGCGGACTGGGTCGCACTGTCGTTCGTGCGTACACCCGAGGACGCGGAGACGGTGCGCGAGATCATGCGCGAAGAGCGCATCCTCGTCCCGCTCATCGCAAAGCTGGAGAAGCCCCAGGCCGTCGAGGCGCTCGAGAGCATCGTCGATGCCTTCGACGGCATGATGGTCGCCCGCGGCGACCTCGGCGTCGAACTGCCGCTGGAGCAGGTGCCGATCGTGCAGAAACGCACCGTCGAACTGTGCCGCCGCAACGCCAAGCCCGTCATCGTCGCCACCCAGATGCTCGAATCGATGATCGAGGAGCCGCGGCCCACCCGCGCTGAGGCCAGCGACTGCGCCAACGCCGTACTCGACGGTGCTGATGCGCTCATGCTCTCGGGTGAGACCTCGGTCGGTGCGCACTGGCTGGAGGCTGTGCGCACGATGGCCCGGATCATCGAGTCGACCGAAGAGCACGGCCTTGACCGGATCGCCCCGCTCGGGACCGAACCGCACACGCAGGGCGGCGCCGTCACCGCTGCCGCGGTGCGGATCGCCGAACAGCTCAACATCGACACCCTGTGCACCTTCAGCCAGTCAGGCGACTCGGTGCGCCGCATGTCGCGGCTGCGCGTACAGCAGTCGATCCTCGCGTTCACCCCGGACGTGCGCGTGTACCACCAGCTGGCTCTGACATGGGGTGTGCGCGCCTTCCTCGTCAACCAGGTCCGCCACACCGACCAGATGGCCCGCCAGGTCGACCACGTGCTGCGCTCCCGCGGCCTGGCCGAGGACGGCGAGAAGTGCATCATCGTCGCCGGTTCGCCTCCCGGAATCGTCGGATCGACGAACGCGCTGCGCATCCACACCGTCGGCAACGCGATCACCGGCAAGGCCGCCGCCTACCGCGACGACTCCGACACCGGCCCGGTCAACGAGGTCTACGGCGAGATCGCCGAACCGAAGGAATACGAGCAGAACACCGACTGATCCCTTCTGCTCACCTGGATGACAACACTTACTGCCGCTCCGTTTTCGGAGCGGCAGTCAGTGCTTTGAGGGGTCCGTCAGCGTTCGGTCTCGCGTTCGCGCGGGCGGACGAAGAAATTCAGCACGAGCGACACGATCGCGATGATGATCGAGGCGAGCACCGCCGTCCAGAGGAAGCTGTCGATCTCCAGGCGGATCGGCGTGAACTGCGAGACCCAGGACGTCAGCGACACCATGGCGGCATTGATGACGATGGTGAACAGACCCAGGGTCAGGCAGGTGATCGGCAAGGCGATGAGCTCGATGAGGGGCCGGATGATCGCGTTGACGAGCCCGAAGATCAGGCCGATGACGAGGTAGGAGACGACCCCCGAGGCGGTGGGGCCCAAGCCGGTGAGGACGGTGTCGGCGCTGGTGATGGCCATGCCGGGCAGAAGTGCGGCCGCCGCCCAGATGGCGACGGCGTTGACGATGACGCGGAGCAGGAAAGTCATGTCTGCAGTCTTCCAGCACGTGCTGGGAAACCCGTGAATTCCACAAGAGTGCCGGATGTGGGACTCGAACCCACACACCTCTCGATACCGCATTTTGAGTGCGGCGCGTCTACCAATTCCGCCAATCCGGCAACGAAGAACATCCTAGACCAGCTGGGCGCCCACCCGCACCTCCAGATGAACACCGGCCCGCGCTGTCAAAACGCGCAGCGGCGTGACTAAGATGAAACCGTGGCTACTAATGAAGAAGCACCCAAGACAGAGAACGGCGTCGTTCGGCGTGTCGTCGTCGCCGAAGACGAGGCCGTCATCCGGCTCGACATCGTCGAGATGCTGCGCGAGGTCGGATACGACGTCGTCGGCGAGGCAGCCGACGGCGAGTCGGCGATCCGGCTGGCTGAGGAGCTGCGCCCGGATCTGGTCGTCATGGACATCAAGATGCCCGTCCTCGACGGGATCTCCGCGGCTGAGCGGATCGCCAAGGCCCGCATCGCCCCCGTCGTGCTGCTGACGGCGTTCAGCCAGAAGGAGCTCGTCGAACGGGCCCGCGACGCCGGAGCGATGGCCTACGTCGTCAAGCCGTTCACCTCCAATGACCTCGTCCCGGCCCTGGAGATCGCGCTGTCCCGCCACGCCGAGATCGCCGCACTCGAATCCGAGATCGCCGATATGACCGACCGGTTCGAGACCCGCAAGCTCGTCGAACGCGCCAAGAGTCTGCTCATCTCGAACATGGGCCTAAGCGAACCCGAGGCGTTCCGGTGGATCCAGAAGACCTCGATGGACCGCCGCCTGACGATGCGCGAGGTCGCCGAGACCATCCTTGAGCAGATCGGCAGCAAGAAGTAACCCACACACTCTCATCGGTCCCTGTCGCACAGCTGCGGCAGGGGCCGACGCGTATCCGGTCTCAGCTGCGGCCGGAGAGCACCATGTTCGTGATCCGCACGATCGAGAGCAGCCGGCCCTCATCATCGGTCATGCGCACCTCATGGTTGATCATCGTGCGACCGTGATGATTCAAAGTTGCCGTGGCATGCACATGCCCGTCCTTGGCCGCCCGCACATGCGTGGCATTGAGGTCCACGCCGACGACCGGACGCCCGGAGATGAAGTACGAGTGCAGCGAGGCCAGCGACTCGGCGATGACGACATGCGCCCCGCCGTGGAAGAGCCCGAACGGCTGCGTGTTGCCGGCCACCGGGATCGAGGCGGTCGCACGGTCGTAGGCGACGTCCTCGACTTCGATGCCGACGCGTTCGAGAAGCGTACCGGCACTGCGCTGCCGGTTTCCGGCCACCAGCTGGGCCCGCACCTCGGGCGGGGTGTCCTTCGTCAGGGGGAGAAGTTCGTCTTCGGTCATGGCACGACTCTACGGGATGCCTCTTGTCTGCTTCGCGCGCTAGGCTTGCAGGGTGAGCGAACAGAGCCAGAAACTCCTTCTCATCGACGGACACTCCCTTGCCTACCGCGCGTTCTACGCGCTGCCGGTGGAGAACTTCTCGACGACCACCGGGCAGTCGACGAACGCCGTGTTCGGCTTCGTGTCCATGCTGCTCAACGTCTGCCGCGACGAGGCGCCGAGTCACATCGCGGTGGCCTTCGACCTCGGCCGCGAGACCTTCCGGCTCGCCGAGTACAGCGAGTACAAGGCCGGCCGTGCGAAGACCCCGGACGAGTTCCACGGCCAGGTCGAGATCATCAAGGACGTGCTGGCGGCGATGAACATCGCGGTCGTGACGAAGGAGAACTACGAAGCCGACGACGTGCTCGCCACGCTCGCCCAGCAGGGCGAGCATGCCGGCATCGACACGTACGTCATCACCGGTGACAAGGACTCCTTCCAGCTCGCCCGCGACGGCGTCACGATCCTCTACCCCAAGCGCGGGGTCTCCGACCTCAGCCGCATGACTCCTGCCGCGATCGAGGAGAAGTACGGCGTCACACCCGCCAACTACCGCGGGCTGGCCGCTCTCGTCGGAGAGAAGGCTGACAACCTGCCGGGCGTGCTCGGGGTGGGGGAGAAGACCGCAGCGAAATGGCTGGTCAAGTACGGCGACCTGCCTGCCGTCATCGACAACGCCGAGGACATCGGCGGCAAGGTCGGCGGCAACCTGCGCGAGCACCTCGACGACGTCGAACGCAACTACCGGCTGAATAAGCTCATCGACGACCTCGAGCTGCCCGTCGCCATCGACGACGTCACCTGGACCGGCGTCGACCGTCCGGCTGTGAGCGAACTGTTCGACCAGCTGGAGTTCCGGCAGCTCGGCGCCCGCCTCGACGCCCTCGTCGGCCAGGATGAGACCCCCGCCGAGGCGCCGGCGAGCTCCCTGCCCGAGGCAGCGGTCGCCGACAGTGACGCTCTCGTGGAATGGCTGCAGGGCACCGACGCCGAGGCGCTCGTCGCCGTAGCGACGAACGGCACCTATGAGCTCGGCTCCGGCAGCGTCGACGTCATCGGCTTGGCCACCGAGGACAGTGCCGTCGCGTTCGACCTCACGACCCTCGACCCGGTTGCCGTCGAAGCGCTCTCAGAGTTTCTGACCTCGCACCTGAGCCTGGCCTTCCACGGCGCGAAGACCCAGCTCAAAGCACTGGCCGATGCCGGCTACCACGATGTGCGCCTGGCCATCGACACCGAGATCGCCGGCTACCTCCTCGAACCCGGTGCCCGCTCCTACGACCTCGCCGACCTTGCCGGCACGCACTGCGGGATCTCCCTGGCCGAACCCTCCGATGAGGGGCAGCTCGCCCTCGACCTCGACGACGGCAATGAACGGCTCACCGCCTTCGGACAGGCCGCTGCCGCGATCGCCCGGCTCGCACCGGTGCTCACCGCAGAGATTGACTCTGCCGGCATGGCAGGGGTGCTGCGTGAGATCGAGGTGCCGCTCGTGCAGGTGCTTGCCGATATGGAGCACACCGGCATCGCCATCGACCGCAGCGAGCTCTCCGCCCTCATCGACGAATTCACCCGGCAGGCCGAGACCTGCGCGCAGCAGGCGTACGAGGCGATCGGCCACGAGGTCAACCTCAACTCGCCCAAGCAGCTGCAGGTGGTGCTGTTCGAAGAGCTCGACCTGCCCAAGACCCGCAAGACCCGCACCGGCTACACAACGAACGCCGAGGCACTGGCCGACCTCTACATCAAGAGCGAGCACCCGTTCCTCGAACACCTGCTCGCCCACCGCGACGTCATCAAGCTCAAGCAGACCGTCGCCGGGCTCGAGCGGATGGTCGCCGACGACGGCCGGATCCACACCGTCTACCAGCAGACGATCGCCGCCACCGGCCGGCTGTCCTCGACGGATCCGAACCTGCAGAACATCCCGGTGCGCACCGAGGCCGGCCGGCGGATCCGGCATGTCTTCGTCTCCGAAGCCGATGCCGGCTACACAGACCTCATCTCCGCGGACTACTCGCAGATTGAGATGCGGATCATGGCCCACCTGTCCGGTGATGAGAGCCTCATCGCTGCGTTCAACGCCGGTGAGGACCTGCACTCCTACGTCGGTTCGAAGGTCTTCAACGTCGGCGTCGACGAGGTCAACGCGGAGATGCGCGCGAAGGTCAAGGCGATGTCCTACGGACTCGTCTACGGACTGTCGGCCTTCGGGCTCTCACGCCAGCTGCGGATCTCCGTCGAAGAGGCCCGCGGGCTCATGGAGGGCTACTTCGAGC
Organism: Brevibacterium sp. UBA7493; assembly: GCF_002479565.1. Lineage (NCBI taxonomy): Bacteria > Bacillati > Actinomycetota > Actinomycetes > Micrococcales > Brevibacteriaceae > Brevibacterium > Brevibacterium sp. UBA7493. The sequence continues at coordinate 256,886 of NZ_DLOD01000003.1, read as the reverse complement.
GCTTCGGCGCGGTCAAGGACTACCTCGATGAGATCGTCGCCGAGGCCCGCGGCCGCGGCTACACCGAGACGATGTACGGCCGGCGCCGCTACCTGCCAGAACTCGGCAGCTCGAACCGGCAGATTCGCGAGATGGCCGAGCGCGCCGCCCTCAACGCCCCGATCCAGGGCTCGGCTGCCGACATCATGAAGATCGCAATGCTCAACCTGCGCGATGCCTTCGCCGCCTCCGACCTCAAGAGCCGGATGCTGCTGCAGGTCCACGATGAGATCATCGTCGAACTTGCCGACGGAGAGCGCGAGGCCGTCAGCGAGGTGCTGCGCACGACGATGGGACAGGCCGCTGAGCTCTCAGTCCCACTCGACGTCAACATCGGCGTCGGCCGGTCCTGGCAGGACGCCGCCCACTGAGCCACCGCCTCGGCGACGGGACAGCAGCAGGGAAGAGTCAGCCGTCCAGGCGGGTCGAGAAGATCGCAGTGCCGGGCATGAGCGCCCCGCGCAGCGGCGACCAGCCGCCCCAGGCGGTCTCATTGCGCTCCGGCCACTCGGGTTCGGTCACGCCGGTGAGCTGGAAGCCGGCGTCGACGAGCAGAGAGATCCAGTCGCCGAAGGTGCGGTGGTGCTCGGCGTAGACCGGCTCGCCGGTCGCATCGACCTCGACATAGGGGGTGCGGTCGAAGTACGAGTACTCGACCGTCAGCCCGGCCTCACCGGGCACATCCGGGAACATCCAGCGCACCGGATGGGTGACGGAGAAGACCCAGCGGCCGCCGGGACGCAGCACGCGGGCGACCTCGGCGAGGACCACCTCGGCGTCCTTGACGAAGGGGAGTGCGCCATAGGAGGAGAAGGCGATGTCGAAGCTGCTGGAGGCGAACGGCAGTTGCCGGGCATCAGCCTGCAGGAACGTCGGCGGCACGGCGGTCTCTGAGAGCGGATGCTCCTTCTGCAGCCGGGAGGCCTGCTCGAGCATGCCCGAGGACAGATCGACGCCGGTCGTGATGGCGCCCTGCTCGGCCAGCCAGCGGGAGCACTGCCCAGCACCGCAGCCGACCTCGAGCACCTGCTGACGGTCGACATCGCCGAGCAGCTGGATGTCGGATTCGTGAATTCCCTCCGGACACCAGACGAACTCAGCAGCGCCGAGGAAGCTGCCGTGCTCGGCGAGGTACTCCTCAGCCGAATGGTCCCAATAGCTGCGATTGGCTCGCACTGACGCCTCTTCGTCGATGGCGAGATAGCCGCCGCTGATGATCTCCGGAGAGTACTCGCTGTCCGTCATGGGAAGGCTCCAGTGCTGTGGGAGGTAAAATCTGCTCGCGCGTGTGCGTCATCCGCATTGATGATGCTAACATTGGCTATCGTATGCGCTGCGCGCGTGTGGGCGCGGTTCTCGTGGCGAGAACAGCCGCTGTCGGAAATCTTCCGTATTCCCGATCTCACTCATCGTGACACATTCACCGCAGCCGTGCATTCCACAAAGTCCATCAGTCCATCTAGACACTGGCGTCCGCGCCGGTGAAAAGTCCATTACGGAGTCTCAACCTTTATGACCACCACCACGCCGGGAACGGCGACCAACGAGCAGATCGCCGTCAACGACATCGGATCTGCAGACGATTTCCTCGCGGCAGTCGACGAGACCATCAAGTACTTCAACGACGGAGACATCGTTGAAGGCACCGTCGTCAAGGTCGACCGCGACGAAGTTCTGGTCGACATCGGATACAAGACGGAAGGTGTCATCCTTTCGCGCGAACTGTCGATCAAGCACGATGTCGACCCTGCTGAGGTCGTCGAGGTCGGAGACGAGATCGAAGCCCTGGTCCTCACCAAGGAGGACAAGGACGGACGCCTGATGCTGTCGAAGAAGCGTGCGCAGTACGAGCGCGCGTGGGGCGACATCGAGAAGATCAAGGAAGACGAAGGCGTCGTCACCGGCACCGTCATCGAGGTTGTCAAGGGCGGCCTCATCGTCGACATCGGACTGCGCGGCTTCCTGCCGGCTTCGCTTGTCGAGATGCGTCGCGTCCGCGACCTGTCGCCGTACATCGGCCAGCAGGTCGAGGCCAAGATCATCGAACTGGACAAGAACCGCAACAACGTCGTGCTCTCGCGCCGCGCCTGGCTCGAAGAGACCCAGTCGGCTGTCCGCCACGACTTCCTGCAGACCCTGCAGAAGGGTCAGGTCCGTCCGGGCGTCGTGTCCTCGATCGTCAACTTCGGTGCCTTCGTCGATCTCGGCGGTGTCGACGGACTCGTCCACGTCTCCGAACTGTCCTGGAAGCACATCGACCACCCGAGCGAGGTCGTCGCTGTCGGTGACGAGGTCACCGTCGAGGTGCTCGACGTCGACATGGACCGCGAGCGCGTGTCCCTGTCGCTCAAGGCCACCCAGGAAGATCCGTGGCAGCACTTCGCCCGCACCCACGTCATCGGACAGATCGTGCCGGGCAAGGTCACCAAGCTCGTTCCGTTCGGTGCATTCGTGCGCGTCGAAGACGGCATCGAGGGACTCGTCCACATCTCCGAGCTCGCCGTGCGCCACATCGACCTGCCCGAGCAGGTCGTCTCGGTCGACGAGACCATCTACGTCAAGGTCATCGACATCGACCTGGAGCGCCGCCGCATCTCGCTGTCGCTCAAGCAGGCCAACGAGGGCGTCGACCCGGATGCCACCGAGTTCCACGACCCGGCTCTGTACGGCATGCTCCAGGAGTACGACGAGGACGGCAACTACAAGTACCCCGAGGGCTTCGATCCCGAGACCCAAGAATGGCTCGAGGGCTACGAGGCTCAGCGCGAAGAGTGGGAGCAGCAGTACGCCGCTGCCCAGGCTCGCTGGGAAGAGCACAAGAAGCAGGTCGCCAAGGCGATCGCTGCCGACGCCGAGGCCGGTGGCTCCGAAGCCGCCGACGTCCCGTCGCAGGCTTCCTACAGCTCCGACGAGCCGGCCGACGCCGGTACGCTGGCCAGCGATGAGGCTCTCGCCGCACTGCGCGAGAAGCTTGCAGGCAACTGACCGGCACACAGCCTGACACGAGGGCGTCCGAACCACGGTTCGGACGCCCTCGTTGGCGTTGGCAGCGCATCATGAGATCCCCGCAGCGCACACGGTTCACGCGCCCGGTCAGGGACTGGGGGCTCTACGCACTGTTCCTGCTCGCCTGGTCCTGCGTCATCTACTGGCAGCTGCTCACCGACCTCAGCGGGTCAGTCTTCGCGCACAACGACGACCCCTCGCTGTTCGTCTGGTGGTTCGCCCATGCCGCCGATGTCGTCGCGAGCTGGTTCGGGCAGGGGTCAGGGGAGACGAACCTGCTGTTCACGCAGCTGATGAACTACCCCACTGGCGTCAACGGCGCGTGGAACACCTCAGTCATCGGCATCGCCGTGCCGATGGTGCCGATCACGTGGCTGTTCGGCCCGATCGTTGCCTACAACATCGCCATCATGCTCGCCGCACCTGCCTCGGCGCTGGCGGCTGCTCTGCTCATCCGCCAGTTCACCACCCGCGGTCCTGCGTTCCTCGGCGGTTTCTCCTACGGCTTCTCCACCTACGTCGTGGCCCAATCCGCCGGCCACCTCAACCTCGCCGTCGCGCTCACCCCACCGCTGGTGGCCTACGGCCTCATCCGGCTGGCCCGCTGCCACAGCCTGCGCCGGGCCTTTGTCATCGGCCTTTGCCTCGGGGTTCTGCTCGGCTGGCAGCTCTACGTCAGCTCCGAACTGGCCGCCGGCCTCTCGATCGCCGGCATCGTCTTCTGCCTCATCGCCGCCATCGTGCTCGCCCGGCGCTATGATGCCGCGCAGCGGCGGGCAGGTCTCACAGGCATTCTCACCGGGGGAGCGGCCGCTGCAGTGACAGCGCTGCTCATCGGGCTGCCGCTCATCCTCACGATGCTCACCTCTCCTGGTGCCCCGCAGCAGACGATCCGCCCGCAAGGCGTGTGGAACAACGACCTGCTCGAAGTCGTCTTCCCCAGCCAGTTCACGCTGCTCGGCGGTCCTGATGCCGACCCGCTGCCGCGCGTCCAGGCGATCGACCCAGCAGAGATCGGGGCCTACCTCGGCTTCTTCTGGCTGGCTTTCGCCATCCTGACGACTGTGCTCCTCTGGAACCACCGACGCCTCGGCTCGCTCGTGCGAATCACCGCGCTCACCGCGCTTGTCATGTGGATGCTCTCCCTCGGCTCACCGTGGTTCTTCGCCGGCCGTGAGGTTCTGGCCGTCGGTCCCTACCACCTCATCGAAGCGCTGCCGGTGCTCGGCAATGTGCTGCCGATGCGCCTGGCGATCTATCCAACCCTGGCGGCCGCGGTGCTGCTGGCCGTCGGAATGCACCAGGTGCTGCGCACGCGGGAGAAGCAGAGCCGTCTGCTCGCCCTCACCCAGGTGACAGCAGCGGTCATCGTCATCGCCGTCAGCACCGGCCCGGTGTCGGCGCGCCAAGTGCCGATTCCAGAGTTCTACGCCTCCGCATATGCCGAGCACCTGCCGGCGGGCAGCGTCGTCAAGACGATGCCTCGCCCCATCGCCCTGGCCGCGCCCGACGCCGACGTCGCGCTTGTCTGGCAGGCCCTGACCGGAATGCATTACCGGGAGACCGGCGGCTACTTCATCGGCTCGACCGACACCAGCCCGATCGTCTTCGGCGCCCAGCGCGACGCGCTCGACGAGCGGCTGCACCAGCCGATCCCAGGCGACCCCGAGGTGCGGGCACGGGCTGCCTCGGACACCGTGACCGCGCTGCGTGAGGAGGGCATCGACTTCATCGTCATCGGACAGGACGTTGCCTACCTGCCGGCTGCTGCTGACCAGATCGCGGCATTCGTCGCCGAAGGGGCCGGCAGCCCAGTGCAGAACATCGACGGCGTGTTCCTCATCGACGTGCGCAGCCGTTGACCCCTGCCAGCACTGCTACCGGACGATCCTGCCGTGGACGAGCGCGCAGAGTAGAGTGGAGAGCATGCTGAGAATCGGACTCACAGGCGGCATCGGCGCCGGCAAGTCGACCATCGCCGAGCAGTTCCGCAAGCGGGGAATCCCGGTCATCGACGCTGATGAGATCGCCCGCGAGATCGTCGAGCCCGGTGAACCGGCCCTGGAGTCACTCGTGTCGGAGTTCGGCGAGCAGGTCCTCCATCCCGACGGCACTCTCAATCGCGGTGGGCTGGCCGTCGTCGCCTTCTCCGATCCGCAGTCGACAGCCAAGCTCAACTCGATCATGCACCCGGCGATCGCCGAACGCACCCGGGAACACTACGAGCGCCACGCTGACGCCCCCATCATCGTCCACGACGTGCCGCTGCTCGTCGAGAACAGCATGACCCGGCTCTATCATCTCGCGGTCCTCGTCGAAACGCCCGCCGATATCCGGCTCAAACGGCTGGTCGACTCCCGCGGAATGGATCCAGTCGATGCGCAGAAGCGCATCAGCGCCCAGGCCAGCGATGCCGAGCGACTGGCCGCCTGCGATGTCGTCATCGACAACTCAGGCACACCGGAATCGGCCCAGGCGGCATTCGCCAAGGTGTTCGTGAAGCGAATCCAGCCCTTTGCCGACAACCTCGCCGCCGGCCGGACAGCCGAGCGCTCCGGCGTTCAGCTCGTCCCAGCAGGGGAGCAGCACGTACAGACGGCGCAGCGGCTGAGCAGCCGCATCTCCTACGCACTGACAGAAGCGGGCCTGTCTGATGCTGAGGTCGAGCACATCGGCTCGACGAGCGTGCCGGGTCTGCTGGCCAAGGACATCATCGACCTGCAGGTTCTCACGACCACCGAGGCAGAGTGGGATGCTGCAGCTGAGGCATTGACGGCAGCCGGGTACCCGCAGCACCACGTCGACGCTTTCGATGACTGGGACGACGCCGGCCACGTCGCGAAGCGCTTCCATCGCAACGCCGATCCCGGCCAGCCGGTCAACGTGCACGTGCGCACCCGCGGCAGCCTGTCAGCACGGTTCGCTGCGCACTTCGCCGAACGGCTGCGCACCGATGCCGCCCTGCGCGCTGACTATGAGGGCACGAAGAAGCGGCTGGCCGAACAGCACATCGATGACCGTTCGACCAGCCGCTATACCGAGGCGAAGGAACCGTTCTTCACGCCGCTGCGTGATGAGTTCCGCCGCTCAGAATCGAGCTGAACGGGCTCAGCCGAGTGAGGCGTTGAGGTGGATGTCGACGCCCTTGAGCGCCTTCGACACCGGGCAGTCCTTCTTCGCCTTCTGTGCGATGCGCTCGAAATCCGAGTGCGACAGGCCGGGGATCCGGCCGACGACCACGAGGTGGATGTCGGTGATGCCCTTCTCAGGGGAGAAGGTGACATCGGCGCCGGTGTTGAGCTCCTCGGGCGGCGTGCCGTTGTCCGTCAGCGCATTGGCCAGTGCCATGGAGAAGCAGGCCGAGTGGGCGGCGCCGATGAGCTCTTCAGGATTGGTCACGCCGTTGGTGTGCTGTTCTGCGCGGGATGCCCAGCGCATGTCCAGAGTGGCAGCCTGGGAGGAGTCGAGGCTGACGGTGCCGGTGCCGCCGGCGAGGTCTCCGCGCCAGGTGGTGTGTGCTTTCGAAACGATCTCGGCCATGGAAAGGTCCTTTCAGTTCGCGCTGATCCGTCGCAACTGCCAGCGGTGCTGATCCACCGGTGCCGGGGCTCATCTGCGCTGACGTGTTCCAGCCTACAGTCTGTTGGCCGCGTCAGTGCCCCGGCGTACAGTGGTTGCATGGCATCGAGTGAGGTCCTCAACCCGGCAGACACCACACCCCAGGAGGCTCCGCAGCGGCCCGTGCCCAAGATCGGACACCGGCCCGAGGTGGTCCGTTCCGTGGCACCGTTCGAGGTCGTGAGCGAATACTCGCCCTCGGGTGACCAGCCGACGGCGATCCGGGAGATCTCCGAGCGCCTCGCTGACGGCGAACGCGATGTCGTCCTGCTCGGCGCCACCGGCACCGGCAAGTCGGCGACGACCGCCTGGCTCATCGAGAAGGTGCAGCGGCCCACCCTCGTGATGGCGCCGAACAAGACGCTGGCCGCTCAGCTGGCCAACGAGTTCCGCCAGCTGCTGCCGCACAACGCAGTCGAGTACTTCGTCTCCTACTACGACTACTACCAGCCCGAAGCCTACGTCCCGCAGACGGACACCTTCATCGAGAAGGACTCCTCGATCAACGATGAGGTCGAGCGGCTGCGGCACTCGGCGACGAGCGCGCTGCTGACCCGCCGCGACGTCGTCGTGGTCTCCACGGTGTCCTGCATTTACGGCCTCGGCACGCCCGAGGAGTACGTCGAGGGCATGGTGTCGGTCGCCGTCGGCGAGGAATACGACCGCGATGCGCTGCTCAAGCGGTTCGTCGAGATGCAGTACACCCGCAACGACCTCGCCTTCACCCGCGGCACCTTCCGGGTGCGCGGCGACACCGTGGAGATCATCCCGCAGTACGAAGAGCTCGCGCTGCGCATCGAATTCTTCGGCGACGAGATCGAGTCGCTCTACACCCTCCACCCGCTCACCGGTGAGATCGTGCGCGAAGAGGAAGTCCTCCACATCTTCCCCGCCAGCCATTACGTCGCCGGTGAGGACCGGATGGGCCGCGCGATCGCCGACATCGAAGAGGAGCTGGCGAACCGCCTGCAGGAGCTGGAGAGCCAGAACAAGCTGCTCGAAGCCCAGCGGCTGAAGATGCGCACCACCTACGACCTCGAGATGATGCAGTCGATGGGCTTCACCTCCGGCATCGAGAACTACTCCCGGCATATCGATGGGCGCGCCCCCGGTTCGGCACCGAACTGCCTGCTTGACTACTTCCCCGAGGACTACCTCCTCGTCATCGACGAAAGCCACGTCACCGTCCCGCAGATCGGCGGCATGTACGAAGGCGATATGTCGCGCAAGCGCACTCTCGTCGAGCACGGATTCCGGCTGCCGAGCGCCCTGGACAACCGGCCGCTGAAGTTCGATGAGTTCCTTGACCGGATCGGCCAGACCGTCTACCTTTCCGCAACCCCCGGACCCTTCGAGCTGGAGCGCGCCAACGGGGTCGTCGAGCAGATCATCCGCCCGACCGGACTCGTCGATCCGAAGGTCGAGGTCAAGCCGACGAAGGGCCAGATCGACGACCTCCTCGGTGAGATCCGCGACCGCGTCGACCGCAACGAGCGCACTCTCGTGACTACGCTGACGAAGAAGATGGCCGAGGACCTCACTGATTACCTCCTCGAGCACGAGGTGCGCGTGCAGTACCTGCACTCCGACGTCGACACCCTGCGCCGCGTCGAGCTGCTGAGCGAGCTGCGCAGCGGTGAGTTCGATGTGCTCGTCGGCATCAACCTGCTGCGCGAGGGACTCGACCTCCCTGAGGTGTCGCTGGTGGCGATCCTCGATGCCGACAAGGAGGGCTTCCTGCGCTCGGGCACCTCCCTCATCCAGACGATCGGCCGTGCCGCCCGCAACGTCAACGGCGAGGTGCACATGTACGCCGACACGATCACTCCGTCGATGCGGTACGCGATCGACGAGACGAACCGCCGCCGCGACATCCAGATCGCCTACAACGAGGAGCACGGCATCGACCCGACTCCGCTGGTCAAGAAGATCGCCGACATCACCGAGCGGCTGCAGCGCGAGGACGAGGACACCCGTGAGCTGCTCACCCAGTTCGACTACGGCAAGGGCCGGCGCGGTTACAACGCCACTCTGACCGACGATCAGCGCGCGGGCGCCGTCAGCAGCGGTGACGCAGCTTCCGGCGGAGGCAGCCTGCGCCCGCCGGCAGCCGATCTCACTGAGCTCATCGCCACCATGACCGAGCAGATGCACACCGCAGCAGCCGAGCTGCAGTTCGAGCTCGCCGCCCGTCTGCGTGACGAACTCGGCGACCTTAAACAGGAGCTGCGCACGATGCAGAAGGAAGGTCACGCGTAAAGGGATGTACACTTGAGTGCTTGGAAGGGGAGTATCCCAGTCATCTCGTGTTCGTCATCACGTTCGCCCATGCGATCCGGGCACGAGAGCAGGTACACGCACGCAGCCTGCGGGAGAGACTTTCGACACTCTGAAGAAAGGCTGCTATGAACTCTGCGTTGCCCTTGTGGTTTGAGATCACATCTCTGTCAGTGCTCTGCCTCATCCTGCTGGTGGATCTCCTCCTCGTCGTCAAACGCCCCCACGTGCCCTCCATGAAGGAGGCCAGCCTGTGGGTCGGCTTCTACGTCACCTTGGCTCTCATCTTCGCCGGCCTCATGTTCCTCATGGGCGACTCAGAACACGGCGCCCAGTTCCTCGCTGGCTGGCTGACCGAGTACAGCCTCAGCATCGACAATCTGTTCGTCTTCGTCATCATCATGACCCGGTTCAAGGTGCCGGCGAAGTACCAGCAGGAAGTCCTGATGGTCGGCATCATCCTCGCGCTGATCTTCCGCGGCGCCTTCATCCTCGCCGGCGCGATCATCATCGAGATGTTCATCGGCGTGTTCTTCATCTTCGGCGCCTTCCTTCTGTGGACCGCATGGAACCAGGCCTTCGGCGGCGACGACGAGGACAACGAGGACAACAAGTTCATCAAGATGCTGCGCAAGCGCATCAACATCACCGACGATTACAACGGCAACAAGCTGACGACCCGCATCGATGGGAAGAAGTTCTACACCCCGATGCTGCTCGTGTTCCTCGCCATCGGCACCACTGACGTGATGTTCGCCCTCGACTCGATTCCGGCGATCTTCGGCATCACCCGCAGCCCCTTTATCGTCTTCACCGCGAACCTCTTCGCGCTCATGGGTCTGCGCCAGCTGTACTTCCTGCTCGGTGGTCTCATGGACCGGCTCATCTACCTCAAGTACGGCATCGCCGCGATCCTCGCGTTCATCGGCGTCAAGCTCATCATGCACGCCGCACACGAGACGTTCCTGCCGATGGTCCCGGACGTCAACACCTGGGTGTCGCTCGGCGTCATCTGTGCCGCGATGCTGACGGCGACCATCGCCTCGCTCATCCACATGCGCCGCTACCCGTCGCGCATCCCGCTCGGCCCGGTCGAGCACACCGTGCGCCACAAGGACGGCACCATCGAGCACGTCGATGCCGCCCGCGTCTACGAGGAGGTCCGTTCGGCCCGCGAGGACAACGGCACCTCCGGCGAGTCCGTGCTGCCCGAAGCAGTCTCCGCCGACCCGACGATGCCGCACACCCCGGCCACGACCGAGGCGGGCATCGGCGAGAGCCTCACCGGCAACGGCGAACCGATCTCGCTCTCACCGGCCTCCGACGGTGAGCAGACCACCGCCTCGGGCGGATCGCACGCCGCAGGCACCGAGGCGACAGGCGAGGACACCGGAACACAAAGGTGACACCGTTCTGACCGCAGACGAAAAGCCGCAGGGCCAGCCGGATCAACCGGCTGGCCCTGCGGCATTCAGGTGTCGGGACGGATCAGTCCTGCACCCACGGTCCGAAGACCGGTGTCCACTGGCGGATCTCCACACCCTCGATGACGCCCGCCTCGGCGTAGGGATCCTGGGTGAGGACGTCCTCGACGGCCGCCTGCGACTCGGCATGCACGAGAAGCAGGGCACCGGGACGCTCCTCGTCGAATGGGCCGGCAGCCAGGATCACCTTCTCGTCGAACAGGCGGGAGAGCCACGTCCGGTGCTGCGGGCGGGTCTGCATCCGGGTTTCGGTATCAGAGCTGTAGGTGTACTGGACTGCGAAGACGGCCATCAGGTCTCCTTGCTCGACGGGCCCGCTGTGCGGGAATAAGGCGGCGGTGATCTCTGGTTAGAGTGTACGGTAGACCGTTCCCCACACTCCCAGAGGAGACATGCGTGCCGACGCTGCCTGAGATACCGAGTGACCACGCCGACCCGGACACTCTGTTCTCAGCCTTCTCCGATTACGCCGCTGAGCAGGGAATCGAACTTTACGAGGTACAGGAAGAGGCCATCCTCTCCGTCCTCACCGGCGACCACACGATCGTCGCGACACCGACCGGCTCCGGCAAGTCGATGGTCGCCCTCGCTTCGCTCTTCGCCGCCCTCAACACCGGCCGCTGCGCCTACTACACCGCCCCGATCAAGGCACTGGTGAGTGAGAAGTTCTTCGACCTCACCGCCGCACTGGGAGCCGAGAACGTCGGCATGATCACCGGTGACTCCTCGGTCAACTCCGATGCCCCGATTATCTGCGCGACCGCTGAGATCCTGGCCAACCAGGCGCTGCGCGAAGGCGCCGAACTCGACGTCGAACTCGTCGTCATGGACGAGTTCCATTACTTCGGCGACCCGCAGCGCGGCTGGGCCTGGCAGGTGCCGCTGCTGGAGATGCCGCAGACCCAGTTCGTGTTCATGTCCGCCACGCTCGGCGACATGTCCCACATCAGCGCAGACCTCAGCGAACTCACCGGCCGCGACGTCACCCTCGTGACATCGGCGACCCGTCCGGTGCCGCTGGAGTACAGGTACTCGGAGGAGCCGCTGCATGAAACGCTGCGCCAGCTCATCTCCAAGGACCGTGCACCGGTCTACATCGTCTCCTTCGCCCAGGCCCAGGCCGTGACCCTGGCCGGCAACATCGTCAGCGCCAACCTGTGCTCACGTGAGGAGCGGGAGGCGATCGCCGCAGAGATCAAAGGCTTCCGCTTCTCCAAAGGGTTCGGGCAGATCCTCAAGCGCCTGCTCAGCCACGGCATCGGCGTTCACCACGCCGGCATGCTGCCCCGCTACCGCCGGCTCGTCGAACAGCTCGCCGGCGCCGGGCTGCTGCGCATCATCTCCGGCACCGACACCCTCGGCGTCGGCATCAACGTGCCCATCCGCACTGTGCTGCTGACCGGGCTGGCGAAATTCGACGGCCGGCGCATGCGCCGGCTGACGGTGCGCGAGTTCCAGCAGATCGCCGGGCGTGCCGGGCGGGCCGGCTACGACTCCGTCGGCTACGTCGTCGCGCAGGCCCCCGAACACGTCATCGAGAACCAGAAGGCCCTCGCCAAAGCCGGCGACGATTCGAAGAAGCGGCGCAAGGTCCGCAAGCAGCAGCCGCCGACCGGATTCGTCGGCTGGTCCAAAGAGACCTTCGACCAGCTCACGACCGGCCAGCCCGAAGAGCTGCGCTCCCACATGCAGCTCAACCATGCCACGATCCTCAACCTGCTCTCCAGGCCCGGCAGCGGCGTGCACACGATCCGCCGGTTCATCGACGCCACCCACGAGACAGCCGCGGCGAAGATCGACCTGTACCTCAAAGCGCTCAAGATCGGGCGCGCGCTGCTGCGCTCGGACGTCATCCGCCGGGAGGTCACCGACGCCTCGGGACCGGACGGCGAACCGGAGGTGCGCTACGTCCTGCAGCGCGACCTCGGCCCCCACTTCGCACTCAACCAGCCGCTCTCGCCGTTCGCGCTGGCCGCCCTCGACCTGTTCGACCGCGACGGCGACGGCTGGGCGCTCAACGTGCTCTCGATCATCGAGGCGACCACCCCGGTGCACTTCACGATCCTCAAGGGCCAGCTCGACCGGATCAAACAGGAGGAGCTCGCTGCGCTCAAGGCCGACGGCGTCGACTACACCGAGCGGATGGCGATCCTCGACGAGCTGACCTACCCGCAGCCCAACGCCGAGATCCTCGAAACCGCCTTCGACGCCTATGCCGAGACCTCGCCCTGGGTGCGCGAGGTCGGGCTCGAACCCAAGGCGGTCGTCGCCGACATGATCGAGCAGTCGATGAACTTCTCGCAGTTCGTCGCCTACTACCGGCTCGCCCGGGTCGAAGGCGGACTGCTGCGCTACCTCATGGACGTCTACCGGGCACTCGTGCAGAACGTGCCCGCCGACGCCGTCGACGAGCGCCTGCAGGAGATCATCGACTGGCTCGGCGAGCTCATCGCCCGCGTCGACTCCAGCCTCGTCGAGGAATGGGAAGCCCTGCGCACCGCGGGCGGGGGAGACGAGGACGAACCGGCGCTGCTGCCGGCCGCCGCACAGACGCTCAGCTCCGACCGCAGACGGTTCACCTCGCTGATCCGCAATACGATGTTCCACCGGGTGCTGCTGGCCGAACGCGCCGCCTACGACCACCTCGGCGAACTCGACGCTGACTCCGGCTGGGATGCCAAGGCGTGGGAGAACGCGATCGAGGACTTCTACGAGGAGTACGGCGATCTGCGCATCGATGGCGACGCCCGGAGTTCTGCCTATGTGCAGATCACCGAAGGCGAGGAGGAGTGGAGAGTCCGGCAGATCCTCGCCGACCCCGACGGCGACCGCGACTGGGCGATCACCGCCCGCGTCGACGTGGCCGCCAGCGACAGCGCCGGCGAAGTCGTCGTCGAGATCCTCGACGTCGGCCCGATGCGCTGAAATCACCGATGTCAGTGAAGGGAACTAAAGTACACACTGTGACTACTCAGACCGCGAATGCAGAGGCCGACCGCGGCGTATCGCACCTCGACACGCTGTGGGTCAAAGGGGCCCGGGCACACAACCTGAAGAACGTCGAGATCGCCATCCCGCGCGACTCGATGGTCGTCTTCACCGGGCTGTCCGGCTCCGGAAAATCCTCCCTCGCCTTCGACACGATCTTCGCCGAGGGCCAGCGCCGCTACGTCGAATCGCTGTCGTCGTACGCGCGGATGTTCCTCGGGCAGATGGACAAGCCCGACGTCGACTTCATCGAAGGCCTCTCACCGGCGGTGTCGATCGACCAGAAGTCGACCTCGAAGAACCCGCGCTCGACCGTCGGCACCATCACCGAGGTGTATGACTTCCTGCGCCTGCTGTGGGCGCGCATCGGCACCCCGTACTGCCCGGAATGCGGTGAGCCGATCACCCGGCAGACACCGCAGAACATCGTCGATCAGCTGCTGACCCTGCCGGAGCGCACGAAGTTCATCGTGCTCGCCCCGCTTGTGCGCGGGCGCAAGGGCGAGTTCGCCGACCTGTTCGCCGACCTGCAGACCAAGGGCTTCTCCCGCGCCGTCGTCGACGGCGAGCAGGTGCAGCTGACCGATCCGCCGAAGCTGGAGAAGCAGTACAAGCACGATATCTCCGTCGTCGTCGACCGGCTCGTCGCCAAGGACGGCATCCGCCAGCGCGTCACCGACTCCGTCGAGACCGCGCTGGCAACCGCCGGCGGGCGCCTCGATGTCGAGCTCGTCGACGAGGGCACCACCCGGACGTTCTCGGAGAACATGTCGTGCCCGAACGACCATCCGCTCACCGTCGATGAGATCGAACCGCGCACCTTCTCCTTCAACTCACCGTTCGGCGCCTGCCCCGTCTGCGACGGCATCGGCACGAAGCTGCAGGTCGATGAGACGCTCGTCGTGCCCGATGAGGACCTCACCCTGGGTGAAGGTGCGATCGCGCCGTGGTCGAAGGGCAAGACGACAGCGAAGTACTTCAACCGGCTGCTCAAGGGCCTCGGCGATGAACTCGGCTTCGACCTGTTCACCTCGTGGAAGGACCTGAAGAAGTCCCACCGCAAGGCGATCCTCGAAGGCAAGGACTACCAGGTCCACGTCCGCTACAAGAACCGGTTCGGCCGCGAACGGACCTATTCGACCGGTTTCGAAGGTGTCTTCCAGTACATCCTGCGCAAGCACGGTGAGACCGAATCCGACCACGCCCGGGAACGCTACGAGTCCTACATGCGCCAGGTGCCGTGTGCCGCCTGTGGCGGAACCCGCCTCAAGCCCGAGGCGCTGCACGTCAAGATCGCAGGCAAGTCGATCGCCGACGTCTCCACCATGGCCCTCGACCAGGCCGCCGAATTCCTCACCGGTCTCGAGCTCAGCGGCCGTGACGCGGCGATCGCGGCACAGGTGATGAAGGAGATCCGGGCCCGGCTCGGGTTCCTCCTCGACGTCGGACTCGAATACCTCAGCCTCGACCGCACCGCCGGCACACTCTCCGGCGGGGAAGCGCAGCGCATTCGCCTGGCCACCCAGATCGGCTCCGGACTCGTCGGCGTGCTCTACGTCCTCGATGAACCGTCCATCGGATTGCATCAGCGCGACAACCGGCGGCTGATCGAAACGCTGCTCAAACTGCGCGACCTCGGCAACACCCTCATCGTCGTCGAACACGACGAGGAGACGATCGAGGCCGCCAACTGGATCGTCGACATCGGACCCGGCGCCGGCGAACACGGGGGAGAGGTCGTCTACTCCGGACCCGTCGCCGACCTCACGAAGGCCGAGCGCTCCATCACCGGTGCCTACCTCAGCGGCCAGCGCCAGATCGAGATCCCGACCCAGCGCCGCTCGGTCGACCGCAAGAAGATGGTGACCGTCCACCACGCCCGTGAGAACAACCTCAAGGACGTTACCGTCTCACTGCCGCTCGGCGTCTTCACCGCCGTGACCGGAGTGTCCGGTTCAGGCAAGTCGACGCTCGTCAACGACATCTTCTACACGCAGCTGGCCAACGACCTCAACGGCGCCAACCGCGTACCCGGCCGCCACAAGCGGATCACCGGTCACGAAGACCTCGACAAGATCATCCACGTAGACCAGTCGCCCATCGGCCGCACGCCGCGGTCGAACCCCGCCACCTACACCGGCGTGTTCGACCACGTGCGCAAGCTCTTCGCCGAAACCGAAGTCGCCCGCATCCGTGGCTACCAGCCCGGCCGGTTCTCCTTCAACGTCAAGGGCGGACGCTGCGAGAACTGCCACGGCGACGGCACCATCAAGATCGAGATGAACTTCCTGCCCGATGTCTACGTCCCCTGCGAGGTCTGCCACGGTGCCCGCTACAACCGGGAGACCCTCGAAGCGAAGTTCAAGGGCAAGACGATCGCCGATGTGCTCGACATGCCCATCGAGGAGGCCGCCGACTTCTTCTCGGCGGTCCCTGCCATCGCCCGGCACCTGCACACCCTGGTTGAAGTCGGCCTGGGCTACGTGCGCCTCGGCCAGCCTGCCACCACGCTGTCCGGCGGTGAGGCCCAGCGCGTCAAACTCGCAGCCGAACTGCAGAAACGCTCGCGCGGCCGCACCGTCTACGTGCTCGACGAACCGACCACAGGCCTGCACTTCGAGGACATCCGCAAGCTTCTGGGTGTGCTGCAGGGTCTCGTCGACAAGGGCAACACCGTCATCGTCATCGAGCACAACCTCGACGTCATCGCCTCAGCCGACCACATCGTCGACATGGGGCCCGAAGGCGGACGCGGCGGCGGCACTGTCATCGCCGAGGGAACACCGGAAGAGGTCGCGGCCATCGAGTCCTCCTACACCGGGCAGTTCCTGGCCGAGATGCTCGCTAACCGGACATAACCGTGGATCCGAGCAAGTACCGCCCGGCGACAGGTGAGATCCCCACCCAGCCCGGCGTCTACCGCTTCCGCGACGCCGACCGGCGGGTCATCTACGTCGGCAAGGCGAAGAACCTACGCGCCAGGCTCAACTCGTACTTCGGCAACCCAGCCGCGCTTATGCAGCGGACCTTCACGATGGTCCACACCGCAGCCTCGGTCGACTGGACCGTCGTCAACAACGAAGTCGAGGCGTTGCAGCTGGAATGGACGTGGATCCGGGAGTTCCGCCCGCGATTCAACGTCATGTTCCGCGACGACAAGTCGTATCCGTACCTGGCGATCACGATGCAGGACGAATACCCGCGCGCCTTCGTCACCCGCGGCAGCCGCAAGAAGGGCGTCACCTACTTCGGTCCCTTCACCCAGGTGTGGGCGATCAAGGAGACCCTCGACCTGCTGCTCAAAGCCTGGCCGGTGCGCACCTGCACCGCCGGAGTGTTCCGCCGTGCCCGGCAGACCGACCGACCCTGCCTGCTCGGCTACATCGACAAATGCGCCGCCCCCTGCGTCGGCCGGGTGACACCGGAGGAGCACAGGCAGCTGGCCCGCAACATCGCCGACTTCATGCGGGGCAACACCGGTCAGTTCATCTCCAGCCGACAGCGCGAGATGGCCGACGCCGCACAGAACCTCGACTACGAGCGCGCTGCCGAGCTGCGTGACGAGATCCAGGCGCTTGAGAAGGTCCTCGACAAGAGCGCCGTGGTGCTGTCGCAGAATGTCGACGTCGACGTCTTCTCCATGGTCGTCGAGGAGCTGGAGGCCTCGGTGCAGGTGTTCCATGTGCGCGGCGGCCGCATCCGCGGCCAGCGCGGCTGGATCATCGAACGCCTCCAGGACCTCACGCCTGCGGAGCTGACACTCGACTACCTGCGACAGGCTTACAGCGGCATGGATGCCGACGCGATCCCCAAGGAGATCCTGCTCGACACCCTGCCCAGCGACGTCGAGCTCGCCACGACCTGGCTGAGCGAGCAGCGCGGAACGAAAGTCGAACTGCGGGTCCCGCAGCGCGGGGAGAAGAAAGCTGTGCTCGACACCGTGCACAAGAACGCCGAGCAGGCGCTCATGCGGCACAAGATGCAGCGTGCCTCCGACCTCACCACCCGCAGCGAAGCGCTGAGCGAGATCCAGCAGGCGCTGAACCTGCCGGAGCCGCCGCTGCGCATCGAATGCATCGACAACTCCCACATGTCGGGTCAGAACGTCGTCGGCTCGCTCGTCGTATTCGAAGACGGCCTGGCCAAGAAACGCGACTACCGTCGGTTCTCCATCAGCGGTGATGCCGCGCGGGACGACACCTCGGCGATGTACGACGTCGTCTCCCGGCGCTTCTCCCGCTACCTCGAGAGCCTCGTCGAGGACGAACCCGACGAGCGATTCGGCTACCGGCCCAGCCTGCTCGTCGTCGACGGTGCGCTGCCGCAGGTCAACGCCGCCGTGCAGGCGCTGAATGATCTCGGCATCACCGACATCTCCGTCGTCGGCCTGGCGAAGCGACTCGAAGAGGTGTGGGTGCCCGGTGATGAGTTCCCGGTCATCCTCCCGCGTGGCTCGGAGGGCCTCTTCATGCTCCAGCGCATCCGCGACGAGGCCCACCGCTTCGCCATCCGCTACCACCAGCAGAAGCGCACCCGAGCCCAGCGCTCATCGGCCCTCGACGGCATCCCCGGGCTCGGGGCGGCCAAGCAGAAGGCGCTGCTTAAGCACTTCGGCTCCGTTAAGCGGATCCGGGCCGCCGCGGTCGACGATCTCACCGCTGCCCCAGGCATCGGTCCTGCCCTGGCGGAGAAGATCCACCGGACACTGAGCCCGGAAGTAGAATCCGATACTGTTGAGGCAGATGAGACCACTGCAGAAGGGACTGCCGATGACTGACGCCTCATCACCGGTTGCCATCGAGGGCACCGGCGACGACGTCGAGGTGCTGCTGCTGACCGGAATGTCCGGAGCCGGCCGTTCGACGGCGGCCAACGCCCTTGAGGACATGGACTGGTATGTCGTCGACAACCTGCCGCTGCAGATGATCCCGCCGCTGGTCGAACTCGTCGCCCGCGCCGACGGATCGCTGCCGAAGGTCGCCGTCGTCACCAATGTGCGCACCCGCCAGATGTTCTCCGAGCTCAACCAGACGCTCAGCGCCTACCGCTCGCAGGGCCTCAACATCAAGGTGCTGTTCCTCGACGCCAACGACGACGCCCTCGTGCGCCGCTTCGAATCCGTCCGCCGCCCCCACCCGCTGCAGGGCGAGGGCACCCTCATCGACGGCATCACCGAAGAGCGCAAGGCCCTCGCCCCGCTGCGCGACCAGTCAGACATCCTCATCGACACCAGCGACCTCAACGTCCACCAGCTGCGTGCCAACGTCCACTCCCTGCTCAGCGGCAGCGACAGCAACCAGCTGCGGATCACCGTGCAGAGCTTCGGATTCAAATACGGCGTGCCCGTCGACGCCGATTTCATGGCCGACGTTCGCTTCCTGCCCAACCCCTACTGGATTCCGCAGCTGCGCGGCCAGAACGGCACCGACGCACCTGTGCGCGACTACGTGCTCTCGCAGAACGGCGCCCTCGCCTTCGTCGACCGCTACCTCGGCGCGCTCGACGTCGTCATCGAAGGCTATGAACACGAGAATCGATCGCATATGACGATCGCCCTCGGCTGCACCGGCGGCAAGCACCGCTCCGTGGCCATGAGCGAGGAACTCGGCCGCCGGCTGGCCGAGCGCACGACCGCATCGGTGACCGTGCGCCACCGCGACCTGGGACGCGAGTAGATGAGTCAGCACATAGGATTCTCACGTCCCGACCCGAGCAGCTACAGCCCCAGCGCCCACCGCCTCCACACCGAAGAGCTGCCGTTCGTCATGGCCGCGCGCCAGCGGCGCAGCACCGGCGGCCCACAGGTCGTCTCCTTCGGCGGCGGCCACGGGCTCTACGCTGCGCTGCGCGCTTTCCGGCTGCTGACGGAGAACCTCACCGCCGTCGTCACCGTGGCCGACGACGGCGGTTCGTCCGGTCGCCTGCGCCAAGAGCTCGGCGGCCTGCCGCCCGGTGACCTGCGCATGGCACTGGCCGCGCTGTGCGACGACGGCGAATGGGGCCGGGTGTGGCGCGATGTCATCCAGAGCCGGTTCTCCTCCGACGGCCCGCTGCACGACCACTCGGTCGGCAACCTCCTCATCTCCGCTCTCTGGCAGCTCCTCGGAGACCACGTCGAAGGCCTCGACTGGATGGCGCGCCTGCTGCGCGCCCACGGCCGCGTGCTGCCGATGTCGTCGCTGCCGCTGCGTATCGAAGGCGACGTCCAGTTCGCCCCCGATGCCGCGCCCGAGGTGGTGCAGGGTCAGTCGGCCCTGGCGGCAACGGACGGGCACCTGCGCGAAGTGCGGCTCGTGCCGCACAACCCGCCCGCCCGCGCAGAGACGATCGACGCCGTGCGGGCAGCCGAGATCCTCAACCTCGGTCCCGGCTCCTGGTACACCTCCGTCATGCCCCACCTGCTCGTCCCGGATCTCGCTGAGGCGATCTTCGCCTCAGATGCACTGCGCACCCTGACCCTCAACCTGCCCGGTGCGAAGGCCGAGACCCGCGATCTGAGCCTGTGCGATCACCTCGAATCACTGCACTCGCACGCCCCGCGGCTGCGCTTCGACTATGTTCTCGTCGACGAGGACGCCGCCCGGGCCGAACCGGAACTCGAAGCCAAAGCACAGCGCCTCTTCGCGGCGCGGCTGTGGACCCGGTCGCTGCGCGGACGCAAGCAGAGCCAGCACGACAGCCTCAAGCTCGCCGCCTGCTATCGCGACGTGCTGCTTGACGCTGGCATCACCGTCGACGAACAGTGGTGAGCAGCGGTGGACAATCGAAAGGACTCGACGCAATGGCACTGACAGCACAGGTCAAGGATGAGCTCGCGCGGGTGGCCATCACCCGCATCTCGGCCCGCAAGGCCGAGGTGTCGGCGATCCTGCGCTTCACCAACGCCCTGCACCTCGTCGCCGGCTCCATCGTCATCGAAGCTGAGGTCGACACCAACATCGTCGCCCGCCGTCTGCGCGCAGAGATCAAGTCGCTCTTCGGCCACACCGCCGACGTCGTCGTCATCGGCGCCTCCGGCATCCGGCGCGGCAGCCGCTACCTCGTCCGCGTCGCCAACGACGGAGCCGCCCTGGCCCGCCAGACCGGGCTCATCGACGGGCGCCTGCGCCCGGTGCGCGGACTGCCCTCGGCGATCGTCAACGGCTCGCTGGCCGATGCGCAGGCCGCCTGGCGCGGCGCGTTCCTCGCCCACGGATCCCTGACCGAACCAGGACGTTCGGCAGCTCTGGAGATCACCTGCCCCGGACCCGAGGCGGCACTCGCGCTCGTCGGTTCGGCCCGCCGCCTCGGCATCTCCGCCAAGGCCCGCGAGGTGCGCGGGGTCGACCGGGTCGTCATCCGCGATGGCGAGGCGATCGGCGACCTGCTGACGAACATGGGTGCCGAGGCCACCCGCCTGGTGTGGGAGGAGCGGCGGATGCGCCGGGAAGTGCGCGCCACCGCCAACCGGCTGGCGAACTTCGACGACGCCAACCTGCGCCGGTCGGCCCGAGCGGCGGTCGCCTCGGGCGCACGCGTCGAACGTGCCTTCCAGATCCTCGGCGACGAGATTCCCGAGCACCTCAAGTACGCCGGCGAGCTGCGGCTCAAGCACAAGCAGGCGTCGCTGGAGGAGCTCGGCCAGCAGGCCGACCCGCCGATGACCAAGGACGCGATCGCCGGGCGGATCCGCCGACTGCTCGCCACCGCCGATAAGAAGGCTGATGAGCTCGGCGTGCCCAACACCGAATCGAGCCTGACGCCGGACATGCTTGAGGATGCCTGACACAGTTCATGTGAACTTCACATCCACGCCCCGCTGAGCCTGCAGAGGCGCATGAAGCGTGACTAGGATGAATACCGGAACACTCGCCGAACCCCAGGAGGAATCGGAATGTCCATTCGTGTAGGCATCAACGGCTTCGGCCGAATCGGCCGCTCGTTCCTGCGCCAAGCATACGAAGTCGACACCGATGTCGAGATCGTTGCCATCAACGATCTGACCGACAACAAGCACCTCGCCCACATGCTGCGCTACGACTCCGTGTGGCGGAAGTTCCCCGGCACCGTCGAATACGACGACGAATCGCTCACCGTCGACGGAGACCGCATCCACGCCTCGGCGGAGAAGGACCCGCACGACATCAACTGGGGAGACCTCGGAGTCGATGTCGTCGTCGAGGCCACCGGCAAGTTCCGCACCCGCGAAGCCGCCGCAGCCCACCTCGAATCCGGTGCCAAGAAGGTCATCCTCTCGGCACCCGGCAAGGGCATTGACGGCTCGTTCGTCATGGGCGTCAACGACAGCACCTACGACCCGCAGAACCAGCACATCATCTCCAACGCCTCGTGCACGACGAACTGCCTGGCACCGCTGGCGATGGTCCTCGACGACGCCTTCGGCATCGAGGCCGGCCTCATGACGACGGTGCACGCCTACACCGGTGACCAGAACCTCGTCGACGCCAACCACAAGGACCTGCGCCGGGCGCGTGCGGCCGCGATCAACATCGTGCCGACGACCACCGGCGCCGCCAAGGCCGTCGCCGAGGTGCTGCCGCAGCTCAAGGGCCGCCTCGACGGATTCGCCGTGCGCGTGCCGGTGCCCACCGGTTCGCTCGTCGACCTGACCTTCAACCCGAAGAAGCAGGTGACCGCGGAAGAGGTCAACGCCGCGGTCAAGAAGGCCTCCGAAGGCGACCTCAAGGGCATCCTCGGCTACACCGAAGACCCGATCGTGTCCTCGGACATCGTCATGAGCGAGTACTCCTCGATCTTCGACGCCGAGCTCACCCGCGTTGTCGGCAACCAGGTCAAGGTCGTGTCCTGGTACGACAACGAGTGGGGCTACTCCCAGCGTCTGTTCGAGATGGTCGAGTTCGTCGGCAAGACCCTCTGAACCACACCAGCATCGCGCCTCGCCCGGCGGCTCAGCGACCGCCGGGCGGGGCACAGTCATAGGAAAGGTACGACAGTGAAGAAACTGGAGCAGCCGGCCGAGCTGGCCGGCAAGCGGGTGCTCGTCCGCAGCGACCTCAACGTCCCGATGGACGGCACGACGATCACCGACACCGGCCGCATCGTCGCCTCAGCACCGACGCTGCGCAGCCTCGCCGAAGCCGGCGCCAAGGTCATCGTCATGGCCCACCTCGGCCGCCCGAAGGGCACCCCTGAGGAGAAGTACTCGCTCAAGCCTGTCGTCGCCGCCCTGTCCGAAGCCGTCGGCCGCGAGGTGCAGTTCGCCTCCGACACCGTCGGTGAGGACGCCAAGACCAAGGCTGCCGCACTGGAAGACGGCCAGATCCTGCTGCTGGAGAACCTCCGATTCAACGCCGGCGAGACCTCCAAGGACGATGCCGAGCGTGGCGCATTCGCCGATGAGCTCGCAGCTCTCGCCGACGTCTATGTCTCCGACGGCTTCGGTGTCGTGCACCGCAAGCAGGCCAGCGTCTACGACATCGCCCAGCGTCTGCCGCACATGGCCGGTGGTCTCGTCGCCGCCGAAGTCGAGGTGTGCGACCGGCTCCTGCACGATCCGGCCCGCCCCTACGTCGTCGTGCTCGGCGGATCGAAGGTCTCCGACAAGCTCGGCGTCATCGCCAGCCTGCTCGAGCGCGCCGACACCCTCATCATCGGCGGCGGAATGCTCTTCACCTTCCTCAAGGCCCAGGGACACGCCATCGGCTCCAGCCTGCTTGAGGAAGACCAGCTCGACACTGTCAAGGGCTACCTCGCCGCTGCCGAGGAGCGCGGCGTCGAGATCCTGCTGCCCACCGACATCGTCATGGCCTCCTCCTTCGCCGCCGATGCCGAGCACTGGACCGTCAGCAGCGATGCCCTCGAATCCACCCCGGCCGGAGCCGACGGCATCGGCCTCGACATCGGACCGGAGACCGCACGGACCTACGCTGAGCGGATCGCGGCAGCCAAGACCGTGTTCTGGAACGGCCCGATGGGCGTCTTCGAGTTCCCTGCCTTCGCAGCCGGCACCCGGGCAGTCGCCGAAGCCCTGACCGACGAGCACGGCGGACAGGCCGAGGGCCGGCTCACCGTCGTCGGCGGTGGCGACTCCGCAGCCGCAGTGCGTAGCCTCGGCTTCGCCGACGACCAGTTCGGCCACATCTCCACCGGTGGCGGCGCCAGCCTCGAGTACCTCGAAGGCAAGATGCTGCCCGGCCTTGACGTACTCGCCGATTGAAAGAGGAACGATGAGCACGACTCGCACCCTGCTGCTGGCCGGGAACTGGAAGATGAACCTCGACCACCTGCAGGCGATCTCCACGGTGCAGAAGCTCGCCTGGTCGCTCAAGGACCACCGCGTCGACATCGAGAAGGCCGAGGTGGCGGTGCTGCCGCCGTTCACCGACATCCGGTCGGTGCAGACACTTATCCAGGGCGACAAGCTGCCGATCGCCTACGGCGGGCAGGATCTCTCAGCCCACGATGAAGGCGCCTACACCGGTGAGGTGTCCGGGGCGTTCCTCAACCGGTTGCGCTGCACGTACGTCATCGTCGGGCACAGCGAGCGCCGGGCCTACCACAGCGAAACCGATGAGGTCGTCGCCTCGAAGCTGCGCGCAGCGCTGCGGCACGAGCTCACCCCGATCCTGTGCGTCGGCGAGTCTCTGGAGACCCGTCAGGCCGGCGAGCACGTTCAGTTCACCCTCGGCCAGGTCGAGAAGGCTCTCGACGGGCTGAGCGCAGATGAGCTCGCCGGTCTCGTCATCGCCTACGAGCCTGTGTGGGCGATCGGCACTGGGGAGACGGCCACCGCCGGTGACGCTGCCGAGATGTGCTCCGCGATCCGCTCCCGGCTCGAAGAGCTCTACAATGCCGGATTCGCCGGCACTGTCCGGCTGCTCTACGGCGGCAGTGTCAAGACGGAGAACGTCGCTGAGATCGTCGCCCATGACGATGTCGACGGCGCACTCGTCGGCGGAGCGAGCCTCGACCCGGAGAGCTTCGCCTCTTTGTGCCACGCGGCTTCCTCGCAGTAGACTCTCTGACAGCATCTTTTCCTCAACGTACGCAAAGGCAGACAACTGTGGACTCCATCCTCACCTGGACGTTGACGAGCATTCTTGTGCTCACCAGCGTGTTCCTCACCCTGCTCATCCTCCTGCACAAGGGCAAGGGCGGCGGCATGTCGGACATGTTCGGCGGCGGCATGAGCTCGAACCTCGGATCGTCAGGTGTCGCTGAGCGCAACCTCAACCGCTTCACCACGCTCGTGGCCATCGTGTGGGTGTCTTCGATCGTGCTGCTCGGACTCATGGTCCGCTTCCAGGGCTGAGGACAAGACAGACAAACGGTGTGGGGCCGGCGGATATCCGCCGGCCCCACACCGTTTTCGCATCCGTCAGCAGACGGCCATCTCAGCGCGCTTGGCTCACACGTCCTCGAAGCCGAACGCAGCGAGGATGTCAGCGATGCCCTGCGCACGATCGCGCAGATGCAGACGCAGCACCGGCCGGCCGCGATCGGTGAGCACATCGGCATCACCGGCGGCCTGCGCGGCCTGCAGCTGACCGAAGCTGTACGATTCGCCCGGAATCAGCACATCAGCCCGTGGGCTGCCGGTGATCTGCAGGAACACACCGTTGGGGCGTCCGCCCTTGTGGTACTGGCCCGTCGAGTGCAGATAGCGCGGCCCGTAGCCGAAGGTCGTCTGCAGTCCGGTGCGCAGCGCGGCCGCCTGCCGGATGAGCTCGGCACGCCGGTCGCTGATCCGGTCGAGGAAGGCCTGGACTGCCAGGTATCCGTATTCGTCAGCTGCGGCCGCCAGGGCGCGCAGCGCCTCTTCGAGCGTGTCGACACCCTCGAGCAGGTGCGGTGAGCTGTAGACCTCGACGGAGCCGACAGTGAACAGCGGCTCTTCGCTGTCGATCGGCGAATCGGATTCCAGCAGTGCGCGTGCACTGGCCTTCGCCGCCTCGACATCGGGCTGGTCGAAGGGATTGATGCCGATGCTGTAGCCGGTGATGGCGGTGGTGTACTCCCACAGCAGGAACTGCGCCCCCAGCGGATAGTCGACCGCACAGGCGAAGCCCGACGGGGGAGTGGCCTCACCGGTGACTTCACCGACGAACAGCAGCATCGCATCAGCCCGCGCGTCGGAGAAGCCGGGTGCGTCCGGTCCTTCGACGACGACCGGGAGGATGCCCTCGCCGTCCTTGCCGGTCGATTCGGCCAGCAGCTGCTCCAGCCAGGCGCCCAGACCAACGATCGAGGAGGTGGTGCGGGCGATGACGAGCTTGTCGGTCTCCCGGGCGTGGGCAACACCGAGGAACGCGCCGAGCTGGACGGCAGGGTTGTCCGGTGAGTCGTGTTCAAGCTGCGGGGCGATCTCGCGCGCCTCAGCGAGCAGTCCGGCGATGTCGGCGCCGGCCAGGCCGGCCGGCACGAGGCCGAAGGCACTGAGAGCGGAGAACCGGCCGCCGACGCGCGGATCAGCGTAGAAGACCTTGCGGTAGCCTTCCTGCTCGGCCAGCTGCGCCAGCGGCGATCCGGGATCGGTGACGACGACCATGCGGTAGGCGGCTGGAATGCCGGCGGCCTCGAACGCCTCGGCGAAGGCACGGCGCTGCGCCTCGGTCTCGATCGTCGAGCCTGACTTCGATGCCACGACGACAACACTGCGCTGCAGGTCCGTGCCGATGGCTTCGGCGATCTGGCCGGGATCGGTGGTATCGACGACTTCGAGGAACACACCCGCGGTGGCGCAGATGACCTCAGGGGCCAGCGATGAGCCGCCCATGCCGCAGAGGGTGACATGGTCGATGCCCTCGGCGGCGAGCTCGGCGCGCAGCTTCTCGATCTCGTCGAGCAGCTCGACTGACGATTCCGGCAGGCCCACCCAGCCCAGCCGCTTGGAGGCCTCCGCCTCGGCGGCGTCGCCCCACAGCGTGGGATCACCGGAGGCGATGCGCGAGGCGGCGCGGGCGGTGACGAGATCGCGGACCTCGTCCTCGAATTCGGCGGGGGAGGGATAGCCGAATGACAGTGTCATGACTGTGCTCCTTCAAGCTGCTGGGTGACGGTCTCGACGAGTTCTGCCCAGCTGGCGTCGAACTTCTCCAGGCCCTCTCGCTCGAGGACGTCCATCACCTCGGCGTAGTCGATGCCCATGATCGCCAGCGTGTCGAAGAGCTCATCGGCCTCGGTGTGCCGATCGACGACCGTGTCGCCGTGCAGCTCACCATGGTCGGCGAAGGCCTCCAGGGTCTTCTCCGGCATCGTGTTGACCACACCCTCGGTGACGAGCTCGCTGACATAGAGCGTGTCAGGGTAGGCAGGATCCTTGGTGCCCGTCGACGCCCACAGCGGCCGCTGGCGGTGCGCACCGGCAGCCTCGAGGACGTCCCAGCGCTCACTGTCGAACAGCTGCGTGCAGATCTCGTAGGCCAGGCGGCAGTTCGCGATGCCGGCCTTGCCCTTGAGGCTCAGCGCCTTCTCCGAGCCGATGGCATCGAGGCGCTTGTCGATCTCCGAATCGACGCGGGAGACGAAGATCGAGGCGACCGAGTGGATGCGGGAGATGTCGCGGCCGGCCTCGCGGGCGCGTTCGAGACCGCTGATGAACGCCTCGACGACCTTCCGGTAGCGGTCGAGAGCGAAGATGAGGGTGACGTTGACGCTGATGCCCTCACCGAGGGTGCGGGCGATGGCGAGCATGCCCTCCTCAGTGGCGGGGATCTTGATGAGGATGTTCGGCCGGTCGATCATCTCCCACAGCTTGCGCGCACACTCGACGGTCCCCTCGGTGTCGTGCGCGAGATGGGGAGGCACCTCGATCGACACCCGTCCGTCGACGCCGCCGGAGGCCCGGTAGATCGGTGCGAGGATGTCGGCGGCTTGCGCAACGTCGTGACAGGTGAGCGCATCGATGGCGTCGTCGACACTGGCACCGGAGGCAGCAAGCTCGCGGACCTGCGCATCGTAGGCCTCGCCGTCGGCCAGCGCGGCGGCGAAGATCGTCGGGTTCGTCGTCACACCGACGACGCTCCTGTCGACGATGAGCGAGCCGAGCGACCCGGAGGTGATCCGGCCGCGGGACAGGTCGTCGAGCCACACCGAGACCCCGGCGCGGCTGAGCTGGGCGAGTCGATCAGTCATCATCGTCCTTCCACTGCTGAGATGCTGTCTTCTGCTGCTGCGACGACGGCTTCGGCGGTGATGCCAAACTCCTCGTACAGGCGCTTGTAGTCAGCCGAGGCGCCGAAGTGCTCCAGCGAGACAGCCCGGCCGTAGGTGCCGAGGAACTGGTGCCAGCTCTGGGCGGTACCGGCCTCGACGCTGACCCGCGCGTGGACCTCTGCCGGCAGCACCGAGTTGCGGTAGGTCTCGTCCTGGGCGGCGAACCATTCGAAGCACGGCATCGAGACGACGCGCACGGCGCGGCCCTGCTCGGCCAGCGTCTCGGCGGCAGCCAGGGCGATCTCGACCTCCGAGCCGGAGGCGAGCAGGATGACATCCGGGGTGCCGGTGCAGTCCTTGAGGATGTAGCCGCCCTTGGCCGTCTCCGAGGCGGGGGCCAGGGCGGTGCGGTCGAGCACCGGGACGGCCTGGCGGGTGAGGACGAGGCCGGAGGGCCCGTCAGCGCGTTTGAGGATCAGCTTCCACGCCTCGGCGGTCTCGTTGGCATCGGCGGGACGCACGACGTCGAGGCCGGGGATCGCGCGCAGCGAGGACAGGTGCTCGACCGGCTGGTGGGTCGGGCCGTCCTCGCCTAGGCCGATCGAGTCGTGGGTCCACACGAAGATGTTGGGCACCTGCTGCAGTGCGGCCAGGCGGACGGCCGGGCGCTGGTAGTCGGAGAAGACGAGGAAGGTGCCGTTGTACGGGCGGGTCGGGCCGTGCAGGGCGATGCCGTTGCAGATGAGGCCCGCGGCGAACTCGCGGATGCCGAAGTGCAGGTTACGTCCGTAGAGCTCTCCTGAGAACATCTCCGAGCTGCGCTCCGGCGGCAGGAAGGAGGCGGCGTCCTTGATGAGTGTGTTGTTCGAGCCGGCGAGGTCAGCCGAACCGCCCCACAGTTCCGGCAGCGCCTCGGCGATCGCGTTGAGCACCTTGCCGGAGGCCGCACGGGTGGCCACACCCTTGGCATCGGCGTCGAAGACCGGGAACAGCTCATCCAGGTTCTCCGGCAGCTCACCGGAGACCAGCCGGTCGAGCAGAGCGGCGCGATCGGGCTGCTCGCTGCGCCACTGCTCGAAGCGCTTCGACCAATCGGCGTGCGCTTCGGCTCCGCGGTCGCGGACCTGGCGGGCATGGGCGAGGACATCGTCGTCGACGGCGAAGTCGGCCTCTGGGTCGAAGCCGAGGATCTTCTTCGTCGCTGCGATCTCCTCAGCGCCGAGGGCCGCGCCGTGGGAGGCGCCGGTGCCCTGAGCGGTCGGGCTCGGCCAGGCGATGATCGTCGACAGGCGGATGAACGACGGGCGCGGATCGGCCTTGGCGGCCTCGACAGCGGCGTGAAGGGCGTCGATGTCCTCGGTGTAGTCACCGTCGTTCAGGAAGTCGACGTGCTCGACGTGCCAGCCGTAGGCCTCGTAGCGGGCGGAGACGTCCTCGGTGAAGGCGATCGAGGTGTCGTCCTCGATCGAGATGCGGTTGTCGTCCCAGATGACGATGAGGTTGCCGAGGTTCTGGGTGCCGGCCAGGGAGGATGCCTCTGAGGACACGCCCTCCTGCAGGTCGCCGTCACCGGCGATGACGAAGACGCGGTGGTCGAAGACCGACTCACCGGCAGCGGTGTCCGGGTCGAAGAGGCCGCGTTCGCGGCGTGCGGCCATCGCCATGCCGACTGCGGAGGCCAGTCCCGAGCCGAGCGGGCCGGTGGTGATCTCCACACCGTCGGTGTGGCCGACCTCCGGGTGGCCGGGGGTCAGCGAGCCCCACTGGCGCAGCGCCTTGAGATCGTCGAGTTCGAGGCCGTAGCCGCTGAGGTAGAGCTGGACGTACTGGGTGAGGCTGGAGTGACCGGCAGAGAGGACGAAGCGGTCACGGCCGATCCACTGCGGGTCCGCCGGGTCGTGGACCATCGCATGCTGATAGAGGTAGTAGGCGACCGGAGCCAGGCTCATCGCCGTGCCGGGATGACCGTTGCCGGCCTTCTGCACGGCGTCGGCAGCGAGCAGGCGGGCAGTGTGAACTGCAGTGCGGTCCGCAGCGGACCAGGGGAGGGAGCTCATGTGAGTGAATCAATCCTTCTCATCAACGGTAATCCACCACCGACTCTACCCGCCGAGATGAGCTGTGCGGAACCGCGCAGGCCCCCTTTCGGCACCGGCTGACAGATACCTCACACACGGCGCGCGCGTACACCGGCTGACCACGCACGAAGTCTGGCAGCAGGCGGACACGGCGGCAGCAGGCGGAAGTGGAATTTAACTAGACGACGAGTAGAATAATGTCCGTTGACTGACAGCCGCCCAAAGCGCAGCTGAACAGCCTCGCCCCTGTTCGAATGAGGAAGTGACTTGAGCGACGTGACTGCCGACCAGAACCGTGCCGCCCTCTCTGAGGAGAAACCGCTGCAGCGGATCGCCGATGAGACGACGCGTGGGTCGAAGCCCCGCAGCCGGTTCATGGCCTTCGTCGCGCTGACGAAGCCGCGCATCATCGAGTTGCTGCTCGTCACCACCGCCCCGGTGATGTTCCTCGCCGCCCAGGGCCTGCCGAGCCTGTGGCTCGTGCTCACCACCCTCATCGGCGGTTCTGCTGCCGCCGCCTCGGCGAACGTCTTCAACTGCTATCTCGACCGCGACATCGATGCGAAGATGCACCGGACCGAGAACCGCCCGCTCGTCACCGGTGAGGTCTCCGCCCGTGAGGCGCTCGTCTTCGCCTTCGCGCTCGGCATCGGCTCGATCTTCTGGATGGGCGGCTTCACCAACTGGGTCGCCGCCGGCCTGACCGCCACCGCGATCCTGCTCTACGTCGTCTTCTACACGATCATGCTCAAGCGCCACACCACCCAGAACATCGTCTGGGGCGGCGCCGCCGGCTGCATGCCGGTGCTCATCGGCTGGTCGGCTGTCACCGGTTCGGTCAGCTGGGAGCCGTTCATCCTGTTCCTCGTCGTGTTCTTCTGGACGCCGCCGCACTACTGGCCGCTGGCCATCAAGTACAAGGCCGACTACGACGCCGCCGGCGTGCCGATGCTGCCGTCGAAGGTCCCGCCGACGAGCGTGGGCCGGCAGATCATCTGGTACGGCTGGGCAATGGTCGCCGCCAGCCTCGCGCTCATCCCGGTCGCCCCGATGGGCCCGATCTACATCGCCACCGCTGTACTGGCAGGCGCCTGGTTCATGTACCAGTGCTACGCCCTCGTCAAGCGAGCGAAGAAGGGCTTCTCCGGCACCCAGCTGCGCGCCATGAAGGTCTTCCACGGCTCGATCACCTACCTGTCGGTGCTGTTCCTCGCCGTCGCCGTCGACCCGTTCTTCAACCCGTTCTTCGGCTGACGCACCACTCCAGCTCTCATCTCAGGCCCGGCTCCGATGCCGGGCCTGAGTCGTGTCCGGGGGCCGATATACTTCAAGCACCGGCCGCACCGAACCCCGACGCTGCGGCGCAACGAGCACTGGAGAGTCTGTGAGCGAGCACGCTGGTTCCCCTGCCGATGCCGATGTCGCCGAGTCTGACGCCGCCGCTGGCCCCGCCGCCGAGGCGGTGGTTGCCGCTGCAGAGTCCGAACGGGTCAGCGTCGCCACCGAAGAGGAGCTGAAATTCGCCCCGGCTCCCGAGCAGCCGATTCCCGACCTTTCAGGCCTGGCACATGAGGTCGGCGGGGATTCGATGCAGCTCGATGCCGTGTACTTCGATTCCCCGGATTTCCAGCTCTCGCGCGCGAAGCTCACCCTGCGCAGGCGCACCGGCGGCACGGACGCCGGTTGGCATCTCAAGCTGCCGGCCGGCAGCGCCCGCACGGAGATGCACGTCGATCTGTCCGACGGCGATGAGCTTCGCGTGCCTGCCGAACTGCTCGCCGTGGTCCGTGAGGAAGTCGGGCAGGTGCCGCTCATCCCCGTCGCCCTGCTCAGCACCGCCCGCACCACGACGCTGCTGGCCGAACGCGCCGGCGACCCGGCGGTGGCTGAGCTCAGCGACGATCACGTCACCGCTGTGCGCTTCGCCCGCCCGGGCGTGGCCGCAGCCCGGTCTGAGTGGCGCGAACTCGAAGTCGAGCTCGCCGAGGCCGGCACCGGGCAGGCGCTGCTCGACGGGATCGCCGAGGTCTTCACCGCAGCCGCCATCGAACCGGCTGAGGCCCCCTCAAAGCTCACCCGCGCGCTCGGCACAGCGCCCCAGCTGGCAGCCAAGCGGACACTGACCCGCAAGTCACCGCTGGTCGAGACGGTGCTCGCCGCGATGGCCGAGCACATCGGCGTGCTGCAGCACCGCGAGCAGGACGTCGCCGTCGACGCCCCGGATGCCGTGCACAAGGCCCGGGTGGCCTCCCGTCGGCTGCGCAGCATCCTCAAGACCTTCGCCCCGCTCTTCGACGCCAACTCCGTCACCCGGCTGCGCGAGGAGCTCAAATGGTTCGCCACCCGGCTCGGCTACGCCCGCGATGCCGAAGTGCAGCTCGAACGGCTCCCGCGCCTTCTCGACGACCTGCCTGCCGAGGCGATCACCGACGGGGTGGCCGAGCACATGACGCAGATGCTCACCGCCCATCACCGCAAATCGGTCTCCAACGTCAAGCGCACCCTGTCGACAGCGCGCTACCGCAAGCTGCTCGCCTCCCTCCAGCACTGGCTGGAGGACCCGCCGTTCAACCCCGGCTGGGACGCGACCGCACCGACCGGCAAGGCCTATCGGCCGATGCTCGACGAGGCGATCGCCAAGGTGCGCCGACAGCAGCGCAAGGTGCGCTCCACCTCGGGCGCGGAGCAGCTCGTCCACCGGCACGAAGTGCGCAAGAAGGCCAAGGTCGTCCGCTACGTCTGCGAGGCGCTGTCACTGGCACTCGGCACACCTGCCGCCGAGGCAGCCGAGGCGTGGGAGGCGGTCACCGAGCACTACGGTGAGCTCAACGACGCCGCCGTCGCCCGCGAATGGATCCAGCAGCTGGGGAGCCGGGCCGAGGAGGACGGGCATCCGTCATTCACCTATGGGGTGCTGTTCGGCACTCAGCTGCACCACACCGAGGCATCGCTCAAGGACGCCGACCGGGTGCTCAAGAGGGCATTCGAGACGAAGCTGTGAGCGCTGCGTCCCGGTTCTCGGCAGCCGGTGCCGCAGGCTCGGCGTCGCGGAGTGCTGGGCGGCGGTAGAGGGAGTCGACGGCGACTGTTGTGGCGGCGACCATGAAGCACACGCCGAGCAGGTGGGCTGCGACGAGCAGCTCGGGCAGGCCGGTGAAGTACTGGATGTAGCCGATGACGCCCTGGGCGAGTTCGATGACGAGCAGCACCGTGAAGGCCTTGGCCGGGAAGGTCAGGCCCTGGCGACGGGCCATGAGCACGGCTGCGATCGTGGCCGCCACGAGGATCCAGACCGGGATCGCGTGGAGGCGGGAGATGATGACGGTGTCGAAGCCGTTGCGGGCGCTGAGCGCATCGCCGGCATGCGGGCCGGCACCGGTGACGAGCACGCCGAGGATGACGACGAGGGCGGTGAGCCCGCCGATCGCCCAGCCGATCATCCGCAGACCGGGTGTGCCCAGCGGTGTCGCCGGCCGGCCGGCATCACCGGTGCGCCTGAGCAGGAACGCTGAGATCGCCACGGCGATCGCCGAGGGCACGAAGTGGCTGGCGACGATCCACGGATTGAGCTGCATGCGCACGCTGATGCCGCCGACGACCGCCTGCGAGACGACGATGAGGGCAAGAGCGATGACCGACCAGAAGATCTCCGGGCGGGTTCGGCGCATCCGCCACACCGCGATGAGGGTGAAGATGCAGTACAGGCCGAGGAAGATCGCCAGCACCCGGTTGCCGAACTCGATGTAACCGTGGATGCCCATCTCCGGGGTGTTCGTCAGCGAGTCCTCGGTGCAGCGCGGCCACGTCGGGCAGCCGAGCCCGGAGCCGGTGAGCCTGACCGTGCCGCCGGTCATGATGATCCCGGACTGGGCCAGCAGCATGATCCACGCAACGGCGCGGATGAATCGGTTGGGCTGGCGGGGCATGAACCGGGAGGCGAAGCTGGTGCGCTCTGCCGCCGGCTGTGAGGTCGTGGCGGTCATGTGCCGATTATCTCATTTGGCATCGAAGGAGAAGAACCGGACCCCTGTGACAATACCCACGAGTGTCCAGGCGGCCATGACCGCCAGCGCGGTGACGTCGATACCGCTGGTGAGCACGGCCGTGCGCATCGCATCGCCCAGGGCCCCGGAGGGCAGCCAGGACACGATCGCACCCCAGGTGCCGGGGTGAGTGAGCAGCAGCCCGCCGAGTGAGGCCATGAGCACCCACAGCAGGTTCGCCAGCGCCAGAGTCGCCTCCGCGCGGATGGTTCCGGCCATGACGAGTCCCCACACGAGGAACATCGCCGTGCCGAGGAACGCGGTGAGCACAACACCGAGGATGTGCACCCCACCGCTGGCTCCGAGCACGAGTGCGAGCACGGCGATGAGGGCGAACTGGATGACGACGACGCAGCAGGTGGCGATGAACTTCCCGGCGATGAGCCCGCGCACACCCAGGGGAGTGGTCGCCAGCTGCCGCAGCACCCCATAGCGGCGGTCGAAGGCGGTGGCGATCGCCTGCCCGGTGAACGCACTTGAGCCGATCGCCAGGCTCAGCACCCCGGCGGTGGCGACGTCGACAGGCCGGCGGCCGCCCAGGTCGACGCCGAGCGCCTCGAGGATCGAGGTGGTCGCCAGGCCGAAGAAGATGATCGCTGGCAGGATGATCGAGACGAGCAGCTGTTCACCGTTCTGCAGGAACGTGCGGATCTCGAAAACGGCCTGCGCCCGGACCCGCGCGCTGGCCGGTGCCGGGCCCGAGGCGGTCGTCACCGGGCCCGAGGTGGTGGTCTGGGGTGTCGGATCGGTCACCGCAGGCTCCTTCCGGTCAGGTCGAGGAAGACGTCGTTGAGGGTGCGGCCGGTGACGGCGAACTCCTCGCAGGCGACATCGTGGTCTGCCAGCAGCCTGGTGATCGCAGCGAGGTCGGCAGGTGTGATGTCCCCGCGCAGCAGCGTGGTCGCTGTATCCCCGGGAGCCTGGTCGACGGTGCCGTGGGCTGCGAGTCCGCAGCGCACCTCAGCAGGCAGGGGAGTCTCGGTGACGATGCGCAGCATCCGGTTGCCGCCGCCGTTCATGAGCTGACGCGGTGTGCCGGCGGCGATGACGCGGCCGTGGTCGATGATGGTGATCTCATCGGCCAGCTGCTGGGCGTCGTCCATGTCGTGAGTGGTGAGGACGACGCAGGCACCGGCTCGGCGCTGCTCGTCGATGACTTCGTGGACGACGAGCGCGGCCTGCGGGTCGAGGCCGGCGGTCGGCTCGTCGAGGAACAGCAGGCGCGGCCGGCCGATGAGGGCTGCGGCCAGCCCGACGCGCTGGCGCTGCCCTCCGGATAGGCGCCGGATCGACCGGTCGGAAAACGAGGTGATGCCCAGCCGCTCGGCAAGCTCTGTGACGTCGAGAGGGGAGGCGTACAGGCGTGAGAGGTGCGTGAGCACCGCCAGCGGGCGGGCGGCCATCGGCAGGCCGCCGTCTTGGAGCATGACGCCGGTCAGCCCTGCGGTGAAGGTGTGTTCGGCGACGGGATCGCGGCCGAAGATGCGCACCGTGCCGGCACTCGGCCGGTGCAGTCCGACGGCACAGGCGATGGTCGTCGACTTCCCCGCGCCGTTGGGTCCGAGGATCGCGTGGACGGTCCCGGCATCGGCACGCAGGGAGACCTCGTCGACGGCGCGCTGGCCGGTGCGGTAGGAGAAGGCCAGGCCGTCGATGGTGAGCGGCGCAGGC
Source organism: Brevibacterium sp. UBA7493 (assembly GCF_002479565.1). Taxonomy (NCBI): domain Bacteria; kingdom Bacillati; phylum Actinomycetota; class Actinomycetes; order Micrococcales; family Brevibacteriaceae; genus Brevibacterium; species Brevibacterium sp. UBA7493. The sequence goes on along the minus strand of NZ_DLOD01000003.1, from coordinate 221,567 downwards.
GATGCAGGGGTGTCAGACACGCGTACCATCGTAGCCGTGCCCGCATGCCGGCACTTTAGGGTGCCCTTTGTTTACATGGAACAATTTAGAACACAATACTGTTGTCTAAAGCAGAGTCACTGGTATCGTCGGCGGAAAGCGGGGTGAAACTCATGGCTGCCCAGCATGCTCCACAGCGCAAGTCGCGCACACACGAAGACGTCAAAACCCGGCACCGGGTGCTGGCCGCTGTCCTCGACCAGGGGCCCGTCAGCGCCTCAGCGGTGGCGAAGTCCATGGATCTCACCGCCGCCGCGATCCGCCGGCACCTCGACGCCCTGGCTGATGAGGGCCTCGTCGAGGTCCGCGACCTGGCCGGGACGAAGATCGGCCGTGGCCGGCCGGCACGCCAGTACGTGGTGACCGCCGAAGGCCACGCTGAGATCAGCCACAGCTACGACGACCTCGCCGTCGACGTGCTCGACTTCCTCGCCCGCAAGGACGGCCGTGAGGCAGTCGCCGAGTACGCCGCCGAATACGTCGAAGGGCTGCGGGCGCGTCTGCGCTCGAGGCTGTCGCAGAACGCCGAGACGATTCCCAGCCGCTCCCGCGAACTGGCCCAAGCGCTCTCCGCCGAGGGATTCGCCGCCTCGGCCACCCCGGTGGCCGTCGGCACCCCGCTGGAGGCGATGCAGCTGTGCCAGGGACACTGCCCGATCCAGAACGTCGCCGAGGCCTACCCCGAGTTCTGCGAACAGGAACTCGAGATGTTCTCCGACTACCTCGGGGTCGATGTCCGCCGCCTGTCGACACTGGCCGGTGGCGGCCACGTCTGCACGACCCACATTCCCACCTCTGTCGTCAACCGCCCGTTGATCGACCAGAACGATCGCACACAAGGAGGCTCAAGGTGACTGACACCACCGAGACCAATCCGATTCTTGAGGCCAATCCTGAGCTTCACGACATCGGCAACTACGCCTACGGCTGGCACGATGAGAACGATGCCGGCGCCACCGCCGAACGCGGCCTGAGCGAAGAGGTCGTCCGCCGGATCTCGGCTCTGAAGGAGGAGCCGGAGTGGATGCTCAACCGCCGCCTCAAGGCCCTGCGCCTGTTCGACAAGAAGCCGATGCCGCACTGGGGTGCTGACCTCACCGACATCAACTTCGACGACATCAAGTACTTCGTCCGCTCCACCGAGGGCCAGGTGCAGTCCTGGGAGGACCTCCCCGAGGACATCAAGAACACCTACGACCGCCTCGGCATCCCCGAGGCTGAGAAGCAGCGCCTGGTGGCAGGCGTGGCAGCCCAGTACGAGTCCGAGGTCGTCTACCACAAGATCAACGAGGAGCTGGAGCGCCAGGGCGTCATCTTCCTCGACACCGACACCGGCCTGCGCGAGCACCCGGAGATCTTCGAAGAGTACTTCGGCTCGGTCATCCCGGCCGGTGACAACAAGTTCTCGGCCCTCAACACCGCAGTGTGGTCCGGTGGATCGTTCATCTACGTGCCCAAGGGCGTCCACGTCGAGATCCCGCTGCAGGCCTACTTCCGCATCAACACCGAGAACATGGGCCAGTTCGAGCGCACGCTCATCATCGCCGACGAAGGCTCCTACGTGCACTACGTCGAGGGCTGCACCGCACCGATCTACAAGTCCGACTCGCTGCACTCGGCTGTCGTCGAGATCATCGCGAAGAAGGACGCCCGCGTGCGCTACACGACCATCCAGAACTGGTCGAACAACGTGTACAACCTCGTCACCAAGCGTGCGATCGCCGAAGAGGGCGCGACGATGGAATGGGTTGACGGCAACATCGGCTCGAAGGTCACCATGAAGTACCCGGCGATCTGGCTGACCGGCCAGCACGCCCGCGGTGAGACCCTGTCGGTGGCATTCGCCGGCGGCGGCCAGCACCAGGACACCGGTGCCAAGATGGTCCACGCCGCACCGAACACCCACTCGTCGATCGTGTCGAAGTCCGTGGCCCGCAACGGCGGCCGCGCCGGCTACCGCGGCCTCGTGCACGTCCACCCGAAGGCCAAGGGCTCGTCGAACACCGTGCTGTGCGACGCCCTGCTCGTCGACAACATCTCACGCTCGGACACCTACCCCTACATCGACATCCGCGAAGACGATGTCTCCCTCGGCCACGAGGCCACCGTCTCCAAGGTCAGCGAGGATCAGCTGTTCTACCTCATGAGCCGCGGCCTCGACGAGACCGAGGCGATGGCGATGATCGTGCGCGGCTTCGTCGAGCCGATCGCCCGTGAGCTGCCGATGGAGTACGCCCTCGAGCTCAACCGCCTCATCGAGCTGCAGATGGAGGGCGCGGTCGGCTGATCGAGCCACCGCACCCATCCAGGCACCCACGTCTCACACAGGAGAGAACACTCAATGACACAGACTCTTGAGAACCCGAGCGAGGTCCAGGTTCCGGCGAAATCCCGCAGTGAACGGACCCGCAGCTTCTCAGTCGCCGACTTCCCGCAGATCACCGGACGGGAAGAGGAATGGCGCTTCACCCCGGTGCGCAAGCTCACCGACCTCCTCGACGACGCCGGCACCGGCCAGTCGCTCAACCTCAGCCAGGATCTGCCGGCAGGGGTCACCCAGGAGGTCATCGACCTGGAGGCCGCCCGCATGATGGGCGTGCTCGAGCCTGAGGATCGCCCGGCTGCGATCGCCGCGAACCAGGCACCCGGCGTGCTCCACTACGATCTGCCCGCCGGCGCCGAGCTCGACAAGCCGGTCATCATCCACGCTGACGGCGTGGACGGCCAGACCGTCCACGGCCACGTCGTCGTCACCGTCGGCGCCAACGCCAAGGCCACCATCGTCGTCGAACACGAGGGCAAGGCCCGCTACTCCGAGCTCGTCTCGCTGCTCATCGGTGAGGGTGCAGAGGTCACCTTCGCTTCCATCCAGCTGTGGGAGGACGGATCGGTCCACCTCGGCCAGCACGACGCGCTCGTCGGCAAGGACGCTCAGTTCAAGCACATCGCCATCTCGCTTGGCGGAGACATCGTGCGCCTGAACTCCAACGTCCGCTACGACGGCCCCGGCGGCGAGGCCGAGCTGCTCGGCCTGTACTTCGCCGACGCCGGCCAGCACCTGGAGCACCGCACCTACATCGACCACAACACGCCGAAGGCGACCTCCAACGTGCTGTACAAGGGCGCGCTGCAGGGCATCGACGCACACAGCGTGTGGATCGGCGATGTGCTCATCCGTCCCGAGGCCCTGGGCATCGACACCTACGAGCTCAACCGCAACCTCATCCTCACCGAGGGCGCACGAGCCGATTCGGTGCCGAACCTGGAGATCGAGACCGGTGACATCGAAGGCGCCGGCCACGCATCGTCGACTGGTCGCTTCGATGAGGAGCACCTGTTCTACCTCATGAGCCGCGGCATCCCGGAGACCGTCGCCCGACGCCTGGTGGTGCGTGGCTTCTTCAACGAGGTCATCCAGCAGATCCGCGTGCCCGAGATCGAGGAAGTCCTCACCGAGCAGATCGAGGACGAGCTGTCGCGGAGCATGATGTGAGTCTGCACGAAGCCTGCAAGGCCAGTGCTGTCCCGGCCGGCGAAGCGCTGCGCGTCGTCATCGACGAACGCGAGATCTGCATCGCCCGCACCGAGGACGGCACCGTCCACGCGATCGACGACCTGTGCACCCACGGCGAGGTCTCACTCGCCGAAGGGGAGATCATGGACTGCTCGATCGAGTGCTGGCTGCACGGCTCCGCCTTCTCACTGACCACCGGACAGCCGCTGACCCCGCCGGCCTTCGAACCGGTCGCCGTGTATCCGTGCGAAGAGCGCGACGGCGTCGTCTACGTCGACCTCACCCCGGCAGCGGCCAACTGATCCTCACCGAACGAACAACACCAAAGGACTGAAACCATGGCAACTCTTTCCATCCGCGACCTGCACGTCAGCGTCCAGACCGAATCCGGCCCCAAGGAGATCCTCAAGGGCGTCGACCTGGAGCTCAACTCCAACGAGACCCACGCGATCATGGGCCCCAACGGCTCGGGCAAGTCGACCCTGGCCTACGCCCTGGCCGGCCACCCGAAGTACGAGATCACCTCCGGCACCGTCACCCTCGACGGAGAGGACATCACCGAGATGTCCCCGGACGAGCGCGCCCGCGCCGGCCTGTTCCTGGCCATGCAGTACCCCGTCGAGGTTCCCGGCGTGACCGTGACGAACTTCCTGCGCTCGGCCAAGACCGCCATCGACGGCGAGGCCCCGAAGCTGCGCACCTGGACCAAGGAGCTCTCCGGCGCGATGAAGGACCTGCGCGTCGACCCGGCGTTCGCCGCCCGCAACGTCAACGAGGGCTTCTCCGGTGGTGAGAAGAAGCGCCACGAGATCCTCCAGATGGAGATGCTCAAGCCGCGCTTCGCGATCCTCGACGAGACCGACTCCGGCCTCGACGTCGACGCCCTGCGCATCGTCTCCGAAGGCGTCAACCGCGCCAAGGAGAAGACCGATGTCGGCATCATGCTCATCACCCACTACACCCGCATCCTGCAGTACATCACCCCGGATCGCGTGCACGTGCTCTACAACGGCCGCGTGGCTGAGTCCGGCGGACCGGAGCTGGCCGAGCGCCTCGAGAACGAGGGCTACGACCGCCTCGCCCTGCAGGACGCCTGATCACCACGCTCACCTCAATGCTCCGCCCTGCTGACATCGACCGCATACGCAACGACTTCCCGATCCTCGATCGGGAAGTCGGCGGGCAGCGGCTGGTGTATCTCGACTCCGGTGCCACCGCGCAGAAGCCGCGCCAGGTCATCGATGCGATCGATGAGTTCTACCAGCGGCGCAACGCCGCGGTGCACCGGGGTGCGCATCAGCTGGCCGTCGAAGCCACTGATGCGTTCGAGGCCGGGCGCGAGGCGGTGGCGGCCTTCGTCGGGGCCGCCGCCGACGAGGTGTGCTGGACGAAGAACGCCACGGAGGCGCTCAACGTCGTCGCCCTCGGCATGGCGCATGCCTCAGCAGGGCTCGGGGGAGCAGAAGCGCAGCGCTTCCGGCTCGGTCCCGGCGACTCGATCGTCGTGACCGAGATGGAGCACCACGCCAATCTCATCCCGTGGCAGCAGACCGCAGCGCTCACCGGCGCCCAGCTGCGCTGGCTGCCGCTGACCGACGACGGCCAGCTCGACCTCACTGAGCTCGACACCATCGTCGATGAGACGACGAAGGTGCTGGCCTTCACCCACGTCTCGAACGTGCTCGGCACCATCAATCCCGTCGAGCGGCTCGTCGAGCGCGCCCGCGCCGTCGGCGCCTACACGGTGCTCGATGCCTGCCAGTCGGTGCCGCACCTGCCGGTCAACCTGCACGACCTCGACGTCGACTTCGCAGCCTTCTCCGGTCACAAGATGCTGGGACCCACCGGCATCGGCGCACTCTACGGCCGCTCTGAGCTGCTCAACGCTCTCCCGCCGGTCATCACCGGCGGCTCGATGATCACGACCGTCGACATGGAATCGGCTGCGTTCATGCCCGCCCCGCAGCGGTTCGAAGCCGGCACCCAGCCGATCGCCGAGATCGTCGGCCTGCATGCCGCAGTCGACTTCCTCGGCTACTACGGCATGGAAGAGCTCGCCGCCCACGAGGCGCAGATCGCCGCCCGGCTCATCGACGGCATTGCCCAGATCCCGGGAATCCGGCGGATCGGCCCGCCAGCTGACGAGGCGAGCATCGCTGCGGTGTCTTTCGACGTCGACGGCGTGCACGCCCACGACGTCGGCCAGGTGCTCGACAGCCGCGGCATCGCCGTGCGCGTCGGCCACCACTGCGCCCAGCCGCTGCACCGCCGCTACGGCCTGACCGCCACTACCCGGGCCAGCGCCTCGGTCTTCACCACGGAGGCCGACTGCGATGCCTTCCTGGCAGCGCTGGCAGAGGTGCGGCCCTTCTTCGGACTGGCATGAGAGAAGCGAGGACACCATGAGCGATCTGCAGCAGCTGTACCAAGAGGTCATTCTCGACCACGCCAAGCGCCGCTGCGGCAATCTGCCGCTGGCCGGCGCACCCGAGAACGGCGACGCACTGTTCGGCTCCTCCCACCAGGTCAACCCGACCTGCGGAGACGAGATCACCGTCGAGGCGCTCTACGACCCTGCCGCCGAGAGCCTGCACATGCGCTGGGACGGCGCCGGCTGCTCGATCTCGATGGCCTCGGCCTCAGTGCTGGCCGAGATGCTCGACGAGCTGGCACCGGACCGGTTCGCCGAGGTGGAAGCCAGCTTCCACGAGCTCATGCACTCCCGTGGGCGCGGGCACGCCGACGAGGATCTCCTCGGCGATGCTGCCGCGTTCGAGGGAGTCTCGAAGTTTCCTGCGCGCATCAAGTGCGCGCTGCTGGCCTGGATGGCATTCAAGGATGCCTTCGTGCAGGCGCAGGCGGCCGCCGAGGGCCGCTGACCCGTATGCTGACAGTACGAGGAGGACACTATGCCTGAAGTGATCGACCAACCGACCAACGCCACACCCGAAGAGGTCATCGACGCGCTCATGGACGTCGTCGACCCGGAGCTCGGCGTCAACATCGTCGACCTGGGACTCGTCTACGGCGCGTCCGTTGAGGACGACGGCACTGCCGTCGTCGAGATGACCCTGACCTCGGCGGCCTGCCCGCTGACCGACGTCATCGAGGACCAGTGCGCCCAGCAGCTCGAGGGCATCGTGCCGGCCTACCGCATCAACTGGGTGTGGATGCCGCCATGGGGCCCCGAGCGCATCACCGAGGACGGCAAGGAGCAGATGCGCGCCCTCGGCTTCAACATCTGAGCCCACCACACGCAAAAGGGGCCGGTGAGCAGTCAGACTGCTCACCGGCCCCCATTTCTGGGCTGATCAGATCCGGCCAGCGGAGAACGTATCGCACGCGGCGGGATCGCCGTCCTCATACCCGCGCATGAACCAGGTCTCGCGCTGTTCGGAGGACCCGTGTGTGAAGTTCTCCGGTGTCACCCGGCCCTGCGCCTTCTCCTGGATCCGGTCATCGCCGACCGCCTCGGCAGCCGAGACCGCCGAGCGGATGTCCGAGGCCGTCAGCGGCTGCAGGTACGGTTCACCAGTCCCGGCGTCCTTCGTCTTCGAGGCATTCGACGCCCACACTCCGGCATAGCAGTCGGCCTGCAGCTCCAGGCGCACCGCCGAAAACTGCGGGCCTGTGTCACCCTGCTGGGCACGGTTGATGTCACCGGTCAGGCGCTGGATGTGGTGGCCGAACTCATGGGCGATGACATACTCCTCAGCCAGCGGACCCTGACCGGCGCCGTACTGGCTGCGCAGCTGGTCGAAGAACCCGACGTCGAAGTAGGCTGTCTCATCAGCCGGGCAGTAGAACGGGCCCATCGCCGAACTGGCCGCGCCGCAGCCGGTCTGCCACGAACCAGACGTCAGTACCACCTCGGGCCGGTGATACCGCACCCCGAGCCGGGAGGCGCCGCCGTCCCAATAGGTGTTGAGCGAATTCACGGTGCCCACGACACGGCACTCGATGTTGCGGTTGGCGTCCTCACCGGTCTGGCACTGCTCGGCCAGTGACTGTCCGCCGTCCTGCTCACCGACCTGCGAGTAGTCGTAACTTGAGCCCTCGCCGAGGCCCTGGTTGATGAAACCGGGGCCGAAGAGAATGACGCCGAGGATGAGCACGGCGATCGAGCCGATGCCACCGCCGACCTTGATGGGACCGCCCATGCCGCCGCCGGAGCGGCGGGAGACCTGGGAGGTGTCGAGCTGACTGCCGGGATTGAAGGTCATGGCAGTAGCATAGTGTGGGCATCGCGCGCCGGGAATAGGCGCTTTCTGGCCTGACCAGCAATTTCGGAAGGACACATACGTGACGATCACTGTCGCCGTCGACGGTTCCGCCCTCGGCAACCCTGGGCCCGCTGGCTGGGCCTGGTACATCGACGACGACTGCTGGGATGCCGGCGGCTGGAAGAAGGCGACGAACAATCGCGGTGAGCTGCAGGCGGTCATCGAGATCCTCAACGCAACTGCGGATGCCGACACGCCGCTGCACATCCTGTGCGACAGCCAGTACGTCATCAACTCGGTGACGAAGTGGATGCCGAACTGGAAGCGCCGCGGCTGGAAGAAGGCCGACGGCAAGGACGTGCAGAACCGCGACCTCATGGAGGCCCTCGACGCCGCGCTGGCTGGCCGGAGTGTCGAGTTCGAATGGGTCAAAGGTCACAGCAACCACACCCTCAACGATGCCGCCGACGAGCGCGCCCGAGCTGCCGCTGCTGCGTATAAAGACGACACGCCCGTGCCCACCGGCCCCGGCTTCACCGGTGCCGCACGTAAGTCACCGGCTGCCCCTGATACTGCGCCTGCCGCTCCCGAGGCGGTGGCCGCCGCGCCTGCGACCGTCCAGGTCTCATGTGAGCTCGAGCGCGATCTCGCTGACCGCATCGTCGCCGCCGCCCGGGCAGCCGAGCGCAGCCCGCAGGACGAACTCGCCCGGCTCATCCGCTCAGGCGCCGAAGCAGCCTACGGAGAGGACACGCGATGATCTCCGTGCACGATCTTGAGGTGATGGTCGGTGCCCGCACGCTCATGACCGAGGTGAGTTTCCGGGTCGACAAGGGCGACCGTGTCGGCCTCGTCGGCCGCAACGGTGCCGGCAAAACCACCCTGACGAAGGTGCTCATGGACGAAGTGCAGCCCAGCGCCGGCACCGTCTCACGCACCGGCACCGTCGGATACCTGCCGCAGGACCCGCGCACCGGCAATCCGAAGGCCACCGCCATCGAACGGATCCTCGCCGCCCGCGAACTCGACGTCATCGCCCGCCGGATGCGCAAAGCCGAAGCGCAGATGTCGGATCCGGACCCCGATGTCATGTCCAAGGCGATTGAGAAGTACCCGCGCATCGAAGCCGAATTCATCGCCGCCGGCGGGTACGCCGCCGAATCGGAGGCGCTGAGCATCGCCGCGAACCTCGGGCTCGAAGAGTCCACCATCCGCCAGGAGCTGCAGACACTCTCGGGCGGTCAGCGCCGCCGCGTCGAACTCGCCCGGATCCTCTTCGAGGCACCGGACACGATGATCCTCGACGAGCCGACCAACCACCTCGACGCCGAATCGGTTGCCTGGCTGCGCGGCTACCTCAAAACGTACTCCGGTGGGCTCATCATCATCTCCCACGACCTCGACCTCATCGACGAAGTCGTCAACACCGTCTTCTTCCTCGACGCCACCCGGCAGTGCATCGACATCTACTCGATGACCTACCAGCAGTACCTCAAGCAGCGCGAAGCCGATGAGCGGCGCCGGCGCCGCGAACGGGCCAATGTCGAGAAGAAAGCCGCGGCACTGTCCGCGCAGGCCGACAAGATGCGAGCCAAGGCCACGAAGGCCGTCGCCGCCCAGCAGATGGCCAAGCGCGCCGAGCGGATGCTCTCGGGTCTGGAGTCCGAACGCCAATCGGAGAAGGTCGCGCATCTGCGCTTCCCGGCACCGACTGCCTGCGGCAGGGTGCCGCTGACGGCTGAGGGACTGTCGAAGAGCTACGGATCGACCGAGGTGTTCACCGGCGTCGACCTGGCCATCGACCGCGGCTCACGGGTCGTCGTGCTCGGCTTCAACGGTGCCGGCAAGACGACCCTGCTGACCCTGCTGGCCGGGCTTGAGAAGCCGGACTCCGGTGAGGTCATCGCCGGCCACGGCCTCAAGCTCGGCTACTACGCCCAGGAGCACGAAACCCTCGATGTCAACAAGACCGTGCTGGAGAACATGGTCGCCCACGCCGATCACCTCGATGACACGGCGGTGCGCAATGTGCTCGGCTCGTTCCTGTTCTCCGGCGACGACGTCTACAAGCCGGCCGGCGTTCTCTCCGGTGGTGAGAAGACCCGCCTGGCGCTGGCCACCCTCGTCGTCTCGAGCGCGAACGTGCTGCTGCTCGATGAGCCGACGAACAACCTCGATCCGGCCAGCCGCGAGGAGATCCTCTCAGCGATCCGCCGCTATGAGGGTGCGATCGTGCTCGTCACCCACGACGTCGGTGCTGTCGAGGCGCTGAATCCCGATCGGGTGCTCCTGCTGCCGGATGGCGATGAGGATCACTGGAGTGCCGACTACCTCGACCTCGTCACCCTCGCCTGAGGCGATCAGAACAGCCGCTCAGAAGCCCTGCTCGTCGAGCAGCGCGTCCTCAGCATCTTCAGCCGAGCCCTGCTTGCGACGCGCTGACACGGTTGTCGCTCCGGCCCGCAGACTGGCGGCTGCTGCGCTGCGGCGGGCAGCAGCTCTGGGCGGGCCGGCGCTGCCATAGCGCGAGGCACGGCCGGCTGGGGTGCTGGCACGCCCGCGGGAACGGCCGGCGGCAATCGTGTCCTTGTCGACGACGACGTACTCCGTGCGCGGAGCCCGGCCAGCCTGCTCGGCGGCTTCGAGATCACGGCTGATGCGCTCCCGGCGAGCGGCGTAGATGACACCGCCGAGAATCATGATCCCGAAGACGATCCACTGGAACGTATACGACAGGTGGGAACCGGGATCGGTGCTCGGCGGAGGCAGGGCTGTCAGGCGCTCAGCCGGGGCCGGGTCCTCGCCTTCGAGCTGGGCATAGGCCCCGGTGTACGGTGCGCTCATGCCCGGCACGATCGCCGGGTCGATGCTGCGGATCGTGTTCTCAGAGGCTGTCTCTCCCGAAGCGTCCTGCGGTGTGCGCAGCCAGCCGGTGATGGTGACTTCCCCAGCTGGGGGAGCAGGCAGGGCTGAGATGTCCGGGGCCTCACCCGTCTGGCCGGTGGGCACCCAGCCGCGCACGACAGCCAGCTCGCCTCCGGCCTCGGTGACCAGCGGCACGAGCACATAGAAACCGGCCTGCCCATCGAGGCTGCGGTTGCGCACGAGGATCGTCGAGGAGGCATCGTAGGTGCCGCGGGTCTCGAAGCGCTTCCAGTCGAGCTCATCGGGCAGTGCGGCATCACGCTGAGGCAGGATCGCTGCCAGCGGTTCGGCCTCGCCGTGGTAGTTCGCATTGATGTGGGCGATCTCAGCGTCGCGGGCCTCACGGCGGTTGTTCTGCCAGTTGGCGAGGAATCCGCAGGCGATCGCAGCGACAACCGCCAAGGCGATGTAGCGCAGCCAGCGGGAGGAGAGGATGAAGCGGTAGGAGCTAGCAGCCATCAGCCAGCCCCTGCTGGGATCTCATCGACCGGCACGTCGTCCTTAAGCAGGCCGCGCAGCTGCAGGTACTCGTGCAGGTAGGTCCGGTGATCATCACAGGCCAACCATACTTTTCGCCTCTCCGGGGTGTGAACCCGGGGGTTGTTCCACAGCATCGCGAAGGCCGCCGGGCGACTGCAGGCCCGGGCAGAGCAGCGCAGCTCACTCACGGGTCTCACCGTCCTCCTCACCGGCAGGCGGAGGAGTACCATCCGCATCGGGTTCGACCACGGTGCCCTCTACAACATCGAGCGCTTCCTCGTCGTCGACCTGCCCGCTGTCATGTGCGGGTGCGGAGGCGCTGCCGGGCGAGACCGTGTATCCGCCGATGACCTCCGCGTCGACGACGTCGGACTCGGCACGCCAGGCGCCTGCCGCCTCGGGACCGGAACCAGCGGCAGCCTCGCTGCGTCCTGCCTGCAGCTCCGGCAGCGGCGGCGCGTCGATCTGCGCCGTCTTCGTCCGGGTGATGTTCTCCTTGCCGGCATTGGCGATCTGCACCGCGATCCACGGGAGGAACACCGCACCGGCCACACACGCCCAGCGCACCCAGCCGGTCGTGACGATGGCCAGGACGAAGCAGGTGATGCGGATGGCCATGGACAGCAGATAGCGGCGGGAGCGGGCGCGGGTGTCGGCTTCGTGAGACTCGTCGGCATCCGTGATGTGCGTGCGTGGTCTCTTCTGTGCCATAGCCTTCCATGACTCGTGCTTTCAGATACAAAAGCCTACCGCCCTATTGTCTCCCAGATACTTAAGGACTTCATCTGTACGTTAGGTTGGAGACATCACACTGCCCGCGCCGTTCCCACGCGGCGATCGCACGAAGAAGGAGCCCCCACACGTGTCTGAATCACGCGTCGTCCTCGTCACCGGCGGCAACCGCGGCATCGGCCGCACCATCGCCGAGGAATTCATCGCCGCAGGCCACAAGGTCGCCGTGACCTCCCGCAACGGCGAGGCGCCCGAGGGTGCGCTGGCCGTTGCCGCCGATGTCACCGACACTGCCTCGATCGACGCGGCCTTCACCAAGGTCGAAGACGAGCTCGGCCCGGTCGAGATCGTCGTCGCCAACGCCGGCATCACCAAGGACAACCTGCTCATGCGCATGGACGACGAGGAGTTCGGTGCCGTCATCGACACCAACCTCACCGGCGCGTTCCGCACCGTCAAGCGCGGCATCACCTCGATGATCCGGGCGAAGTACGGCCGCATCGTCCTCATCTCCTCGGTCTCCGGCCTCCTCGGCGTGGCCGGGCAGGCGAACTACTCGTCCTCGAAGGCCGGCCTGGTCGGCCTGGCCCGCTCGATCACCCGAGAGCTCGGCTCCCGCGGCATCACCGCCAACGTCGTCGCGCCGGGCTTCATCCGCACCGACATGACCGACGAACTGCCGGAGAAGCAGCAGAAGGAATACCTCGCGCAGATCCCGGCCAAGCGGTTCGCCGAGGCCGAGGAGGTCGCTCGCGTGGTGCGCTGGGTCGCCTCCGATGAGGCCGCCTACATCTCCGGGGCCGTCATTCCGGTTGACGGCGGCCTGGGTATGGGACACTGAACAACGGACTGACCACGGCAGCCCGGCGGCAGGACGCGGGCTGCGAGATCTTGAGAAGGATTGGGGAACATGGGAATTCTTGACGGCAAGCGCATTCTCGTCACCGGCGTGCTGACGGAGGCGTCGATCGCCTTCGCCGCCGCCCGCCTGGCACAGGAACAGGGCGCAGAGGTCATCCTGTCGTCGTTCGGACGGCAGATGAAGATCACCTCGATCATCGCCGAACGGCTGCCGAAGCCGGCTGAGGTCATCGAACTCGACGCCACCAACGACGAGGACCTGGCCGCACTGCCCGAGCGCCTCGGCGGCAGCATCGACGGCATCGTCCATGCGATCGCCTTCGCACCGAAGGACGCCCTCGGCGGCGTCTTCCTCGACACCCCGTTCGAGTCGGTCGCCAACGCCATGCAGGTCTCGGCGTTCTCGCTCAAGTCGATCGTGATGGCCGCCAAGCCGGTCATGAACCCCGGCGCCGGCGTCGTCGGCCTGACCTTCGACGCGACCGTCGCATGGCCGGCCTACGACTGGATGGGCGTGTGCAAGGCGGCCCTCGAGTCGACCAGCCGGTACCTCGCCAAGTACCTCGGTGCGGACCAGATCCGCTGCAACCTCGTCTCGGCCGGACCGCTCAAGACCACGGCTGCCAAGTCGATCCCCGGCTTCGACGCCTTCGAAGACGTCTGGGGCGACCGCGCACCGCTCGGTTGGGACCAGACCGACACCGAACCGGCGGGCAAGGCGATCGTCGCACTGCTCTCCGACTGGTTCCCCGCCACCACCGGCGAGATGGTCCACGTCGACGGCGGTCTCCACTCGACCGGCGCCTGATCACACGCTGGCCGGCCGACTGCAACCGGCTCAACGGCAGCGCCCGGAAGGCTCGTGCTCTCCGGGCGCTGTCGCGTGCACAGGCGAGGAGAACTCGCGTACCGTAGGTATCACCTGTTCGTCTGTGAAAGGACACCATGCCGTATCTGGTGATCGGCCGACATGCCAAGGCCGACCGGCCGCCGGTGGACGACTTCGACCGGCCGCTGACCGACGGAGGCTTCGCCGAAGCCGCGCGACTCGGTGAGTTCCTCACCGATTATCCTCTCGACTGCCTCATCAGCTCCGCTGCTCTGCGCACCATGCAGACCGCGCAGGGGGTTGCCGACGCCTTCGCACAGGCCGGCACCCCGCTGGAGGTCCGTGCCGACCGGGCACTCTACGACTCCGACGTCGATGACTGGGTGGAGGTCATCAGCACGATCCCGGCCGATTCGACCGGCGCCTACATCGTCGGGCATGAGCCGACGGTCTCGGAGGTCATCACCGAGCTGTGCGCGGACTTCGAACTGGAGACCAAGTTCCGGCCGTCCTCGATCGCGGTCTTCGATCTTCCGGCCTGGGGAGTGGCCGCCGGCGGCTTCCCGCAGCCGGAGATCCACTGCTTCCGCGACTGAACGGGACCCGGTTCAGTTCATCCGGCCGGTGACCGCTGCCCAGACGGCGTCGAGCCGGCGCACGGACACGGTCGCATCAGCCACCTCGGCCAGGGCCGGTTTGGGGCAGAACGCGATGCCGAGGCCGGCCTGCTGAACCATGAGGGCATCGTTGGCGCCGTCGCCGATCGCCACCGACGCCTCGACCGGCACTCCGGTCTCCTCGCAGAGCAGCCGGAGGAAGCGGCGCTTGAACTTCGCGTCGACGATGCGGCCGTCGACCCTGCCGGTGAGCTTGCCGTTGGAGATATCCAAGGTGTTGGCGGCATAGTCGGTGATCCCGAACTGCTCGGCCAGCGGGGCCAGGATCTGGGTGAAGCCGCCGGAGACCAACCCGACCCGGCCGCCGTTCGACTGCACGAGGCTGACGAGTTCGGCCGCCCCGCCGGTCGGGGTGATGGCTGCTCGGACGTCGTCGAGGACCTTCTCCGGCAGGCCCTTGAGCGTCTTGACGCGGGCGCGCAGGCTGTCCTCGAAGTCGAGTTCGCCGCGCATTGCCTTCTCGGTGACCTTGGCGACTTCCTTCGCCGCCCCGGCCTCGGCGGCCAGCAGATCGATGACCTCGTCTTCGATGAATGTCGAGTCGACGTCCATGACGACGACCTTGGGTGTGGTGCGCGCCAGGGGAGCCGGGACGACAACGACATCAGCGCCGTCGGCGATCTCATGTGCGCGGCTGAGCTGGGCGGGCAGCTGGTCGTCGGTCACAAGCTTGGAGGCAACGGAGAAGGCCGGCTGTGAGCCGCCTGCGACCGTGCGCACGATGCTGATCCTGTGCATGCGCACCAGTCTACGCACGTCACCAGCTCCGCTGTCAGGGAGCCGACCCTTGCCTGGGGGCAGCAGGCTCGGCCGTCACCGCAGTCACCACGTCGACAGCGGCGGCGTGGACGCCGGCCAGTGCGGCACCGAGCTGCGGAGGCTGCACGGCAGCCGGGACGAGCACGCTGCGCATCGCCTCATGGATCTCGAGCGCGGTGATGAGCTGCTGGGCATCGGCCGGGTCGGGTACGAACGTCGCCACCGCCTCGGCGGCGGCCGGTGGGCCGGTGAGCTCGGCCTGCCAGTCCCGCCACTGCCAGTCACCGATCCCAGCCGGCACCTCCGGCAGGGACTCGACGGTCGCCAGCGCCTCCATCGTCGCCTGCCGCAGCTGCCGGGACGCCTCAGCGGAACTGACCGCCCCGAGCCCGGCGGCGCGCACCGGGGCGCACGGGATCACGCGCATCGCCGCCTCAGCGTCGATGACGATGAGCGCGCGTGCCTGACCCGCTGCTTCGGCCACCGCCACCGACTGCGCACCGGCCAGCAGGCGGCGGTGGGCCCGGTCGACCTTCGGGACGGTGATCGGCAGGCTCGGATGGATGAGCACACAGCGGATCCGGTCGATGCCAGCCGCCCGCAGCCGCGGCAGGGTCAGCAGCATCCCAGCCGGCACCTCGGCGCCGGGATCGAGGGCGTCATCGGCGATCAGCAGCGGCACCGGGTGCCCAGATGTGAGGAACGCCTCAGCACAGTCATCAGGGCTCGCCCGCCCGGCCAGCCACGCGCTGGCCGTGAGCGCGAACAGCAGGCTCGGCAGGGTCGCATCGAGTGCGGTGCGGGGGTGAGCGGACATTGTGCACACTGTAGAACATGCCCCTGCAGAGGCGAGGAACGGCAGTGTGTTCTGTACTAAGGTTTGGTCTATGAGCGATGTTCTGGTCCTTGACGATGTCCGTGTCCGCCGTGGGGAGAACCTCCTTCTCGACGGTCTGTCCCTGCACGTGAGCGAAGGGCAGCATTGGACGATCCTCGGCCCCAACGGAGCCGGCAAGACCACCCTGCTCGAACTGGCCTCCGGGCGCATGCACCCCAGCTCGGGCTCTGTCGACATCCTCAGCCACCGCCTCGGGCGCGTCGACGTCTTCGAACTGCGTCCGCGCATCGGGTATGCCTCCCAGCATCTGGCGGCGCGCATGCCCAACTCGGAGAAGGTCATCGACATCATCCTCACCGCCGCCTACGGCGTCCTCGGCCGTTGGACCGAGGCCTATGACGAGGTCGACACCTCCCGGGCCGAGGATCTGCTCGGGGCCTTCGGGATGGAGCGGATGAGCGAGCGTCGCTTCGGCAGCCTGTCCGAAGGTGAGCGCAAGCGCGTGCAGATCGCCCGGGCGCTCATGACCGACCCTGAGCTGCTGCTGCTCGACGAGCCGGCCAGCGGCCTCGACCTGGGCGGGCGCGAGGAGCTGCTCCAGGCGCTGACCGAGATCCTCTCCGCCCGCTACGCCCCGACGACTCTCATGGTCACCCACCATGTCGAGGAGATCCCGCAGGGCATCACGCATGCCCTCCTGCTCAAGGACGGTGACGCGGTGGCCGCCGGGCCGATCG
Source organism: Brevibacterium sp. UBA7493 (assembly GCF_002479565.1). NCBI lineage: Bacteria > Bacillati > Actinomycetota > Actinomycetes > Micrococcales > Brevibacteriaceae > Brevibacterium > Brevibacterium sp. UBA7493. The sequence continues at coordinate 204,953 of NZ_DLOD01000003.1, read as the reverse complement.
AGGAGACGCTGACGGCGGAGAACCTCTCCGAGACATTCTCGGTCCCTGTGCGCATCGGAGTGGAGGACGGCCGCTACCACGCCCAGGCACGGTACTGAGCCCCGGCATGGAACTGCATCACATCCTGCTGACGCTGCTCGCCGGCGTCGGCGCCGGAGGGATCAATGCGATCGTCGGCTCCGGCACCCTCATCACCTTCCCGGCCCTCGTCGCCTTCGGCGTGCCGCCGGTGACGGCGACGATGAGCAATGCCGTGGGCCTCATCCCCGGCAACATCGCCTCCTCGTTCGGCTATCGCACGGAGCTGGCCGGGCAGAAGAAGCGGATGCTCCAGCTCATCCCCGCCAGCCTGCTCGGCGCGCTCACCGGCGCCTACCTGCTGCTGCACCTGCCGGAGGATGCGTTCATCACGATCGTGCCGGTGCTGCTCGTGCTCGCACTGCTGCTCGTCATCGTCCAGCCGATGCTCCAACGACTGCTGCGCGACCGGGCGATGCGCTCTGCCGAGGAAGCCGTACCGGCACCAGATGATGCGGGGCATACCGGAACGCCGCCGATGTCGATCGGCCGGCATATCGCCGTGTTCATCGCCGTCTACGCCACGGCCGTCTACGGCGGATACTTCGCCGCCGCCCAGGGCATCATCCTCATCGCCCTGCTCGGCATGCTGCTGCCGGAGACCCTGCAGCGCATCAACGGCGCGAAGAACGTCCTGGTCCTGGTCGTCAACACGGTCGCAGCCAGCATCTACGTCATCGTCGGCTTCGACCGCATCAACTGGATGGCCGCCGGTCTCATCGCTGCCGGCTCGCTCATCGGCGGCTACCTCGGAGCGCGGGTGGGCCGGAAGTTCTCACCAGTGCTGCTGCGCAGCGTCATCGTCATCCTCGGCCTGGTGGCGCTGTGGAACATCCTGCAGATGTGAGCCAGAAGCGAGGAACCCCATCATGAACACCCCGCGTAAGGCCGAACCCACCGAAGCTGAGATCCGCGCGCTGGCAGCCGAATGCGGCATCGATGCCGGCCGCCTGCGGTTCTTCGACGATCTCGACGCCCCGGAGCTGGCCGCGTACACGCAGCTGACCGATGTGCGGCTGCGCGCAGCCGCCGAACCCGAATGGGGCATCTATCTGGCCGAGAGCACGAAGATCATCCGCCGCGCCCTGGCCGCCGGGCATCAGCCGCAGTCCTTCCTCATGAGCCGCAGATGGTTCGCCGGCATGACCGACATCCTCACCACCACGGACGGGCCGATCTACATCGGCACCGAAGCACAGATCGAAGAACTCACCGGCTTCCACCTGCACCGCGGGGCGCTGGCCGCGATGGCACGCCCGGCACCGCGCACCGCCACCGAGGTGGTCGCTGAGGTGCTCGACGCGGGTGCGCCCAAGTGCCGGATCGCGGTGTTCGAAGGCCTGGTCGACCACACCAACGTGAGTGGTCGTAAACCTCCGCAGCAGCAGGGAGGGCCGTCAGGATCGAAGCGCCGCTCTCGGATCGCGGTCTTCGACAACATCGTGGACCATACGAATCTTGGGGCCGCGTTCAGATCGGCCGCTGCGATCGGCGTGGACGCGGTGCTCATGACGCCGGACTGCGCGGATCCACTCTACCGCCGAGCGATCCGGGTCTCGATGGGGACGGTCTTTCAGGTCCCGTGGGCACGCATCGGCTCGTGGCCTGCGGACATGGACCGCATCAAGGAGCACGGCTACGTCGTGGCCGGCATGACGCTGGGCGAGGGCGCGGTCACGCTCGACGAGCTGGTCGCGGAAAATCATCCGCATTTGGCGCTGGTCTTCGGCAACGAGGGGCACGGTCTGTCGTCTCAGGTCGAGCGCCGGCTCGACAGGCGCGTGACGATCCCGATGATGCATGGGGTGGACTCGTTGAACGTGGCGGCGTCGGCGGCCGTGGCGTTCTATGCGACGCGGTAGACCTGGTCGGAAATGTCAAAGCTAGCGAAAGGATCCAATCTAGTGCGAGGGGCAGACTTCTTCGGCCCGTGGGAGGGCAATCCGGTCACGTCTTGGGAGAGCGCCCTGAGTGAGATCGAGTCAGTTTTCAAGCGAACGGGGCGGCAGCGCGCCGTCGGTTGGCGCGGACAGGTTGATGCTCGTTGGAGCCTCCACAGCGGGCTGTACAGGAGATTGCTCGACGCGCGATCGGCATCGCAACCGGCACCAGAGGAAGATGATCTGCTTCGAGCGGAAGAGAAGATCGCTCACTTTGTGCGGGGAAACTGGCGTTTCGACCAGATGCCCTATCTGGAGTTGCTGGCGAACCTACAACACTTTAGAGGGCCGACACGGATGCTTGATGTCTCGCTCAGTCCGCTGGTCGCTCTCTGGTTCGCCGTCGAGGAGCAGCATGGCGAGTTGGACAGCGCGGACGGGCGAATCTTCGCATTCGACGTCACGAATCGCCGTGTACAACTGGACGAGAAGTGGAATACGTTCGACATTCCTTGGCGTGAGTCAGGCAGAAACACACGTTGGTGCAGAGATCTGCCATTGCTTTGGAGGCCGCCCTCTTACAATGAACGCATCCCTGCGCAGCAGTCTGGCTTCCTGCTCGCGGGAGTGCCGAAGGTCTACGGCGGTCAGAACGCCCGATACAGGAAGGCCCCCGGTACGTCAGGAGAGTTCTGGCGCATCGATGAGGTGCGACGAGCCACTTCTCTCTCCACCAAGATGGTCGATCGCTCCGGGAAGGCTCTACAACAAGATGCCGAGCCCACACTCACGATTCGGATCGCCGCAGAAGCAAAGGCCGGCATTCGTCGCCGACTCGAACGGGACTACGGGTACAACCCCGCAACTATGTACCCCGACCTGTTCGGCATGGCTGCCGAAGTGCGTCGGGCCGTCGACAGTGCCGCGCTCTTGAAGTAAGCCTCGGGTCGGGTCGCTCCGCTGTGGCCGGACAACTGCGTGCCCCTTTTCGACGACCTCGATGGCGGGCGCGCCGCCCACCGCCCGATGACCGGCAAGTGATACAACGCCGATCACGGTCGAATGCCGAGCCGACGACCCCAAGCTCAGGCGGCCTGTCACCAACTAGTAGTACTCCCGGACGTAGCCGAGGGCTTTCTCGAAGACGTCGTTATCGCGAATCTTGAATTGGACGTAGAGGGTCTTCCGAAGTGCTTGGCGCACCTCTTGGTCGCCGCGGATCGTGGACTGCCACCCCTCGAAGCGGACCCCACGGACGACCTCGTCGATCCGGTTGACGACGTTCTCGACGATGATCGGGGTCTGATCGCCCTTGAGAGCGTCGAACAGCTCGGTCAGTGCCGCCTTGCCCTGCTCTTCGCGGGGCACCTCATCGGCTGCTTTCTCGGCAGCAACGGTGTCGCGGGCGAGTTCGAGAAGCTCTCGGAGGAAGTCGAGGCTGGACTGTTGGATGTCGGCGTAGCGCTCGCGCAGGTCGTTGAGTCGCTGGCCGAGTTCGACGAAGACCGGGTTGTGCAGGTGCCGGGCGATGCGTGCGGTGATCTGCTTCTCGATCTCTTCGGCTGGGATGTCACTGCGTCGCCCGGTCATGAGGTCTTCGATCGTCTGAGCGTCGAGCACGATCGTCTCGGTGTTCTGCGGGATCTCGACGGCGACGTGCTCGTTGATCAGGTCGATTGTCTTGGCTCCGAGCGCGTGCCACACGAGTCGCCCCGTGATGTCTGAGGGGCGGACCGACTCGTAGACGTCCGTGAGCCAGCGGTAGTCGTCGCGATGTTCGCTCAGCATGGGGTCCGGGCTGAGTGCCTCCCACAGTTGCGACACCACGCTGTAGGCGGCTCCGAAGGCGTCCTTCGTGACATCGTCGGCGATCGCGGACTGTGCCTGGACGAGGCCTTCGTACCCGCCGACCGTGCGGTCAACACCGGGGAAGAACGCGAGCGCGGCAGCCATGGCCGGCGCGAACTGAGCCTTCAGTTCCTCGATGTTGGAGACGACCTCCCGGACAGCCTGCTCATCGAAGGAGAGGGATCGGGCGACGTCGTCGAAGATACCAAGGTAGTCGACGATCAGGCCGTGGGTCTTGTCCGGCGGGTACACGCGGTTGGTGCGAGTGATCCCCTGGAGCAGAGTGTGCTCCTTCAGCGGCTTATCGAGGTACTGGCAGTAGAGGATCGGAGCGTCGAACCCGGTCAGCAGCTTCGCCGTCACGATGATGATCTTGAGCGGGTCGGTCGGGTCATTGAACCGCGCGACAATCTGCTCCAGCTCCTCGGCACCTGGGGTCCACCTGGCCCAGTCGGGCGAGTCACCTCGGGTCTTCGACATGACGATGGTCGATGCCTCCGGCCCAAGGTGCTTGTCGAGCTCGTCCTTGTACGCGACGCAGGAGGCTTTGTCATACGCTACGACCTGCGCTTTGAAACCCTGCGGCTCCACTTTGGATTGGAAGTGGGCGGCGATGTCGGCAGCGATCTTCGCGATGCGCGAGGGCGTCTTGATGAGTACCTCGATTGAGGCTGCCTTCTTCGAGAGAGTGATCTTGTCGCTCTCGGACAGGTCGCGATCCGTGGCGAGTTCCTCGAACGCCGCGTCGATGGCCTCCTGGTCGATGTGGATTTCTGAGAGGCGTGGTTCGAAGTGCAACGGAAGGGTCGCGCCGTCGCGGATGGAGTCTTGGAAGGAGTACCGCGATAGGTAGCCGCCCTCGTCCTCGGGTGCACCGAACCATTTGAAGGTGTTGCGGTCGCGCCGATTGATCGGCGTGCCCGTCAGACCGAAGAGGTAGGCGTTGGGCAGGGCCTCACGCATCTTCTGCCCGTAGTCGCCCTCCTGCGAGCGATGAGCCTCGTCGACCATGGCGATGATGTTCTGCCGGGCGTCGAGGACGCCGGGTGCTTCGCCGAACTTGTGGATCGTGGTGATGATGATCTTCCGCGCACCCTGACTGAGTAGCGTCTGGAGCTGCGCCCGGGAGTCGGTGGAGACCAGCCCTGGAACATCGGAGGCGTTGAAGGTGCCCGTGATCTGGGTGTCGAGGTCGATGCGGTCGACCACGATCAGGATCGTCGGGTTCGTGAGCTCGGCCATCGCGCGCAGTTTGAGCGCAGTGAAGACCATGAGCAGTGACTTGCCCGATCCCTGGAAGTGCCAGATCAGGCCCTGCTTGACCTTGCCGAGCAGCACTCGGTCGACGATCAGGTTGGTCGCCTGGAACTGCTGGAACCGTGCGATGATCTTGATCTTGCGGTGGTTCTTGTCAGTCGCGTAGAGGGTGAAGAACCGCAGAAAGTCGAGCACTGCACGAGGAGCAAGGACGCCTTCAACGGCTTCTTGCACTGCTACGAGCCCGATCTTCGCCGGCGCATCCTCATCGGTGGGGTCTTCGCGCCAGGGGCCCCAGAGCTCGACCGGCATGCCGATGGTGCCGTATCGGAAGTCCTTGCCCTCGGTTGCGAAGGAGAAGACGTTGGGCACGAAGAACTGTGGGACGCTCTGCTCGTAGTCATCGTGGACCTGCACTGCACCGTCGATCCAGGTGTAAGCCGGCCGAATCGGCGTCTTCGCCTCACCGACGACGAGGGGCAGCCCGTTGCACCACAGCACGAGATCGAACCGTTTCTCAAGCCGACCCTGCTTGAAGGTCACCTCGGTCGAGACGATCCACTGGTTCGACGAGTCATCGTCGAGATGGTCGAAGTCGATCAGCCGGACCGTGGTGTGCTCGCCATTCGGCCCGAACGGCATCGACTTCTGCCCGGTCAGCCACGCCATGAACTCCTCGTTGGCGACCACCGGATGCGGGCTGTTGCGTGCCGCGATCAGGATCGCACGGAGGTTGTAGATGACCTCATCTGCCTTCGCAGGGTCCGCCTCGATCTCCGGGTTGAAGCGGATGAGCGCGCCCTTGAGCACACCTTCCAGCAGCACCTCGTCGGTACGGCGCGGCAGCTCGTTACCCGGCACGAACTGGACGTCGACGGACTTAACAAGGTCGCGGATGAAGTCGCGCACCGAGTTCGCCTCGTTGAACTGCGCCATCAGTTGCCTCCGAAAATCTCACTCAGGAATGCAGTGCGCAGTGCCTCAAGAGCCGAAACCTCGGTCCGCAATGCATCGAGCGCTTCATCAAATGATGCCGTCTCCTCCAGGATTCGGACCTGATCCTTGAGAGGGGGGACAACGAGTTGATGGGACTTGATGTCCTTGCCGTTGATCTTCCAGATCCCATTCGTCGACTTGGCGTTCTCCAATAGCGATGCATGCACGGCTGCGCTGTTCCACTGTTCGGCCGCGAAGGCCGGCAGCATCCGGTCTGGATTGAATCGAAGGCGGATGAGGAGGTCCGGATAGATGCAGCCCACTGGAAGGTCACCTTTGACCAGGCCTCCACGACCGGTCAGCGAGCGGTTGCCATTACCACGCACGACGAGGAAGTCACTTGGCTGAAGGCGGAACGAGCTCACCGAGTCGGGGTCAACCTCGATCCACTTCACAGAGTCTCCGCCACGCACCCCGCCATCGCGCACGGCGCTGATGCTCAAGGTCGGCACGCCGCGCTGCTCGTCGTTAGCGCGGGCAGACTTCCCGTTCGTCGGCCCCGAGGTAACAAGCTCCGATACGGGCTCTAGAGGCCAGCCGCGCTCCTCCGCACCCGAGGCTAGGCGCTCGGCAAGCATCAATGACTTCGCACCTGACACCTCCATTTCGGAACTCAGCGTGTTGACCCGGTGACGCTCGACGGCCCAGAGGAGGTCAGCGATTCGCTTCTGCTCGTCGAGGGGCGGGAGGTCGAACTCCTGGACTTTGAGGTCGCGCCAGTTCACTGTAGGCGAGAGGGAGCCAACCGAGATAGCGATTGCGCGGTCGAGGAAGTAGTCGCTCGAGAGGAACACCGGGAGGAACTCTGGCGAGACGTAATCCTCCCGGGCGCGAAGCACGAGGGCGTGGGCAGAACAGATGCCGTCGAACTCTGCCAGGGCTACCTTCTTCTGATACGCGCGCCGACGGCCGAATATCACGTCGCCCTTCTGGAAGCGCAGCTTTTGTCCTTCGACGACGTCGGGGCTATCCCAGCGCTGGACGGTCATCACCCCTGAGTCGAGGTGCTCTAGTCCGACATAACGATCGACATCGGCCTCCGCGGGGTTGATCCGCTCGGTTACATTTTGGATCGCGTCGCCGAAGGCAACCCGCTTCCAGTGTGACTTGTCGAGGTTGAGGCTCACGCGGGCACCTCCGCTCTCAGCAGTGCGAGAACGTCAGTAATCGCCTGGTCCGAAACCTGCGCGGTAGTTCGCCACTGCGCCACGGCTTCGCTGACATCGATGTGCTCGCCGGCTTCCTTCGCCGAGTCGCCGCCGACGTACAACGGAATTGCGAGACTGTGGCCTTTCCCGGCGATCTCGTCGAGAGTGGCAACTGCAGTGAACCTGTCCTGTGGCTCGAAGGCGCGATAGGCGTCCAAGATCTTTTGTTGGTGCGACTCGCGGAGGAAGGACTGCGCCTGTTCGCGGGCGACCGCTTTCAGGGCGTTGATGAACAGCACCTTGCCCTCGTGTTCGGCGGGCTTGTTGGCGCGGAGCGTGACCACCACGGCCTCCATGGGGCTGTTATAGAAGAGCCCTGCGCCGAGCCCGAGAACGCACTCGATCAGGTCGGACTTCACCAGAGCTTCACGCAGAGCCACCTCTTCACGCCGGAAGAGCACGCCGTGGGGGAAGAGGATCGCAGCGCGGCCCGTATCGGGATCGAGACTCTTGGCGATGTGCTGGAAGAACGCGTAGTCGGCACGTCCCTGCGGCGGCACGCCCCAGACGTTGCGGCCGTACGGGTCCTTGGCGAACGCAGCGCGGTTCCATGCCTTGATGGAGTAGGGCGGATTGGCCAGCACGACATCGAACGTCTGCAGATGACCCTTGCCGTCGAGAAATGCCGGCCGGCTGAGGGTATCGCCGTGGGCGATGTGGCCGTCGGTAATGCCGTGCAGGAACAGATTCATCCGCGCGATGGCAGAGGTCCCGTAGTTGAGCTCCTGGCCGTAGAGGCGCAGATTCCGCCACTCCTTGCCCTGCCTCTTGAGCTCGGCGGCGGTGGAGATGAGCATGCCGCCCGTGCCGCAGGTGGGGTCGTACACCGACTCACCCGGCTGGGGCTCCAGCATCATCGTCATCAGGTGCACGAGGGTGCGATTGGTGTAGAACTCCTGTGCCGTGTGACCGGAGTCGTCGGCGAACTTCTTGATCAGGTACTCGTACCCGTTGCCGAGCTCGTCCTCGGGCAGGTTCGCGATCGAGAGCGTCTTGGTGGAGAAGTGCTCGATGAGGTCGGCCAGCGTCGAGTCCGGGAGCAGGTCCTTGTTGCCCCAGTCGCCGTCGCCGAAGACGCCGGGGAGTGTGTCGGGGTTGGCCTTCTCGATGGAGCGCATGGCATGCAGCAGAGTCGCACCGATGTTCTGAGTGACAGCACGGATGTCGTCCCAGTGGCAGCCGTCGGGGATGGCGAAGCGGTGGTTCTCCGGAAGGTCGGCGAGCTCCTCGTCGTCGTACACCTCCATCGCGGCGGCGTGCTCCTCGTCGTAGACGTCGGAGATCCGCTTCAAGAAGACTAGCGGGAAGATGTACTGCTTGTAGTCGCCGGCGTCAATCAGGCCACGGAGAACGATCGCCGCGCCCCAGAGGTAGTTCTCCAGCTCACGCTGGGTGATTCGGGTGCTCATACGGACAGCCCCCACTTCGCCAGCTCGGCCTCCAGCGCAGCACGCGTCGTGGTCGCCTCGGCGTGGGCCGTTTCGAGATTCGCGAGAGCGTCCGCGAGCGTGAGCTTCTCGCCGGTGTCAGGTGGGGCGACGTACAACGGAATGTTCAAGTTGTAGTCGTTGCTCTCGATCTCGGCCAGGTCGACGACACGGGAGCGGCCCTCGATTTCGGAGTAGAGCTCATAGACGTCGAGGATCTGCTGGGCGTGCTCGGGTTCGAGGGTGTTCTGGTTGCGTCCGCGCTTGAACAGGTCTTCACCGTTGATGAAGAGCACCTTGCCCTTCTCGTCTGGTTGCTTCTCCTGTCGAAGGATGAGCACACAGGCGGCGAGGCCCGTGCCGTAGAACAGGTTGGGAGCCAACCCGATGACCGCGTCGACGAGGTCTGATTTGAGCACGTGGGTGCGGATCCGCGCCTCAGCGCCCTGCCGGAAGAGTGCCCCCTGGGGCAGGACGACGGCGACACGGCCAGTCTTCGGTTTCGCCGAGGTGAGCATGTGCTGGACCCAGGCCCAGTCGGCGTACCCCTTCGGCGGGACTCCACCAAGTGCGTTCCGTCCCCACTTGTCGGTCGCCCACTCGGGCTCGCCCCAGTTCTTGAGCGAGAACGGCGGGTTGGCCACGACGCAGTCGAACTGCGCGAGGTTGTTGCCCGTGTAGAAGGCGGGGCTGCGCAACGTGTCCTCGCGGACGATCTTGAAGTCCTCGACGCCGTGGAGCAGCAGGTTCATCCGTGCGATCGCGGAGGTGGCGAGCACCTTCTCCTGGCCGTAGAGCTTGCCCCACAGGGTCTTGGGGCTGCCGCCGGCATCTTTCACGTGCTCGATGACCTCGATCAGCATGCCGCCGGTGCCGCAAGCCGGGTCGTAGACCGTCTCGCCCTCGGTGGGATCGAGGATGTTGACGAGCAGACCGACCACCGAGCGCGGCGTGTAGTACTCACCGGCCTTCTTGTTCGACTGGTCGGCGAACCGCTTGATGAGGTACTCGTACGCGTTGCCGAACACGTCGGGCGGCACAGCGGCGTTGGTCAGCGCCTTGCTCGAGAAATGCTCGATGAGATCGGCGAGCTTGCGATCGGGCAGCTTGTCCTTGTTGGTCCAGCTTGCGTTGCCGAAGATGCCGTAGAGGGTCTCTGGGTTGGCCTTTTCGATCTCGCGGAACGCGGTCTGCAGCGCGGTGCCGATGTTCTCCGTGTGGCTGCGCACATCACCCCACAGGCTGCCCTCGGGGATCACGAAGCGGTGGTTCTCCGCAAACAGGGCGAACTCGTGGTCGCCCCCGGACTCGTCCAGCGCTTGGGCGTACTCCTCGAGGTAGACGTCGCTAATCCGCTTGAAGAACATCAGCGGAAAGATGTACGCCTTGAAGTCGGCCTGGTCGATACTGCCGCGTAGCAGGTCAGCCGCTGTGGCAAGGTACTGCTCAAGCTCCGCCAGCGTCAGCGGATCGCTCCCACCGTGGGGTGGCAATGCCCGCGCTGCCGCGCGTGCCTCATCCTCGGTCATCCGTCTCCTAGCTATTGCTCCACCACGCGACAAAGGCGCTACCGACTCAGCTCATGGCCGAGGGGACAACGTCCCCTGACTAGGCCCTAGTTGCGTCAGCACGCGGTGGGTGGTTCCGATCGACACGCCAGCGCTTTCGGCGATGCTACGCAACGACTCGCCTCGATCTCTCCTCATCCTAATCTCGAGCTGCGTCTCGTCACTAATGGTGCGTGGTCGACCGTGGCTGACTCCTTGTTCCCGCGCTGCTTGGATGCCGGCCTGGATTCGGGAGCTTTGGAGCTCTCGACGGAGTTGCCGGAGCTCGCGGATGTCAGGGAGGAGTTCCGAGTCTCCGTTGTGCTCGCCCGCGGCGAGGCCCTTGAGGACCTTCACTGTGACCCCTCGGTCAACCAGGTCCAGTAGTGTCTCGAGCCCGTCGACCATGCTCGTGCTCAGGCTTCGTGCGTGGGTCGCGGTAAGCACATCTCCGTCGCCGACCTCCGACATAGCAGCGAGGAGCCCGGGGCGGTTATTGATCAGGCGTCGACGCGATGCTGTCTCCTCGAAGAGACGCGAGCAGATCGGCTCGAGTGCTTGCCGTTGCAACCTCGCGTCCTGAGGGTCTGTCCCGACCCGAACGAGTCCGATGAGCGCCATCAGGCCAGGCTCAGGTCGCCGCTGCGCAGTCCCAGCATGGCAGTGTGTGGGGGCATAGGGTTTATTGAACACTCCTAGCCGGCTGACAATTATGAACGAGTGGCCGTATTTACCTTCTGACCTGCGGAAACGCAATGCTCAGTTCATCGGCGTGTCGACCGGAAGGAACTGAGCTCACGGGTCCGAAACGCTCCAGAACACTCTGTGACTGCATCCAACGTCGGGGCCGCGTTCCGGTCAGCTGCGGCGCTCGGGGTCGATGCCGTGCTGGTGACACCGGAGTGTGCTGATCCGCTGTACCGCCGGTCGATCCGCGTGTCGATGGGCACGGTCTTCCAGATCCCCTGGACGCGCATCGACCCGTGGCCGGCCGGCATCGACCTGCTCAAAGACTCCGGCTTCTACGTCGCCGGCATGTCACTGGGCGAGGGTGCCATCACCCTCGATGAGCTCGTGGCTGCCGAGCATCAACGGCTGGCGCTGGTCTTCGGCACCGAAGGCGATGACCTCAAGCGCGGCACCGACCGCCGCCTCGATGCACGGGTGACGATCCCGATGATGCACGGCGTGGACTCGCTCAATGTCGCGGCCAGTTCAGCCGTGGCGTTCTACGCGACGAAGTGACATCCGGTTCACTGCCGTTGATCTGTGAACGCACTCGGCTCTGCGCTGTCGCTGCTCGCATTGCGGCGGTGTCTGCGGCGAGTCCACAGTGAGTCGGTCACCAGCACACCCACGGCGAGCCCAACGGAGATGAGGACATCCCAGGGTGCGTCGAAGAAGTGGAAGATGATCCTGACGATGACGAATGCCGCAGCAGCGAGGATCAGGGTGTTCAGCCATCGTGGTCGGCGCATGTCAAATCACTCCTCTTCTCCGCACGCTGACGAAGAATCACCGGCGGTGCCATTGACCCAAAGCGGTAGGGAAGGGCGGTCTCAGCGGTACAGTCCGGGGTCTGCCCCAACAGCGCAGTGTTTCGGTAGGCTGAACGCTGGCATCGCTGACAGAGAAGGAGAGACGTCTGTGACCGAGGAGCAGAGTGTGCCTGCAGCCACCGGCAACGTACCCGGACCGCTGTGCGAAGAGCACCCGGATCTGGCTGCCGCACTGGAGGCCGGTCGGATCACCGGCGAGGTCGGCACCCCACGGGAGAACAACCTCTCCCACATCCACCGGTTCCTCGATCAGGAGCGGCAGTTCGACTTCGGCGTCGCACTGACCCAGGAGTGGGACTACGCGAAGGTCTTCGCTCTTATGGTGGAGAAGGTCGGGCTGCGCCCGGATCCGGCGTTCACGGAAGGCGTCGACACGATCTCGACCGAACGCTGCATCGCAGCGCTGGCCCGCTTCGGCGATGTCCTCGGTTCGGCAGTCGCTGCTCAGGCGCGGATCCTGTTCGCCACCGGACACCCCGGCGGGATGCTGCCGGTGCACATGGCCTTCGCTCAGTGGGCCGCCGCGCACGGCGCCGAGGTGATCTCACCTGACGGGTACATCGCGGTCCCGGAGATCGGCGGGGACCTGCGGCGCATCAGCGGTGTGTGGGTGTGGCACCAGCACGGCGGTGTGCCGCATACGCACCTGGCTGAGCCGATGGCCGCGCTGCTCGACGAACTGACCACCAGGGGAGAAGAGGCACCGGACCTCGTCGTCGCCGATCACGGCTGGGCCGGCTGCGCCGGCACCCGCGGGATCCGTTCGATCGGGTTCGCCGACTGCAACGACCCTGCCCTCTTCGTCGCTGAGGCCCAAGGCCAGGTCGAGGTCAGCGTCCCGCTCGATGACGATGTCGTCCCGCAGCTGTACCAGCCGCTCATCGACTTCGTCCTTCAGATCGCGGCAGAACACCTCGACGGCTGAACTGAAAGCCGGACCAGCAGCCGGAATGGTGCGCTGGATTCTCCGGCCAGCTCACACCTCGATCGCGAGGTCTTCGATCACCTCGGCGCCGGGCAGCGCCGCCAGCGCCTGACCGGACAGGATGATCTTCGAACCGCGGATGCCCGATCCGATCACCACCTCGGGTTCGGTGACGATGCGTGAGTCGATGAGGATCCGGTAGCCGGCCGGCAGACCGAAGGGTCCGATGCCGCCGTACTCCATGCCCGATTCGGCGCATGCCCGCTCCTGGTCCATGAACGAGGCCTTGCGCACATCGAGCAGCTTGCGCACTCGTTTGTTGACATCAGCGCGAGTGTGGGCGAGGACCATGCAGGCGGCGATGCGCTCCTCACCGGCCCGGGAGCCTGCGACGATGACGCAGTTGGCCGAATGCTGATCCTTAAGCCCATACGCTTCGGTCAGCGCGGCAGTGTCAGCCAGATCCGGGTCGATGGCGAACACGTCGACCGGATGCTCAGCTGGGAACCCGGCCACCGCCTCGGCGGTGGGAGCGGCGAGCAGCTCGGGGTGCTCGCGGGCCGGAACCGTCTCGACAGGTGCAGGGGCATGGGAGAGGATCGTCCAGGATGACATGGCTCCATGACAGCACACCGCCGGAGGGGGCCGGATCGCCGACCGCAGTGCGGACATCCTGCTTCTACTGGGCTGAATCGCGTCCGGTGGCCGCGACCTGTATAGTTGGCTGGTGGCTCATTTCGGAGTCGCACGTGAATTTGGGCACTGGCAGGCGGGGGCAGCTCCGCATCAGGGGCCCTGACGAATTCAAACAAAGGACATCTCATGAAGAAGGACATCCACCCGGAGTACCGCACGGTCGTCTTCAACGACCTTGCCTCGGGCACCAAGTTCGTCACCCGCTCCACCGTTGAGAGCGAGAAGACCATCGAGTGGGAAGACGGCAACACCTACCCGCTCATCGACGTCGAGATCTCCTCGGCCTCGCACCCGTTCTACACCGGCAAGCAGCGCATCCTCGACTCCGCCGGCCGCGTGGAGAAGTTCAAGGACCGCTACAAGGGCTTCGGCAAGCGCCGCTGAGTGCGCGATGCGCTCCAGGGCGCATCCTGCAGCACCATCGGTGATTGCGCTACGACTTCTGGCCCGTGACGTTCTGTCACGGGCCAGAAGTGTTTTCAGAGGCTTTCAGCCGGGCTGGGAGCCGGCAGGCATGCGCAAGGCGGGCCGTCAGTGACTGACGGCCCGCCTTTGCAATGCTTTATAGAGTTCTTACTGACTCAGTGCTGTTCGATGACGATGCCCTCATGCCGGTAGCAGCGGGCGGCCGGGTGCAGCAGTGAGCCGACGCCGGTGGCGTTCGGAACGGCGGCAGCGATGCCGTGGGCGACGGTCTCCTTGGACTTGCGCACCGCCTCGGGCACGGACAGGCCGGTGGCCAGGCCGGCGGCGATCGCTGCGGCGAAGGAGCAGCCGGCACCGTTGACGAGGTCATTGGTGATCTTCTGGCTGCTGAAGGTCGTCAGGGTCTGCCCGTCGTATAGGACGTCGATGGCCTCGTCGGTGTCCAGACGCGCCCCGCCCTTGACGACGACGTTATCAGCGCCCATCGCGTGGATCGCCTTGGCCGCCTCTGCCATCTCATCGACGTTCGTAAGCTCAGCGGCCCCGACGAGGGTTGCGGCCTCTTCGAGGTTCGGGGTGATGACGGTGGCCAGGGGCACGAGGTTCTCGATGAACAGGTCCTTGAGGTCGACCATCGAGCCCGTTCCCTTGCACACGAGCACGGGATCGAAGACGTAGGGCAGGTGGTTGTTCTTCAGCCGGTCGGCGAGCACGAGGGCGGAGTCGACAGAGCCGACCATGCCGGACTTGATGACGTCGTAGTCGTGGATCGCCAGGGTCGAGTCGAGCTGCTGACGGATGAAGTCGGCGTCCTGGAACTCAGCGGAATGGTAGAAGCCGTTGTCCGGGTCGAAGGTCACCACGCAGGTGATGACCGCTGCGCTGAAGACGCCGTATTCCTCGAACATCTTCATATCGGCGCCGAGGCCGGCGCCGCCGGAGACATCGAGTCCGGCCACCGTCAGGCCGCGAGGTGCTGTCATTGGGGTTCCTTTCCATCGGCCGCAGCCCCTGTCATGGCGGCTCCGGCGTATCCGTGCTGTCTCCATGCCTCGTACATCGCAACCGAAGCCGAGTTCGCCAGGTTGAGCGACCGGCGGGCCGGCAGCATCGGGATTCTGACCTGCTGTGCGATATGCGGATCGGCTAGCACCTCGTCATCGAGGCCGGTCGACTCCTTGCCGAACAGGAGCACATCGCCGTCAGTGTAGGCGATCTCACCGAAACCGGTCTGTGCGTGCGTGGTGAAGGCGATGACCCGGCGGTCGCCGAGGTGCTCCCACAGGTGCGCGAGATCCGGGTGGACGGTGACGTGCGCGAGGTCGTGGTAGTCGAGTCCGGCCCGGCGCAGCTTGGTATCGGAGAGGTCGAATCCGAGGGGTTCGACCAGGTGCAGATGCGCTCCGGTGACCGCTGCCAGGCGGATGGCGTTTCCCGTGTTTCCCGGGATCTCCGGGGTGTGGAAGACGATGTCGATGTTCATGGCGTTCCAAGCTTAGCGGCTCAGTAGGCCGGTGCTGTGCACCCGTTCGAACAGCATTGCTCACATTCGAATAGGTGTTCTATAGTTGTGATTATGTCCGTCCACCATGCCGTCGCCGCCGACCCGCAGGCGCTGAGAGAGCAGCTCAGTCGCCTGCCGGGTGTCACGACTGCGCGCGAGCTCTTCACCGGCCCTGAACCGCTGCCGGTGGACGGCATGCTGGCCCCGGTCTTCGCCCGCGGCGGGCTGCCGCGCGGGGAGATCCTCAGCGTCACCGGCACGCTCGCGCTGTCCTTCGCGTGTGCGGCAGCGGCGAAGTCCACCCGCGAACAGCACTGGTGCGCAGCCGTCGACACCCCGGAGCTGGCCGTCGCCGGGCTGGCCGACCTTGGCATCGACTTGGAGCACTTCGTGCATGTGCGCACCCCGCCTGCGGACTGGCAGCGGGTCGTGTCGATCCTGCTGGAGACCTTCGACCTGCTCATCATCGCCCCGCCGGCTGCCCCGAGTCCACAGGAGCGTCAGCGCTTAGCCGCCAAGGTCCGCGAACGCCGCGCCAGTCTCATCGCCCTCGGCCCGATGCCCGGCAGCAGCGAAAGCTGCGAGGTCTCCGTCGCCGGCTGGGACGGCCTGCATGCAGGCACCGGACGGCTGCGGGCCTGCACCGCGCGGGTGCGCCATCCGCGCACCGGCGAGCACCTGCTCACCTGGCCGATCACCCCCGGTGCACCCAGCGTGCAGCACCTGCCCACCGCCTCGGGCGCGGAGGCTGTGGCCAGCCGGCCGGCACACCCGCAGATCCAGGTGATCGACGGTGCTGGCTGAGACCCAGCGGACCCTCGTGCTCACGGTCCCGGACTGGTCGGCGACCGCTGCAGCCGAAGCGCACGGCTGGGCGGCCCACGAACCGGTCGCCGTGCTGCGCGGCGGGCGGATCGTCTCCTGCAATGCCGCCGCCCGGGCTGCCGGCATCACGACCGGGATCAACAAGCGCGCCGCCCAGCTGCGCTGCCCGCAGGTGCGCATCACCGGCTGGGATGAGGACCTCGACCAGCGGATCTTCGCCACCGGGCTTGATGTGCTCGAGGCCAGCATCGCCCGCTTCACCGTGCTGACCCCGGGAGAGGTGAGCATCCCGCTGACCGCACTGGCGCGCACCTACCCGAGCGAGGACGCCGCGGTCGAGGAACTGCTCACGAGAGTCACCGACGCCACCGGCTGGGAGTTCTTCGCCGGCATCGCCGATTCGGTCTTCGCCGCGATGCTCGCCGCCCGCACCGCCACCCGGGTGCTGCCCGGGCAGACCGCCGACTTCCTCGCCACCCAGCCGACGACCGCGCTGGCCTATGCCGATGCCCACACCTACGGTGAGCTCGTCACCGTCTTCGAACGCCTCGGCCTCGACACGCTCGGATCGCTGGCGCAGCTGGGCGAGGGGCAGATGCGCACCCGGTTCGGCGCCCTCGGTGTGCAGGCCCACCGGCTGGCTCGCGGGCTGCCGGTCCACCGGCCGGTCGACCACGTCCGCCAGCGCGAGCACCTCATCGAGGTGCCGATCAGCCCACCGAGCTCGCGTGGCGAT
The DNA here is from genome assembly GCF_002479565.1 of Brevibacterium sp. UBA7493. Taxonomy (NCBI): domain Bacteria; kingdom Bacillati; phylum Actinomycetota; class Actinomycetes; order Micrococcales; family Brevibacteriaceae; genus Brevibacterium; species Brevibacterium sp. UBA7493. The sequence goes on along the minus strand of NZ_DLOD01000003.1, from coordinate 188,041 downwards.
GAGCTGTCCTTCCACGCCCGTGCCGCTGCCGCTGAGCTGTTCACCGGGATCCGGTCAGCCGGGCTCGTGTGCCCGAGCCTGACGATCGAGCTCGTCGCCGCCGGCGGGCAGCGCAGCCAGCGGACCTGGCGGCTGGAGCTCATGGACGAGAACCTCGTCGCCGACCGGGTGCGCTGGCAGGCCGAAGGCTGGCTGGCCGGACAGTCAGCACCCGCCGCTGCCGAACCGGTCGATGAGGGGCTGGCGGAAGCCGATGGTGTCTGCGCGCTGGCGCTGACCGCGGCTGAGCTGCTCGCCCCGCTGGAGGCCCACACCTCGCTGTTCGCCCAGCGTTCGGGCTATGTCACCCACACCCTGGAACGGCTGCAGGGCCTCTACGGGCCCGAGGCGGTGCGCGTGCCCCAGCTGCAGGGCGGCCGGGAGCCTGCGGAGACGAACCTGTGGACGCCGTGGCAGCAGCAGCCCCGCCCTGAGCGCAGCGCGTCTGCCCCATGGCCGGGCCGGCTGCCGGCCCCGCACCCGATGATCGTCGACCGCGCGCCTGTCGAGCTGCTCGATCGGCAGGGGATGAGCGTCATCGCCCGGCCCAGCGGACTCGACAGCACCCCGGTGCTCCTACGGCTGGAGTCCGGCGCCGAGTTCAGCATCGTCGATCATTCCTCGGCCTGGCCGGTCGAGGCCGGCTGGTGGGATCCGGCCCGCGCCCAGTACCGGGTGCGGCTGCAGGTGCTCACCGACTGCGGGCAGGCCTTCCTGCTGTGCAAGGAGCACGGCCGCTGGCACATCACCGGACGCTACGCCTAGAAGGAGGACCTGATGGGATACTGCAATCCGCCGATCCCGTGGTCGGAGCTCGAACGCCGGCTGTCCTCCCGCACCGCCGCCGAGGCGGTCCCTGAGCCGCTGCAGCTGCGTCCCCCCGACCTGCGGGCCGGTGGGACAGGTGCCGGTGACGCTGGGAGGCAAGCGCCACCTCGGCGCCGGGGCCGGCCGTGGGCAGAGCTGCACGTGCATTCGACGATGAGCTTCCTCGACGGAGCCTCAGAACCCGAAGAGCTCATCGACGCTGCCGTCGACGCCGGGCTCGAGGCGATCGCGCTGACCGATCACAACGGCCTCTACGGGGCCGCCCGCTTCGCCCAGGCAGCCGCCGGACGGGGGATCGGCACCGTGTACGGTGCGGAGATCTCCCTGGGCTTGAGAGCGAAGATCCCCGGCCAGATCGACCCGGAGGCCGCCCACGCCCTCGTCCTCGCCCGCGGGGTGCCCGGCTACCGGCACCTCTCGGCCACACTGACGCAGGCGCATATGGCCGGGACGAAGAACAAACCGGTCATCGACCTCGAAGGCCTGGCCGCGGCGGCCGAGCAGGGCGGCGACTGGTATGTGCTCACCGGCTGCCGCAAGGGACTGCTCATCCCGCACCTGAGCGATCCCGACGGCGGACTGGGCCGGCTGCGCCGGCTGGTGGCGATGTTCGGCCGCGAGAGGCTCGTCGTCGAGCTCACCCGCACCGGGCTGCCCGAAGACGATGAGCGCATCCGCCATCTGTGCGAACTCGCTGCGCGGGCTGGGGTGCGCACGGCGGCGACGAACCAGGTCCACTATGCCAGCCGGGAGCAGTTCCATGATGCGCAGGTGCGGGCGGCGGTGCGTGCGAACTCCAGCCTCGACGAGGTCGCCGGCTGGCTGCCGCCTGCAGCCCTGCAGCGCATCCACACCGGGGCGGAGATGGCTGGCCGGTTCCCAGCTGAGGCACTCGATACGGCCGTCGAGATCGCCGCTGACTGCGCCTTCGAGCTGCGTGCCGCCCGGGCCGGCCTGCCGCAGGCACCCGTGCCTGCCGGGCTGAGCGATGCCGAATTTCTGCGTCAGCTCGTCACCGCCGGCGGGCTCAGGCTCTACGGCACCCGCGAGCAGCGCCCGGATGCCTGGGAGCTGCTGGATCGCGAGCTGGCCACGATCGAGCAGATGGGCTTCTGCGGGTACTTCCTCATCGTCTACGACATCGCCCGGTTCTGCCGGGATAACGACATCTTCTGCCAGGGCCGGGGGTCGGCTGCGAACTCCGCGGTCTGCTACGTCCTCGGCATCACCGCCGTCGATGCGGTGCGCTTCGGGCTGCTGTTCGACAGGTTCCTCGCCCCTGAGCGCGAGGGCTATCCCGATATCGACGTCGACATCGAATCCGGCCGCCGCGAGGAGGTCATCCAGTACGTCTACGACCACTACGGCCGCGATCGGGCCGCCCAGGTCGCCAATGTCATCACCTACCGGGCCAAGTCCGCCGTCCGCGATGCCGCAGCCGCCCTCGGCTACGAGCCCGGCCAGCAGGACGCGTTCTCCAAAGGACTCGAGCGCTGGTCGCGGCTGCCCGAAGACGACGATGACGACGACAGCAGTGGGGGAGCAGGCGGTCAGCAGGGGGTGCCCGGCCCGGTCATCATCGCCGCCCGCGGGCTGCTCGGCACACCCCGCCACCTGGGCATCCACTCCGGGGGCATGATCTTAGCCGACCGGCCGATCGGCGAGGTCGTGCCGATCGAACCGGCGACGATGGAGCGGCGCACCGTCGTGCAGTGGGACAAGGATGACTGCGCACATATGGACCTGGTGAAGTTCGATCTGCTCGGCCTGGGCATGCTCACCGCCCTGCACGAGATGGTCGACCTCATCGCCGTCCACACCGGTGAGCGCATCGAGCGGGCGCTGCTGCCGCAGGAGGACCCGGAGGTCTTCGACATGCTGTGCGCAGGCGATGCGATCGGCGTCTTCCAGGTCGAATCTCGCGCCCAGATGGCCACCCTGCCGCGGATGCTGCCGCGCTGCTTCTACGATCTGGCCGTCCAGGTCGCACTCATCCGGCCTGGGCCCATCCAGGGCGGGTCGGTCCATCCCTACATCCGCCGCCGGCAGGGACTCGAAGCCCCGGACTACCTGCATCCGCTGACCCGCTCGGCACTGGAGAAGACGCTGGGGGTGCCGCTGTTCCAGGAACAGCTCATGCAGCTGGCCATCGATGTTGCCGGGTTCTCCGGCGGGGATGCCGACCAGCTGCGCCGGGCGATGGGTGCCAAACGGTCGAAGGAGCGGATGCGCCAGCTGGCCGACCGATTCCATGCCGGGGCGGCGGCCCGCGGGGTCGATGCGCAGACCTCGCAGGTGATCTTCGACAAGATCGCCGCCTTCGCCAACTACGGGTTCCCCGAAAGCCACGCGATCAGCTTCGCCAACCTCGTCTACGACTCCGCCTGGTTCAAGCGCTACCACCATGCCGCGTTCACCGCCGGGCTGCTGCGCGCCCAGCCGATGGGCTTCTACTCCGCTCAGTCGCTCATCGCCGATGCCCGCAGGCATGGGGTGCGGATCTTGCCGGTCGATGTGCAGGCCTCCAGCGCGCAGGCTGACCTGGAGGCTGATGCGGATTCGACTGGCGGGTTCGCCGTCCGCATCGGGCTCTCAGCGGTCCGCGGGGCCGATTCCGCTGCCGAGGCGATCGTCGCCGCGCGCGAGGCCGACGGCCCCTTCACCTCGGTCGGGGACCTCGCCCAGCGCACCGGCGTCGATGTCACCGTGCTCGAAAGCCTCGCCACCGCAGGCGCGTTCGCCTGCTTCGGCCTCGACCGCCGGCAGGCGCTGTGGGTCGCCGGCTCCCAGGGCGGGTCAGGCCCGGGCATGCTGCCGGGCACCGCCCCGGTCGCCGAGGCCCCGGCTCTGCCGCTCATGAACAGCTTCGACATCACCCTTGCCGAACTGTTCTCCACCGGCCTGACCGTCGACGGCTACCCGACCGAGCAGCTGCGCGGCAGGCTGCGCGAACGCGGCTACGCCTCGACCGCCGATGCCCAGCAGGCCGTCGACGGCCAGACGATCACCGTCGCCGGGCTGGTGACGCACCGGCAGCGGCCCGGCACCGCCTCAGGTGTGACGTTCATGAACCTCGAAGACGAGTTCGGAATGCTCAACATCGCCTGCTCACCAGGACTCATGCGCCGCTACCGGCCGATCTCCTACAGCCACAACGTCCTCGTCATCCGCGGCCGGGTGCAGCGGGCCGGCACGGTCGTCAGCGTCACAGCCGACAAGCTCATCCCACTCGACGTCAAGATGCCGGTGAAGTCACGGAACTTCCAGTGAGACAGGCGCTGCATGCCCCCTGTATGACGTCATATGACGACACATGACAGACAGATGACGAAAGCAGCCCACCCGGTGAGCCGGGCTCCCTAGCGTGGTGGACACCACGACCGACCTGTACCCGCTTGAAGGAGCACCCCATGAGCGAACTGAGCTTCGAGACCCGCCAGATCCACGCCGGCCAGTCACCGGATACGGCCACCGGCGCCCGCGCCCTGCCGATCTACCAGACCACCTCGTACGTCTTCGACAGCGCCGAGACCGCCGCCAACCGCTTCGCGCTGGCCGACCTCGGCCCGATCTACACCCGCATCGGCAACCCGACGGTCGCCGCCGTCGAAGACCGCATCGCCGACCTCGAAGGCGGAGTGCAGGGCCTGCTCGTGGCCTCCGGCCAGTCCGCGGAGTTCCTGGCCATCATCAACATCGCTGAAGCCGGCGATCACGTCGTGGCCAGCCCCAGCTTGTACGGCGGCACCTACAACCTCCTCGACGTCACCCTGCGCAAGCTCGGCATCGAGACGACCTTCGTCTCCGATCCCGGCGATGTCGAGGCATGGAAGGCAGCTGTCAAGCCCAACACCAAGCTGTTCTTCGCCGAAACCGTGGCCAACCCCCGCTCCGACGTCCTCGACATCGCAGCCGTAGCGGAAACGGCACATGCCGCAGGAGTCCCGCTCATCATCGACAACACGCTGGCCACCCCCTACCTCGTGCGCCCGATCGAACACGGCGCTGACGTCGTCATCCACTCAGCGACGAAGTACCTTGGCGGCCACGGCACCTCGATCGCCGGAATCATCGTCGACAGCGGCAACTTCGACTACAGTGCCGAGCCTGAGCGCTTCCCCGGCTTCAACCAGCCCGACGCCTCCTACAACGGCCTCGTCTACGCCCGCGACCTCGGCCCGGATTCACCGTTCGGCGCGAACGTCTCCTACGGCATCAAGGCCCGCGTGCAGCTGCTGCGCGACCTCGGACCGGCCGCCTCGCCGTTCAACGCCTTCCTCATCGCCCAGGGCCTGGAGACCCTCAGCCTGCGCATCGAACGCCATGTCGCCAACGCCCAGCGGGTCGCGGAGTTCCTGGAGAGCCACGCCCAGGTCGACAAGGTCCACTTCGCCGGCCTGCCCTCAAGCCCGTGGTACGAGCTCGGCCAGAAGTACCTGCCTAAGGGTGTCGGCTCCGTGCTCGGCTTCGAGATCGCAGACGGCTACGACGCTGCTGTGAAGTTCGTCGACGCCCTCGAGCTGCACTCGCATGTCGCCAACATCGGCGATGTCCGCTCGCTGGTCATCCACCCGGCGTCGACGACCCACAGTCAGCTCGACGAGGACGCCCAGCGCGCCGCCGGTGTCAGCCCGGCCTTCGTCCGCCTGGCCGTCGGCATCGAGGGCATCGATGACATCATCGCCGATCTGGAGAAGGGATTCGCCGCAGCCCGCGGCTGATGCACGATGCAGGTCGCCAGCCGCACAGCCGTCGCCGAGTTCCACGATGTCGTGCTCGAATCCGGGTACGTCTTCGAGCAGCTGCACATCGCCTATGAGACCTATGGGCAGCTGAACGCGGAGAAGTCCAACGCCGTGCTCATCGAGCATGCGCTCACCGGGGATCCGCATGTCAGCTCCGGGGTGGCCAACCCGGCGGCGGCTGAGTCACCGCGGTCCTTCGCCCCCGGCTGGTGGGAAGACGTCGTCGGGCCGGGCAAGGCGATCGACACGAACGAGTTCTTCGTCGTGTGCGCCAATGCCATCGGCGGCTGCAACGGCTCGACGGGCCCGACCTCCCCGTCAGCCGATGGGCTGGCGCACGGCTCCCGGTTCCCGGCCGTGTCGATCCGCGATATGGCTGCAGCCGAGGTGCTGCTGAGCGACCGGCTCGGCATCCCGGCCTGGCATGCGGTCATCGGCGGGTCGATGGGCGGGGCGCGGGCGCTTGAGTTCGCGCTCGTGGCTCCCGAGCGGGTCAATCGCGCCACGATCCTGGCCGCGCCGGCGTTCTCGGATGCCGACCAGATCGCCTGGGCCTACACCCAGATCCAGGCGATCGAGCTCGATCCGGACTTCTGCGGCGGGGACTATGCCGTCATCGGCCGGTTCCCGCGCCGCGGCCTCGGTCTGGCCCGGCAGATCGCCCACCTGACCTACCGGGCGGACTCCGAGCTCAACGAGCGCTTCGCCAACACCCGCCAGGAGCAGTGGACCGACCTCGCCCACCGGCCGCGGCCGGCCTCGGCAGGCGATGCCTACTACGCCATCCAGAGCTATCTCGACTACCAGGCGACCAAGCTCGTCGACCGGTTCGATGCGCAGTCCTACCGGATACTGACGCAGGCGCTGCGCGATCACGATGTGCGCCGCGGCCGCTCGACGAACCTCGCCGAGGCGCTGTCGGCAGCGCAGGCGAAGTTCCAGGTCATCAGCGTCTCCAGCGACCGCCTCTACCCGCCGGCCCAGGTGGCCCAGCTCGCCGCCGCGCTGCCGGGCGAGGTCGAGACCCATGTGCTCGACTCGTGGGCAGGTCACGACGGGTTCCTCACCGAAGGCGCCCAGCTCTCACCGCACCTGCGCCGCTTCCTCACGTGATCAGCCGGCCACCCCATGCGGGGCGGCCGGCTGATCCGGTGCTCTCACCGGGCCCGAGGCGGTGGGCCCGCTGGCATCAACCGCGCTTGGCCTTCTTCTCCTGGGCCTTGCGCTGCTTGTACAGGTGCCGCTCATCGACCGGGAAGTCGCGCTGGGCGCGGGCATTGCGGTAGTAGTCCATCGCCTCCTGCTGACGCTTCGCCTCGATGCCCTCGGCGATCGTGGCCCTGCGGTGCTTGGGCCCGTATCCGAAGGACTCGCAGATATCACCGGCGTTGGCAGCCAGCTTTGCACACAGGCTGTCGATGGTCGGCCCGATCTGGCGGGCCCGCGACATCGACAGGCGGCCGTACATGATGTGCCAGCCGATGTTGTCCTCGATGAGGCTCAGGCCGTAGAGGTCGCGGATGCGGCGCAGCAGCTTGGCCTCCTCCTCATGACCGGAGCGCTTCTGCACCTCGTGCATCGCATCGTTGAGAGCCTCCCACTTGAGCGCCTCGATGTAGGCACGAGCGGCCTCGATGAGCTGATGCTGCACACTGTTGAACACCTCGGCGGCCTTCGCCGGCGGCATCGAGGCGGCCGGGCGCAGGGTGCCGGCGAGGTCGGCGACCATGACCTCGACGCGATTGTGCAGCATCGCCTGCTGCACATGGCCTGAGCGCACCCGCTTGTTATTCAGCGCCGGAGTGAAGATGTCGCCGATGGTGCGCCCGACGTTGGCCAGACCGGAGCGGTACAGCGAGTGCTCGGCGGCCTGGGTGCCGATGTAGCGGGCAACACCGCCGAGGTCGATGTCCTTGAGTTCGGCGGCGTAGTCGCTCAGCAGGCGCTTGGCGACCAGCTGCAGCAGGACGGTGTTGTCGCCTTCGAACGTGACGTAGACGTCGAGGTCGCCGTAGAGGCCGACGAGTCGGTTCTCCCACATGTAGCCGGCGCCGCCGCAGGCCTCACGGCATTCCTGGATCGTGCACAGCGCATCCCAGGTGGTGATCGCCTTGAAACCGGCGGCCTGGGTCTCGAGTCGCTGGCGGGCCTCATCGGAGTCGTCCTCGCCGCCGAAGACCAGCTGGAAGGACTCCAGCAGCTGATCGTGGGCCACCGCATTGGCGAACACGCGGGCGACCAGGGGCATGAGGCGGCGCTGGTGCTGCTGGTAGTCCATCAGCACCTCCTCGACGGCGTCGTCCCCACCGGTGAACTGGCGGCGCTCGAGCCCGTAGCGCATGGCGATGTCGAGAGCGAGCTTCGCTGCAGTGACACCGGAGCCGTCGAGTGAGACACGGCCCTGGACGAGGGTGCCGAGCATCGTGAAGAAGCGCCGGCCCGGGGATTCGATGTCCGAGGAGTAGGTGCCGTCGGCTGCGACGTCGCCGTAGCGGTTGAGCAGGTTGGTGCGCGGCACGCGCACGTTGTCGAAGGACAGGCGGCCGTTGTCGATGCCGAGCAGTCCGCCCTTGCGGCCGTCGTCCTCCGGGGTGACGCCGGGCAGCGGCTCACCCGCAGCGCCGTCGCGGATCGGGACGAAGAAGCAGTGCACGCCGTGGTTGACGCCGTTGGTGATGAGCTGGGCGAACACGACGGCGGCCTCACCGTGGACGGCGGCATTGCCGAGGTATTCCTTCGTCGCTGCCCGGAAGGGGGTGTTGATGACGAAGGTCTCATCGGATGGATCGTAGGTGGCCGTGGTGCCGATCGAGGCGACGTCGGAGCCGTGGCCGATCTCGGTCATCGCGAAGGCGCCGAGCAGCTCGCCGCGGACGGCGGGCTTGAGCCACTTGTCATGCTGTTCGGCATTGCCCAGATGCTGGATCGCCCCGGCGAAGAGCCCGAACTGCACACCGGCCTTGATCTGGATGCTCGGCTCTGCGGTCACGAGCTCCTCGAACGCGGCGACGTAGCCTGCGTGGTTGTTCTGACCGCCTTCGGATTCGGGCAGCGGCAGACCGGAGATGCCGGTGTCGATGAGCGCCTTGACTCCGGCGAGGGTCTCCTCGCGCAGCTGCTCGAGGTCACCGGTCTCGCTGAGCACGGCGTGTTCGCTGTCGATGAAGCTGCGGCCGATGTAGCGCTGCTCGGCCCACCGCCCGTCGAGGACGGCGCCGATGCGGGCGGGGTCGACGGACAGCTGGTGTTTCTTGCTCATGGTCACTCCTTGGTCTCGGAATTCGGGGCGGGTGCGGTCGTGCGGGAGGACGCGCCCGAGGTGGTCTGGGCTGGCTCGGTGGTGTCGGTCATGTCGGCACTGCGGGAGTTCCACAGCCAGGTGGTCAGCTGGTCGACGAATGCCTCCTGGTCAGTCGGCCGCAGCAGCCAGCGCTCGGTGCTGGCGCGGACGAATCCGATGGCCCCGTAGGCCCACTGCACTTCGGCATCGCCGGAGAGCTGGAGCCTGCGGCACAGCAGCGCGGTGATGCCCTGGAAGAAGGTGTCGTAGTCGTTGTCGGCCTTCGGATCTGCGGTGCTGATCACCGCGGCGTCGCAGAACCGGTAGACATTCGGGGCGCGCGCGGCGAGGTCGACGAACGCTGAGATCATCGCGCGCAGCGACGCGCGCGGGGTGTGCGGGCTGTAGTCAGCCCGGTCAAGCGAGCGTGTGATGACTTTCATCGCCCACTCGCCCATGGCGCGCTGCAACCCGCCCCGGTCGCCGAAGTACCGGTACAGCACCGTCTTCGTCGTCTGCGCCTGCACCGAAAGCTGCTCCATGGAGATCTCGGGTCCGTGGTGGGCCACGGCATGGCGCACAGTGCGCAGGAGCATCTTGCGACGCTCGCGGCGATGGGCGTCCCAGCGTGCGCTTCGGCCATCCTGAGTGACGGGTTTCATATGACGAACAGTATCAGGTACTGTCAGTAACAGGTATTCACGGTGCGCTCGCATCGACCTGACAACCACGACCCCCGGAGGAATCACATGACGCAGCGCAGAGCCGCAGTCCTGGGAGGCAACCGCATCCCGTTCGCCCGCAGCAACAAGCAGTACGCCCACGCCTCGAACCAGGACATGCTCACCAGCGCACTCGACGGTCTCGTCGCCCGCTACGGCATGGCCGGCGAACTCCTCGGCGAGGTCGCAGGCGGCGCCGTGCTCAAACACAGCAAGGACATCAACCTCACCCGCGAGGCGGTCCTCGGCTCCGCACTCGACCCCCACACCCCGGCTTTCGACATCGGACAGGCCTGCGCCACCGGCCTGGAGACTGTCGTATCGATCAGCCACAAGGTCATGCACGGCCAGATCGAATCCGGCATCGCCTGCGGTGTCGACTCCGCATCCGATGCCCCGATCGTCGTGACCGAAGAGCTGCGTTCGATCCTGCTGGACCTCTCGCGCGCGAAGTCGAACGGTCAGCGCCTCAAGACTCTGGCTCGGCTGCGGCCGCAGCACCTGGCTCCGCAGGCGCCGAGCACCGGCGAGGCCCGCACCGGCATGTCGATGGGCGATCACCAGGCCATCAGCACCGCAGTCTGGGGCATCAGCCGCGAAGACCAGGACGCACTGGCTGTGGAGTCGCACCGCAACCTCGCTGCCGCCTGGGACCGAGGATTCTTCGACGACCTCGTCACCTCCTACCAGGGTGTGAGCGTCGATACGAACCTGCGCCCGGACTCGACGATGGAGAAGCTCGCCGAGCTCAAGCCGGTCTTCGGCCGCAACCTGCCGGAGCCTGCCACGATGACGGCAGGCAATTCGACTCCGCTGACCGACGGCGCGTCTGCCGTGCTCATCGGCAGCGACGAGTACGCCGCCGCCCACGGTCTGGAGCCGCTGGCATACTTCCGCGACGCTGAGGCGGCCGCCGTTGACTTCGTCCACGGGGGAGAGGGACTGCTCATGGCTCCGGCCTACGCCGTTCCGCGTCTGCTGGCCCGCAACGGCCTGACGTTTGCCGACTTCGACTTCTTCGAGATCCACGAGGCCTTCGCCTCGACCGTGCTGTGCCACCTGGCGGCATGGGAATCAGAGGAGTTCTGCCGTGAGCGCCTCGGCCTCGACGGCGCACTCGGCTCGATCGACCGCACCAAGCTCAACCCCAACGGCTCGTCGCTGGCAGCCGGGCACCCGTTCGCCGCAACCGGCGGGCGCATCATCGCCACCGCAGCCAAGCACCTGAAGGAGACCGGCGGCACGCGCGCACTCATCTCGATCTGCGCTGCCGGCGGTCAGGGACTCACCGCGATCCTGGAGGCATGACCATGAACGACAAGTACATCTCGCTGGCCAACGGGCCGCTGAAGAAGATCGTCAAGACCCTCGGACTGCCGGCACCTGTGCCGCTGCGCCGCTTCGACCCGGCCGACAGCTCCCACGGCTACCTCAGCGAGCCGATCCTCGTGCTCGGTGAGACCAGCGGGGCCGACGCACTCAGCCAGCTGCTGCTCGACAACGGCTTCAGCGTCCACCGCACCCCGAACCCGGGTCTGCGCTACCAGGCGATCATCGCCGCCTACGACGGCCTGACCCACCCCGACCAGCTGCAGGACACGACCCTGGCCATCGGCTCGGCGCTGCGCCAGCTGACGGAATGCGGTCGGGTCATCACCGTCGCCGACGCCGGCGTCGTCTTCCCGCACACCACCGATGCCGACCCGGCGCTCAACGCCGTCCGCAACGCCGTCACCGGCATCACCCGCTCGCTTGCACACGAGATGCGCGCCGGCTCGACCGCCAACGGCATCGTCCTCGACGGCGTGCAGGCCACCGCTCCATCGGCTGTAGCCGCCCTGTGGTTCCTGCTTTCGGCGAAGTCCGCTTACGTCTCCGGGCAGTTCCTCACCGTCTCCAGCGACCGCGGAACCACCACCTCGGCCGCGGAGTTCGCCGCCACCGGCCAGACCGGACCGCTCAACGGTGCAGTCGCTGTCGTCACCGGTGCCGCCCGCGGCATCGGCGCAGAGATCGCCCGTGTGCTCCACCGGGATGGGGCACAGGTCTACGGTGTCGATGTTCCGCAGGCCGGGCAGGCCCTGGCGCAGACGATGAACAGCATCGGCGGTGTCGCCATCCAGCTCGACATCACCGCCGAGGACACCGGCCAGCAGATCATGGAGCGCGTCGGTGCCCCGATCGACATCCTCATTCACAACGCCGGCATCACACGCGACAAGCTGCTGGCGAACATGGACGAATCCCGCTGGGCCTCAGCCATCGCTGTCAACATCTCCTCCCAGCTGCGCATCAACGAGACGATCACCGCTGCCAACGGCTGGGGTGAGGCTCCTCGTGTCGTGTCGCTGGCCTCGATCGCCGGTCTTGCCGGCAACCGCGGACAGACGAACTACTCGGCTTCGAAGGCCGCTGTCGTGGGAATGGTCGCGGCTGCCGCAGAGGACTTCGCTGCGCGCAGCGGCACGATCAACGCCGTGGCACCGGGCTTCATCGAAACGGATATGACGGCTGCGATGCCGATGGTCCCGCGTGAGCTCGGCCGGCGCCTGTCGAGCCTGCAGCAGGGTGGCAAGCCGCGCGACGTCGCCGAGGCGATCGCGTTCTTCGCTCAGCCGGCCGCCGGCGGCATCAACGGCAAGACGCTGCGCGTATGCGGCCAGAGCCTGCTGGGGGCGTGATGACGAAATTCACTCGCGGCGTACCGCAGCCCATCAACACCGGTGCAGTGCTCGGCAAGACCCTGCTGCGCCAGTTCAAGAAGCGCCCCCACAACTCTGCTCATATGCCGACCCGCTCGGTGGAATCGACCACCACGCTCGATCCCGTCGAGGTGGCAGCGTTCCACCGCGTCGTTGAGGCACCGGTGACCGATGCGGTGCATCCGGGATACCTGCACAAGCTCGGCTTCCCGCTGGCGATGCAGCTCATGACCGACCCGGGCTTCCCGCTGCCCCTGCTGGGCCTGGTGCACATCGTCAACCGGTTCAGCCTGCACCGGCCGGTCCTCATCGGAGAAACCGTGACGACCTCGGTGCGGATCGGGCAGGCACGCAAGCACCGCAAGGGCACCGAGTTCGACGTGCTCGTCACGGGGGACGTCGACGGTGGGACGGTCTTCGAGGAGACCGCCACGTATCTGGCCGTCGGCAAGCACCTCAGCAGCGCCGAGGCCGAGCGCGAGGAGGCGCGCAGCGAGTTCGAGGCGCCTGGAGTGCCGTCTTCGATCTGGAAGCTGCCGCGCTCGATCGGCCCGACGTATGCGAAGGTCTCAGGGGACTACAACCCGATCCACCTGAATCCGCTGGCCGCCAAGGCCTTCGGGTTCCCGGCATCGATCGCCCACGGCATGTACACCGCCTCGCGTGCGCTCTCGGCCGCCCAGGCCCCGGCCGGCGGCTACGTGTGGGGGGCGCAGTTCGCCAAGCCGGTCATCCTGCCGGCGCGAGTGGGCTTCGGTGTCTTCGACGATCACGAAGGCGCTGCTCGCCGCTATGCGGTGTGGAGCGTCAAGAACGGCAAGCCGCACGTGCTCGGAAGCATCGCGCCGCTGTCGTGAATGGAGTGTCTGAACGCCGCCTGACCTGCGTGGATGCCCGCATTCACGCAGGTTGGTGCGGCGTTCGTCACAGAGGGCGAATCCGATTTTGCAATCGGGTTCAGAGCATGTAATGTGTTCTCTGTTGCCCGCGCGGGTGGCGGAATTGGTAGACGCGCTAGCTTGAGGTGCTAGTGCCCACTATATCGGGCGTGGGGGTTCAAGTCCCCCCTCGCGCACAACCGGCTCAGGCCGTTGAAAGCCCCGGAACCATTGAGGTTCCGGGGCTTTCTGCATGTCGGCCGAGCCTCCGTCTGCACGGGATTCTGTGACATACTCGCCGGTGAGGATGCAGCCCATCCGAACCGTGTTCCCGGCAAGACAAGGAAGTCATCAGTGCCCTCTACGCGAAGTGAGCTCGTCACTGCCGCTGTCCACTATCTCTACGCGCTGTCACAGAACCTGACACCGGCAGAGGAGATCAGCGGTGCGGTCGAGTCCGAGGCTGCCGCGGAACTCGAAGAGGTCCTGCATGAGCAGGGCAGGACCCGTGCTGAAGTGCTCAACGTCTTCGCACTCATCGCTGCCACCCGCGCCGAGCTCACAGCAGGTTCGGCGGTGCCGTTCTCCAAGGACGCCTACGATGCCGCGCGTGCCCGCGCGGTGCGCGGTCTGGAGTTCGCGGGCCAGGCTGGGCACCAGATCTGGCCGCCGACGAGCCAGACAGTGCGCAAGCGGCTGGGCACGAACTTCTGGAACGACGCTCTGAGCTCGCTGGGCTTCCCCACCTCGGGCGGGGGCCGCAGACGGGGCGCCTTCCACTACTCACCTGAAGCATTCCGCAGCGCGGTCAGCGATTTCCTCACTGATGCGCACGCAGCCGGGGGAGCGGAGAGCTTCAGCCGCTATGAGGCATGGGCCAAGGACGAACGGGCCGCCGGCCGGGCCAGGCCGTCAGGCGCCTCGGTGCGCAATCACTTCGGCAGCTGGAACGACGCCAAGGCCGCAGCTGAGCAGGTTTGACCTCGGCTCGGTCAGGTTGCGCGCGGCATCGGCCGGCCGAACGTCTTGATCCGCCAGCGCGGGGGCACATAGTCCGACCAGTGCCGCTCGATGGCCAGCTCGTAGCTTTCGACGAGCTTCTCAGTCGCCGCCCGCCAGCTGTGCTGCTCCATCTCGGCCTGCCCGCCGGCGGCCAGTGCCGAGCGCAGGCTCTCATCTGCCAGCAGACGGTTGACCTGAGCTGACATGTCCTCACTCGAATGGGGTTCGCACAGCAGCCCGCCGACACCGTCGGGCACGGCGAACGGGATGCCGCCTGCCCGCGCAGCGACGACCGGCACGCCTGAGGCCATCGACTCCAGCGCCACCAGCCCTAAGGTCTCAGTGGTCGAAGGGAAGACGAACACGTCGGCTGAGGCGTAGGCCTCGGCCAGCTCCTGACCGCTCATGTAGCCGGTGAACAGCGTCGGGGTGCCGGCGAACTCAGCCTCCAGCTGCTTGAGATGCGGTCCCGAGCCGACCATCGCCAGCCGGGTTCCCTCCGGTGCGCGGGCGATGACGCCTCGCAGCACGTCGAGATCCTTCTCCTTCGACATCCGCCCGACATAGACGAGCAGCCGGTCCTCCGGGTGCCCGTCGGTGAGCCGCTCGCGCATCCGCTGCGAGTAGTTGCCCGGATGGTAGGTCTGCGTGTCGACGGCCCGCGGCCACAGGTCGAGGTTCTTGATCCCAGCCGCCGCGGCCTGCTCGATCATCGGCTGCGAGGTGCACAGGTTGACCTCGGCGAGGTTGTGGATCCACGTGATCCACCGCTCGGTCGTGTCGGTGATCCACTCGAGCCCGAGCCGCTGCGTGTACTCCGGCACATTCGTATGGAAGGACGCGAGCATCGGCAGATCGCGCCGCTTCGAGGACATCGTGCCGTAGGCGGCCAGCCAGATTGGGTTGACCGCATGGACGACATGCGGGTGGAAGCGCTCCATCGTCTTGGCGATGTTCGACGTCGGCAGGCCGACCCGCAGCTCGGGGTACCACGGCTTGAAGGACACAGATCGCACCGGCACCACCCGGAACCCGGCATAGCGGGCCGGTGGGTGGCCTGGGGCGAACACGACGACCTCATGGCCCATATCGGCCAGGTGGTCGAGGGTGCCCATGAGCCGGGTGACGACTCCGTCGATCTTCGGCAGGAAGACTTCTGTGAAGAGGGCGATGCGCATCAGCTGCCGGATACCGCCGCCGTCTCGTCGTGGTCACCTCTGGCCTGCGCATCGGCCAGGCCCGAGGTGTCGGCCGGGACGGTGGGCACACCCGGCTGCTGGTGCTTGGTCCAGACCGAGGACGCCGGGATCTTCGACAGGTCTGCCCGGTGGGCGTAGCGCTTGGCGGTCTCATTGACCTCCATGAGCAGCCCGTCGGACAGAGTCGTCGGCTTGAGCCCGAGTGCCAGGAACGTCGCGTTCGAGGCGTGCAGGTCGTTCTCTGCCGATTCGTGGCGCGGGTTGGGCACGTTCTCCAGGCGGGCGCCGGTGATCGAGCAGATGAGCTCGGCGAGTTCGCGCACCCGGTGGGTCTCGGTCAGCTGGTTGAAGATCTTGACCCGCTCACCGGCCTCAGGGGGATTGTCCACCGCGATCTCCACACAGCGGACCATGTCCTGGATGTGGATGAATGCGCGTGTCTGCCCGCCGGTGCCGTGGACGGTCAGCGGGTAGCCGACCGCCGACTGCATGAGGAACCGGTTGAGCACGGTGCCGTAGTCGCCGTCGTAGTCAAAGCGGTTGACCAGGCGCTCATCGAGCTTGGTCTCTGCGGTGTTCGTACCCCAGATGATGCCCTGGTGCAGGTCGGTGATGCGCAGCGCATCGTTCTTGGCGTAGTAGGCGAACAGGTGCTGATCGAGCACCTTCGTCATGTGGTAGATCGAACCCGGGTTCGTCGGGTACAGGATCTGCTGTTCGACCTGGTACGGCTCGCACGGCCGTCCCTCGGCATCCTTGTCGGCGGTGACCTGCACATCGAGGTAGCCCTCGGGGATCTCCATGCCGGCGGTCCCGTAGCCGTAGACGCCCATCGTGCCCAGGTGCACGAGGTGGATGTCGGAGCCGTTCTCGACGATCGCAGCGAGCAGGTTGTGGGTGGCGTTGACGTTGTTGTCGACGGTGTAGCGCTTGTGCGCCGGGGACTTCATCGAGTACGGCGCTGCCCGCTGTTCGGCGAAGTGGATGACGGTGTCGGGTGCGTACTCGCCGAGCAGGCGCAGCACGGCTTCGTAGTCCTGCGCCAGGTCGATCTGGGCGAAGCCGATCCGCTTGCCGGTCAGCTCCTCCCAGGCGTCGAGCCGTTCTTCGATCGAGGCGATCGGGGTCAGCGACTCCGCACCGAGCTCCTCGTCGATCGCCCGGCGGGACAGATTGTCGAGGATGACAACGTCGTGGCCTCGCGCTGAGAGATGCAGGGCTGTCGGCCAGCCGCAGAATCCGTCTCCACCGCAGACAACAGTCTTCATCTTGCTCCTCCTCGATCGACGACGGCGCGCTCGCGCCGGGACACTTAGTCGTAGTCTGTCATATGCACACGCCGCCCACACACGCGGGGACGCGCCGGAGGGCCCCGGCTTCGAAGGCGTTACGGGGTATTCATCTGCGGTTCGCCGATTTCCGGATGACGAACGCTCGCGAACATGCTTGCGCTTCCGGTGTACGCTCGGCTCAGGCCGGCCCGGCCGCACCGCCGCGAGTGAGAATGGAGAGTGCCGATGAGTCATCAGTTCGCCAGCGCCGAGGCAGAGGTCACCCGCCTGTGCCAGGAGCTCATCCGCATCGACACGCAGAACTGGGGCAACAACAAGTGCAATCCCGAGCGTCCGGTCGCTGACCAGATCGCCGCCTGGTTCGCCGAGGTCGGCCTGGAGTCCCAAATCTACGAGTCCGCTCCCGGCCGCGCGACGCTGGTGACCCGGGTGCCGGGCACCGATCCCGAGGCGCCGGCGCTCGTCGTGCACGGTCACACCGATGTGGTTCCCGCCGATGCCTCCGAATGGTCTGTCGACCCGTTCGCCGGGGAGATCCGCGACGGTCTCGTCTGGGGTCGTGGAGCCGTTGACATGAAGGACATGGACGCGATGATCATCGCGGTCGTGCGTACGATGATGCGCGAGAATCTGCGCCCGCTCCGCGATCTCATCATCGTCTTCTTCGCTGATGAGGAGGCAGGCGGGCTCTACGGTTCGCAGTGGATGGCCAAGAACCATCCCGAGGTGTTCGACGGCGCCACCGAGGCGATCTCCGAGGTCGGCGGTTACTCCGTCGATATCCGCGGCCAGCGCGTGTATCTCGTCCAGACTGCGGAGAAGGGCATCGCCTGGCTCAAGCTCATCGCCCGCGGCACGGCCGGGCACGGCTCGCAGATCAACCGCGACAACCCGGTCACCAAGCTCGCCGAGGCGGTCGCGCGGATCGGCGCGTACGAGTGGCCTGAGCAGATGCCGCAGGCCACCCGCGACCTCCTCGTCGGCGTGTCCGAGCTCACCGGGATCCCCTTCAGTGCAGAGACCTACGGCGAGCTGCTCGACGAGCTCGGCTCGGTGGCCAAGTTCGTCGGCGCGACGTTCGCCAACACCTCGAACCCGTCGATGCTCGAAGCCGGGTATAAGCACAACGTCATCCCCTCGACCGCCTCGGCCTACATCGACTGCCGGCACCTGCCCGGTCAGTACGAGGACCTCAAGCTCAAGCTCAAGGAGCTCGCCGGCGAGGGTGTCGACATCGAAGAGGAGATCGTGGCCACCGCGCTCGAATCGCCCTTCGGCGGACGGCTCGTCGACACGATGGTCGCCTCCCTGCAGGAGGAGGACCCGGATGCCACAGTGCTGCCGTACACGCTCTCAGGCGGCACCGACAACAAGGCGCTCTCGCTGCTGGGGATCACCGGCTACGGCTTCGCACCGCTGCGCCTGACCCCGGATCTCGACTTCCCGGCGATGTTCCACGGTGTCGACGAGCGGGTGCCGGTCTCAGCTCTGGAATTCGGTGCCAGGGTGCTCGGCCGGTTCCTCATGGACGCCTGAGCCATCCGCACCTGTTCTCACTGCGGCAGCTGTCGCGGTGTCAGTCGTCGTCCTCCAGCCAGCGCTGACGGCGCTGGATGGAGGCGACGACGACGCCGAGGAGCACAAGCCCGATCGCGATGAACGTCTGCGGGCCGATCGGCGCAGCCCCGACGGGGAAGAGCAGGTCGCTGACGAGTGAGCCGAGCAGATTGCCGAACAGCGCCAGCAGGCTGATGAGCAGCACCCCCAGCCGGCCGACGGCCACGGTGGAGAAGCCGATGTACATGACGCCGAGCACACCGCCGATGAGCATCCACCACTGACCCGGCAGCTGCGGGAACCCGCTGATCGGCACGCCGGACAGGCGCACGAGGACAGCTGCGGCGAAGAGGAACAGCGAACCGACGAGGAAGTTCGTGAACGTCGCTGCGAATGCCGAGCGGGAGGCGGTGTTGAGGTTGCCGTTGAAGGCCTGCTGGAATGCCGTGAGCGCACCGGAGGTCAGCGGCAGCAGCGGCGCCCACAGGGGAACGCCGTGCGACAGTGCCCCGGAGGAGGACACGACGACGCCGAGGAGGACGATGATGACGCCGGCGACGCGGGGGACGCTCGGTGCCCTGCGTCCGCCTGGGCTCAGGTGGGTGTTGTCGACGATGATCCCGCCGAGCAGCTGACCGCACACGAACGACATGATGAATGTCGCCACGCCGAACAGCGGGACCGTCAGCGACTGGGCGATGACGACAGAGGCGCCGCCGATGCCGCCGGTGAACATCCACCACGGGAACTCGCGGCGGCGCACGAGCTGCCAGGCGCGTCCGAGTCCACGTCGGGCGGCGGGGGCGAACGGAATGGCGAGGCACAGGACGACGAAGCCGCCGGTGAAGGAGATGAACGCGGAATACAGGCCGTGGCCGAGGGCGGCGGCGAGGTGGCCGTTGGTGGTGCCCTGGATGGACATCGCGATGCCGGCGGCGATCATCGCCGCGGCTGACAGCAGCGCCGGCCCGCGGGAAGCGGTGGCCGTCATGCGGAGTGCTTGATGCGGATGATGCGGCGACGCAGCCACACGGTCTTCGACCCGCCCATCCCGATCCGGGTGCGCGCCAGCTCCCAGCGGCCGTATTCGGCTTCCTCGGTCAGCAGGCGGGCGGCTTCGGATCGGGTCATCTCCCGATGCAGGCTCACGGTCCGGAACTCGTACTCCACAGGTGTACGACGTCGCTTCACATTCCCTCCTTCGCTCCGATGAGATTATCACCAGGCCAGCCCGATTCCCGGGCGGCTCGCAAGGCGGACACGGCGTGGCCGGCGTGCACTATCCTGAGGCGTATGGTCCATCTGGTTCTCATCCGGCATGGGGAGAGCGATGCCAACGCCGCCGGCCTGCTGGCCGGCCGCACACCCGGGGTCGCGCTCACCGAGGCCGGCCGTGCCCAGATCCGCAGTCTGGCCGGCATCCTGCCGTTCGCCACGATCACCGCGCTGCGGCACTCACCGCTCATGCGGTGTGTGCAGACGACCGAAGAGCTGCTCGGCATCATCACCGTCGGCCAGACACGCGAGGACCCGGGCCTGGCCGAAGTCGACTACGGGCAGTGGAGCGGCCAGCCGCTCACCTCGCTCAAGGAGCACCCTGAGTGGGCGCGGGTGGCCGAAAGCCCCTCGACGATGGTCTTCCCCGGCGGGGAGTCGCTGCAGGCGGCGGCCTCTCGGGGGATCGCCGCAGCCGAGGCGCTGGTCGCCGAGCTGCGGCAGCGCACCGTGGCCAGTGGCGAGGATGAGAAGACCCAGGAGGACAGCGTCGGGATCATCGTCAGCCACGGTGACATCATCAAAGCGATCCTCGCCGATGCCCTCGGCAGCCCGCTCGACCGCTTCCAGCGCATCGCGGTGGCCCCGGGATCCTTCAGCGTCATCTCCTACCCGGCCACCGGGCATCCGGTCGTGACCGCCATGTCGGTCACCGCCGGCGGACGCCAAGCCGCCCCCGACCTCGGCGGCGGCCGATGACCGCTCCCGGTCAGGGGAGCGGCGGGCCAGGGGAGCGGCGGGCCAGGGGAGCGGCGGGCCGGTCAGATCGCGGAGATGACTCCGGCACCCAGCAGTGCGTAGATGACCAGGCCGATGATGACGCGGTACCACACGAAGACGGCGAACGAGCGGGTGGAGATGAACTTGAGGAACCCGACGATGACGACGTAGCCGACGACGAAGCTCACGAGTGTCGCCAGCGCGGTCGGGCCCCAGCCGAGCACCATCGGCTCGCCGATGCTCTTGAACAGGCCGTAGAAGCCCGAGGCCATGACGGCCGGGACGGCGAGCAGGAACGAGTAGCGGGCAGCGGCTTCGCGCTTGAAGCCCATGAGGCGGCCGGCGATGATCGTGCCGCCGGAGCGCGAGACACCGGGGATGAGGGCCATCGCCTGCGCGAGGCCGTAGAGGATGCCCTGACCCCAGGTCATGTCCTTGAGCTCATAGGTGCGCGAACCGTACTTGTCGGCCACGCCGAGGATGATGCCGAAGACGATGAGCATCGTCGCGGTGATCCACAGGCTGCGCAGCACAGTCTCGATCTGGCTTTCGAACAGCAAGCCGAGCACAGCGATCGGGATCGAGCCGAGGATGATGAGCCAGCCGAGCCGGACCTTCGGGTCGTCCTTGGGACCGCGTCCCACAAGCGCTTTGCACCAGGCGACGATAATGCTGGTGATGTCCTTCCAGAAGTACACGAGCACCGCGGTCTCGGTGCCAATCTGCACGATGGCGGTGAAGAACGCTCCCGGGTCCTCACCCGGCAGCAGGAACTCGCCGACGATCCGCAGATGTGCTGATGAGGAGATCGGCAGGAACTCCGTGAGTCCCTGCACGACTCCGAGGATCGCGGCGATGAGCCAATCCATGCACTTACTCCTAGCTGTAGGCACCCGCCAGCGGCGGTGTGGGCAGACTCCCGCGCCGGGGATCTGGCGGCGGGGTTGGGGTCAGCTCGGGGGATTCGTCACATGGCGGCGACGACGCACCGGCGGGCAGACCCACATCAGGGTAGACCCACTGATCAGGTAACCTCAAGGACTATGCACGTTCACCGCGTCGGAACATCAGGTCTGGAGCTCTCCGAGCTCGGACTCGGCACCTTCGACTGGGGTAGCAGGGTTGAGGCGGAGACCGCTCAGCAGCTCCTCGATTCCTACAGTGAGGCCGGAGGCACGACTCTTGAGCTGCCGTCGTTCGCCTCGCCGGCGGCCGATCTGCTCGGGAAGCTGACAGTCAGCCCCGAAGTCACTGTGTGCGCCCGTGTCGGCGTCGCCCAGCGCGGTGATGAACCGGTCCTCAGCCTGTCCCGGCAACAGGTGCTCAGACAGACCCGCGAGCTCCTACAGCGGATGCACCGGGACCACATCGAGGTCCTCGTCCTCGACGGCTTCGACGTGACCACGCCGCTGGAGGAGACCGCCTCAGCACTCGAGACGCTGCTGAGCGCCGGGGACATCGGCTATGTCGCCTGCGCTTATCATTCCGGCTGGCAGCTGGCCGCTGTCGCCGGCGCCGGCATCCCGGTGGTCGCTGCGTTCAACGAGCATTCGCTGCTCGAGCGCTCGGCAGAGACCGATGTCGCCCCGGCCGCTGACTATCTGGGCATCGGGATGGTCGCCGGTGCCGCGCTCGGCCGCGGCGTGCTCTCAGGCCAGTACGCCAGGGCCGTTCCGGCGGATTCGCGGGCAGCCGTCCACCGGGATGGCTATATGCAGGGGTATCTGAGCGATGATGCGCAGCGGATCGTGGCCGGCGTGAGCAAGGCCGCTTCGAGCCTGGAGATCGCCCCGGTCGATGTCGCGCTGGCCTGGATGCGCTCACAGGCGCCGGCCTGCAGCCTCATCAGCCCGCGTACGACCGATCAGCTCACGCAGCTGCTCAACAGCGATGCCGAACTGCAGCCGGAGATCCTCCAGGTCCTCGACCAGATCTCCGAACCCAGCTGACACCTCGGGCACGGCAACAGGCGCTGTTCAGGTGAGGGTGGGGCAGCAGCGCTCAGCGCTCACTGCTTGACGGTGACCTCATCGTCGTAATCGTCGTCGAAGTCGTCATCATCATCGTCTTCGTCGTAGTCATCGTCGTCATCGTCGAAATCATCATCGAAGTCGTCGTCATCGTCATCGTCGCCGAGGTCGGCCTTGGCATCTTCCTGATCATCGAAGAGCTCAAAGGGCGTGACCTCCTCGAATGCGCGATAGAGGGCGTCCTCGTAGATGTCGAAAGCCTCGGCCAAGGCCATGTAGGTGGCTTCGACTCGCGGGTCCTCATCGGAGGAACGGTGGGCCGCTGCAGCGTAGTGCTCGCGGATTGCCGAAAGGAACTCTTCCAGGGCCACATCGGGTTCAAGGCTCATGCCTCCAATGTACCCCCCTTCTGCTGGCCGCGTCACCAGTTCGAGCCGATGACGAGGGGAATCGAATGTCATAGGGTAAGGACTATGGCCGTCCCGATCTTCGAACACCCGTCACCCGACCGGTTCATCGCCGGGACCGTCGGCCTGCCGGGTGAGCGCACCTTCTTCCTCCAGGCTGCCTCCGAGGGGGTCGTCACCTCGGTGACGCTGGAGAAGGAGCAGGTCGAGATGCTCGGAGAGCGGATGGACGAACTGCTCGACATGGTCCGGGCCAAGGGGGCCAGCACCGTGCCGATCCCCGTCGGCCCTCTCGAGGAGCTCATCGACAACGCCGGGCTGGCGATGCCGGTCGACGCCGAGTTCATCGTCGGCACGATGAGCCTGGGCTGGGACACCCAGGCCGGGCTGCTCATCGTCGAATGCTTCGAACTCACCCAGCAGGATGCCGAGTCCGGCACGAGCGGCGACCCGGATGACGACTCCCAGGAGCGCCGCTCACTCAAGGTGACGCTGACCGCCGGCCAGGCCCGCGAGTTCGCCCGCCGCGCCGATCAGGTCGTCAATGCCGGACGCTCGGACTGCCCCTTCTGCGCGCTGCCGCTCGACCCGGCTGGCCACATGTGCCCGCGCGCCAACGGAATCGCGCGCTGATGCCGGATATGACCACCCGCAGCGGGCACAGCGACTCCAGTCCCGACTGGCCGGAGATCTCCGTCCGCATCGACACTCCGACGCACCTGTCCGAGGCTGACGACACCGCCAGCATCGTCGAGGTGCTCGCCGCCGGCGAGGTCCACCAGCTCGGGCGCATCCCGCATGCGTCGAACGACACCCGGCTCATCACCGTGTCAGCCGGTGACACGGTGCTGCGCGCAGTGTACAAGCCCGCCGCGGGGGAGCGGCCGTTGCACGACTTCCCGCACCAGTCCCTGGCCGGCCGGGAGGTCGCCTGCTTCGAACTCGGGCAGGCCATCGGCCTGCCGGTCGCCCCGCCGACGGTCATGCGCACCGACATGCCGGCCGGGCCGGGCTCGGTGCAGGCCTATGTCGAGACACTCAGCCCCGGTGATGCGCTCGTCGACATCTTCGAACCCGACGAGGTGCCTGAGGGCTGGGCTGCGATCTTCGCGGCCATGTCCGAAGACGGAGAGGACCTCATCGTCGCCCACGCCCTGGCACCGGCGCTGCGGCAGATCGCGCTATTCGACCTCATCGTCAACAACGCCGACCGCAAGGCCTCGCACATCCTCAGCGGCCACTACCGCTTCGACGGCACCGCCCCCGGTGTGTTCGGCATCGACCACGGCCTGACCTTCCACGCCGAACCGAAGCTGCGCACGGTGCTGTGGGGCTTCTGCGGCGAACCGTTCACCCCAGCCGAAGCCCGGCTGCTGGCCGAGGTTGCTGAGAGCACCGAACTCCACCACCGCCTCGGGAACTGGCTCACCGATGCCGAGGCAGACGCCACCGCTGCACGTGCTGCCGGCCTGGTTGATCTCGGGGCGTTCCCGCTGCCACCGGCGACCCGGACGCCGATTCCGTGGCCTCCGCTGTGACCTGGGCACGCTGACGCCTCCCGTTCCCGCGGGCCGGGATTTCGGCCGTGTTGAGGTCGCTGATTACTCACTCGTATGCTGGGAGCGTGAAACCATGGCAATCTCCTGATGTTCCCAGGCTCTCCAGCTCCGGCCGCGGCCCCGACGTCTACTGCACTGCAGAGCAGGGACCCGTACAGGCGCCAGGCAAGGAGAAGGTCGCGCGACTCTACGTCTGCGGGATCACCCCCTACGACTCGACACACCTCGGTCACGCCGCCACCTATGTGGCCTTCGACGTGCTGCAGCGAGTGTGGCGCGATGCCGGTGTGGAGGTGTCCTACGTCCAGAACATCACCGACATCGACGACCCGCTGCTCGAGCGGGCCGACGCCACCGGCGTCGACTGGCGGGATCTGGCCGACGGTGAGATCGAGCGGTTCCGCGGCGACATGGAAGCGCTGCGCGTCATCGCCCCCGACCACTACATCGGCGCCGTCGAGAGCATCGACCTCGTCGTCTCAGCCGTGACCGAGCTGCTGCACAACGGCTACGCCTACCGGCTCGACAACGGCGACGTGTACTACCGTGTCAACGCCGCGATCAAACCGGCCTTTGGCTCGGAATCGCACTACGACCGCGAGACGATGATGCGGCTGTTCGGCGAACGCGGAGGAGACCCGGACACACCCGGCAAGGAGGACCCGCTCGATGCGCTGCTGTGGCGCGCCGAACGCGAAGGCGAACCGTCCTGGGACGGCGGCGAGCTCGGTCCCGGCCGACCCGGCTGGCACATCGAATGCGCGGCCATCGCCAATGAGTACCTCGGCTTCCCGCTCACCATCCAGGGCGGCGGCTCAGACCTCATCTTCCCGCACCACGAGATGTGCGCAGCCCATGCGACCGCGCTGACCGGTGAGCCGTTCGCGCAGGTGTTCATGCACACCGGCATGGTCGGCTACGAGGGCGAGAAGATGAGCAAGTCCCGCGGCAACCTCGTCTTCGTCTCCAAGCTGCGCGAATCCGGTGTCGACCCGATGGCCGTGCGGCTGACCCTGCTGGCCCACCACTACCGCTGCGACTGGAGCTACTCCGACGAGGTGCTCGAGCAGGCCCAGCAGCGCCTGGCCACGTGGCGCAAGGCCGCCGAACTCGGCTCGACGGTCAGCGCCGCTGACGTCATCGACGATGTGCGCCACGACCTCAGCGACGACCTCGACACGCCCTCAGCCCTGTCGACCCTCGACCGGTGGGCTGCCACGACGAGCAGCGAGGGCTCACGGGCCGACACCGAGGAGATCGTCGAGGCCATCGACGCGCTCCTTGGCATCAAGCTCTGAGGGCTTCTGCCTCGGAACTGACGACCGGCCCTGCACCTGATGGTGCCGGGCCGGTGCCGTCTCAGCTTCCGTCGCGGCGCCGGTGCTGCAGGTAGCGCTCGAACTCGCGGGCGATCGCCTCGCCCTTGGCTTCGGGCAGCTCGGAGGTCTCAGCGACCGATTCGAGGTGCTCGACGTGATCCTGCAGGTCGGGGTTGGCCTCGACGAACTCCTCGACACCGAACTCCCAGGCGCGGGCATCCTCGACGAGATCGTGCTGGGGGACGACGAACCCGGTCAGGTCCTCAAAAGCACCGAGCAGCGACAGGATCGCCTTCGGCGAGGTGGTGCCGGCGACATATCCGGGCACGGACACCGTCAGGGTGACCGCCGGGATGCGCTGCTCGGCGAGCATGACGGCGAAGATCTCCAGCAGGCCAGCGGTTCCTTCACCGTAGGCCGATTCGACGCCGTCGTAGGCGGAGACGATGTCGGACTGCTCGCTCGTGACCGCCACCGGCAGCGGCCGGCGGTGGGAGACCGCCGCGGCGGCACCGCTGATGAGCACCACCCGGTCGCCGGAACGCGCGCCGTCGAGCAGCACCTCGAAGGCATCAGCCCAGTAGAAGGTCGGTTCCGGTCCGATCATGACGATGACGTTGATCGGCGTGCCCGGCACCGTCCCGGTATAGGTCTCGATGCACGGCCATTCGACTTCAGCGCTCATACCGGAGCGGCGCAGCCGCGGGCGCACCAGCGTGTAGTCGTAGTAGCCATCGGTCAGCAGGTCCTCAGCCGGGCGCAGATCCCACGCCTCGACGAGGTGGTGCGCGGCGTCAACGGCGCTCTGACCTGCGTCATCCATACCTTCGACGGCGATGATCCGCAGCCAGCGATCGGAGGGAGGCAGAAAGTCCATGGGCACAGACTACGCTAGGAGGCATGCGACATTACTCGGCAGTCCTGTGGGACATGGACGGCACTCTCGTCGACACCGAACCGTACTGGATCACCGCCGAAACGGAGCTCATGCACGCCCACGGCCTCGACTGGGACGAGGAGAAGGGCATGCTCATGGTCGGCAACGAGCTGCTGACCTCTGCCCACATCCTCATCGCCCACGGCCTGACGCTGCCGGCTGAGGAGATCGTCGAACTGCTCCTCGACCGGGTCATCGAGCTCATCGGCGAGCATGTGCCGTTCCGGCCCGGAGCCCGTGAGCTGCTGGCAGACCTGCAGGCCAACAATGTGCCGTGCGCGCTGGTGACGATGTCGTATCGGCGGCTCGCCGAGGCCGTCGCCGCCGCCTGCCCGGAGGGTGCGTTCGCAGCCTTGGTCACCGGCGACGAGGTGCCGGCCGGCAAACCGGATCCGGCGCCGTATCTCATCGGCGCCGCACACCTCGGCGTGGCACCTGAGGCGTGTGTGGCGTTCGAGGACTCCGTCCCAGGACTCACGAGTGCCGAGTCCGCAGGCACCATCGCCTTCGGGGTGCCGCATCTGGTGCCGATTCCCGAACAGCCTGGCCGGCGGCTCGTGCCGACCCTGGAGGGGATGAGCGCCCAGTCGCTCGACGGTCTCATCGGCGAAGCCGTCCCGCACGGGCCCGGCGTCGCTGACGCCCAGCAGTCCGACGACGGCCACTGAGGCTGCAGGATCCTGCAGCCTGGCTCAGTCGGTGGTGCCTGAGAGCAGGTCGGCACCGGCGATCTCGGTGATCGCCGGAGCCTCTGGAGGTGTATTGCCCCATGCCGGGCACATCGGCTTGAACGAGCACCAGTTGCACAGCGGGGAACGCCGCGGACGCCAGCGCCCGGTCTGAGCGGCATCGGTGATCTCATTCCAGATGCCGCGAACTTCGAACTCGGTGCGCTCGATGTCACCCATCGTCGGCTGCATGTCGATCGAGCTGCGCGAACCGAGGTAGAGCAGCTTGAGGGTGTGCACAAGCTGGCCCTCTGCCAGGTAGTGCATGAGGGCATAGAAGCGCATCTGGAAATCAGCCTCACGGCCGTACTGCGGTTTGGGCTGCTTGCCGGTCTTGTAGTCGACGAGCCGCACCGCCCCGCCCGGGGCGGCATCGACGCGGTCGATGAACCCGCGTAGCACCGGACCGCCTTCGAGCGGCACCTGCACGAACTCCTCACGCCGATCCGGTTCGAGCATCTGCGGGATCTCCAACGCGAAGTACGACCGGCACAGCTCGGCTGACTCGTTGAGCAGCCGGCGGCGATCCTCCTCATCGGGGAAGAGCTCAGCGACGCGCCCGTCCTCGTCAGTCAGCCGGTTCAGCTCGATGGGAAGCAGCTCAATCGTCTTCTCCCACGTCCGTTCGGGAGCGACCGCGTCGAAGAGGCGTTCGAGCACCGCGTGGACGAGGGTGCCGCGGAAGGCGACCGGTGACAGCGGCTCGGGAATCTTGTCGACCGTGCGGAAGCGGAACTTCAGCGGGCACTGGACGAAGTCATTGGCCCGGGACGGAGAGAGCGCGACGAGTTTGGCCATACCCGAAACCCTACCGGCCACCGCTGACATCACTGACCGGTCTGTCCTCGGCATGGGCGCTCAAAGTCAGCAGGGCATCCCCTTTAGGATGGTGGACATGACTGAGGCGAGCACGAAGCCAAACCCCCCGGCCAAACGCACCGGGGCGTCGAACGGGCTCATCATCGGCCGGGTCTTCGGCGCTCCCGTCGTCCTCGCCTGGTCCTGGTTCATCGCCGCAGTCATCATCACGGTGCTCTTCGCCCCATGGGTCTCCAGCGTCCGGCCCGACCTCGGGATCCTCGCCTGGATCGTCGCATTCGCCTACGCGGTGTTCCTCTTCGCTTCCGTCTTCCTCCACGAACTCGCCCACGCCATCGCAGGAGCTGCTGTCGGGCAGAAGGTCGCTGCGATCGAGCTGAACATCTGGGGCGGCTTCACCCGGTTCGAACCCAAGATCGAAGAGGATCCGAAGCGAGCGGCCTCGACGAGCTTCATCATCTCCGTCGTCGGCCCGGTCATCAACCTCGTCCTCGCCGGTCTCGGCTGGCTGGCCATGGGCGCCTTCGAACAGTCATCGGTGGCGTGGCTGCTGCTCATCGCCGTCACGTTCGCCAATGCGGCACTGGGCATCATCAACCTGCTGCCGGGCATCCCGCTCGACGGCGGCTGGGCGATCCAGGCGCTCATCTGGCGCGGCACCAGCAGCCAGTACCTCGGCACCGTCATCGCCGCCTGGATCGGGCGGATCATCGCCACCGGATTCGTCTTCTGGGCTGTCGTCACCCCGCTGCTGCGCGGTGAGCGCCCCGACCTCATCACCGTGCTGTGGATGTCGGCGATCGCGTTCATGCTGTGGTTCTCCGCCAGCGACGCCGTCACCCAAGCCAAACGCGCCCGCCGCATGGAGACCTACGATCTGCGCTCCGTCATCCAGCCGGCGATCGCCGCCACCCACGATTCGACCATCGAGCAGACCCTCGGCTTCGCCGACTCGCTGGGCAAGGGCCCCTCAGTGATCATCGTCGTGCTCAACGAGCGCGGGCTGCCGTATGCGTTCCTCGATCGCCACGCCGCTTCGCAGGTGCCGATCGGGGCGCAGCGCACTGAGATGATCGCCGATTTCGCCCGGCCCTTCGGCGGGTGGATCGGCGTACCGGAAGACATCACGGCCCCGCACCTGCTCGAATCGCTGACCCACCGGCCGAAGGCCGCGTACTGCATGGTGATGCGCGGCTCGACCCTCACCGGTGTCATCGACTTACAGGAGTTCTTCGACGAACTCCTCGCCGACTGAGCTGCCAGCCACCGCGACGCCTGCGTTCACGCAGTGAGAGACCTGACCAGGCGGTCGGGCCAGGGACTAGAGTGGAGAGCATATGAATGCACAGCAGGCTTCCGGCGCGCCCGTGCGGCGCGGCCCCTTCCGGATCGGCGACAAGGTCCAGCTGACCGACCCGAAGGGTCGACTGCAGACGATCGTGCTGACTCCAGACGGCACCACCCACGCCCACACCGGCACGCTCGACCACGCCCAGCTCATCGGCCAGCCCGAGGGCGTCGTCGTGCGCAACTCCAGCGGCACCGCCTACCAGGCGCTGCGCCCGCTGCTGGAGGACTTCGTGCTGTCGATGCCGCGCGGAGCGGCCGTCATCTACCCGAAGGACGCCGCGCTCATCACCACGCTCGGCGACATCTTCCCCGGCGCAGTCGTCGTCGAAGCCGGTGTCGGCTCCGGTGCCCTGACCCTGTCGCTGCTGCGCGCGGTCGGCGACCGGGGCCGCGTCCACTCCTTCGAAATGCGTCCGGACTTCGCAGAGATCGCCGCCGGCAACATCGCTGACTTCTTCGGCGGGGAGCACCCGGCATGGTCGTGCACCACCGGCGATCTCGCCCAGGAGCTGCCGAAAGCCTTCGGACCCGGCGAAGTCGACCGGGTCGTCCTCGACATGCTCGCCCCATGGGAATGCCTGTCGGCCGTCACCGAGGCCCTCATTCCCGGGGGAGTGCTGACCATCTACGTCGCCACCGCCACCCAGCTCTCGCGCACCGCCGAGGCGATCCGCGCCACCCGCATGTACACCGAACCGCACGCGATGGAGTCGATGATCCGCGACTGGCACCTCGAAGGACTGGCGGTGCGCCCAGTCCACCGGATGATCGGCCACACCGGGTTCCTGCTCTTCGCCCGCCGGCTCGCTCCCGGCGTCGACCCGCTCGAGCGCAAGAAGCGCCCGCAGGGCTCCGAACCCAGTGCTGAGGACCGCGCCCACTGGGAAGGCGGAGAGTTCACCGACGAGACCATCGGCCACCGGTACGCAACCGGCAAGAAGATGCGCCGCCTCAAGCGCGAGGTCGGATCCCGGCAGAAGGCCGAGG
Organism: Brevibacterium sp. UBA7493; assembly: GCF_002479565.1. NCBI lineage: Bacteria > Bacillati > Actinomycetota > Actinomycetes > Micrococcales > Brevibacteriaceae > Brevibacterium > Brevibacterium sp. UBA7493. The sequence continues at coordinate 157,726 of NZ_DLOD01000003.1, read as the reverse complement.
ACGCCGCCGAAGAGACGGCGGCAGCCGCCAACGACGACCCCACCGCGAAGGAGGACCAGTGAGCCCCACCACCCCGGATCCCACCGCGGATCTTGCCAAGCTGCGCAAGGACTCAGCCCAGCTGCGCCAGCAGCTGTTCAACGCCTCGAAGCGCAACGAGGCTCTGGCGAAGACACTGCGCCAGGCACGCGACGAACTCGCCCGGATCCGCACCGAAGCCGAGCGGATGTCCGATCCGCCGAACTCCTTCGGCACCGTCCTGGAAGTCGTCACCGACGCTGAAGGCGTCCCCGAACTCGACGTCCACGTCTCCGGGCGCCGGATGCGCGTGGCGATCTCGACAGAGCTCGACACCGCTGAGCTGCGCCCGGGCATCCAGGTGCGCCTGTCCGAAGGGCTCGTCGCGCTCGAAGCCTGTGACTACAACCGGGTCGGCGATGTCGTCACCGTCCGCGAGGTGATGAGCGATGACCGGATCCTCATCGGCACCCCCGGAGACGACGAGCAGGTCTACATTCTCTCAGCTGTGCTGCAGGAGGAGGGCGTGCGTCCCGGTGACGCCGTGCTCGTCGACACCCGCACCCGGTTCGCTTACGAGAAGATCGCCAAGCCCGAGGTGTCCTCGCTGCTGCTCGAGGCCGTCCCGGACATCTCGTACAACGACATCGGCGGTCTGGAAGCCCAGATCGACATGATCCAGGATGCTGTCGAAATGCCCTTCGAGCATCCGGAACTCTACACCGAGCACGGCCTCAAGCCGCCCAAGGGCATCCTGCTCTACGGTCCGCCCGGCTGCGGCAAGACGCTCATCGCCAAGGCCGTTGCCCACTCCCTGGCTCAGCGCCGCGGAGATGCGACGACGCGTTCGTACTTCCTCAACATCAAGGGCCCTGAGCTGCTCGACAAGTACGTCGGCGAGACCGAACGCCAGCTGCGGCTCATCTTCGCCCGGGCACGGGAGAAGGCGACAGCCGGTTCACCGGTCGTTGTGTTCTTCGATGAGATGGAGTCGCTGTTCCGCACTCGCGGCACCGGCAAGTCGTCCGATGTCGAGACGACGATCGTCCCGCAGCTGCTGGCCGAGATCGACGGTGTCGAGCAGCTAGAGAACGTCATCGTCATCGGTGCCTCGAACCGCGAGGACCTCATCGACCCAGCGATCCTGCGCCCAGGCCGGCTCGACGTCAAGATCCGCATCCAGCGCCCGGACCGCTCTGGTGCTGCCGAGATCTTTTCGAAGTACCTCGTGCCGGAGCTTCCGCTGCACGAGACGGTGCTCGACGCTGACGAGGGCTCACGCGTGCAGGCCGTCGAGGCGCTCATCTGGCGGTGTGTGGAGCGGATGTACGCCCACAGCGAGGAGAACGAGTTCGTCGAGGTCACCTACGCTGACGGCAGCACCGAAGTGCTGTACTACTCCGACTTCGCCTCCGGGGCGATGATCTCCAACATCGTCGACCGGGCGAAGAAGCATGCGATCAAGGCGCTGCTGGCCGACGGGCAGCGCGGCATCAGCTGGGAGCACCTTGAACAGGCGATCGTCGAGGAGTTCTCCGAACACGAGGACCTGCCCAACACCTCGAACCCGGACGAATGGTCCCGGATCTCCGGACGCAAGGGCGAGCGCGTCACCCACCTGCGGATGCTCGGCCAGCAGCGCTCACAGGCTGCTGAGGCCGATGCGCGAGCCGAACGCGACCGGCAGCTCGACGCCGAGGTGCGCGCCGCCCCGGGCACGGTGGGCGAACCGGAGACCGCGACCCCGGACCCGGACCTGCTGTGAGCCGGGGCTGCCCGTCAGCTCAGCGCGCCGAGCGTCCGGCTACGGCGGTGGCGATGACCCGCCAGCCAACGAGGGTGACGAGGTTGAGGCTGGCGGCCACGACGATGAACGGGCCCTCGGTGCCCTCGCCAGTCAGCGCCCGGATCACAAGACCGAGCAGCACGGTCGTCGCCCACAGGCCGGTGCCGGTGCGCAGCGGCGCGAGCGGGGCGGCCCAGACGGCGTTGAGCAGCCAGGCGATGACGAGCCCGGCGAGGAACGGCCAGGCGGTGCCAAGGATCTGCTCGGGCACCAGCGACTGGTGGTGCGTGTAGTGGCCGACGACCGTGAACAGCGCGACCAGGCACGCGTCGACGACGATGGCGATGAACAGGTGAGATGATTTCTTTGCAGCCACGCAACGATTCTACGTCCGCGCCGGCGGCAGACAGGAGGAGGACATGCTGAGTGTCACACGGGTCATGGGAGCGGAGACCGAGTTCGGGATCTCTCAGCCCGGTCGCCCGCACGCCAACCCGATGCGCGATTCCGCCCGCGTCATCGACGCCTACGCAGGTCCGCGGGGCCTGAAGTCCTCTCAGAGCTTCTGGGACTTCGACACCGAATCGCCGCTGGCTGACGCCCGCGGCTTCATCATGAACGAAGCCCAGGCCCACATCTCGCAGCTGACCCACCTGCCGCAGGCGCAGCCGGACGCCCAGTACCTGGCCAACGTGGTGCTGGAGAACGGCGCCCGCTACTACGTCGACCACGCCCACCCCGAGTACTCCTCACCGGAGACGCTGACCCCGCGCGATGTGATGCTGTGGGACCGGGCCGGGGATGTCGTGGCGCTGCGCTCGGTCGAGGCGCTGGCCGGTGGCGAGGAGCCGGTCAATCTGTACAAGAACAACACCGACTCCAAGGGCGCAAGCTACGGCGCGCACGAGAACTACCTCGTCGACCGGAATGTCGACTTCGATGAGCTGGCCGCCTGCCTCATCCCGTTCTTCACCACCCGGCAGATCCTCTGCGGAGCCGGCCGGGTCGGGATCGGTGCCTCGGGGGAGGAGCCGGGCTATCAGATCTCCTCGCGGGCGGACTTCTTCGAAGCCGAGATCGGGCTCGAGACGACGCTGCGCCGGCCGATCGTCAACACCCGCGACGAACCGCACGCCGATCCGCTGCTCTACCGGCGCCTGCACGTCATCATCGGCGATGCGACCATGGCCGAGCCGGCCACCCTTGTGCGCTTCGGTTCGACCTCGCTCGTCCTCGGTCTCATCGAGTCTGGCCGGTGCCCGCGCATCGAACTCGCCGACCCGGTCGCAGCCCTGCAGCAGGTGTCCCATGACCTGAGCCTGTCCGCCCCGCTGGAGCTGGCCGACGGATCGCATATGACCGCCATTGAGATCCAGCGGCTGTACTGGCAGGCCGCCGCCGAGGCGGTGGGCGCCTCAGCAGATAAGGACACTGCCGAGGTGGTCGAGATGTGGGATAGATTCCTCACCGAGCTGGCCGAGGACCCGATGCGGCTTGCCGCCGAGATCGACTGGGTCGCCAAACTGCAGCTGCTGACCCGCTATCAGGAACGCGAATCGCTGCCGTGGAACCACCCGAAGCTCGCCCTCATCGACGTGCAGTACCACGACGTGCGCCCGGCCAAGGGCCTGTTCTACAAGCTCGAGGCAGCCGGGCGGATCCGGCGGTTCACCACCGATGAGCAGGTCGCCCACGCCGTGGAGAACCCGCCGGAGGACACGCGCGCCTACCTGCGCGGCCGCGTGGTAGAGAAGTTCACCGACTCCCTCATCTCCGCCAGCTGGGACTCCCTCGTCTTCACCACCGGCGGCGAACGGCTGGTCCGGGTGCCGATGAAGTACCCGCTCAAGGGCACCAAGGAGCTCGTCGGCGAGATCGTCGAGTCAGCCGGCAGCGTCGATGAGCTGTTGAAATCATTGGGCATCACTACACTTGAGGACAGCAGTCCCCGAGTCCACCGCGACAGGAATGAGGTGTGAGATGAGCGGCCAGGAGCAGATCCGCCACAATCGCAAGGACGGTGCCGAACCGCCGGAGGAGGCACCGGTCGCCCCGCAGGCGCAGACCCAGATCAGCACCGAGGCCGTCGACTCGATCCTCGACGACATCGACTCGGTGCTGGAGACGAACGCCGAGGAGTTCGTCCGCAACTTCGTGCAGAAGGGCGGCCAGTGAACACCGGCTTCGATCCCGCCTTCCTGTCAGCGACGACGAACTCGTTCACCGACTTCGCCCGCACCGTCGCCCCCGATGTGCTGCCGCACATCTCACCTGAGCAGCTCGTCGCCGGCTCCGGTGAGCGGGCCGGTGTGCCAGACGGTACGACGATCATCGCGTTCAAGACCGCCCACGGTGTGCTCATGGCCGGTGATCGGCGGGCCACAGTCGGCAACCTCATCGCCAGCCACATCATCGAAAAGGTCCACGCCGCCGACTCCGCCTCGGTCATCGGCATCGCCGGCACCGCCGGCCTGGCGCTCGAGCTCATCCGCCTCTTCCAGCTCGAACTCGAGCACTACGAGAAGATCGAGGGCACCCCGCTGTCCCTGGAGGGCAAGGCCAACCGGCTGGCCTCGATGCTGCGCGCCGGACTCGGGCTTGCGATGCAGGGCCTGGCGGTCGTGCCCCTGTTCGCCGGCGTCGAACCCGGCCGGGACTCCGGACGGATCTTCAGCTTCGACGTCACCGGCGGCAAATACGAGGAAGTGAACTTCCACTCGATCGGCTCCGGTTCCGGGTTCGCCCGCGGTGCGCTCAAGAAGCTGTGGTCGCCTGGCCTGTCCGAGGCCGGGGGAGTGCGGGTCGCTGTCGAGGCGCTCATCGATGCCGCTGATGACGACTCGGCCACCGGCGGACCGGACTTCGTCCGCCAGGTCGCCCCGGTCGTGCGCGTCGTCGACGCCGACGGCGTGCGCCGGATCCCCGAATCCGAGGTGCTGCAGTACGCCACTGCGGTCGTCGCCTCCCGTGCAGAAGGAGACCGCCCGTGAGCGCACCGTTCTATGTCTCTCCCGAACAGCTGATGAAGGACCGGGCGGAGTTCGCCCGCAAGGGCATCGCCCGCGGCCGCTCGGTCGTCGTGCTGCGCTACGACGACGGGATCCTGCTGCTGGCCGAGAACCCGTCGGCGACCCTGCACAAGATCGCCGAGATCTACGACCGGATCGCCTTCGCCGCTGTTGGGAAGTACAACGAGTTCGAGACGCTGCGGCAGGCAGGCGTGCGCTACGCCGATCTGCGCGGCTTCTCCTACGACCGCGCCGATGTCACCGCCCGGGGGCTGACGAACGCCTACGCCCAGACCCTGGCGAGTGTCTTCACCACCGAGTCGAAGCCCTTCGAGGTCGAGCTCGTTGTCGCCGAGATCGGCGAGCATCCCTCCAGCGACCGGCTCTTCCGCCTGTCCTATGACGGATCGGTCGCCGATGAGAACGAGCATGTCGCCATCGGCGGGCAGGCCGAGGAGATCGGCAAGCGGCTGTCCGGGCTGCGCACTGCCGGCAAACCGCTGGCCGAGGTGCTCGCCATCGGCCACACGGTGCTGGGCACCGGACGCGACGAGGACGTCGACCTCGACGATCTCGAAGCCGCCGTGCTCGAACGCTCCGCGTCCTCGCACCGCACGTTCCGCCGCCTGCAGCCTGATGATCTGCGCGCCCTGCTCGCAGCCCCGGCCACCGGCGAGGCGACCGGCAGCGAGGCAACCGGGAGCGGCGAGGCGACCACCGCCTCGGGCACGGACACCCAAACCCGGGAGGACGAGGGCCAGTGAAGCGGATCTTCGGACTCGAAACCGAGTACGGGCTGGCATACACGCAGGGGCAGTCCCGGCGGGTCGGGCCCGAGGAGATCGCCCGGTACCTGTTCCGCCCGGTCGTCGAATGGGGCCGGTCGTCGAACGTGTTCCTGCCCAACGGCGCGAGGCTGTACCTCGACGTCGGCTCGCACCCGGAATACGCGACGGCCGAATGCGACCGGCTGCCCGATCTGCTCGCCCAGGACGCCGCCGGCGACCAGATCATGGTCGAGCTGCTGGCACAGGCGCAGGAGGCGCTGGCTGCCGACGGGATCGACGGCCGCGCCCACCTGGTGAAGAACAACGTCGACTCCGCAGGCAACTCCTACGGCAGCCACGAGAACTTCCTCATCCGCCGCTCGATGGACTTCTCCCATCTCACCAGCGTGCTGCTGCCCTTCCTCGTCACCCGCCAGCTGCTCGTCGGCGCCGGAGCGATCATCCCGGCGAAGGTGACGACCGAGCTCAAGCCAGCCGATTCGAACCGCGCGAACCCCCACGCCCCGGCCCGCACCCCGCAGCTGAACCCCGGACAGCTGCAGTTCGGGCTCTCCGCCCGCTCCGACGTCATGTGGGAGGGCGTGTCATCGGCTACAACGCGGTCGCGGCCGATCATCAACGCCCGTGACGAACCCCATGCCGATGCCGAGAAGTACCGGCGCCTGCACGTCATCGTCGGCGACTCGTCGATGTCGCAGACGACGACCGAGCTCAAGGTTGGCTCCGCGGCCCTCGTCCTCGACCTCATCGAGACCGGGGTGCCGATCGAGGACCTGAGCCTGCGCAATCCGATCCGCGACATCCGCCGGGTGGCCCGCGACCTGACCGGCCGCACCGAACTCGGACTCGCCTCAGGGCAGACGATGACGACCCTGGAGCTGCTCGGCATCTACCTGCGCCGGGCACAGAAGCTCGTCGCCAAGGGCGACCACAGCCTCGGCGACGATGCGACCGCCGAGCGTGTCATCGACCGGTGGCAGCGCATGCTCACCGCCGTGGACACCGGTGACTTCGCACCCGTGGCAGGCGAGATCGACTGGGTCATCAAGCGCCAGCTCTTCGACCGTTACGTCGCCCGCGGGGACATCGAACTGTCTGATCCGCGCATCGCCCGGCTCGACTTCGCCTACCACGACCTGACCCCGCAGACCTCGATCTTCAAGCAGTTCGAGGACAAGGGCGCAGCCGCCCGCGCCGTCACTCCTGAAGCCGTCGAGCAGGCACGCCACCATCCACCGGCGACCACGCGGGCGCACCTGCGCGGCCGGTTCGTCTCCGGAGCCCAGGGTGCGGGCAAGGACTACACGGTCGACTGGGTGCACCTGCGGCTCAACGACCAGCTGCAGCGGGCGATCGTGCTCAAGGACCCGTTCTCCGCTGAGCACGAACAGGCCGAGAAGCTCATCGCCGGACTCGACGGCCAGCCTGCCTCGTTCGACGTCTGACCGCCCCTGCCGGTCATCAGAGAGCATCAAGCCTGTGTGGGTGTGACGCACAGTGCCATGCCAGTAAGATTCTGTACGTTTGTGGAGATCACTCCGACCTGAGAGGAATGCCCGTGCGAAGAACCCTCATCGGCGCGCTTGCCGTTTCAGCGCTGCTGCTCACCGGCTGCGGTGCCGACGACAGCGCCGAAGGCAATCCGGCTGAGAACCCGACCGTCGACGCGTCGAATGCGAAGTCCACCTCGCTTGACGACGTCGAGGTCACCGGCGAACCCGACCAGAAGCCGGAGGTCTCCTTCGAGGCCCCGCTGGTCATCGAGAAGCCGGAGAGCACCGTCGTCTCCGAAGGCGACGGGCCCAAGGTCGAAGAGGGCCAGCAGGTGACAGCGAACATGACGCTCGTGTCGGGCAACTCCGGTGAGATCGTCGAATCCGGCTACGACACCAAGCAGCCCTCCGGCTTCCCCGTTGACAAGGCCCAGATCAACGAAGCGCTCTACGACGCCGTCATCGACGTGCCGGTCGGATCTCGGGTGCTCATGAGCCTCAACGGGGCAGCGAAGTCCGGCGATGATCCGGAGACGCTCGTCTACGTCATCGACATCGTCAACGCCGAGAAGCTGCCCGAGCCGCTGGAGAAGGCCGAGGGCACCGAGAAGGAGCTGCCGGCTGGCCTGCCGAAGGTCACCCGCGACGACACCGGCAAGCCCAGTGTCGAAGCCCCTGAGGGCGACGCGCCCAAGGAGCTCGTCGTCGAGCCGACGATCGAAGGCGACGGACCGGTCGTCGAAGAGGGCCAGACCGTCCAGGCCCATTACTCAGGCTGGCTGTACGACGATGTGACGAAGACCTTCGACTCCAGCTGGGACCGCGGCGAGCCGTTCTCCTTCAACGTCGGTGCCGGTGAGGTCATCAAGGGCTGGGACGAGGCCGTGGCCGGCCAGAAGGTCGGCTCGCAGCTGCTCGTCATCGTGCCCCCGGACAAGGGCTACGGCGAGCAGGGCTCGCCGCCGAGCATCCCCGGCAACGCCACGCTCATCTTCGTCGTCGACATCCTGTCCGCCACCGGCGGCAAGTGATCCGAGAACTGCAACCGATCTACGAGAAGAGGAATCATGGCCAAGACGAAACCCGAAGTCGACTTCCCCGGTGAGAACCCGCCGAGTCAGCTCGAGATCATCGACGACATCGTCGGTGAGGGCCCAGAGGCGAAGGCCGGCGATACCGTGTCCGTCCACTACGTCGGGGTGGCCCATTCCACCGGTGAGCAGTTCGACGCGTCCTGGGACCGCGGCCAGCCGCTGCAGTTCAAGCTCGGCGTCGGCATGGTCATCCGGGGCTGGGACGAAGGAGTGCAGGGCATGAAGGTCGGCGGACGCCGCACCCTGCGCATTCCGCCGCACATGGCCTACGGCCCCTCGGGGGTCCCCGGGGCGATCGCTCCGAACGAGAGCCTCATCTTCGTGTGCGACCTCGAAGGCGTCAGCTGAACCGCTGAACCAGCCTCAGCGGCTGGCCTGGGCTCAGGCCAGCCGCCCAGCTGCACAGGTGCCCGCCGCAGCAGCGGCGATGAAGGACAGCGGGTCCTCAGACAGACCCCGTCCCATCGTCGACAGCCGCACGGGCACCTGCTGCAATTCACCCAGCAGACCCCGCGGGTCGACCCACTCGATGTCATGGCGAGCAAGCTCGGGCAGCTGGGAATCGACCGTGTCGATGACCGCACGCGGATCGGCACCATCAGCGCCGATCGCCGCCGTCACCTCCTCGTCGCTCAGCTGTGTGAGATCCGGCAGCGGGACGAGGCAGCCGGGGTTGGCCGCCATTCCGACAGCGGTGAGTGTGTGATGGGAGATGCCGTAGTGGCGGCCGCGGGCGTCCGCATTCGACATGCGCGCCACGGCGATCGGCAGCCCGCCGAGGAACGCTGCGGCATTGAGATGATCGGCGACCATCATGCCGGTGAACCCGTACGGGGTGCCGGTGCCGAGGTTGCCCGGGCCCTGGGAGACGATGACGACATCGGCGCGGGCCACCTCGGCGGCGGCCAGCAGCGCCGAATGGATCGTCACCGCCTCATAGTCCCCGCCGTAGGCCTGCCCGACTGAGATCGTGGCAGCCAGCCAGCCGCGCTCACGCAGCTCAGCGACCGAGCGGGAGAACGACAGCGGCAGGGCAGCCCCGTCGGTCATGACATAGGCGACCCGCGCCTCGGGCGCGGTGGCCTGGATGCCGGCGAGGATCGCTGGCAGCGCCGAGTGCAGATCGGCGACGATGACCGGCAGGCCGGAAAGCGAGGCGGTGTCGCGGATCGTGGTGTGGTGCTCGGATTCCTGGTCGTCGACGCCAAGCACCATCGTCTGCAGCGGCGTGTAGCGGTCCTTGACCATGTGGCCTGGCTGCGGCGGGGGATCGGCCGGCAGGTTCTCCGGCAGGGCGACGATGAGCCCGAAACCGCCGGTGCCCAGCCTGCGGGCCAGCGCCGAGACGTTGACGAGCACCCGGTCACCGGCCGCCGGTGTGCCAACGATGTCGGTGTAGGCGATTGCGCTGATGACCTGGTCGCCGTCCTCGAGGCCGGGCAGCGGTGCGGTGAGTTCGACACGGGTCTGGTGGACGCCCGGCCAGGTCTTGGTGACCTCGCAGACGGTTCCTTCACGCCAATGGATCATGTGCTTAACCGTACCGGGCAAACGTAGTAGCTTAGAAGCGTGAACCAGATACGCCAGGCCACCGAGCGGCTGCTCAACCTGCTCATCGCCCTGCGTGCCGCCTCCGGCTGGGTCGATCGCGACACGCTGCGGCGCAAGATCAGCGGCTATCACGACCTGAGCGACGAGGCCTTCGACCGGATGTTCTCCCGCGACAAGGACGCGCTGCGCGAGCTGGGGATCGAGATCTCGACGACGAACTGGACCGACATCGGCTCGACCGACACCGTCTACGGCTACCGGATCACCAACGAGGACTACGAGCTGCCGGCCATCGACTTCACCCCTGCCGAAGCCGCTGCGCTGTCGGTCGCTGCCGACTGGTGGCGCTCCTCACCGGCGGCCGGGCAGGCCGAACGCGCCCGCTACAAGCTCACCGGCCTCGGCACCGAGCTCAGTCAGCCGGCCACCGGCCCCGAGGCGTCGGTCACCCCGTCCCCGGAGTTCTGGCCCGGGGATGTCGCCACCGCCATCAGCGTCACAAGCGAACGCCTGCCGGTGCGCTTCTCCTACCGCAAGACCAGCGGCGAGACCGCCACTCGCACCCTGGAGCCCTATGCGCTGCTGACCCGCGGCAACCGCGTCTACCTCATGGGCCGCGATGTCGACCGGAAGGCAGTGCGCACCTTCCGGCTCTCACGCATCATGGGCCGGATCCGCAAGGCCCCCAGGCGCACTGCCGGGGACTACGAGATCCCAGCCGGCTTCGACGCCGCCGCCCACTTCGACCCCGGCCCGGAGGCCGGCACCCGCAGGCAGGCGGTCATCGCGATCGCCCCGGGCCGGGCCGAACCGCTGCGCCGCGAAGGCACCCACACCGGCACCACCGCCCGCGGCTGGGACACCTTCAGCCTGGAGTACGAAGACGAGGAGCTGTGCGCGACGACACTGGCCGAGTTCGGCCCCAGCGTGCGGGTCATGAGCCCGCGCGAGCTCGCCGCAGCCCACCGCGTGCATGTGCAGGCGACGATCTCGGCACTCACCGGAATGGTCTCCGGTGAGTCCGGCCCGGGTTCGCCCGCCGGCGCAGGGGAGGAGGATGACAATGGCGCAGACGACACCTGACCGGCTCAGCAGGCTGCTCGGCCTGGTCCCGTACCTGACGGCGAATCCGGGTGCTGAGCTTCATGAGGTGGCCGAGGCATTCGGCTGCACTCGCGAGGAGCTCATCGACGACCTGGAGCTGCTCTTCGTCTCCGGCCGGCCCGGGCACATGCCCGATGACCTCATCGAAGCCAGCTGGGAGGACGACCGCATCTACGTCTCCAACGCCGAGGAGGTCTCCGTCCCGGTGCGCCTCTCACGCGCCGAAGCCGGCACCCTGACACTGGCACTCGAGACGATCCTCGCCCTCGATCCGCCCGATGCCGAGGCGGTGGAGAGCGCGAAGGACAAGCTCGCAGCCGCAGCCAGCCTGGGGGAGTCCGGGCAGCGCTTCGACATCGTGCTCCCACCGGTCGACCCGCAGGTCAAACGCGTCGTCGAGGACGCCCTGGCCAGCGGCGACGACCTGCAGCTGTCCTACTATGTGCCCAGCCGCGATGAACTCACCGAACGGGTCGTCGACCCGTTGACGCTGAGGCTGTCGGGCCGCTGGTACCTCGAAGCCCACTGCCACACCGCCGGCGGGCTGCGCAGCTTCGCCCTCGACAACATCCGCCGCATCCGCCCGGTGCCCGCCCAGGAGCACGCGTCTCCGGCAGACCCTGCCGATGCCACCGCCCCCGAGGCGGAGGGAACCTCGCGCACACAGCCGGCCGGCGCCTCGGGCACGGTGACGATGTCGCTCACGAGCACCGGTGCCCGCTTGGTGGAGGACTTGCCGGTCCAGACACGGTATGACACTCATGGTCCAGGCACGGTGACGATCACCCTGCCGGTCTACGACCAGGCTTGGCTGGTGCGCTGGCTGCTCGCCCACGGCAGGCATGTCATCGCCCTCGACCCGGTCGATGCCGCCTATGAGGCGCTGCGGCAGTCGGAGGCCGCGTACGAGGAGATCAGCTCGCCGCCGCACCGCGCTGCCGGGTAGTGCACAATCCGGCGGTGTGAAGCACCCGGCCGGAAGGACTACAATTGAGGCAGTCATTGCAAAGGAGACTCCATGCGCCCGACCCCTGTTCACTTTCTCATCCTCGTGCTTGTCATCATCGTCATCTTCGGTGCTGCCAAGCTGCCGATGGTGGCCAAGAACCTCGGCAAGTCGATGAAGGTGTTCAAATCCGAGGTCAAGGACCTCCGCGACGATGACAGCGCCGATGACGAGGCCAAGGAGATCACTGACGCGCAGCGCCGCGCCGACACCGGTGGCTCCCACCGGGCCGAGAGGACTGCAGAGGAGCGCATCGGCGAACCCCGCACCGAAGGTGAGCCGCGGCACGACGACCGCCTCTGAGGCCGTCGGTGGCGAAACTTCCCAGACGTCTGCCCCGACGTCAGAACCCCGAGAAGCGGATGTCCCTGGGCGGGCATCTCCTCGAGCTCCGCAATCGGGTCATCATCTGCCTCATCGGTCTGCTGATCGGCGGGATCGTCGGCTGGATCCTCTACGACCCGGTCCTCGACATCCTGCAGACCCCGATCCGGCAGGTCGCCGAACAGGACGGCCGTGACGCGACCCTGAACTTCGCTGGCGTCGCCTCCCCGTTCGATCTCAAGATCAAGGTCTCGCTGTTCCTCGGCATCATCCTCACCACCCCGCTGTGGCTCTACCAGCTGTGGGCGTTCATCATGCCCGGGCTGACGAAGAAGGAGAAGCTCTACGCACTCGGCTTCCTCGCCGCAGCCGTCCCGCTGTTCTTCGCAGGCGCAGCCCTGGCGTTCTTCGCCCTGCCCAATGCGGTGCGCGCACTCATGACGTTCACGCCGATGGGCGCGTCGAACTTCGTGCCCGCGCAGGATTACTTCTCCTTCGTCATGCTCATCATCGTCGTCTTCGGCATCGCCTTCGTGCTGCCGGTGCTCATGGTCGGGCTCAACCTCGTCGGGATCCTGTCGGCTGACACGATCCGCCGCTCGTGGCGGTGGATCGTCGTGCTCGTCTTCGCCTTCGCGGCGATCGCCACCCCATCACCGGATGCGCTGTCGATGTTCTTCCTCGTCATCCCGATGATGCTGATGTTCTTCCTTGCCTGGGTCATCTGCCTGCTCAATGACCGCAAACGCAAGAAGCGGATGATCGCCGAGGGCACCTGGGTCGACCCGGCGGAACTCGACGAGGTCTGAGCTGCTCGTCCGGCTGCCCGGCACCGTCCTGAGCCCCCAGATTGCGGGCGAGCCTGCACCAGCCGGGCCGCTTCTGAAGCGGTAGACTGGTGCGATATGGAGCTCTCACCTGCCGAAGCCTATGCCGCTCACCAGCGACGAGTGAAGGAGGCAGGCTCACCGCTTGGCCGCTATGCCGCTGAACTCGACTACGAGCTCGATGACTTCCAGCAGACCGCCTGCCTGTCGCTGCAGGCCGGCAAGTCTGTGCTCGTGGCGGCCCCGACGGGAGCCGGCAAGACCGTCGTCGCCCAGTTCGCTGTGCGGCTGGCCTTCGAACGCGGTGTGCGCGCCTTTTACACCACCCCGATCAAAGCGCTGAGCAACCAGAAGTTCCAGGAGCTGTGCGAGGAGTACGGCGAGGACAACGTCGGGCTGCTCACCGGAGACACGACGATCCGCCGCGACGCCCAGGTCATCGTCATGACCACCGAGGTGCTGCGCAACATGATCTACTCCGGCACCGACCTGTCGAAGCTCGGCTTCGTCGTCCTCGACGAGGTCCACTACCTCGGCGACAGGTTCCGCGGGCCGGTGTGGGAAGAGGTCATCATCCATCTGCCGATGCACGTGGCACTCGTGAGCCTGTCGGCGACTGTGTCGAACGCCGAGGAGTTCGGCGACTGGCTGGCCGAGGTGCGCGGCGACACCGACGTCATCGTCTCCGAGCACCGGCCGGTGCCGCTGTACAACCATGTCGCCGTCGGCACGAATCTCTACCCGCTCTTCGCCCCGGGCAAGAAGAACGCGCACAAGCTCAACCGCGACCTGACGTATGCGACCCAGAAGTTCACCCGCCGGCCGACCAGCCGCCGGGATCGCCGCAACCCTCGGCAGATGCGCTTCCAGCGTCCTTCGCGCACCTCGCTCATCAGCGAACTGCTGCATGAGCGGCTCTTACCGGCGATCTACTTCATCTTCTCCCGCAGCGCCTGTGATGACGCTGTCGAACAGTGCCTGGCCGCCGGTCTCGATCTCACCACCTCGACGCAGAAGCGCCACATCCGCGCCCGGCTCGAGGACCTGCAGGACGAACTGGCCCAAGAGGATCTCGGCGTGCTCGGCTTCCACAGCTTCGCCACCGGCATGATCCACGGGTTCGCCGCCCACCACGCCGGGCTCATCCCGCAGTTCAAGGAGCTCGTCGAGGAGCTCTTCGCCGCCGGGCACCTGCACGTCGTCTTCGCCACCGAAACGCTGGCACTGGGCATCAACATGCCCGCCCGCACCGTGGTGCTGGAGAAGCTGACGAAGTTCAACGGCGAGTCCCATGTCCAGATCACACCAGGCGAGTACACCCAGCTGACCGGCCGGGCCGGGCGGCGCGGCATCGACATCGAAGGCCATGCCGTGGTCGTGTGGCATCCGACGATCGAGCCCGAGGAGATCCAGTCGCTGGCCTCGAAGCGCACCTATGCGCTGCGCAGCCAGTTCACCCCGACGTACAACATGGCTGCCAACCTGCTGGCCCGGATGACCAAGGACGATGCCGCGAAGGTGCTGGAGACTTCGTTCGCGCAGTTCCAGGCCGACCGCGGTGTGGTGGGTCTGGCGAAGAAGCTGCGCCGCAATGAAGAGGCCATGGCCGGCTACGAACGGTCGATGGAGTGCGAGGCCGGGGACTTCATGTCCTATGCGCAGCTGCGCCGGACGCTGTCGACGATGGAGAAGAAGGCCAGCCGGTACCGTTCGAAAGTCAAGCAGCGTGACGTCGTCGAATCGCTGGCCGGACTGCAACCCGGTGACGTCATCGTGCTGCCGTCGCACAAGTTCTCCGAACCGGCTGTTGTCATCCAGGAGATGCAGAGCCAGGACGGCACGTCCCGGCTGCCGACGATCCTCACAAGCTTCGGCAAGGTCTGGCATCTGCGCCCGCACGAGGTGACCGAACCGGCTCAGCTGCTGGGCCACATCCGCATGCCTCGGAAGTTCAACCACCGGCAGGTCGCCGCCCGCCGGCAGGTCATCGAGACGATGGAGGCGGCTTTCGACCGCGGCCAGCTGACCTCACCGAAGGGCAAGCACAAGACCAAGCACCGTCCGCAGCGCAGCGGTGAGGCTGAGATCGACGAGGTCCGCCAGCAGCTGCGCGCTCACCCGTGCCATTCCTGCCCGGAGCGGGAGAACCATGCCCGCTGGGCCGAACGGCTGTTCAAGCTGCAGCAGGAGACCGCCCAGCTGCGCAAGCAGATCTCCGGGCGCACCTCATCGATCGCCCACGTCTTCGACCGGGTGTGCTCGGTGCTCACCGCGCTGCACTTCCTGCCCGATGACTCGCGGATCCTGCGCCGCATCTACGGTGAACGCGACCTGCTCGCGGCGATGAGCGTGCGCGCAGGCCTGTGGGATGAGCTGACCGAACCCGAGGCGGCAGGCCTGGCATCAGCACTGTGCTACCAGTCCCGGCGCGAAGGCGGCTGGGGAATGCCCCCGATGCCGACCGCCGGCCTGCACGACGCTGCCGGCGAGCTGCGCGGGCTGTGGGCTGACCTGTTCCGGCTTGAGACTGACTTCCGGCTGCCGCCGACACCCGAACCTGACTTCGGTCTCGTGCAGGCGATCTTCCGCTGGACCGAGGGCAAGAACCTCAGCGGCGCGCTGGCCGGCAGCGATGTCGCCGCCGGTGACTTCGTGCGCTGGGCCAAGCAGACCCTCGACATGCTCGGCCAGATCGCCGATGTCTGTCCACCGGCGGTCGAACCGACCGTGCGCCGGGCTGCCGATGCGATCCGCCGCGGCGTCGTCGCCGACTCCTGATACGACAGCGCCGCCTCCACAGCGACTTCTGATACGGCGCCGCCGCCTCACCGGCTGGTGAGGCGGCGGCGTGCCAGGCGCGAGCGGTTCAGCGTCCCCGTGCCCGCTTGACGACGGTTTCGATGTCCGAGCCGAACGTCGACTCGGTGGTGAGATACGTCCACGTCGAGGACGGGCGTTTCATGCCGTGGGAGGGCAGGTCGATGCCGGCTTCGGTGATCTCAGCGTCTTCCAGCGCCGCGGTTGCGGCGTCGAGGACGTCGGGCCAGAAGGTGTCGAAGGCCTGGATCGATTCGGTGTTGAATGCCTCATGCGGGCGCTCCTTGGCCAGGGTGCGCAGGTGGATGCCCTCGCGCAGGTCGTTGAGGTAGGCCAGGTGCTCGACCCACCGCTGGTCGAGCTGGAAGAGCAGCACATCGCGCAGTGCGTCGTTGACGATCTCGCTGCCGAGCCTCTCATCCCAGGCCTCGGTCTGCTCCGGCAGCCGCTCACGCAGCTCGTCGGCACCCGAATGCTCCTTGCGGATCCGGTCGCGCTTGCCGAGCACGATCTCGCGCTGCTGCTTCATCAGCTGGTTGAACCGCCACGTATCGCGGTGCACGGCGGTGTTGTGGCCTTCCGACATGCGCTGGGCGTGTTCGACGAGCTGGGCTGCGCGCCGGTTGGCGATGTGGCCGGTCTCATCGCCTTCCTCGACGAAGCGCTTGGCCTCGGGCACCCGGCTCATGAGCTCGTCCTCAAGGCTGGTGAAGAACACCGAGGAGCCCGGATCGCCCTGCCGGCCGGCGCGTCCGCGCAGCTGGTCGTCCAGTCGCGAGGACGGGTAGCGTCCAGCGCCGATGACGAGCAGACCGCCGGCTTCGACGGCCTTCTCATCGGCTAGCCGGATATCGGTGCCGCGACCGGCCATCTGGGTGGACACGGTCACCGCTCCGCTGCGGCCGGCCTCGGCGATGATCTCGGCTTCGCGGGAGTCGTCCTTGGCGTTGAGCACCTGGCAGGAGATCCCGCGTTCGCGCAGCCGCTCGGCGAGGCTTTCGGATTCGGCGACTGAGCGGGTGCCGATGAGGATCGGCCGGCCGTTGGCGTGCTGTTCGTCGACTTCCTCGACGATCGCACGCTCCTTGGATTCCTGGAAGGTGTAGAGCCGGTCGGGTTCGTCTTCGCGGATGACCTTCTCATGCGGTTCGACCGGGACGATCTCCAGGTCGTAGAACTCGCGCAGGTCATCTCCGACCGCCAGGGCGGTGCCGGTCATCCCGCAGACGGTCTCGTAGCCGCGGATGAATTCCTCGACGGTCATCTGGTCGAGGATCTCACCGGATTCGGTGGTCTTGAGCTTCTCCTTGGCCTCGACGGCCGCCTGCAGGCCATCGGGCCAGCGCTGCAGATCGGCGACACGTCCGCGGGAGCCGGAGATGAGCTTCACCTGACCGTCGACGATGAGATAGTCGACATCGCGCTTGACGAGCGCCTCGGCGTAGAGGGCGAGGTTGATGGCCGCCAGCGTCTGGGCGTCCTCGCCGAAGAGGTCGGCGTCGAGGAGCTCTTCGATGTGGTCGACGCCGGCGTCGGTGAGGGAGACGGCCTGCTTGTCGTCGCTGACCTCGTAGTGGAGACCGGGTTCGAGGTTCGTCACGAGGGCGGCGATCTTCTCATCGGCGTCCTGCACCTCGGTTGAGCCGGCGAGCACGAGGGGCACGCGGGCCTCGTCGATGAGCACCGAATCGGCTTCGTCGACGATGACGACGTCGCGGCTGGGCACGCGGATCTCATCGTCATCGACGATGAACCGGTCGCGCAGGACGTCGAACCCGATCTCCGTGACCGCCCCGTAGACGACTTCGGCGCGGTAGGACCGGCGGCGTGTGCCATCGCTGTCAGCTTCTGAGATGCTGGCCGATTCGACGCCGAGGAGGTCGAACAGCGGCTTCATCCAGTTGCGGTCGCGCACGGCGAGGTAGTCGTTGACGGACACGACGTGCACGGTGCGGCCCTGCAGCGCGTAGCCGGCAGCGGCCATCGCACCGACGAGCGTCTTGCCCTCACCGGTGAGCATCTGCACGATCGAGCCGTCAAGCAGGCCGATGAGTCCCTGGATCTGGGAATTGTAGGGCCGCTCGTCGAGTGCCCGGTCGGCGGCTTCGCGCACGAGGGATGCGTACTGGCGCAGCTGCTCCTGCCGCGATCCGGAGGTGAAGATGTCAGCGGCCTTCACCGCGATGTCCTCATCGCTGAGTTCGGCGTACTCCTCGGCCAGGGTGTCGATCTGCGGCCAGGCCTTCTCGAGCCAGCCGATGCTCTTGTCTGCTTGGGCACCGGGTCGGTTGAGCAGGCGGGAGAGGAATCCCATGTGTCACGTCCTCAGAATCGTCTCGGGGAGGGGCGCCGCTGCCGGCGCCGCGGGTTCGTGCTGTGGAAAGTCTACGTGCTCAGTTCCCGAACACGGCTCAGCTGCGCAGCTGCGGTGTTTCGAACGGCCATTCGCGGCTGACGGTGATGCTCTGATCGCCGCGTTTGCGGCGCAGGTAGCTTTCGAAGCTCGCTGATTGATCCCGCTTCCAGGCGATCTGGGCGGCGTGGATCTCCGCGGCGCTGAGCGTGCCGATCGTCTCCGGGTGGGCTGAGGCGATCCGCAGCGCGATCTCGACGGTGGCCAGCGCATCGGCGGTCGCGTCGTGGGCGTTGTCGAGCTCGACGTTCCAGTGCTCGGCCAAGGCGGTGAGGACGCGCGAGCCGCGCCGGTAGGGGTCGACCTGTTTGTCGATGACGAAGGTGTCGATAACCGGCGGGCACAGCTGGGAGGCACGCCGCCGGCTGCCCAGCCGGATCGTCTCGGCTTCGAGGATCGTCAGATCGTAGACGATGTTGTGCCCGACGAGGATCCCGCCGTCATCGCGGATGCGTGAGAACCATTCGAGCAGCTCGGCCAGCACCTCTGCCAGCGGCCGGCCGTGGGCGCGCACATGCTCGGTGGAGATGCCGTGCACCTCGGCGGCCGCGGCTGGGATCTCGACCCCGGCGTCTGCCAGCCATTCGAGCCGGCTGGTCTCAACCCCGTCGCGGAACTCACACAGTGCGGCGGTGACGATGCGGGCGGTGTGCGGGTTGGTGCCGGTCGTCTCCAGATCGAAGCCCCACACCGGCGACCGGGTCCAGCCCGATGTCAGCTGCGCAGGTTCCGGGGTGGGGAACAGGGCTGCCTGCTCAGCGGCGGCTGGATCGCCTGCGTGCACCGCCGCCGGTTCGGCGGCTGCCGGGGTGGCGGGTGCCGCACCGGGTGCAGCGGATGGGACGAGGGAAGCGATGAGGCGTTCGGCGCTGCGCTCGAAACCGTGTTCGCCGGCCAGCTCGCGCAGGGTCGCGGCATCCCGCTTCTCCTCTGCGGTCTCGACTGCCGCGAGGAACGCAGCGACGTCGAGGTCGTCAGCACACGTCATCACCTGATGTCCGCGGCGGACCGCCTCGGCGGAGGCGACGAGGTTCTCCTGGCGCTTGGGGCTCAGGCCGTGGTCCTTCTGCCCGGCCTGCGCTGCGGCGATGACAGCATCGAGGCTGCCGTAGCCGGCGATGAGCTTAGCGGCGGTCTTCTCGCCGATGCCCGGCACGCCGGGCAGCCCGTCGGACGGGTCGCCGCGCAGCGCGGCCAGCGCCCGGTAGGACGGGCCATCGGGCACACCGTGGAGCTCCGGCAGGTCTGCTGCCCGGACGTGCTCCCACGCCCCGCCCTTCTTCGGCCGGCACACGGTCACCCGCCCGGCGTCATCGAGCAGGGCGAGCAGATCACGGTCGGGGGAGACGATGACGACCGGTTCGGCGGTCGCGGCGATGAGCGAGGCGATGACGTCATCGGCCTCGGTGCCCGCCACCTCGGCGACGGGAATGCCTGCGGCGATGAGGCAGGAGCGCAGCAGCGGCAGCTGCGCCTCGAGATCCGGCGGGGTCTCCGTGCCGGCCTCCTGGTCGACGATGCGCTGGGCCTTGTACTCCGGGACGATCGCGGTGCGGAAGGCCGGCCGCCAGTCGGCGTCCATAGTGGCGACGATCCGGGTCGAGGACCAGTTCTCGGACAGCTGGGCGATCGTGTCGAGGACGCCGCGCACGGCGTTGACCGGGAAGCCCCCCGGTGAGCGGATCGTGTCCGGCAGCGCGTAGAACGCCCGGTAGTACAGGGCCGGTGTGTCGAGGATGATGAGTGGAGCCTTCACACGCCTCACTCTATCCCGGCAGCCGGTCTGCGGCAGGCGGCAAGGGCAGCGGCCCGGTGTCGTGACACAATGGCGGCGTGACTGACTCAACGATCCTGTACAACGCTGATGTCTACTCCAGCGCCGATCCCTTCGCGACCGCCATCATGTTCACCGGTGACACCGTCGCCTGGGTCGGTTCGGATGAGGCCGCCTGCGCCTTCGAGGGCGCGCACCACGATCTCGCCGGGGCCTTCGTCACCCCGGGTCTCGTCGCCGCGGCCGTCGACCTGCGTCCGGAGGCTGCCCGGCCGGCGCCCAGCGGCGATCAACTCCTGGCCCGAGGTGTGACCGCCGCCCATCTCATCGGCACCTCTGAGCGGCTGGAGGAGTTCGCCAGTTCCGCTCCCGAGGCGCTGGTCACGACTGCCTATCAGCTCGGGGGAGCAGGGGAGGGCTTCGGTGCTCTGCCCGCCAGTGCGCTCGACGCCGATGCTCTGCCGGATGGGGCGCAGTTCGTGCTCATCGACAGTGCAGCCGATCTCACTGCGGTCCTGGGTCTCCTCGACGACACCGGCGTGCGCGCCCATCTGCAGCGCAACGCCTGGCGGCTGCTCATCAACGTCGCCGTCCCATCCGAGGCGATCGATGCGCTGGCCCAGTCCGGCCTCGGCATCACCGTCGACCCGCTGGGACACCGCCAGCCGCTGGCCCAGCTGCTGGCCGCCGGCGCCCAGGTGAGCTTCGCGCTCACGGCAGAGAACCCCTGGCAGACCCTGCGGGCAGCCGTGTACGACTCCGCTGACGGTGTCTCGGCCCGGGCGGCATTCAACGCCGTCACCCGCTTCGGCTACCGAGCACTGGGCAGCTTCGACGGGGGAGTGCTGGCGCCCGGGGCTGCGGCCACCGCGTGCGTGTGGTCCGTTGAGAGCCTGCTGGTGCAGGCAGCCGATTCGCGCGTGGCCGCCTGGAGCACCGATCCGCGCTCGGGCACACCCGGGCTGCCCGACCTCAGCTCCGATGCAGCACTGCCGCAGCTGCTGAGGGTCTGGGCCAACGGCACAGCAGTAACGTCCTGAACGCCTGCCCGAACCACTCGGGGCGTGTTGCCCTGATGAGTCGCGCACCAATCTCCTCTAGGGTGTAACCGTGCATATGTCTACACTGATCGTCATCCCGACGTACAACGAGCTCGATTCGCTGCCGGTGACCCTGGCAGCGATCCACACCTACGCTCCACACGTCGATGTCCTCATCGCCGATGACAACTCTCCAGATGGCACCGGCCGCTGGGCTGATGAGCGCGCAGCAGAGGACCCGCGCGTCAACGTCCTGCACCGCAAGGAGAAGGCCGGGCTCGGCCCGGCATATGTGGCCGGCTTCCAGTGGGCACTCGAACGCGACTATGAGGTCATCTGCGAGATGGACGCCGATGGCTCCCATCGCGGCAAGGACTTGCCGCTGCTGCTTGATGCGGTGGCCGGCGGGGCAGATCTGGCGATCGGCTCACGCTGGGTTCCCGGTGGTGCCGTGGTCAACTGGCCGCGCAACCGGCATGTGCTCTCCCGTGGGGCGAACATCTACGTCGATGCGCTCATGGGCATGGGCGTCAAGGACGCCACTGCAGGCTTCCGCGCCTATCGCCGCGAGACCCTGGCACAGCTCGATCTCGCCGAGATCGCCTCACAGGGCTACTGCTTCCAGATTGATATGACCAAACGCGTCCACGAGGCCGGCCTGAGGATCGTCGAGGTGCCGATCGTGTTCGTCGAACGCGAGCTCGGGGAGTCGAAGATGCACGGCAGCATCATCCGCGAGGCCGTCGGCCGGGTCGCCCAGTGGGGTGCCCAGCGCCGCCTCACCCAGGCACGCCACCTCGTCGGCAGAGTCAACGGGCGCGCGGCCTGAGACGCACACAGAAAGAGGGCGGATCCGAATATCGGATCCGCCCTCTCTGCGTTCAATGGCCGCGGCATATCTGCCGCGTCAGGTCATCAGACCTGTGGCGGGATCTCCCCACGGCGAATGGCCAGACGCTCATCGAGGAGCACCTGCAGCTCGTCGAAGGAGCGGCGCTCCAGCAGCATGTCCCAGTGGGTGCGCACCGGCTTCTCCGGCTCCTCGTCGGGCTCTTCGCCTCCGACGCGCGTGCCGATGCCATGCGTTCCCGAATCCCAGGTGGCCGGAACTTCGGCTTCGACGGAGAAGGGGACGGTGAACTTATGGCCGTCTTCGCAGACGTACTCGACCATCTGGCGCGGGGCAGGTTCGACACCAACTTCCGATTCGAGGCTTCGGGAGCCCAGCTGGGTACCGCGCAGACTGCGTTCACTCATCTGTTGCACACCTTCCGATGATGGTTTTCAAGCTCTTGGCAACCAGAACAGTCTAGCGACTCGTTTCATTCCCGCCTAAACCGCCTCGGCCAGCACCGCCTGGGCCGTCAGCGGATCATCGGTGACGAGCCCGTCGACCCCGAGGCGCGCCAGACGGCGCATCTCCGCGGGCTCGTTGATCGTCCACGCATCGACGCGGAGTCCGAGACTGTGGGCAGCGCGGATGAAGCCTGCGGTGATGACCGGGAATCCGTACCGGCTCGGCGGGACCTGCACAGCGTCGACTGAGGGGTCGAGACGCCAGCCACCGGCGCCGAGGAGACGCAGCCGCACCACCTCGGTGGTGCCCAGCGAGGTGGCGACGCCCGGCAGCGCCTGCCGCAGGACGTTCAGGCGGCGGGTGGAGAAGGCGGCCAAGCGCAGGCGTGCGGTGTCCCTGCGGCCGCGCAGCAGCCGGATCACCGCGGCTGCCGAGCGGTCGGCTTTGACGTCGATGTTGAAGTGGGCGGTGGGGAATGCCTTCAGCAGGTCAGTCAGCCGGGGGAGTGTCCCGCCGGCGGTGAGTTCGATCGCCTCCAGTTCTGCAGCTGGAAGCTCGGCGAGCTGCTCGGGACGCCCGGCGATTCGCTCAAGATCATCATCGTGGGCGGCGAAGAGCACTCCGTCTGCTGACAGGTGCACATCGGTCTCGAGCAGCGTGACACCGTGGGCGACGGCCTGTTCGAAGGCTGCCATGGTGTTCTCTTCTGTTCCGGGCCACAGGCCTCCGCGATGGGCGATGATGTCCGGGCGCGCAGTCATACCAGCCAGCCTATTGCAGGCCGGCTGCGACATGTCGCGAATATCGGTGATGCCTGAATCGAAGTCTCAGCCAGTGCTGTCATACTGGCTTCAGCGCGCAATCTACGAGGACGGATGATTATGAAACGCAGTGAGAACGAACCCATCGAACCGACTGCTGTCCACGACTCCACCGACACGTCGACGACCGACCGGATGCGCAAGCTCGCCGGCCGGACATTCGCCTACGGCCGCAGCTTCGCCGATGTGCTCGGGCGCACCGCGCGTGAGGGCACGAGCCAGCTGCGCGACGAAGCTCGCCTGCTGAAGGACAACCCGCGCGGCCGATCCCGCGCCTACCAGGACCGGGCGCGCTGGGCTGTCGACAAGGGCCGGGAACAGGCGAAGACCACCCTGTCGAAGTCCGATAAGGCCGTCGACTGGACCGAAGAGAAGCTCACGAAGCTCCTCTCCGGTGCCCAGGAGCAGTTCTCCGGCCGCATGGATCAGACCTTCACCACCGTCCAGCGCGGTGTGAGCACTGGTGCCGATAAGGCCCGGGAGTTCATCCGCCGCAACGATGCCGACACCACCGTGGACACGGTCGCGAAGCCTGCTGAGGGAACGGTCGACACCACCGTCACGCCGCCGGCTGCCGCAGACCGCACTGCTGCTGACACCGACTACCGCCAACCCTGAGTGACAGGCTGCCCTGCTCTGAAGGTCCTGCATCCATCACCGGATGCAGGACCTTCATCAGTGTTTCCTCAGAATGCGCCAGATGGGTGGCGCTTTACCGTACCGTTACATAAGCTGTGAGTGTTGTCACAGCCACATAAGTGAGAAGGGCCTGATTGTGGGCAAGCACTCTGCGCCGAGGACAAAGCTCTCAGCATCGATCGCTGACTTCTTCCGGGCATTCGGACCACGGCGGCACGGCCGCCACAGTGACATCGATGAGGAGCCGGCATCAGCGGCAAGCATTCTCAGATCGACCAAGCGCATGCCGAATTGGGCGGCCTTAGCTGTCCCGACTGCAGCAGTGGCGAGCCTGGCCGTCTCCGGCCTCATGCTCGCCCCAGCCGACAGCGGCACCCCTGAGCGCGTTGTCTTCAGCAGCAAAGAGCAGCCGCGCACCGGCCCCGCCTCAGCACAGGCCGTATCAACCGACAATGCGCACGCAGAGAAGCTGCTCAAGGACTGGGACGATGCCGTCAGCCGGTCGAAGGAGAAGTCGGGTTCCCAGGAGATCGCCGCATCACCGAAGCCCACGCCGCCTCCGCCGCCACCGGTCATCCCGGAGATCCCGACGCCAGCCGCCGCTGAAGCCGCGACCGGCGCGTCCACAGAGAACGAGGACAAGTCCTCGGATTCCAAGAAGGACTCCAGCCCGAAGCGCGATAAGAGCGAGCCGAAGCAGAACACCGAAGCCTCCGGCCAGGGCGGCACCTGCAAGGCGTCGTACTACAACACCGGCCACACGACAACCAGTGGTGAGTCCTATGATCCGATGGGCATCACCGCCGCGCACAAGAAGCTGCCCTTCAACAGCAAGGTGAAGGTGACCAACAAGGCCAACGGCAAGTCCGTCGTCGTGCGCATCAATGATCGCGGGCCGTTCGTCGGCAGCCGCTGCCTGGACCTCAGCGAAGGTGCGATGAAGACCGTCGGCGGCATCGGATCCGGTGTCATCACCGTCGACTGGGAAGTCCTCTGACCCCTCGGTGCCTGTGACGCAGAAAGCGCCCCCTGTCCGCGTGGACAGGGGGCGCTTTCGCATCGGCGTGACCTCAGCGCAGGCTGCCGGTCAGCAGTGCTGGCGACGTATCAGCCTTCGGCAGCGACGACGTCCGG
The DNA here is from genome assembly GCF_002479565.1 of Brevibacterium sp. UBA7493. NCBI lineage: Bacteria > Bacillati > Actinomycetota > Actinomycetes > Micrococcales > Brevibacteriaceae > Brevibacterium > Brevibacterium sp. UBA7493. The sequence continues at coordinate 132,792 of NZ_DLOD01000003.1, read as the reverse complement.
AGTGCGGGCGCCGAGCTTGGCGTCCATGCGCAGGATGCCGTTTCCGTCTTCGCCGACGCGTTCGAGCTGGCCGACGATCTCACCAACGGTGGCCTCTTCTTCGACCTGCTCGTCGATGAACCAGTTGAGCAGCGGGATGATGTCGATGTCATCTTCCTTATGAGCGGTCCGGTACAGGTTGCGGATCGACTCGGAGACCTTGCGCTCGTGATCGAGAGCGGCCTGGAAGAGTTCGACGGGGGACTTGCCGGCGAAGCTCGGAGCGGTGATGGTGCCGATCTGCGGCGAGGTGCCGCGGTCGAGCGCGTGCTGGATGAACTTCGCGGCGTGCACCTGCTCCTCCTCGGCCTGTGCCCGCATCCACGAGCTCATGCCGGTGAGATCCTGGTCTTCGAGTTCGATGGACAGCTGCAGGTAGACGATAGAGGCTTCGAGTTCCATGGTGACCTGGTCGCTGACTGCGGCGGCCATGTTCTGGGTGAGTTCCATAACTGCTCCTTTTCGATCGTGTGGGTGATCGGACCAGTAGTGAGGTGCAGGAGATTCGCCTTCGGTCCGGGTGAGGCGACAATCGCGTTCTCAGCGATTCATCCTGCGGGCATGTGCGCAGTTTCGAGCTTATAGCAGGCCTGCAAGCGGCTCCAGTAAGGCAAAGAACGCCTAACCTGGAAACATTCCAGAATAGAGACAAGCGCTGGAGTGGTACAGGGGAGTAGGGGTCGTTCCCGAGGCGGTGGTCGCCTCTGTTCGGATGGCCCGCAACTCCTCACGCATGCCCAGCGGGCAGCTACGCGGGCAGCTCGACGAATCGTCGTCAGCACTGCACGGCCGCTGACGCGGGACTCAAACGTGAGCAGACGAGGGCCGTACAGGCAGGTTGACATAATAATTCCGCATACCCGCATGTGCCCTGGGCGTCTGTTCTGATGCGCGGGAGACAGTGCAGCCGTGACCTCGCAGGGGCCAGGAATGCCACATGACGTATCCATGACCAGAGGGCAGCCACCGACAGAACGTCACTAGAGCAACATCACCAGTGCAGTCGAGGACACGACACGAGGGTCACGACAACGTCTATATGGAGTGCGAACGCTGCGCACCCGCAGACACCGGAGCGTCAAGGACACCCGAACGCACACGGCAGGCAGATGGCCATACGCATACGCTGCGGCAGGCGCAGTCCGTGCGACCATGAGGACAGGTGGAGGCAGCCGAGCGTGAGCACATGGACACCGCTGCGCGCCTAGTTCCCGCAATCACCGTCGTACGCCGATAATATACATTATGTAAATTAACTCCATTACACAACAAGCTCCGTTATCCGACAGCCACTACCCCTCTCCCAGAGTGTGGATAGAGCTGTGAAATCTCAATGCTCAAGTTGGCGGGCTGACGGTATCAAGCGGAAGTTCAGGGTTACCAGAACGATTGGCACGCTGGCTATCCACAACTGAACTACACCGATGTCATTACCTCCAACTAGAATTGTGTTCAGGAGCACCGAAGCCCTGAACACAGGGCGGTGCGCTCAGGGCTTGGCGTCTAGTTGGGGAACTAGGACTCCGAGTCTAGTCGCACCACGCGCAGTGCTCGCAAATGGGCTGAGATCAAGCCCAGAAAGGAGACGAGTCTGATGGCTCGCACTGCAAGTAGAAGCGCCCGTACCGGTCGATTCGTTAAGGCGTCGACTGCCCGACGAAACCCTCGCACGACTACGGTAGAGAGGATCGGACGGGGAACCTCCAATAAAACAACTGTTCATCGATCCGCGATATCAGGTCGGTTTGTAAAACAAGCAACTGCTCTTCGGCATCCGTCTACGACGATCTCGCAGAGGGTCTGATCGATCATGAATCTCAAGATGAACTCCGGATGGAAGAAGGAACTGGACAAGGCCGTTCAATCGACGATGAAGGGGGTGGCTCGCGACTACCAGAAAGTATTCGACGCTCTGTCCCGTCGCTACAGAGGCCGCCCTGTGTCAGAAATTAAACCCGTATTGCGCCGCGAATGGTCTCGGGTTGGAGGATCAATCTCGGACCCCGAGTTGAGCTTGTATGCAAAGTACATCAGCGAGGGAACACGCGTGAAGATTGAGATTGGTTAACACAAAATGGGGCGCAGCACCTTGGGGAAGAGTTGCTGCGCCCCATACATCAAAGTGCAACTAGAGGTCGAGAACCGCAGCGGCAAGTGGATCAGAGAGCACTAACCAATCTCTGTCAACCGCAGATGGAGAACAAACCCATTCATGATGTGATCTAAAGGCAGGCTCACGCAAGAATGCGAAACGGTGCACCGCCTTCGTGGCAGTGCACCGTATCCGTCATCGTTCCGCTCAGCGAGGCTGGCAGACGAGTGCTTTCCTCAGTCGTCCTGGCTGGTCACGGTCGTGCGACCGCGTCCGGCCGGCATGAAAAGCGTTGCGACCATCGGCGCGAACATGACTGCACCGACGATGCACATGGAGATGATGATGTCTGCCACGTGATACACCTCCTGAAACGGGTTGTTGAGCGGGCCATTGCGTGTCTCGGAACAAGGATACCCAATGCTGAGACTCACCTGGTAGCCGACCTGCCGGTTCCACGCAGCCGCCAGGCAATGTCATTGGCTCTCACCCAGCCCAGCGCGGAATGTGGCGGCTGCCCTCCTTGCGCTCATCGCTGTAGTAGCTCTGCCCTGGCTTGAGTTCCCCGCCGAAGAGCTCGCTGACGGTCACCAGCGTGAAGCCCTGTTCCTTGAGCTTGGCGATGATCTGCGGGCTGGCTTCGACACTGGGCTTGTGGATGTCGTGCATGAGAATGATGTCGCCTGGCCGCACGTCAGTGGTCGCGGCCTTGACGGTCTTCTCCGGTGCCTTCTTGTTCTGCCAGTCATTGGTGTCCAGGCTCCAGATGATCGACGGCAGCCCGCCGTCGGGAACACCCTTGGCGAAGGCGCCGTAAGGCGGGCGGAAGACCGTGGGCTTCTCCCCTGTCACCTTCTCGATCGCGCCGTTGATGCGGGCATGCTCCCGCTCGGCTGCCGATCGCGAGATCTTCGTCAGCTGCGGATGGTTCCATGTGTGGCTGCCGATTTCATGGCCCTCCTCGGCGATCCGCTTGAGCGTCGCCTCATTGCCCGCGATCGAGGTGCCCTTGACGAAGAACGTTGCCGGCACGCCTTCGGCCGCCAGCGCGTCAAGCAGCTGTGGGGTGTCCTCGCCCGGACCGTCGTCATAGGTCAGGGCCACGCACTTGGTCTCAGCGCAGTCGACATCGTTGCGGTCGCGGGTGACGTGCTCGGGAATCTTCTGCCCTGCTTTGAGCTGCGGCCCAGGCGCCGAGTCGTTCAGCCACTCCCGCCCGGCTGCTGTCAGCCAGTCGCGGACCTGGTCGCCGGTGAAGCTCACGGCCACCGAATCGTCACCGCGGGCATTGACGATGCCGCTGCCGAGGTGGGTCACCAGTCCCCCGTGTCCGTCGACGGTAGTGCCGGTGGTGATGGCTTCGACCTGCACACTGCTCAGGTGCGCGGCGTCATGGGCGCTGGTCCGGTAGCCCTTGCGCTGCAAGGCCTCAAGCACGTGGGTGGCGAGTTCTCGCTGCCCTGCCTTGGTGAACAGCTCGGCTGCCGGAATCTCGGTTCCGGCATCACGGTCGAGCACCTTGGTGTAATAGGCCTCCGGTCCGGCACCGGGCAGAGTGCTGCGGTCATGGAGCAGGAAGGAGACGTGGCTGCGGCAGTTCTGCGTCACCTGCCAGTCAAGCTCGTACTCCCCCGGCACAGGCTTCTTTCCGCCTGCGCCTGATGACTCGGATTCGGGCAGCCGCTGGCGGCGCAGCTCGCTGACGAAGTCACTGATCTTCCGATTGAACGCCTCAGCACCGCGAACCTCGGGAAAGCGCAGAGTATAGTCCGGGCTGTCGGATTCGTGGCGCTGGCCGAGCACATCGGCAGGTTCGGCTGCAGCGGCGAACGGTGTGCGGCCATCGGCGAGTGCGGTGACCTGTGCTGCTGCCTCGCGGCTGGCGCCGTTCGAGGCGCAGCCGCTGAGCAGCAGGGCTGCGATCGCCGCTGAAGCGACAGCGGCGCGGGGACGACGCGACATGAGGAGACGATCCTGGGTGCAGACGGGGATGCGGGGACGAATCAGAGTTTAATCCGTGCCCCTGTGGAGATGCACACCGAATCCGGTGAATGTGAGGAGTTCGAAAGGCTCTCACAGCAGCAGCTGTGCACCGGTCGTCAACACGATCGGCAGGGTCAGCATCGAGATGACCGTCTGACCTGCAATCAGAGCGGCCATGAGAGTGGCGTTGCCGCCGAGCTGCCGAGCCATGACGTAGGCGCTGGAGGCTGTGGCGATCGACTGGAAGATGAGCCCGACGACAGCAGCCTCTCCCCTGACGCCGAATGCCAGCAGCGAGACGACCGTGACCGCCGGGACGATGAGCAGCTTGAGCACGGTCGCTGAGACGAAGGCGACGGCGTGCTCGCGCACCGAGAACCGCCGGATGCCAGCACCGACGCACAGCAGGCCGATCGGCAGCGCGGCAGCGGCGAGCGGATCGATCATCCCGGCCACCGCCTCGGGCGTGGTCACCGGCAGCACATTCCACGCCCCACCGGCAGCACAGCCGAGCACGAGCGGGTTGAGGATGACAGAGCGGCCGAGTGCCAGCCAGGAGCGCTTGTCGACGAGGAAGAGCTCGAAGGCGATCGAGGAGAGCACGTTGACGAGTGGGACGAGCACCGCGCCGACGATGGCAGCCAGTGCCGCGCCCTCCGGGCCGAAGAGAGTCGCCGACAGAGACAGGCCGATATAGGTGTTGAACCGGATCGCACCTTGGACCACAGAGGTGAACGATGGCCGGTCGGAGGCGAGCACCCGGTTGAGTGCGAAGAGGATGATCGTGATGCCGATCGTCGGCAGGACGAGGGCGCCGGCCAGGCGGCCGATGTCGATGTGGGAGATGTCGACAGCTGAGATGTTGCGGAAGAGCAGCACCGGCAGTAGGACGAAGTAGGCGAGCTTCTCGGCACCGGACCAGAAATCAGGGTCACTCAGCAGCCGCAGCCGGCGCAGCACCCAGCCGAAGGCGATGAGGCCGGCGACCGGGATGAGGGCGCCGACAACACTGACGAAGTCCATGTGCCCACTCTACGGAGACTGAGGTGATTCCCAGGAAACTGGTCAAGTGACGGGAATGAAACCAAACTTGAGCGCGTTAGACTCAACGTAAGCGACCAGCTGACCGAAAGGAGCCTGCCATGGCTGCAAAGTTCGATCCGATCCGCGATCTCGACCGCTTCTTCTCCGACATCACCCGCACCCCGAACAGCACCGCCCTGCCGATGGACCTGTACCGCGACGGCGACGCCTTCGTCGCCCGCATCGACATGCCCGGTGTCGACCCGTCGAGCATCGATGTCGACGTGCAGGATCGCACCCTGACGGTGCGCGCCGAGCGGACCGCCTCGACGGACAGCTCCGAGGTGCAGTGGCTCAGCCGTGAGCGCCCGACGGGCACCTTCGCCCGCCAGCTGACGCTGGGCAACCGCATCGCCCTCGACCAGATCACCGCTGCCTACGAGGACGGCGTGCTGCTGCTGACCATCCCGGTCGCAGAAGAGGCCAAGCCGCGCAAGATCTCGGTCAACCACACCCAGCGCGGAGACGTCATCTCCGGCGACGAGTCCCAGGCCTGATGAGCTGAGCGCTCCTGCGCCCAGCTCATCACGCCAACGGGCCGCACACCTGAGCAGGTGTGCGGCCCGTTTCGTGTCTCAGTTCCTAATGCTGGGGGACGCCGGAGCTGTGCTGCGGCTCAGTCGGTGCTCAGCACGATCTTGCCGAAGCGCAGGTTCGAATCGAGCTGCGAGTGAGCCTCTGCCGCCTCGTCGAGCGGGTAGACGGAGTCGATGATCGGGTCGATCGAACCGTCTTCGACCATATCGAGCAGGCCGGCGAAGTCCCGCGGGGAGCCCATGGCGGTGCCGAGCACGCGCTTGTGGGCCAGGTACAGGGTGCGGATGTCGAAGTCCTCGACGACGCCCTGGTTCTCCGTCCCGCCGAGGGCGACGACCGCGCCGCCGGGCTTGAGCATCATGACCGATTCCTGCAGCGTCGAGCCCACGGAGTCGAAGACGAGGTCGGCCTCGCCGATCTCATCGCGCAGTGTCAGCTCCCAGTCGTCGACCGTGTAGTCGACACCGGTGACGGCGCCGAGTTCCTTGGCGAGGTTGATCTTGTCGTGATTCGACGAGGTCACCGCCACACGCGCACCGGCCTTGACCGCCAGCTGCAGGGCCAGCAGCGAGAGCCCGGAACCGGCGCCGAGGATGACGACGGTCTGGCCCTTCTCAAGCTGCCCGACGGTGAACAGCGCGCGATAGGCCGTCACTCCCGACAGCGCCAGCGCTCCGGCTTCGGCCCAGGCCATCCGCTTGGGCTTGGGGTACAGGTTCTCCTCCGGCACGGCGATGAGCTCGGCATAGGTGCCGTCGCTCGGGCCGCCGAGGATGCTGAAGTCCGGGCCGGCGCAGGCATCGGAGTCACCCCAGTTGAGCGAGGGGAAGACGATGACCTCCTCGCCGGTGTCGCGGCGGATGCCGGCGGCATCGGAGCCGAGGATGAGCGGCAGGTGCGGGCGGTACTGCGGTCCGGCGCCTTCGCGGATGAGTGCGTCGCGCCGATTGATGCCGGCCATCTTGACCTCGACGAGGACCTTTCCATCTGCCTGCGGTTCGGGCAGTTCGGAACACTGCAGCACCTCGGGCCCGCCGTGCTCAGTGAGCTGGATTCCACGCATGACGTCTCCTTCCTGACTCTGGGTCCATCCTCTCATGCCGGCACTCCCCTGAGGCGGGTGGGCGCGCCTGCGACCAGGGATGTCTCAGTCTGCGGTCGGCAAGCGTGAGATGCTCACGAGGCACAGATAGGGCAGCTCGAATGTGCCGGTCGTGTCGAATCCGGCCTCATGGGCCCGATAGTCGCGGATATTGGCTTCGACCCGGGAGCGGGTGCGCTCGTTGGAGCGCAGCCAATAGGACCGGGTGGCTGCCAGCTTGACGACGGTGTCGATGGTGACCGGTGTGGTGAAGAGGTGCTCCTGGGTGGGTTCAGTCGTAAACCCGTGCCCGAGGTGGGGCTGCCAGCCGGGCCGGTAGACGTCGCCTGCGTGCATGATCCGGGCCAGGCGCAGCACCCACGGGATGCGCACGTCGAGCTGGTTGTTCAGGATCGCCAGCCTGCCGCCGGGGCGCAGCACCCGGGCGATCTCCGCACCGGCGGCCTGCGGGTCGAACCAGTGCCAGGCCTGGGCTGCGGTGACGATGTCGACGGAGGCATCCGGCAGCGGGATCGCCTCGGCGGTGCCGACGCGCACCTGGGCGGGATTGCGGGCGAGCAGCTGTTCATCCGGATCGACGGCAGTGAGTTCGGCGACCCGGTCATCGAGCAGCAGGTCGCGGCTCAGCAGCCCGGTGCCGGCCCCGAGGTCGCAGACATCGAGCTGCCGGTCAGCCGCCTCGGCGAGCACAGCGTCGATGGCATCAGCCGGGTATCCAGGCCGGACGGCGTCGTAGAGTTCGGCGGTCGTGCCGAAGCGGCGCCCGTGGGCTGTCCGGGTCTGCTGTGGGATCTTGGGGCCCGCTCCGTAGCGCAGGTCGCTCTCGGCCGGCTGGGAGGTCACTGCTGCGTCTCCGGCGGCAGGTGGTAGTCGATGACGATGCCGCGGTGATCGGATCGGGAGATCTCCAGGATCTGCCCGCCGATCGGGTGCAGGGCAGCCCGATCGTAGACCTGGTGATCGATCTGCGCGCCGACCAGGCCAGGCCAGCTGGCAGGCCACGTACTGGCTCCGGCCGTCCGCAGGCTGCGGGCTGCATCCGCACAGCCCTCAGGCACTGCGAACGGGGCGTGGTCGAGAGTGGCGTTGAAGTCGCCTGCCACGAGGACGCTGCTGCCGGGCTGACACAGGCCCGTGGCAGCAGAGACGGTGCGCTGCCATTCGCGCTGGACCAGGCTGCGCTGGATCGGCGCGTGCGTATGCACCGCATACATGTCCCCAAGCCTGGTGCGCATGCCCACGAAGGCGCGCGACGCCTCGGGATCGGCAAGCTCTTCAGGTTCCAGGGAATTGTGCACGGCCAGCACCGTGCCGGCCTCACCGTCGAAGACCGCCCGGTGGGCAATGCGGTAGTCCCCGGCGATACCACGCTGCTCAAGAGCCTCGACGAGGGTCTGCCGGTCGGTCTCCTGCAGGGCGATGACCCCTGCTCCCCTGGCGTCAGGGCCGAGCACATCATCAAGGCTGCCGGCGCCGAAGAACAGGTTCGCTGAGATGACCCGCAGATCACCGGGCACAGCGGTCAGCTGGGCCTGCGGGGTGCCGCCGCGCAGCCCAAGCACGCCGAGGCTGACAGCGACGAAGATGAGCGAGGTGGCGATGAACCCGGCGCAGAAGCGCACGCCGCGGCCGACGACGAAGCTCAGAGACAGCAACGCGAGGAAGACGATGAGGGCGGCGGTGGCCAGTGCGCGGAATGACTGCAGGTGGGCGATGCCGGTGACAGCACCGAGGACGAGGTGCTGGGGGAACCACATGAGCACACCGAGCGCGACGGCTGTGATGATGCCCAGCAGCACGGGAACCAGCGGTGACTGGGCGCGTGGGGATTGTGGCACGCCAGTAGTATAGGAGACACCGATCTCGTCGCGCTGTGAGAGGATCTCCCCCATGTCCCTGACTGACCTGTCCCGTTCCGATCTTGAGGCTGCGCTCGAGCAGGCTCACGCCGACTACGAGGCGTTCGCCGGGCGCGGACTCGCCCTCGACATCACGCGCGGGAAGCCCTCTGCCGAGCAGCTCGATCTGGCCGCGGACATGCTCACGAACGTCACCGCTGATGACTGCCTGTCCCCCAGCGGCGTCGATGTGCGCAACTACGGCGGACTGGAAGGTCTCATCGAGCTGCGGGAGATCTTCGGTCAGCTGCTCAAGGTCCCAGCATCCCAGCTGCTCGCCCAGGGCAACTCCTCGCTCACCCTTATGCATCAGGCGCTGAGCTTCGCCTGCCTGTTCGGCACCTCAGCAGGCACCACCCCGTGGGCCCAGCAGCCGCGCCGCATCCTGTGCCCGGTGCCCGGTTACGACCGTCACTTCGATCTGGCGGAGGCGCTCGGCTTCGAGCTCGTCTCCGTGGAGATGGACGACGAGGGACCGGTCCTTGAGCAGGTCGAAGAGCTGGTGGCCACCGACCCGACGATCAAGGGCATGTGGCTGGTGCCGATGTACTCGAACCCGACCGGCATCACCATCAGCAACGAGCGCGCACGCCGGCTCGTGTCGATGAAGACCGCAGCCGAGGACTTCAAGCTGCTGTGGGACAACGCCTATGCCCTCCACCACCTGCGCCAGCCGCACGCCGAGGTGATCGACATCCTGTCCCTGGCAGCTGAGGCCGGCAACCCGGACCGGGTGTGGATCTTCGCCTCGACATCGAAGGTCACCCATGCCGGTGCCGGTGTCGCGTTCTTCGGCGCCTCGGATGCCGATGTCTCCTGGTTCACCGGGCATCTCGCGGCCGCGTCGATCGGGCCGGACAAAGTGAATCAGCTGCGGCACCTGCGCTTCTTCGGTGATGCTGACGGGGTCGTCGACCATATGGTCAAGCATGCCGAGATCCTGCGCCCGAAGTTCGAGGCGGTCTCCCGGATCCTCGGTCAGCGCCTCGGCGACGATGACATCGCGACGTGGACGGATCCCAACGGCGGGTACTTCGTCACCGTCTCGGTGATGCCCGGCACCGCTGATCGGGTCGTCAAGCTCGCCGCCGAGGCCGGGGTCAAGCTCACCCCTGCTGGTTCGACGCACCCGTACAAGCTCGATCCGGACAACGCCGTCATCCGGGTGGCTCCGTCGATGCCGACACTCGAGGATGTCGAGACGGCCGTCGAGGGCTTCGCCGTGTGCGTGCGGCTGGCCGCCTGCGAGAAGCTGCTCGCCGAGGACTGACACACAAGACGCAAGCGCGGGTGCAGAGGATGGTCCTCTGCACCCGCGCCTGTCGTGTCAGCGCGTGGTCGCTGGGCGGCTCAGACTGGGATCACCAGTCGTAGAAGCCCTTGCCGGTCTTGGCTCCGAGCAGGCCGCCGTCGACCATGCGCGAGAGCAGGATCGGCGGCTTGGCAGCCGGGTCGCCTGTCTCTTCGTAGATGCTCTGGCCGACGAACAGGCAGGTGTCGAGGCCGACCATGTCGGCGAGCTTGATCGGGCCCATCGGGTGCGCGCAGCCGTTGACCATGCCGGTGTCGATGTCCTCCTTGGTGGCGTGACCGGATTCGAGCATCCGGATGGCCGAGAACAGGAACGGGATGAGCAGGGCGTTGACGATGAAGCCGGGACGGTCATCGGAGCGGATCGGGGTCTTGCCGAGCACCTCGGTGGAGAACTTCTCGATCTCGTCTGCCACCTCGGGCGCGGTGACGACCGAAGAGATGATCTCGACGAGCGGCTGCACCGGGGCGGGGTTGAAGAAGTGGAGGCCGAGGACGCGCTCGGGCCGCGAGGTCGCCTGGGCGAAGCGGATGATCGGCATCGACGAGGTGTTCGAGGCGAGGATCGCCTGCTCGTCGGTGACGATGGCGTCGAGTTCGGCGAAGATCTTCTTCTTGATGTCCTCGTTCTCGCTGGCAGCTTCGATGACGAGCTGGCGGTCGGCCATCTCGGAGAGCTCGGTGGTGAACGTGAGCCGGCCGAGGGCCTCGTCGCGTTCCTGTTCGGTCATCTTGCCGCGCTCGACGCCCTTGGCGAAGGACTTCTCGATGCGCTTGCGGCCGGCAGCCACTGCGTCGTCATTGATGTCGCGGACGACGACGCTCAGGCCGGCGCGGGCGAGCACCTCGGCGATGCCCGATCCCATCAGGCCGCAGCCGATGACTCCTGCACGTTCAATGGTCACTGGTACTCCTTCGGTCGCTCTGTGTGCGCCGGGCGTGCTGCCCGGCGGTCTGTCTGTCGATTCGGCCGGTGGTCTCAGCGGCCTGCCATGAACCAGTCGGTCCGGCGGATCGCCTTAAGTGCCTGCTTGCGGCGCTCGGCTGGCAGCGTCTCGATGTAGACGATGCCGTCGAGGTGCTGGGTTTCGTGCTGCAGCATCTGGGCGAAGACCTCCTCGCCTTCGACACGGATCTCCTCGCCTTCGACGTTGAGCCCGGTGACGGCGGCGTACTCCCAGCGCGGGGTGGGGAACCACAGTCCCGGCACGGACAGGCAGCCTTCGTCGATATCGCGCAGCTCGCCGCCGGTTTCGACGATGACGGGGTTGATGACATGGCCGATCCGTCCGTCGAGGTGGTAGGCGAAGATCCGCTTGTCCATCCCGATCTGGGGTGCTGCCACGGCGGCCCGGCCCTCGGGCACGGTCGTGTCCGCGAGGTCCTGGACCATGCGCCGCAGGCGGTCGTCGAAGACCGTCACCTCAGTGCAGCGGGTGCGCAGCACCGGGTCGCCGTAGCAGCGGATCTCCCGCTCAGCCATCGACCACCACGACGAGGTCGCCGCCTTCGAGCTGCTGGACTTCGCCGATCGCCACACGCGAGACGGTGCCGTCGATGTGGCTGGTGATCGAGGCCTCCATCTTCATCGCCTCAATGGTGGCAACGGTCTGGCCGGCCTTGACCTCGTCGCCGACCTTGACCTGCAGGGTCACGACGCCGGCGAACGGGCTGGCGACGTGGCCGGGGTTGGAGGTGTCGGCGCGCTCAGCGGTGGCGACGTCGACCTCGATGGAGCGGTCGCGCACCGACATCGGGCGCAGCTGGCCGTTGAGCGTGCACATGACGGTGCGCATGCCGCGGTCGTCAGCGGCGCCGACGGCCTGGACGCCCATGAGCAGCGCCTTGCCCTTCTCGATGATGACGGAGTGCTCTTCGCCTTCGTCGAGTCCGTACAGGTAGGCCTGGGTCTCCAGTACCGACAGGTCGCCGTAGGTCTCCCGCATCCGGTTGAATTCCTTCGTCGGGGCGGGGAACAGCAGCCGGTTGAGGGTCTCCTGGCGGGTGCGGCCGGGCTCGGTGAGCAGTTCGGCGTCGTGCGCGGAGAGGTCCTCGGTGGCCGGCTTGTGGGAGCGGCCGTCGAGAGCCTTGGTGCGGAACGGCTCGGGCCATCCGCCGGGCGGGTCGCCGAGGTCACCGGAGAGGAATCCGATGACCGAGTCCGGGATGTCGAAGTTCGCCGGGTTGTCTGCGAACTCCTTCGGGTCAGCGCCGACTGCCACAAGGTGCAGGGCGAGGTCGCCGACGACCTTCGATGACGGGGTCACCTTGACGAGGTGGCCGAGGATGTCGTCGGCAGCTTCGTACATCGCCTCGATCTCCTCGAACTTCTCCCCCAGGCCGAGTGCGTTGGCCTGCTGGCGAAGGTTCGACAGCTGCCCGCCGGGGATCTCGTGGCGGTAGACGCGTCCGGTCGGTCCCGGCAGGCCGGATTCGAACGGCTTGTAGACGTTGCGCACGGCCTCCCAGTACGGTTCGAGGTCCTCGACGCTCTTGAGCGACAGGCCGGTGTCCCGGTCGGTGTGCTCGAGTGCGGCCACGAGCGCAGAGATCGACGGCTGCGAGGTGGTGCCGGCGACCGAGGCGCTGGCGACGTCGACGGCGTCGGCACCCGCTGCCGAGGCGGCGAGCAGGGTGGCGAGCTGGCCGCCGGCGGTGTCGTGGGTGTGGACGTGGACGGGCAGGTCGAAGTTCTTCCGCAGCGCGGTCACCAGCTTGGTGGCTGCCGCCGGACGCAGCAGGCCTGCCATGTCCTTGATGGCGAGCACGTGGGCGCCGGCCTCGACGATCCGCTCGGCCAGGCCGAGGTAGTAGTCGAGCGTGTAGAGCTTCTCATCGGGGTTGTTGAGATCCGAGGTGTAGCACAGCGCGACCTCGGCGACGGCCGAGCCGGTACTGCGGACCGATTCGATGGCCGGGCGCATCTGCTCGACGTCGTTGAGGGCGTCGAAGATGCGGAAGATGTCGACACCAGTGCGGGTGGCCTCGTCGATGAAGGCATCGGTGACCTCGGTCGGGTACGGGGTGTAGCCGACAGTGTTGCGGCCGCGCAGCAGCATCTGCAGGTTGATGTTCGGCATCGCCTCGCGCAGCTTCGCCAGGCGCTCCCACGGGTCTTCGGCGAGGAAGCGCAGTGCCACGTCGTAAGTCGCTCCGCCCCAGCACTCGACGGAGAGCAGCTGCGGGGTCATGCGGGCGACGTACGGGGCGACGTCGAGGAGGTCCTTGGTGCGCACGCGGGTGGCCAGCAGGGACTGGTGCGCATCGCGGAAGGACGTGTCGGTCACCGCGAGGGTCTTCTCCTGGCGCAGACGCTGGGCGAATCCTTCGGGGCCGAGCTCGTCGAGCGTCTGCTTCCAGCCGGCCGCCGGGTCTGCGTCGAAGGAGACCTCCGGGAGCTTCTCGCTGGGGCTCAGGTAGACCGGCGAGTCGCCGTTGGGCTTGTTGACGGTGACATCGGCGAGGAATTCCAGCAGCTTCGAGCCGCGGTCGGCACCGACCTTGGCCTCCAGCAGGTGGGGCCGCTCTTCGATGAAGGTCGTTGACAGGTCTCCGCGCATGAAGGCGGGGTCATCGAGCACCGCACGCAGAAAGCCGATGTTGGTCGCCACACCGCGGATCCGGAACTCGGCGATGGCGCGGCGGGCGCGGTTGACGGCCTGTTCGAAGTCGCGGCCGCGGGTGGTGCACTTGACGAGCATCGAGTCGAAGTGGGCCGAGACTTCGGCCCCGGCGTAGACGGTGCCGCCGTCGAGGCGCACACCGGCGCCGCCGGCGGAACGGTAGGCGGTGATGGTGCCGGTGTCGGGACGGAAGGAGTTCGCCGGGTCCTCGGTGGTGATGCGGCACTGCAGGGCTGCACCCTTGATCCGCAGGGCATCCTGGGTCAGGCCGAGGTCGGCGAGTGACTCACCGGCGGCGATGCGCATCTGGGACTGCACGAGGTCGACGTCGGTGATCTCCTCGGTGACGGTGTGCTCGACCTGGATGCGCGGGTTCATCTCGATGAAGGCGTGCTTGCCGGAGCGCGGTCCTTCGGTTTCGAGGAGGAACTCGACGGTGCCGGCGTTCTGGTAGCCCAGCGCGCGGGCGAAGGCGAGGGCGTCGTTGCGCAGCGCCTCGGCGATCTCCTCATCAAGGTGCGGGGCCGGGGCGATCTCGACGACTTTCTGGTGGCGGCGCTGGATCGAGCAGTCGCGCTCGAAGAGGTGCACAGCCTCGGAGTTGTTGTCGGCCAGCACCTGCACCTCGATGTGGCGCGGGCGCTGCACGGCCTGCTCGATGAACACAGTCGGATCACCGAAGGCGCCTTCGGCTTCGCGCATGGCGGCCTTGAGTGCGTCGACGAGCTCAGTCTTGTTCGCCACCCGGCGCATGCCGCGTCCGCCGCCGCCGGCGACGGCCTTGACGAACAGCGGGTACTCCATGCCCTCGGCCTCACCGAGCAGCTGATCGATATCGGCTGATGGGCGGGTCGATTCGAGGGTCGGGATCCCGGCACGGCGGGCGGCGTCGAGGGCCTGGACCTTGTTGCCGGCCATCTCGAGCACATCAGCCGACGGGCCGATGAAGGTCAGGCCGTTCTCCTCGCAGGCACGGGCGAGATCGGGGTTCTCGGAGAGGAATCCGTAACCGGGGTAGATCGCGTCAGCGCCGGATTCCTTGGCGACGCGGATCATCTCGTCGACGCTGAGGTAGGCGCGGACGGGATGGCCCTCCTCGCCGATCAGGTAGGCTTCGTCAGCCTTGAGCCTATGCTCCGAATTGCGGTCCTCATAGGGGAAGACGGCAACCGTGGAGGCACCGAGTTCGTAGGCGGCACGGAATGCGCGAACCGCGATTTCACCGCGGTTGGCAACGAGAACTTTGGAGAACATCAGGTATGACCGTTCCTCTCGGCGCCGACGGATGGTCGGCGGAATTCCTTTATCGGTTCCTAACTGTACTCAGGGCGGTTTCCGCCACCGTGCACAGGTTCCAGTTTGCTGCTCCAAGTGTACGGGCAGGGCCGGGCGCGGATGTGACCGGCCTGACGTCGAAGCGGTGTCCGTGGTCTTGGCTAGGCTGGCAGCATGCGGATCCTCCACACCTCTGACTGGCATCTGGGGCGCACCTTCTTCGGTGTCGACCAGACCGCCGCGCAGCGTGCGTTCCTCGACCATTTGCTCGACGTCGTCGCTGCCGAGCGCATCGACGCAGTGCTTGTCGCCGGGGACGTCTACGATCGAGCGATCCCTCCGGCTGATGCTCTGACGAACTTCGATGAGACTGTCACTGCGCTCCTCGATTCCGGAGTCCGGGTCATCGCCACCAGCGGCAACCACGATTCGTTCATGCGGCTCGGCCACGGGCGCCGCACCCTCGATCATGCCGGCCTGCACATCCGCACCCGGATCTCCGATCTCACGTGGCCGGTGCTGCTGGGCGGAAGTGCGTCCTCGCCCGAGGCGGTGGTGTACGGGATCCCGTATCTGGAACCTGGACTGGTGGCCGGGAAGTTCGGGTGTGCCCGCAGCCATGAGGCGGTGCTGGCACACGTCATGGACCTCATCCGCACCGATCACCAGCAGCGGTACCCAGACGCCTTCCTCATCGTCGCAGCTCACGCTTTCGTCGGCGGGCAGTCGCTGGCCAGCGAATCGGAGCGCTCGATCGACGTCGGTGGCGTCTCGGTCGTCTCCGCTGATGTCTTCGCCGGTGCTGATTACGCGGCTCTCGGGCATCTGCACCGGCCCCAGGACGTCACCGACATCGTCCGGTATTCCGGGTCCCCACTGCCGTACTCCTTCACCGAGGCCAAGACACCCAAGCGGATGCTGCTGCTCGACACCTCGGGCCCGGAGCTCAGCGTCGAGAGCATCGCCCTACCTGCTTTCAGCGATGTGCGCACCCTGCGCGGCACGCTTGAGGAGGTGCTCGAGACCGGGCGGGCGGCACGTGCCGATGGCGAAGATCTCACCGAAACCCTCGTGGCTGCCGAGCTGACCGACCCGGCTCGGGTGACCGGGGCACTCGGCCGGCTGAAGGAGACCTTCCCGCAGCTCATCAAGATGACCTGGGTCAATGCCGCACAGCCTGCACAGGCACATGAAGCAGCAGCGCAGGGCAGCGTCGAACGCACTGACCGCGAGGTGTTCTCCGACTTCATCTCCCATGTCACCGGACAGCCGGCTGATGTCGAGGATCTCGCCCGCTTCGACTCAGCGCTGCTGGAGCTGCGGGAGGCGACGTCATGAGGATGAACTCGCTGCAGATGCAGGCTTTCGGTCCGTTCCCCGGCGCACAGGCCGTCGACTTCGACGAGCTCGGTGCTGATGGTCTGTTCCTCATCAGCGGTCCGACCGGGGCAGGCAAGACGACGATCCTCGATGCGCTCGCCTTCGGGCTCTACGGCACTGTGCCCGGGGCGCGCAGCGACGCTGAGGACTACCGCAGCCATTACGCCGATCCTGACACCCCGACCTACGTCGAGGTCGAATTCACTGCGCAGGCACGGCGCTGGAGAGTCCGGCGCAGCCCGCGCTACATGCGCCCCAAGAAGCGCGGCACCGGTATGACCGAGGCGAAGGCGACCGCTGAGCTGTCGGTGTTCAACCCGGAGTCGGGGCACTGGGATGGGATCGGCCGCACCGTGTCGGAGGTGCAGGCGGAGATCAACCGGGTGCTCGGGCTCAATGCCGCCCAGTTCATGCAGATCGTGCTGCTCCCCCAAGGCGAGTTCGCCCGTTTCCTGCGGGCAGATCCGATCGAACGCGAGCCCATCCTCAGGCGGTTGTTCAACACCGAGCACTTCACGGATCTGGAGTCGATCCTCGAGGCACGGGCCCGGCAGGCGCGTGCCGCACTCGATGCCGTGTCACAGGAACGGCAGACGCTCATGCGCCAGGCGCAGGGCAGCTGCGGCGAGGATCTGCCGATCCCGACCGCGGCCCATCCGAGTGTCGCCGATGTCGATGCCGTGCTGGGGGCGGCGGTCAGTGTCGTGCGCGAACGGATCGACGTCTTCACTGAGGTGCTGCAGTCTGCGCGCACGCGCTCTGCCGATGCCGAAGCGGCTGCCGACGCAGCAGCGGCACGTCAGGCTGACCGTGAGAAGCTCACACAGCTGCGCAGCCGGCAGGAGGCCTACGCCACCTCTGCTGACGAGCGCGCACGGCTGGCCCAGCTGCAACGCCAGGCGATCAAGGCAGAGAGCGTCGCACCGTACGGACGTGAAGCTGACTGTGCCGTCCGCGAACAGGAAGCGGCAGAGAGGCACCACACCGCAGCGCTGACGGCTTTCAGCACAGAACTTTCTGCACTCCCCCGCCAGCCTGAGACCACCTCTGCCGAACATATCGTTCAGGCAGCTGGCGACGGTCAGCGCGCGGCGGCCAGCATCGCCACGCACCTGACACGCGTCGCTGACCTCAGGCGTGAGCGCACCGACCTCCAGCAGAAGCAGACGGCCGCAGCCGGCCGGGTGGCCGAACTGGAGGAGAAAGCCGCTGCCCAGGATGCCGCACTTGATGAGCTCAACGCCCGGCTTGAGACTCGCAGTGACGTCCAGCGGGAATACGACCGGCTGCTGCGCGCACTGGAAGCCGCTGCGATCCGCCAGCAGCGCGGCGACGAGATCACCGCTGCCGAGCAGCAGCGCGACAAACAGCAGGAAGCGCTGAAGGACAGGCAGGCCGAGGAATCCGCCGCCAAGGACACCTACGCCCGCATCCGTTCGACCCGTCTGGCCGGTATCGCAGCAGAACTCGCTGCTGAGCTGACATCGGGACACGCGTGCTCCGTTTGCGGTGCCACCGAACATCCCGCACCGGCAAAGCCCACCGACGACACGGTGACGAAATCTGACGAGGACGCAGCGCTGAACGCGTGGACTCAGGCGCAGAACGCCACCAATACCGCACGCAGCACGCTGGCAGAGTCGCGCGCCCGGATCACTGCCCTGACCCGCAGCCTCGACGAGCTGGCAGGTGAGGACGCAGCTGTCTCGGTTGCCGAACTCACTCAGGCACGCGACACCGCCGCACAGACACTTCGCGAGCTCGATCAGGCACGCAGAGAGCGTGACGAACTGCGGCAGAAGCGAGTCGCGCTCGAACAGCAGCAGGCCTCAGCTCGGGAAGACGCCCAGACAAGCGCCACCCAGCTGTCGGCAGTCGGCGGCCAGTTGAAGCAGCTCGATGACGTGGTCTCAGGCGACCAAGCAGCGGCTCTGCATCCGTTCGGGTTCGAAACCCCCGATACCTCCGCGGCTGCTGAGGAGTGCGCAGCTCAGCTGCAGCGCTTGCGCAATGCCGGTGAAACGCTGATCCAGGCACAGACGAAGCGAGAAGACACAGCCGCCGAGTCGGCCGAACGCCGAGACGCGTTTGAGACGGCACTGACTGAGGCCGGCTTCACCGACAGAAACGATTATCGGGAAGCCCGCCAGATCGATAAGGCTGGAGTCGACAGCGCTCTGCGCGCCGCTGCTGATGAGGCCGCCCGGATCGCAGAGCTGACAAGCCAGGACTGGTACTCGCCCGCCTGCGCTGACACAGCATCAGACGAGGAGCTGACAGGCAGTGTCGCCGTCACCGCTGAGCAGCGCACGACCGCCGCCTCCGACGCCGAGCATCTGGGTCAGCTGCTGGCGGTGCACAGACATGATGCCGCGGATCTCGTCCAGCTGCGCGAGCGCTTCCTGCACACCGCCGCCGAGGTGGAAGCCGAGGTCGCACAGCGCCGTGGAGACGTCGCCCTTGATGGCATCGTGCGCGCCACCTCCGCTGACAACCTTCACCGGCTGCCGCTGAGCTCATATGCCCTGCTGTCGCTGTTCGTCGAAGTCGCACATAATGCCTCCGAACGATTGCAGACGATGAGCGGCGGTCGGTTCACGCTCATCCACGACCTCTCCCTGCACCGACGGGAGAAGCGCGCCGGCCTCGGCCTGCAAGTGCTCGATACGTTCACCGACGAACCGCGCGATCCCCGCTCACTCTCCGGAGGCGAGACATTCATGGCCTCATTGGCCCTGGCGCTCGGGCTGGCCGACACCGTGGCGGCCGCAGCCGGCGGCATCAGATTGGATTCGCTGTTCATCGACGAAGGATTCGGGTCGCTCGATCCCGACGCACTGGCCCAAGTGATGGAAGTCCTGGACGAGCTGCGCGCAGGTGGCCGCTGCGTCGGAGTCATCTCCCACGTGCAGTCCATGCTCCAGTCGATTCCCCAGCAGTTGCGCATCGAGCGAAGCGCCACCGGATCGACAATCACACACCGCTCCTCCCCCGACAGCTAAGGGCGCTTGCTCCGAGGTCAGACCGCCTGAGCCCGGCACAACTGGTGATCTGTTCAAACTGGTGGCCACCTGCCGTGCGATGTCCGTGACCGCGATGTGCAGATCGGATACCGTAAGAGTGTGCTTGTGCTCAGCGTCTCTAGTCTTAAAGGTGGGGTCGGAAAGACCTCGGTGACCCTCGGTTTGGCCTCTGCTGCCTACAGCCGCGGCATCCCGACCCTGGTGATCGATATGGATCCCCAGGCGGATGCCTCGACAGGTCTCGACATTCCCGTGCGCACCGAAGTCGACATCGCCGACGTGCTCGCTGCACCGCGCAAGCGGATTCTCGAACGCGCCGTCGTCCCCAGCGGATGGGTCGGCGAACAGCGTGGACATGTCGACGTGATCTCCGGGTCACCGCGTGTCGCTGAGTTCGACCAGCCCACCTTGTCGCTGCGCTACCTGCGCCGACTGTCGGAGGCCATCCATAAGGCCGGCACCGGCTACCGTCTCGTCCTCATTGACTGCCCGCCATCGCTCAACGGCCTCACCCGCGCGGCCTGGACCGCCAGCAGCCGTGTGCTCATCGTGACCGAACCCGGGCTCTTCTCGGTGGCAGCCGCCGACCGCGCACTGCGTGCCACCGACGAACTGCGCCGCCGCACCGCTAGTGACCTGCAGCCGCTGGGAATCGTCGTCAATCGCGCCAGGCTGCAGTCCCGGGAGCACTCCTACCGCATCGAAGAGCTGCGCGAGATGTTCGGCCCACTGGTGGTCAACCCGCCGATTCCCGAACGCACTGTGCTGCAGCAGGCTCAGGGATCAGCACGTCCAATCCACTCCTGGCCAGGCAAGCCGGCAGCTGAGCTCGCCGCAGCCTTCGATAAGATCCTCGACCGCGCGCTGCGCTCAGAACGCATCCGCCGCAAAGCAGACGCCAAGGCCACCCCAGCGTCTTCAACCGCAGTAGCCGACAGCTCTGGCGATACGCAGAAGCCCGAAGCAGACGCCGTACCAGACGAGGGTCCGATGACGCCGCAGAAGAATGTCGGTGCTCAGGATCGCGCAGGCGCGGTTGAAGAGCCCGCGACTCAACCGGCAGAACCCACCACCAGAACACCTGTTGAAAAGGGCGAAGAGAGTCAGAAGCCGACAGACGTCGACACCGAGCATGACTCGGCTCCGAATGTGCAGAGCGAACCCGAACAGCCAGCCGAGCAGGACCGCGACGAAGATGAGAAGCCCTCGGCTGCGCCAACTGAGTCCGATTCAGCCGAAGAAACCCGTTCGTCGAAAGAACAGGACGCTAAGGGCACGCCAGGAGCCTTGACCGAGGCTGGCGCAGACGGCGGTCCTGATTCAGCCGCTGAAGTGCAGGCGCGTGAAGAGGGCCCTTCCCAGACCAACGGCGTTCGCCCGCAGTCACCGATGGGAGGACAGCCGCCGAAGCCGCGTTCAGCTCCAACCGTCGGCAGCCAGCTCACCGGGACATCGGTGTCAGCGCTACCCGCTCAGCCGTCGTCACAGCAGGACGATTTGGGCGTCGAAACTGCCGCTATGCCTCTCGTCGATACTGATACCGGCCCAGCTCAGATCCACGAGCCCGCCGGAGGCGAAGAAGCGTTCCTCACCCGGCGCGAGCTGCGTGAGCGCCGTGAACGCGAGAAGAGCAGCAAGCGCAAGTGGTTCGGACGCTGAGGAGCGTCTGAGACACAGGCCGCTGCGAGCCGGAGTCTCTTTCCCCACGCAAAAGCGAAGCGGCCGGGAGCAATCTGCTCCCGGCCGCTTCGCTGTGACGACGTTGCTCAGTTGGCCTTGCGGCGCTCACGAAGCTGCGCAAGCTCATCGACGAGCGGCAGTTCGTCTTCCGGACGCTCGCTTGGCAGTTCAACCAGCGATCCTTCGACTTCGCGGAAAACGCTTCCCACCGCGATGGCGAAGACTCCCTGGCCACCCTGCACTAGGTCGATGACCTCGTCAGTCGACGTGCATTCGAAGACGCTCGATCCATCACTCATCAGAGTGATCGTGGCCAGGTCCTGCACACCGCGTTCGCGCAGATGCCCGACTGCCGTGCGGATCTGCTGGAGACCCACGCCGGTGTCGAGAAGGCGCTTGACGATCTTGAGGACGAGAATGTCGCGGAAGCTGTAGAGCCGCTGCGATCCCGAACCGGTAGCAGTCCGGATCGACGGGACTACGAGATCGGTGCGTGCCCAGTAGTCGAGCTGGCGGTAGGTGATGCCAACGACCTTGATGACTGTCGTTCCGCGGTAGCCCGCGTCTTCGTCAAGGTTCGGCAGATCATCATCGAACAGCAGACCTTGAGCTGAAGGCGGCACGGCGGGCGCAGCAGCCTGTTCCTGACTTGAGCGGTTCACACCGACTCCTCCTTTTAGCCCCTAGGGGAAGCGAAGTCGCATTCCGGTTTGCGGCAGTGTCACAATTCTACCGCATGACCTTCGAGCGACTCGGGGTTAACGTACACATCGAACCTACTGGCTGAGTTTCCCCTGGCCAAACACCTGCCGATAACGATTTGCGCGTGTCGCCGTTATCGAAGAAATCGAACGACTTTCGACTCCAGCGTGCCAGCTGAACCCCAGTCGAATCAGGCCTTCGCATCACCGGACGGCTGATCGTCTGCTTTCTTCGCAGCCAGCAGCTTCGTCTTGGCTGACGAGGCATAGGTGTCGATATACCGCTGACCAGACAGGCGGAGGATCTCGTACATGATGTCGTCGGTGATCGACCGCAGGAGGAATCGGTCACCGGCCATGCCCTCGTACTCGGAGAAATCAAGAGGCTCTCCGAACACCACGCCGATCCGGCGCAACCGCGGAAGCATCCGACCGACAGGCTGGACCTTGTCAGTTCCGATGAGTGCAACCGGCACAACCGGCACGCCGGCTTCGAGGACGAGCCGCGCCACGCCGGTGCGCCCGCGGTAAAGATTGCCGTCAGGGCTGCGGGTTCCTTCTGGATAGATGCCGAGGAGATTGCCTCCATTGAGGACCTTCAACCCGGAGTGCAGCGACGCTTCAGACGCCGAACCGCCGGATCGGTCCATGGGCAGCTGGTTCGTCAGCCGGAAGAACCACCTCGTTGCGGTGCCCTTGACTCCTCGGCCTGTGAAGTAGTCCTTCTTGGCCAGATACACAACGGGTCGGGGTGCGACGAGCGGCACGAAGATCGAGTCCATGAAGGACAGATGGTTGCCGGCGATGATCGCCCCGCCGGACTCGGGAATGTTCTCCAAGCCGCGCACCCACGGGCGGAAGAGCGCACGCAGGAATGGCCCGACGATGATGCGCTTGAGCAGCCAGTAGAACACTCGACCCCTCTCGACGAGTCTGAGTCACGAACGAATCCGAGACTACTACAACGCCGAGGTGAGCAGGAAAACGCTCGCGGTCGCCCGCCCCCGCCCACGCGATCGTCGATCTGCGCTCAATCGCTGTCAGAGTCACTCCTTATATGGCAGTCTGGTGCCCATGTACGACAATGCCTCTGGCGACGAGCACGACGTCCATGCAGCGATCAACATCAGTTCGCAGTCTTCGTCGACCGCTGTCCTCTTCCTCCACGGTTTCACCGGTTCGCCGGCGGTCTTCGCCGATGTGGCGCGCGAGGTTGCCAGTCGGGCCGATGTGTCAGTGAGCGTGCCGAAACTGGCAGGACATGGCACCACCTGGCAGGACATGAGCCGCACCCGCTGGCAGGATTGGCTTGCCGACGCTGAAAGAGCGTTGATGGGTTGCGCCGACGAGCACGACACCGTCATCGTGGTCGGCCTGTCGATGGGCGGAGCGCTGGCCCTGACATTGGCAGCCGACCATCCGGACCTGGTTGACCGGCTCGTGCTCATCAATCCAGCGCTATACGTCGACTCCCCCTTGGCCCCGCTGACACCGATCCTTCGGCACGTCATCAAGTCCGTTCCCGGCATCGGCGGCGACATCGCGCTGCCCGGAGCAGCCGAGCACGCGTATACACAGACGCCGGTGGCCGCAGTGGCGTCATTGCACCAAGAGCTCAAACACCTGCGCCGTCGCCTGTGGCAGGTGTCGGCACCGACAACGCTGTGCATCTCGACCACCGACCATGTCGTTCGCCCCCGCTCGGCTCGTCTGCTGCGCAACGCCCTGCTCACCTCGCCGCGTGTCGTCATTCTGCGCCGCAGCTACCACGTGGCCGCAGTCGACTACGACGCAGATGTCATCGTGGGCGAGATCGTCAGCGCCGTGAACACCGACAGCAGCGTCCGGACGAGCTGAGATGTCTCCATCCTCACGCGACGACCACTCCTCATCAGACGATGACAAGTTCGAGCCCACGTGGGACGCCTTGGATGACAGCGAGCGTGTTGACGATACGCGGTGGGAGGATCTCGTATCCGACATCAACCGCGACCAGGGGTTCGTGCCGGAGATGTCCTCGGACGAGATCCGCGACGCGCTAGCCGAGGACGAGGAGTGGCAGCCACCGGATCCCGGACCGGTCGGCTGGCGAACCGCCTCCCCGCTCTTCATGCTCGGCATCGTCGGGCTCATCGGCGGCATCAGCGCGCTGGTCCTCAGCGCCTTCCTGTTTCGCGGGCTGCCCGGTTACGCGCTCGTCGGGATCATCGTGGTGATACTGCTCAGCACCTTCGTGCTGATTCGGCATCTCCCCCAGTACCGCTCACCCGATGACGGTGACGGCGCGCAGGTCTGAGTATTCCCCTCAGCCTTCCGGATGCAGCCGATCAGGCGCCTCTGGCGTTCCGCAGCATTGAACCGCGCAGGCCGGCAGGACGCATCTCAGTCGTGGCGTCTTCAGGTCCGAGGCTGACGAGCTGCGGTACGAGGCCTGCGTCTCCGAGGATTGCCAGCGCCTCGACCTCACACTCCTCCAGCACGTCCGGGCTGGAGAGAATCCAGTCCGGACGCTGAGCAGGCAGGCGATCCATCGGGTTGGGCCGCTGGCCGACGTCGCTGCGGTCGATTGCTGCTGCCAGGCAGTTAGGGGCGGGACAGTCGATTCGTCCGGTGGCATCGATGAGGTGGTCAGGGTGGGTGCATTCGACAATCATGGTCAGCTCCTCAGGTCAGTGCTGTGTCGATGAACGTGCACCATTGACGCTACGGGCACCCACTGACATCGCCTGGCGATCCGATCACTGCATCGCAGTCCGAGGCGTTGTCTGCGGCGCGTGACATCATGTTCCTATGCCAGCCAGCCACCAGCCCCCGCTGTTCGATCAGGCCTCGCAGCCCCGCAGTGGGCAGCTTTCCTTCGCCGATGTGGGCACGCCTCTGCACGACGTCACTTTCGTGACTGTGGACCTGGAGACAACCGGTGCCCACGCGCAGCGCGAGGAGATCACCGAGATCGGTGCGGTCAAAACTCTAGGCGGTGAGGTGGTTGGTGAGTTCTCCACCCTTGTGCGCCCCGAACAGGCGGTCATCTCTGCGTTCGTCGAGCGCCTCACCGGCATCACCAATGGAATGGTGGCAGGAGCACCAACGATTCATGCTGTGCTGCCGAGCTTTCTGGAGTTCAGCCGCGGAGCTGTCTTGGTCGCCCACAACGCAGGATTCGACATCGGGTTTCTCAAGGCTGCGTGCGCACGCCTGGATTATCAGTGGCCGAACCCGCACGTGCTCGACACAGTTCGCCTTGCACGCCATGTCGTACCCCGGCCCGAGGTCCGCAATCACAAGCTGGCAACGTTGGCGCAGCACTTCGCCACCCAGACACCACCGACTCACCGCGCTCTCGACGATGCCAGGGCCACGAATGAGATCCTGCACCACCTGTTCGAGCGCTTCGGCTCATACGGGATCACCACCCTTGAAGAGCTGGGGACCGTGCGCACCTCCGGCTGGCAGAAGCGCCAGCGGAAATCGCATCTGGCGCGCGATGTGCCCGCACTGCCAGGCGTCTACATGTTCCTCGATGGTTCGCGCCGCACGCTGTACATCGGCACCAGCCGGAACATGGCCGCACGTGTGCGTCAGTACTTCAACGCCGGAGAAACACGCGGACGGATGACCGAGATGATCACCGCGACACAGGAAGTCTCGACACTGGTGTGCGAGACCGTACTTGAGGCCAATGTCCGGGAGGTACGGCTCATCGCCGAGCTGCAGCCGCCGTACAACCGGCGTTCGAAGAACGCCCATAAGCGCGCGTGGCTGCGGCTGACAGACGAGCCGTACCCTCGCTTGTCGGTGACGCGGACTCCGCCTGCGGCCGATAGACCGGAGCGGCACCCCCGCCTCGGGCCGTTCAGATCACAGGCAACCGCACAGCGGATCAAGGACACCTTAGAACGCGTCGTCACCGTCAAGCGGTGCACGCGGTCGGCTGCCGCAGCCCGCCGAACCCCCTGCGCAGCCGCTGAAATGGGACGGTGCGCCGGCCCGTGCATCGGCCAGAGCCAGGAAGAGTACCTCACCCAGCTGACCGATCTCGTCTCCTTTCTCAGCGGCGATTCCTCCGGACTGCTCGAACAGATCCGCGAGGCGATGATCGCCGCCAGCGCGACGCAGCGATACGAGCGCGCCGCTGAGATCCGCGACCTCGCAGCTGACCTGCTGCGCACAACCGTGTCCGATGAGCAGCGGCGCGGGCTCTACGCCGTGCCTGAGATCATCGCCGCCCAGCCGCGCGAGTACGGCAACCCAGCAGCCGGTGACGACGTAGCCCTGATCCGATACGGAAAACTGGCAGGCAGTGCGCACGTCGCGCATCCGAGCCGGATTCCAGAAGTCGTGTCAGCCCTGCAGCTGACGGGCGAGCATGTCGATGAGCCGGTTCCGGGCACAGGCAGCACCTATGAAGAGGAGACCGATATCGTGCTCCGCTGGCTGCAGCGGTCGGGCACCCAGTTGCTGTCGGTCACCGGAACCTGGTGTGCACCCCGATGCGGACATGCATTCGGGCTGCACACCAGCGGCTTCGCCCCGACGAGCAGCTCAGCCCCGCAGTGAGGGGCTGAGCAGATCACCCCTCTACAGGCACCTCGTCGCGGCCTGAGAGACGACGGGAAGCGGCGATGAGCTCCTGCAGCTTGTCGTACGCTGCGCCGGAGTCGAGATGCTCGCGGGCGATCTCGATCTTCGCCGCAAGGCGCTCAGCGAAAGGCCCCTCGGCAGACGGGTCCGCAGCGACGAGTGCGGCGGCGGAGTTGAGCAGGACGATGTCGCGCACTGGCGAGTGCTCACCGGCCAGCACGCTCTGGATGGCCTGGGCGTTGAATGCCGGGTCGCCACCGCGCAGGTCGTCCTTGGTCACCCGCGCGAAGCCGAGGCTGCAAGCGTCGAACTTGCTGTGCGTGATCTCCCCGTCGCGGACCTCCCAGACGTCGTTGACTGCGGTGTTGCTCAGCTCATCAAGCCCATCCTGTGAACGGAACACGACTGCCGAGTCGCCCCGGCGGGCCAGAACACCGGCAACCAGCGGCGCCATCTCCCTGCTCGCAACACCGATCGCCGTGGCACGGGTGCGCGCAGGATTGGTCAATGGCCCCAGAATGTTGAACGCCGAAGGCACCTTGATCGCCCGGCGCACCGGGGCGATGAAGCGCATGGCCGGGTGGTAGACGTTGGCGAAGCAGAAGGCCATCCCCACCTCGTCGGCAAGCTGCCGCGACTGCTCGGGAGTCAGATCGAGCACAAGTCCAAGCGTTTCGAGCACGTCAGCCGAGCCCGAGGCCGAGGAGGTCGCTCGATTGCCGTGCTTGACGACACGCTGGCCGGTTGCGGCGATGACGAACGAGGAAGTCGATGAGATGTTGACGGTCTTGGCCCGGTCTCCGCCAGTGCCGACGATGTCGACAGCATCGCTGAGGCCTTCCAGCGGCACGGCATGTCCCATCATCGCCTCGACCAAGCCGGTGATCTCCTCAACCGTCTCCCCTTTGGCGTGATGGGCGACGAGGAATGCCGCCATCGTCACATCCGGGACGCTGCCGGACATGATCTCGTCCATCGCCCACCCGGCGGTCGCCGCGTCGAGGTTCTCCTTGTTCATCAGAGCCACGAGCAGATCCGGCCACTCCCGCACACCGGAGACGGTGGCAGGAGCATCGGCTGCAGAAGGAACGGCAGACATAGGGGCCTTTCGAGTTGGTGCGGATCATGCGGACAGCGGCCAGGCTGTCACCGGAACATCCTACGCGCCACGCACACAGCACACCGAACCCGTTCACCGGCGGCTCTGCGCAAGCGGCGATCCGAACCTCCGCCCGTCCCCCACCTCGGGACCGGCCGCTGATGTGCGCCGATGCCGTTTCGACGCGGTTCGGAGTTCGCGACACGCGCACGTTGCAGAGTCGTGACGAACCGACCGGCCGCGAGTTCTCGCTGGAAATTCCACACGCTGTAGAAAAACTCACTCAACTAGCTGAGCAAAAGGTGAATTTATCCTGCGGACTGGGTAATAATGGAGGCGTGTCTACTGCCACTGCAACTTCAACAGCGCCGGTTCATCCAGTCGTAAACAGGCCCAACACGACGACAGTCGGGTTCATCGTGTGGCTGTCGAGCGAGCTGATGTTCTTCGCCGCGCTCTTCGCCATGTACTTCACCATCCGGTCCGTTGTGCCCCAGATGTGGGAGATGGAGACCGCTAAGCACGACGTCGTGTTCGCTTCGATCAACACGTCGATCCTGGTGCTTTCATCGGTCACCTGCCAGCTGGGTGTCTTCAAGGCTGAGCACTTCAAGCCGCGCCGCACCGGCGGGCTCATGAACATCGGCTCGTGGGGCATGATCGAGTGGTACTACCTCTCCTTCATCCTCGGCTCGATCTTCATCGGCGGCCAGGTCTTCGAGTACGCCACCCTCGTCTCCGAGGGCATCGCAATCAACTCGAACGCCTACGGTTCGGTCTTCTACCTGACCACCGGTTTCCACGGCCTCCACGTGCTCGGCGGACTCATCGCGTTCCTGCTCGTCATCGGACGCGCCCACGCCGCAAAGCGCTTCGGCCATCGAGAGGCGACGTTCGCCATCTGCATGTCGTACTACTGGCACTTCGTCGACGTCGTGTGGGTTGGCCTGTTCTTCGTCATCTACATCTTGATGTGACGCGCCCGTAAGACCTCACCCCTGGCAACTGCAACAAAAGGACTAACTAGTGAAGCTTCTAGCGGAACGACGCCGGCACCCCATGGCACTCGTCGTGCTCCTGCTCGTCGGCCTGCTCCTCACCGGAGGCGCATACGCCGCATTCACCGGAACGAGCACTGCGAACGCTGAAGAGTACTCCGCCTCAGATGTTAAGGAAGGCGAGAAGCTCTTCATCACGAACTGCGCGACATGCCACGGCATGAGCGGTGAGGGAACCGAGAACGGCCCCGGCCTCATCGGCGTCGGCGCCGCTGCTGTCGACTTCCAGGTCGGCACCGGCCGCATGCCGCTGCAGATGATGGGCCCGCAGGCTCAGGTCAAGCAGCCCCAGTTCAGCGAAGAGCAGACCCGTCAGATGGCTGCCTACGTCGCATCCCTCGGCCCCGGACCGGCAGTTCCGGAGGACGAGTACCTGGATCCTTCCAAGGGTGACGCAGCAGCCGGTGGCGGACTCTTCCGCACCAACTGCGCGATGTGCCACAACGTCGTCGGTGCCGGTGGTGCACTGACCCGCGGCAAGTACGCCCCGAGCCTCTCCGGCGTCTCCGAGAAGCACCTGTACGAGGCCATGCAGACCGGCCCGCAGAACATGCCGATCTTCAACGACGCGAACCTCACCCCTGAGCAGAAGCGCGACGTCATCGCCTACATCAAGGAAGTCACCGAGGAGACCCCTCCCGGCGGATTCTCCCTGGGCTCGCTCGGACCGGTGTCTGAGGGTCTGTTCATCTGGTTCTTCGGCCTGGCAGGCGTCATCGGCATCACGATGTGGCTGTCCTCGCGTTCGAAGTAACCCGCAAGTTTTCATCCGTATCGAGTAATAGACGAGGAAGCGAATGACCTCGAAGCATCTCACTGCCGAAGCCGGCAGCCAGCTCGAGCAGGTGAACGGGCACACCAACCCTGGTCTGCCCGAGCACAAGCCACGCGTCACTGACAGCTCGCCGCAGGCTGAGCGCATCACCGAACGCCAGATCGCCGGCTGGTTCATCCTGTCGATGATCGGAACGATCGGCTTCATCGTGTCGTACTTCCTGTTCGACTCAGAGCCGGGTACGTACAACAACCTGCGCCTGCAGAACACGGCGTTCGGCATCACTGCGACGGCCGCCCTGGCCGGCATCGGCATCGGCGTCATCCTGTGGGCCCGCCAGCTCATCCCCGACGCCGAGGTCGTCGAGAGCCGCCATGACATCGCCGGCTCGGAAGAGGATCAGGCTGTGGCCGTTGAGATCCTCAACCAGGCGAAGGAGGAGTCGGGCATCGCCCGCCGTCCGTTCCTGCGCAACACCCTCATCGCAGCGGTCGCGCTTGCTCCGCTGCCGGCGATCCTGGTCTTCCGCGACCTGGGACCGCTGCCGGGTGACAGCCTGTTCAAGACCCTCTGGGGTCCGGGCGTGCGCCTGTGCCAGGACCCGGGCATGGTTCCGGAAGAGGATCGCTACATCCGCGCCGAAGAAGTCACCATCGGTTCGGCCTTCCACGTGATCCCGGAGAAGATGCACGAGTCGGAGCACCCGCTTGATGAGAAGGCCAAGGCCGCTGTTCTCCTCATGCGCGTTGACCCACGCGAGCTCAACACGGATCCCGAGAAGGAAGACTGGGGCGTCGACGGCATCGTCGCCTACTCCAAGATCTGCACCCACGTCGGCTGCCCCGTCGCACTGTATGAGCACCAGACGCACCACCTGCTGTGCCCGTGCCACCAGTCGACCTTCGACGTGACCAACCACTGCGCGGTCATCTTCGGACCGGCTAAGCGCCCGCTGCCCCAGCTGCCGATCGCAGTCGACGACGAGGGTTACCTCGTGGCTCAGCGCGACTTCCCTGAGCCCGTCGGACCGACCTTCTGGGAGATCAACATGAGGGAGACTTCGGTAGAATGACGATGACGCACGAACCCACTACCGCGGTCGGCAAGGCGGCGAACTTTGCCGAGACCCGCGTCGGCGCCTCGAAGATGGTCCGTGAATTCGGACGCAAGATCTTCCCCTCCCACTGGTCCTTCATGCTGGGTGAGGTTGCGCTCTACACCTTCATCATCCTGGTTCTGACCGGCACGTTCCTGACGTTCTGGTTCAAGCCGGCGATGGGTCACGCCATCTACGAAGGCCCCTACATTCCGCTGCAGGGCGTCGAGATGTCCGAGGCCTACGAATCGACTCTGGCGATCTCGTTCGAGATCCGCGGCGGACTCTTCATCCGCCAGATGCACCACTGGGCAGCCCTGCTGTTCATGGTTGCCGTCTCGGTTCACGCACTGCGCATCTTCTTCACCGGCGCATACCGCCGCCCGCGTGAGATCAACTGGATGGTCGGCATCGCGCTCATCGCCCTGGGCATGGGTGCAGGCTTCACCGGCTACTCGCTGCCTGATGACCTGCTCTCCGGCAACGGCCTGCGCATCATCGACGGTCTTCTGAAGTCGATCCCGCTGATCGGCACCTACACCTCCTTCTTCCTGTTCGGAGGAGAGTTCCCCGGTGTCGACATTGTGTCCCGCCTGTACACGCTGCACATCATGATCGTCCCGGCGCTCATCATCGCCTTCATCGCGATCCACCTGATGTTCGTCGTGATCCACAAGCACACCCAGTGGCCGGGCGCCGGACACACCAACCGCAACGTTGTCGGCGAGCCCGTTCTGCCGACCTTCGCTGCGAAGGGTGGCGGCTTCTTCTTCATGATCTTCGCCCTGCTGTCGTTCCTGTCCGGCATCTTCACCATCAACGCCGTGTGGAACTACGGACCGTACGACCCGTCTCCCGTCTCGGCTGGTACGCAGCCTGACTGGTACATCGGCTGGATGGACGGATACCTGCGTATCGTTCCGGGCTGGCTGGAGTTCTACATCTTCGGACTGCCATTCAGCCTCAACATCAACACCGCACTGCTCGCAGCCCTCGTGCTGTTCGGCGCCATGGCGATCTGGCCGTTCTTCGAAGCCTGGCTGACGAAGGATTACCGCGAACACCACATCCTCGACCGCCCGCGCAACAACCCGACGCGTACGGCTGTCGGTGTGGCCGCAGTCGTGTGGTACGCAGTCATGTGGGCCGCCGCTTCCGGTGACCTCATGGCCGTGTTCTTCCACATGTCGCTCAACGACATGATCTACATCTTCCGCATCATGTTCTTCCTTGGACCGATCCTCGGCTTCATCATCACGAAGCGGGTCTGCCTGGGACTGCAGCGGAAGGATCGGGAGATCGTCCTGCATGGCTTCGAATCCGGTGAGATCATCCGTCTGCCGCACGGCGAGTTCCAAGAGCGCCACAAGCCGCTCGACCCGCACAAGCTGTGGAAGCTCATGGCCTATGATTCGCCGCGCTACATCCCGGCCGAGCCCGGACCTGATGGGAAGATCTCTAAGGGTGAGAGGCGCCGCGCGACCATCGCGAAGTACTTCTACGAGGATCGGGTCGCACCGGTGACGAAGGAAGAGCTCGATGCCGCTCACCACGATCACCACGCAGTGGAAGCCGGCAGCCACGAAGTCGGATCCCGTGGCTCGATCGGCCACTGATTCGCTGATCACCTGAGAGAGGCGCCAGTCATTGCGACTGGCGCCTCTTTCGTAACTTCCAGGGGCGCTGGCTGACAGCTTCCAGGAATGACAGCGCCCCGTCGCAGCACGTCTGGGATAGCTGCTGCCGCACGTCGCGGAATCAACGCTCGGAGCGCCGGGATATCCCTCGAACCTAGCGCCTGCTCTATTCTTCAGAGTCGCCTCACGGGATTGATGAAGCACGGAGCCGCTCTGGCCCCCTCTGATCCTGCTCCCCCGCGGACGACGGCCACTCGCGTCTCGGATCAAGCCTTCCCCGCGCGTCACCATACGGGCGGCCCGTAGGCCTCCTCGGCGACATGCAATTCAGCCTTGAGGAGGGTTGCGCGCAGCAGCCGATGAGATCGCGTCTCAACCATGCCGGCTTCTGCGTGCTGGAACCAGGCTTGAGCAGTGCGTTCGCAGGCCGGCGTCACATGCTTCCACATCGACCGCTCGTTCAGCCGACCTCTGCAACTGGGCCGTCAATAGGGCCGCTCCTTCCTGGGCGGCTGCCCGGCTGCGAAGGACGACTGGCTCTGCCGCAGGATGCGTATCCTGTCCATCGACGATAGAAAGCGCAGAGATTCTCGATCGTCATCTTCTTACACGGCACCGGCAGCGGACTCAGCGGCGCTCTGCCCATTCACGATGTCTTCGGAGAGCCCGCAACGTCCAGCACACGGCTGCGCGGCGGGAGCCTCTCCGCATTAGAAGTGACGGACACCGGCGACCGACGGGCCGCTCGAAACTGCTGGCACCGCTCATCACAGCTGCAGGCTGGACGTACGCGGTACGCGGCATGCACACTGCGTCGGCCTCGATCAACTGCCAAATCGGTGGTGGATGGCTGGCCGGCGCTGGAAGCGTTACCGGCCTCTCCTCCACAGAGGTGGCAAGCTCTGCGCAAGGCTCGGATCGTCGCAGCGCGCACTTCCTGCTCGTCCGCCCACAGGTTTGAGTCGCGACAGCAGCGAAAAGGGCCTGCCAGGATGATGAACATCCTGGCAGGCCCTCGGGCTCACAGAGCATCAGTGTGCGTGGTCGCCCCGGTTGTACTCGTAGACGAGTCCGATGACGCCGATGAAGGCGATCACGGCACCGAACGGGAAGATCCACCATCCCACGGCAACGCCGAGGAAGCAGATGCCTGCACCGGTGGCGATGATGATGGGCCACCAGCTCCACGGGCTGTAGAAGCCGTACTCGTAGTGTTCGTCAGAGATCTCGGCATCGAGGCGATCCATCGGAGTGTCTCCGACGCTGCGGTGCTGCAGGAACAGGTAACCGCCGATCATGATGGCCATACCGCCGAGCAGCAGGATGGCCGGGAATCCGACGAGCTCTTTGAAGTCCGTCAGGATGCCGTAGACGATCGCGACGGGGACGAAGAAGAACAGCCCTGAGGAGAAGATGATTGCTGCAGTCTTCACTTGGCGGTCTCCTTCTTCTCAATCATCGAGTAGGCGTCACGCGGGTGACCAGCGAGCTCGAGGAGCTCGGGGTGGTTGGCGTCGAACACCGGGCGCTCCGAGCGGATGCGCGGCAGCGAGGTGAAGTTGTGACGCGGCGGCGGGCAGGAGGTCGCCCATTCGAGCGAGGAGCCGTAGCCCCACGGGTCATTGACGGTGACCTTCGGTGCCTTGCGTGCGGTGACCCAGACGTTCCAGAACCACGGGATCATCGAGAGGCCGAGGATCAGTGCGCCGACGGTGGAGATCTGGTTCATCCAGGTCCAGCCGTCCTGCGGCAGGAAGTCGGCGTAACGACGCGGCATGCCGTCGGCACCCATCCAGTGCTGGACGAGGAACGTGCCGTGGAAGCCGATGAACAGGAGCCAGAAGTGGATCTTGCCCAGGGTCTCGTCGAGCATCTTGCCCGTCCACTTGGGCCACCAGAAGTAGAATCCGGCGAACATTGCGAACACCACGGTGCCGAAGATGACGTAGTGGAAGTGCGCAACGACGAAGTAGGAGTCAGACAGCTGCTGGTCCAATGCCGGGCTGGCCAGCACCACACCAGTGATGCCACCGAAGACGAAGCTGACGAGGAAGCCGAGCGACCAGAGCATCGGGGTCTCGAATGTGAGCGAACCGCGCCACATCGTGCCGATCCAGTTGTAGATCTTCACACCGGTCGGGACGGCAATGAGCATCGTCATGAAGGCGAAAAACGGCAGCAGCACCGCGCCGGTGACGTACATGTGGTGTGCCCACACCGTCACGGACAGCGCCGCGATCGCGATCGTTGCGTAGACGAGACCCTTGTAGCCGAAGATCGGCTTGCGGCTGAAAGTCGGGAAGATCTCCGAGACGATGCCGAAGAACGGCAGCGCGATGACGTAGACCTCCGGGTGACCGAAGAACCAGAACAGATGCTGCCACAGGATCGGGCCGCCGTTCTCCGGGCTGAAGACGTGTGCGCCGAGGATGCGGTCGGCGCCGAGCGCGAGCAGGGCGGCGGCCAGCGGCGGAAACGCCATCATCACGAGGATACCGGTGATGAGGGTGTTCCAGGTGAAGATCGGCATGCGGAACATCGTCATGCCCGGGGCGCGCATCGTGATGATGGTGGTGATGAAGTTCACCGAGCCGAGGATCGTGCCGAAGCCCTGGAAAGCCAGGCCCATGACCCACATGTGTCCGCCGATGCCCGGTGTGAACGTCGTGTTCGACAGCGGGGCGTAGGCCGTCCAGCCGAACGATGCCGCACCCTGCGGGGTGAGGAAGCCGGCGCAGGCGATGAGGCTGCCGAACAGGAAGAGCCAGAAGGCGAAAGCGTTCAGGCGCGGGAATGCCACGTCAGGAGCGCCGATCTGCAGCGGCATGATGACATTCGCGAATCCGGCGAACAGCGGAGTTGCGAACATCAGCAGCATGAGCGTGCCGTGCATAGTGAACAGCTGGTTGTACTGCTCCTTGGTCTCCAGGACCTGCATGCCCGGCTCGAAGAGCTCGAGGCGGATGAGCAGCGCCATGACGCCGCCGATGCAGAAGAACGTGAACGA
Source organism: Brevibacterium sp. UBA7493 (assembly GCF_002479565.1). Taxonomy (NCBI): domain Bacteria; kingdom Bacillati; phylum Actinomycetota; class Actinomycetes; order Micrococcales; family Brevibacteriaceae; genus Brevibacterium; species Brevibacterium sp. UBA7493. Next base: position 97,812 of record NZ_DLOD01000003.1, on the reverse strand, counting down.
CGCGATCAGGTACATGTACCCGATGGTCTTGTGGTCCGTCGACGTGATCCAGTTGACGATGACCTTGCCCAGGCTCTTGGGCACAGGTGCCTGGTCGACTGTGACAGTGCGGTTGCTATCAGCGACTGCGGTCACTCGTCATCCCCTCCCTCATGTGGGTTCTTGTACCAGTCAGTGCGGTCGTACTCGGGTCCGAGGCGGCCGGTGTTGCCTTCCTCGCGCAGCGAGTCGGTGTACGCCTTGTACTCGTCCATGGAGACGACCTTGACGTTGAAGAGCATCTCGGAGTGGAACTCGCCGCAGAGCTCAGCGCACTTGCCGACGTACTCGCCTTCCTTCAGCGCCTGGAAGTGCAGCGACGACGTGCGGCCTGGGATCATATCCCGCTTTTCGAGGAATGCCGGAACCCAGAACGAGTGGATGACGTCACGGGAGCGCAGCTGGATCTCCAGGTCGGTGTTCGACGGCAGGTACAGAACCGGGACCTTCTCGCCGGCCTTCTCCGTTCCGTCGAGATTCACCTGAACACTGGAATAGTAAGCGTCCTCAGTGATGTAGTTGAAGTCCCATGCCCACTGCTTGCCGACCACTTCGACGACAACCTCGCCAGGAGTGTCGTCATAGCTGGTGTTCTCCACAGCCTTGACGGTTTCGAAGAAGAATCCGATGACGAGGATGATCGGCACAACCGTATAGAGGATCTCCACCGGCATGTTGTAGGCCAGCTGGACGGGCAGCCCGCGCTCGTGCTTGCGACGGCGGTAGGCGACAACGCACCACAGGAGCAGGCCCCAGGTGACGAAACCGACGATGAGCGCGGCGATCCAGCCGCCGTTCCACAGGTGAATGTAGTGATCGGTGTGGGACGTCGCTCCCTTGGACTCAGGTGGGAGGAATCCTACTTCCCAATGCTCCTTCGAGCAGCCGGAGAGCAGCGCAACGACGCCCAGGACACCAATGACACCGAGCCGCTTGGCCCAGGCCGAGGGGCCCGAGCGGACTGGCTGATTCGGAGAATCCACGTGCAGCCTTTCGCAACTTTGTCAGCTCCTCGCGGGCCCTCTCATCTGAGCGGACGCACGCGAATCGCCGAACACTGACTTTGTTCTCGTCCACCTTACCGCTACAAGAGGTAGAAATTCACTTCCGACTGCTCATTTCGTGAGAAAAGCCTGGAAATGCCGGCCGCCCCGCGCGACGGCAAGCGCTTCGAGGTATTCGAAGGCGCTGATCTCCGACACGCCGAGGGTTTCGAGGTGTGAGGTCTGCCACTGCGTATCGATGATCCACGGGGTGTGATCGCCAACGCTGTCGAGCAGTTCGACGAGCTTGACGAGGGCGACTTTTGAGGCGTCGCGGCTGGTGTGAAACATCGACTCCCCGCAGAACACTCCCCCGAACGCGACCCCGTAGAGTCCACCGACGAGCCGGCCGTCCTCGTAGACCTCGATGGAATGGGCGTGTCCGGCCTCATGCAGGCGCTGGTACAGCCGTGCGATCTGCGGGGTGATCCAGGCTCCGTCGCGGGACGGGTCTGCACAACCGGCCACCACCTCGGCGAAGGCGGCATCGACCGACCATGTGAACCGTTTGAGTGAGCGGCGGAGCGAACGCGTCACGCGGAGGTCGCCAGGCCGGAGCACGCCGCGCATCACCGGCGCCCACCAGCCGATCGGCGGTGCGCCGTGCTGGCCGATGCCCATCGGGAAGAGCCCGGCCCGGTATGCAGACAGGACCTGGTCGATCCCGCTGATGGCGCCGATGGCGCGGAGATCGTCCAGGCTCTGTGACATGGCTGGTACGGCTGGGTCAGCTGAAGGAGTCGCCGCAGGCGCACGAGCCGGCGGCATTCGGGTTGTCGATCGTGAAGCCCTGCTTCTCGATGGTGTCGGAGAAGTCGATCGTCGAGCCGTTGAGGTAGGGCACGCTCATCCGGTCGACGATGACCTCGACGCCGTCGAAATCGCGCACGGCATCGCCGTCGAGGAACCGTTCATCGAAGTACAGCTGGTAGATCAGGCCCGAGCAGCCGCCGGGCTGCACGGCCACGCGCAAGCGCAGGTCATCGCGACCCTCCTGCTGCAGGAGGCTGCGGACCTTGTCGGCCGCCTCGGAGGTGAGGTCGACTTCGTGCGTGGCGCTCGTGTCCTGCGTGGCGGTCATGAGGTCTCCTTACATCAGTTTGGTCGTGCAGTCAGCTCTGGGCACTCCGGCTGGCTGCGGCGCGGCCGCCCCGGATGGGTCCCGGAGGCGGCGTCGCCTGTTCAACGTTCATCGTTGCGCCATTATTCCATTGATCGCGCTGCAGCGAGAGCGCTCAGTCGCGGGCGAGCCGGTCGAGCAGCAGCGCCTCGGAGATGATCGCTGAGCGGAAGTCGGGCAGGTACAGCGATTCGTTCGGGCTGTGGGCGCGGGTGTCGGGGTCTTCGATGCCGGTGACGAGGATCGATGCCTGCGGGAATACCTCGACGAGGTCGGCGATGAACGGGATCGAACCGCCGAGTCCCATCTGGACTGCCTCTGCGCCGAAGCCCTCGCTCAGCGCCTCCATCGCCGTCGCGATGACCGGATCGGAGGAGTCAGCACGCCACGGGGCACCGGATTCCTCGGCTCCGAACTCCACCTCCGCGCCGAAGGGCACGTACTCCTGCAGATGCCGCTTGACTGCGGCCAACGCATCGGCGGGGTTCTCCCCCGGCGCCAGGCGGATTGAGATCTTCGCGCGCACGCTGGCCAGCAGCGTGTTCGAGGAGTCGTCGACGTTCGGGGTGTCGATGCCGATGACGGTGATCGAGGGCTGGTGCCACAGGCGCGAGGCGATCGAGCCGCGGCCGATGAGCTCAGTGCCTGCCAGGGCGACCGTGTCGGTGCCCATCGGGTCATCGCCGTACTCAGCTGCCGCCTCTGGCGCGGAGCGCAGACCAGCGACGGCCACTGCGCCGTCCTCGTCGTGCAGGGTGGCCAGCAGCCGGGTCATCGCCAGGGTGGCATCCGGCACAGCCCCGCCGTACATGCCCGAGTGCACGGAGTGGCTGAGCGTGCGGACGGTGAATTCGAGTCCGGCCATGCCGCGCAGACTCGTCGTCAGCGCGGGCTTTCCGCAGGCGAGGTTGGAGGAGTCGGCGACGATGATCGCGCTGCCTGCGAGCTTGTCGCGGTAGGTCTCCAGGAAGCTGCGGAAGCTCGGCGAGCCGATCTCCTCTTCGCCTTCGATGAAGAGGACGACGCCGACACCGAGTTCGTCGCCGAGCAGCTGCAGGGCGGTGAGGTGGACGAGGATGCCGGCCTTGTCATCGGCGGCGCCGCGGCCGTACATGCGGTCGCCGCGGATCGTCGCCTCGAACGGCGGAGTGTCCCACTGACTCAGGTCGCCGGCCGGCTGCACATCGTGGTGGGCGTAGAGGACGACGGTCGGCCGGCCCTCAGGAGCCGGGCGGCTGGCGACGACAGCGGGGAACCCGGGAGTGCCGTCGGGGTTCTCAGCCCGCAGCGTCTCGACGGTGTCGAATCCGAGCGGTTCGGCCATGCGCGCGACAGCCGCCGCGGTGGCGTCGACATGGGCGGGATCCGCCGTCGGCCAGGCCAGGGATGGGATGGCAACGAGTTCGCTCAGGCGGGCCAGGACGTCGTCGTAGATCGCGTCGAGGCGGGAGGTCAGTTCAGCACGGTTCAGGTGGGTCATAGGGCGATCCTATAGTCGGATACGATAGAGGGCGTGTTTGGACGGAAGAAGAACTCCCAGGATGAATCGCCCGCAGAGCGGACGGGCTCCCATGCTGCCTCCGCAGGCCCGGTCGACGAGGCTGCCGAGGCGGTGAATCCGGCTGAGGCGAAGAAGAACCGCCCGACGCCGAAGCGCTCCCAGCAGGAGGCTGCCCGCCGCCAGCCGCTCGTCGGCGATGACCGGAAGTCGGCGAACAAGCAGGCGAAGGCTGAGATCCGCCGCAAGCGCGATGAGGCGCGCATCGGCCTCATGCAGGGTGATGAGAAGTTCCTCGGCCCGCGCGATCGCGGCCCGCAGCGCCGCTATGTGCGCGATTTCGTCGACGCCCGCTTCTCGATCGGGGAGATGTTCATCCCGTTCGCCTTCGTCGTGCTGCTCATCGGCTTCATCATCTCGACTCCGCAGGTGCAGATCATCACGAGCTACGCCGTCTACGGCCTCATCCTGCTCGTCGTCATCGACTGCTTCATCCTCAACTACGTCATGAAGGGCCGGATGGCCCAGAAGTTCGGCGGCAAGGAGAACCTCGAGCGCGGCCTGACCTTCTACGCCGTCATGCGCGCCATCCAGCTGCGGGTGCTGCGCATCCCCAAGCCCAAGGTCAAGCGCGGCCAGTACCCGTCCTGATCTCCGGTCCCGAGGCGGTGGTTCCGCCCGCCGAGCCCGCACCCGAGGTGCCGGCTGAGGAGATGAGAGAAGCGCCCCCGTTCGTGCGGGGGCGCTTCTCCTCTATATAAGGGGTCTCTGGCGATGAAACCCGTGGATGCTCCGGAGCTCAGGGCTTGCGGCGCAGTGTGCGCAGCATGCGGCCTGGCCACAGCGGCCCCCCGTAGATGAGCCCGGAGTACACCTGAACGAGGTCGGCGCCGGCACCGAGCCGGGCAGCGGCATCCCGTGCGTCGGCGATCCCGCCGACGGCGATGACCGTGAGCTTGTCCCCGACGTGGCTGCGCACCAGGCGCAGCACCTCGAAGGCGCGTTCGGCCAGCGGGTCACCGGAGATCCCACCGGCCTCGGATTCGGCGAAGGCCCGGTCGGCGCCGGTGAGCACACTGCGGTCGATCGTCGTGTTCGTCGTGATGAGCCCGTCGACGCCGGTGCGCAGAGCGAGGTCGGCGACGGCGAGGACGTCCTCGTCGGCGAGGTCCGGGGCGATCTTGATGAGCAGCGGCACATGCCCGAGGCTCGAGCGCGGAGTCCCGACCGCCTCGGCGGCGGCGCCGCGGACTGCGGTGATGATCGGTTCGAGCGCCTCAGCGGACTGCAGGTCGCGCAGGCCGGGGGTGTTCGGTGAGCTGACGTTGATGACGAGGTAGTCGGCCAGCGGGGCCAGCTGGGCTGCCGACTGGCGGTAGTCCTCAGCAGCATCGGCGGCCTCGACGACCTTCGTCTTGCCGATGTTGACGCCGATGATCGGGCGCTGATCCTCCGGCAGCTTGGCGATGTCCTCACGGGCCCGCAGCAGTTCGAGCCGGGCGGCGGCCGCCCCGTCGTTGTTGAAGCCCATCCGGTTGAGCACCGCATTGTGGCCCAGCAGCCGAAACAGGCGCGGACGCGGATTGCCCGGCTGGCCGTGAGCGGTGACAGTGCCGATCTCAACATGGCCGAAGCCCATCTGGGTCAGCGCCCGGATGCCGATGGCGTTCTTGTCGAAGCCGGCGGCCATGCCCAGCCGGTTGGGAAAGCGCAGGCCGAGCACCTCGACGGGGTCCAAGGTTCCACGGCTCATGACTGCGCGGCTGAGCCGGCGCAGGCCGGGCATGCGGTCGAGGGCCCGCAGGCCGGTGAAGCTGAGGTGGTGGGCGGTCTCCGCGTCGAGGCGGGTGAGCAGGGTGCGGAAGATCAGCGAGTACACGCTCTCATCCTAGCGAGGCCTCCGGCCGCCGGAGAACACGTGGGAGTTCGCTGACGAATCGAAGTTCGGCAGGTGACTTTCGTCCCAGCAGCGGCTGCATTGACTACGGTAGGAGGCGGAGCAGATCCCCTGCCTGAGATTTCTGTCTATTGGAAAGGAACAGAATGACGACCGCAGAACTGACGATCGACGCCGCGGCCTCCGAACCCGCCCGCAGCAAAGCCGACGTCCTGGTCATCGGTGTCGCCGCTGACGGCGATGCCGTGTCCATCCCCTCCGGTGTCGCACTGGCCGCTGGAGTCCGCAAGGAGCTCGTCGCCGCTGCCGCCGCTGTCGGCTTCACCGGCAAGGCCGGTGCGCTGGCCCGGATCCCGTCCTCCAAGGGCGTCGCCGCCGGTTCGGTGCTGCTGGCCGGCCTCGGTGACTTCGACGAGGTGGCCCTCGAATCAGAGCTCGACGCCGATGGCGCCCACGAAGCGCTGCGCCGCGCGGCAGCTGTGGCCGTGCGCTCGCTGACGAAGGGCGAATCGGTTGCTCTCGCCTTCCCGGCGCAGACCGCAGCCGCTGCCGAGGCGACGGCCACCGGTGCCGTGCTCGGCTCATACCGCTACACCGAGTACCGCTCGAACGCCGAGGAGCACAAGCGCGTCACCTCGGTCACGGTGCTCGCACCGAAGGGCTCGAAGGACGGTGTCGCACGCGGCCAGTTCCTCGGCGCGGCCACCAACCGCTGCCGCGACCTGGTCAACCAGCCGCCGCTGGACCTGTACCCGGAGACCTTCGCCAAGACGGTCACCGAACAGGCCAAGGCCCGCAAAGTCAAGGTCACCGTCATCGACGAGGCCGCTCTGGAGGCCGGCGGCTACGGCGGTCTGACCGGTGTGGGCAAGGGCTCGACCCGCGGCCCGCGCCTGGTGAAGATGGAGTACAAGCCGCGCAAGGCCAGGAAGCACCTCTCGCTCGTCGGCAAGGGCATCACGTTCGACTCCGGCGGCCTGTCGCTCAAGCCGCCGCAGGCGATGGAGGAGATGAAGTGCGATATGGGCGGTGCGGCTGCGGCCGCGCAGGCCGTGCTCGCCGCTGCCGACCTGGAGCTGCCGGTGCGGGTCACCGCGTGGCTGGCCCTGGCTGAGAACATGCCCGGCGGCAACGCCCAGCGTCCCTCCGATGTCATCCGCATCTACGGCGGCAAGACCGTCGAGGTGCTCAACACCGATGCCGAGGGCCGTCTCGTGCTCGCCGATGCGCTCGTCGCCGCGCAGGAGGAGAAGCCGGACCTGCTCATCGACATCGCGACGCTCACCGGCGCGCAGGTCATCGCACTCGGCAGCCGCGTCTCCGGTGTCATGGGCACCAACGGGGCACGCAACCGCGTCGTGCTCGCCTCGGAGGTCACCGGTGAGTCGATGTGGCCGATGCCGTTCCCCGAGGAGATCCGTTCGCACTTCGATTCGACGGTCGCTGACCTGAAGAACACCGGCAAGCGCGAAGGCGGCATGCTCGCCGCCGGTGTATTCCTCAACGAGTTCGTCGAGAAGGGCCAGCAGTGGGCCCACATCGACATCGCAGGCCCGGCCTTCAACAGTGAGAGCCCGTGGGGCTACACGGCCAAGGGCGGCACCGGTGTGCCGGTGCGCACCCTGGTCGAGGTCGCCGAGCAGCTCGACCGCAGCTGACGGCAGCCCACCTGAGTCAGGGGCGCAGCCGACACCCGGCGGCTGCGCCCTTGACCATGTGCCCACACCAGCCACCGCCTCGGGCCCGGAATCCACATGAGACAGACGTGAGCAGGGTTACGGGGGTGCAGGGGCGAACGGTTGCGACATTTCCGGGAAATAGTGGAAAGATGGAGACAAGTGCCGTGACCCGGCAGTTCATCCATTCAACGAGGAGCAACCTGTGAGCGAATCGGACAACACCTACGACCTCGTCATTCTGGGTGGTGGCACGGGCGGCTACGCTGCCGCGCTGCGCGCTTCCCAGCTCGATATGCGCGTCGCACTCATCGAACGCGACAAGGTGGGCGGCACCTGCCTCCACCGTGGATGCATCCCGACCAAGGCCCTGCTGCACGCCGCCGAGGTGGCGGATTCCGCACGCGAGGCCGCGTCCTTCGGCATCAATGTCGAGCTGCAGGGCGTCGACATGGCCAAGGTCCTGGAATTCAAAGACGGCATCATCGACCGCAACTACAAAGGTCTGCAGGGACTCGTGAAGGCGCGCGGCATCGACTACATCGCCGGTGAGGGCAAGCTGACCGGCAAGGACACCGTCGAGGTGACCACCGATGACGGTTCGATGACCGTGACCGGCAAGAACATCGTGCTGGCGACCGGTTCGACGTCGAAGACCATCGGCATCGAGATCGGCGGTCGCGTCATGACCTCGGAACAGGCGCTGCAGTACGACGAGGTGCCCGAGTCTGCGATCGTGCTCGGCGGCGGCGTCATCGGCGTCGAGTTCGCCAGCGTCTGGGCCTCGATGGGCTCGAAGGTCCACATCGTCGAGGGTCTGCCGAACCTGGTCGCCAATGAGGACGCGACGATCTCGAAGAACCTCGAGCGCGCGTTCAAGAAGCGCAAGATCAAGTTCACCGTCGGCACGATGTTCAAGAGCGTCGAGCAGGACGACGACGGCGTGCACGTCACCCTCGAAGACGGCACCGTGCTCGACGCTGCGGTGCTGCTCGTGGCCGTCGGCCGCGGCCCGGTCACCGAGGGCTTCGGCTTCGAAGATCAGGGCATCGAGATGGACCGCGGCTTCGTGCTGACCGATGAGCGCCAGCACACCGGCGTCGGCTCGATCTACGCCGTCGGCGACATCGTGCCCGGCCTGCAGCTGGCCCACCGCTCATTCGCCCAGGGCATCTTCGTCGCCGAGGAGATCGCAGGACTCGACCCGGCACCGGTCGTCGAATCCGGCATCCCGCGCGTGACCTACTGCGAGCCGGAGATCTTCTCCGTCGGCCTGACCCAGAAGCAGGCTGAGGAGAAGCACGGTGAGGACAAGATCAAGACGATCGAGTACAACCTCGCCGGCAACGGCAAGTCGACGATCCTCAAGACGACTGGTCTCATCAAGCTCGTCAGCCTCGAAGACGGGCCCGTCCTCGGCGTGCACGGAATCGGCGCGCGCCTGAGCGAGCAGGCCGGTGAAGCGCAGCTGATCGTCAACTGGGAGGCCTTCCCCGAAGAGGTCGCCGAGCTCATCCACGCCCACCCGACCCAGAACGAGGCGATCGGCGAAGCCGCCCTGGCTCTGTCCGGCAAGCCCCTTCATTTCCACAGCTAAGAGCGAGGGAGACGAAACGTTATGTCCAACAAAGTGCAGATGCCGGCTCTCGGTGAATCGGTCACCGAGGGCACAGTCACCCGCTGGCTGAAGGAGGTCGGCGAAGAGGTCGAGGTCGACGAACCCTTGCTCGAGGTCTCGACCGACAAGGTCGACACCGAGATTCCGAGCCCGTACGCCGGGACCCTGCAGGAGATCCTTGCGGACGAAGACGATGTCGTCGAGGTCGGCGGCGATCTGGCTGTCATCGGCGACGGTGACGGCGACTCCTCTGACGACTCCTCTGATGAGGATGCCGACAGTGATGATGCCGACTCCTCCGATGACGGGGCTGAGGATCAGGCTGACGAGGACTCAGCTGATGAGGATTCCGCAGACGAGGCTGACGACAGCGACTCGGACGACGCGGATGACTCCGACGACTCCGCTGATGATTCCGACGATTCGGATGACTCGGATGACAGCGACGAGAAGCCGAAGAAGAAGTCCTCGGGCGGTTCCGGTGACTCCACTGAGGTGAAGATGCCGGCGCTCGGCGAATCGGTCACCGAAGGCACCGTCACCCGCTGGCTCAAGGAGGTCGGCGACGAGGTGGAAGTCGACGAGCCGCTGCTCGAGGTCTCCACCGACAAGGTCGACACCGAGGTGCCCTCCCCTGTGGCCGGCACCGTGCAGAAGCTCATGGCAGATGAGGACGATGTCGTCGAGGTCGGCGATGTCGTGGCGCTCATCGGCTCCGGCGATGCCCCGGCTGACGACTCGGATGACGCGGATGACTCCGACGACTCCGATGAGGCCGAGACCACCGACCGCAAGACCGAGCAGGCCGATGACGTCTCCGAGGAGGACACCGACGACGACGTCAAGGAGGAGTCCGACGAGGACGACGAGTCCGATGACTCCGAGGTCAAGGACAAGGAGTCCGACGCCAAGGAGGCCAAGGACGAGGCCGAGAAGTCGGACAAGTCCGAGAAGAAGGCTGAGAAGAAGTCCGAGAAGTCGGAGAAGTCCGACGAGGACGCTGCCGCTGAGGCGCAGAAGGCCGCAGCCGAGCAGGCCGCCGGTGAAGAGGCCAAGCAGTCGATCTCCTCGACTGTCGCCCACGGTTCGGCGTACGTCACCCCGCTGGTGCGTCGCCTGGCCAAGAACAAGGGCGTGGATCTCTCCAACGTCACCGGCACCGGTGTCGGCGGTCGCATCCGCAAGCAGGATGTGCTCTCGGCAGCCGAGAACGCCGGCGGATCGAAGTCCGGCGGTGCTCCGGCACCGGCAGCCGGCAAGCCGGCTGTCACCGATGACCGCGAGCCGTTCGTCGTCAAGATCCCCGAAGAGGTCAAGAAGCTGCGCGGCACCACGCAGAAGGCCTCCCGGATCCGCCAGACGATCGCCACCCGGATGCGCGAGTCGCTGCAGAACTCTGCACAGCTCACGCAGGTCATCGAGGTCGACATGACCCGTGTCGGTCAGCTGCGCAAGGCCTACAAGGACCAGTTCCAGCAGACCCACGGCGTCAAGCTGACCTACCTGCCGTTCTTCGCCAAGGCCATTGTCGAAGCACTCCAGGTCCACCCGAAGGTCAACGCCACCTACGATGTCGAAGCCAAGGAGATCACCTACTTCGACCACGAGAACCTGGCTGTTGCCGTCGACACCGAGCGGGGTCTCCTCGTTCCGGCCGTCAAGGACGCCGGCGACCTCTCGATCGCAGGTCTGGCCAAGGCCATCGACGATGTCGCTGAGCGCACCCGCACGGCCAAGATCGGCCCGGATGAGCTCTCCGGCGGCACCTTCACGGTCACGAACATCGGCAGCGTCGGCGCGCTGTTCGACACCCCGATCCTGAATACCCCGCAGATGGGCATTCTGGGCACCGGTGTCATCACGCGCCGCCCGGTCGTCGTCGAGACCGCTGACGGCGGCGAATCGATTGCGATCCGCGACATGGTCTACCTGCCGCTGACGTACAACCACGAGCTCGTCGACGGTGCGGATGCAGGACGCTTCCTGCAGACCATCAAGGCGCGCCTCGAGGACGCGAACTTCGTCGCCGACCTTGAACTGTGATCCGGAGCGTCAGCTGAGCCTCACGGCCAGCTGACGCACGGCACACCGGCCACTGCGGGTGGGATGCTCCGGCATCCCACCCGCAGTGTCGTCTCAGCCCGTCTCAGCTCTCCTCGATCGCGTCATAGACCCTCCAGCTGCCGTCCTTGCGGCGCAACTCGACGCGCATGCGCACGCTGCCGTAGTCGTGGCCGGACCCATCGGGTGCGCTCACCTGCGTCCGTGTGGCGACGTCGAGCTCGGCTCGGTCCGCCTCCTGCTGCGTGATCTGAGCCGATTCGATGTCGATGCTGATGTCACTGCCTTGGAAGGCCTCGACGTCGGCTGCGCCATCGGCTGCCGCTGCCGGGGAGCCTGCGACCGTCAGCTCCGCCAGCGCTGCGGCATCGCCGAGGTGATAGGCCTGCTCGCGTCTGCGGGTGAGCGCGGCGAACGCGTCCTTGGGGTTCTCCGGCCCCGAGGCGGTGGTCGCCGCAGGGCCTTCAGTTGCTTGTTCGCTGGGCGGGTTATGGCCGGCACTGCCCGGGGCGACCGCCTCACCTCCGGGATCGATGAGACCGGTGAGCAGCGCGATCCCCGACAGGCTCAGCACGAGTGCGGCCGCAGCGCCGATGAGCATCGTGCGGTTCAACGGCAGCCGCGGGAGGTGGAAGCCGCTTATTCCGGAGCCTCTCCCCTGCCGCGTGCGCTGCGTCGGCTCGTGGGTGCGCCTCTGTGCCTTCCGCGAAGTGGAGTTCTTCATGCGGCGCATTCGGTCGCGTCTGGCGTGCCCGGCGGCCGCGCGCAGCCGGCCGATCCCGCTGCCCTTGGTGCTGTCTTCGGCCCGGCGAGCCCTTTCTTCACGCCGGCCGCCTGAGGTGCGCTCGCGGCTGCGCTCATAGCGGCCGGTGAGTGCCGACGCGACGCTTGCGTCGACGCGCAGCTGGGCGGTCACCGCCTCGGACACCGAGACCTCCGCCTCGACGGGGACGAACGGAATCTGCTCCGGCTCGCCCATTGCCGCAAGCCTCGTCAGCAGCTCGGGCCCGGGCGCGGGACCGCCGCCGGGTTCGGCTTCGAGCAGTTCGATGATGATGCCGGCCAACGGCTCCGGAACGGCTGGGGTGAGGTCTGGCACCGGCACCCCGTGCTCCTCCCATGTCAGGCCGGTCAGGCACAGATAGGCAAGCTGACCGAACTCGACCGCCTCGCTCGACACTGACTCAACCGGCACCGTATGGCCGGGCACGAGGTGAATGGCACCGGCATCATCGACGCCGAAGGCGCTGCGGTGGCAGCGCAACCGGCCGGAACTCGGTGCAGGGGCGGCACACAGCGCCTCCAGGCAGGCACCGAGCACCGCCAGAGTCTGCCCGAGGGTCAGCCCGGCATAGCTGCGCAGCGCATCGACGAGCAGACCGCCGTGGAAGCGGGGCACGATGAGCCCGTTGCCGCCTGCCTGCCGCGGCTGGCCGAGCACATGGGCGGGCTGCCCATCGACTGAGGCGACGTCGCTTGCGCGGGTGCCGTCCGCCTCGGGAACGGCGGCAGGATCGCAGCTCACCGGTCCGCCAGTGAGCTCGGCGGTGCCGATTCCCGGCCACCGGTGCGTGATATCGGCCACATCGCCCTCGGGCAGGAACCAGGCGGTGCGCTGCCCTGTGCTGATGCGGCGGATCCCCGGTGCCACCTCGGCGACGGTGTGCCACGTCTGCTCGGCCATGTCCCTCCTGTCTGCACTCGTGGTGATCGGCTGTGCGGCAAGGCTACGGCTGGGCTGGAGGGTGTTGCCATGGGCTTGTCGGATCTGTGGATAACCGTCGGCGGCGGATGCGGACGGCTTTGCCCGCCTGCAGCGTGCGGCATAGGGTGAGTGCATGTCATTCACAGTGGAATGCCTCGGGTATGCACACGACTATGTCGACTACCGCAGCGCCTGGGATCTCCAGCAGCGCTATCACGCCGACGTCATCGCCGGCACGCGCGAGTCCACCCTCCTGTTCCTGGAGCATTCCCCCGTCTACACCGCTGGCAAGCGCACCGAAGACCATGAGCGCCCGGTCGACGGAACGGAGGTCATCGACGTCGACCGCGGCGGCAAGATCACCTGGCACGGACCCGGCCAGCTCGTCGTCTACCTCATCTACCGGCTCAACGACGCCAAAGACGTCAAGCTCTTCGTCGACCAGATCGAAGATGCCCTCATCGACGTGTGCGCGTCCCTCGGCATCGAGACGATGAAGGTCGACGGCCGCTCCGGCGTGTGGCTGGCCGCCACCGACACACTGCCCGAGCGTAAGATCGGCGCGATCGGCATCCGCATCCACGAAGGCGTGACGATGCACGGGCTGGCCCTCAACTGCTCGAACGACAACACCGGATTCGACTCGATCGTGCCCTGCGGCATCGCCGATGCCGGGGTCACGAGCTTGAGTGCCGAAACCGGCCGCACTATCACCCCCGCCGACGTCGCTCCGGCTGTCGAAGCGGCGCTCGCCAGGCACATCACCGCCTGAGACAATTGAAGCCCCGGCATCAGCCGCGCCGGCCGGCGCACCTGCACGAGGCACGACCACCGACGAGAAGGACCCACAGTGACGATTGCTCCTGAAGGACGCAAGATGCTGCGTGTCGAGGCACGCAACGCCCAGACGCCGATCGAGAAGAAGCCGTCCTGGATCAAGGCGAAGGCCAATATCGGACCGGAGTTCACCGAACTCAAGTCCCTGGTGCGCTCCTCGAAGCTCAACACGGTCTGCGAGGAGGCCGGCTGCCCGAACATCTTCGAATGCTGGGAGGACCGCGAGGCGACCTTCCTCATCGGCGGTGAGCAGTGCACCCGCCGCTGCGACTTCTGCCAGATCGACACCGGCAAGCCGGCCGACTTCGACGCCGACGAGCCGCGCCGGGTGGCCGAATCGGTCGCGACGATGGGCCTGCGCTACTCGACGATCACCGGTGTCGCCCGCGACGACCTCGACGACGGCGGTGCCTGGCTGTACGCCGAGACCGTGCGCCTCATCCACGCGATCGAGCACGAGGACGGCCACCAGACCGGCGTCGAACTGCTCATCCCCGACTTCGACTCCAACGACGACCAGCTCGCCGAGGTGTTCTCCTCCCGGCCGGAGGTGCTGGCCCACAATGTTGAGACCGTCCCGCGGATCTTCAAGCGCATCCGCCCCGGGTTCCGCTACGAGCGATCGCTGTCGGTCATCACGAAGGCCCGCGATGCCGGCCTGGTGACGAAGTCGAACCTCATCCTCGGCATGGGTGAGACCAACGACGAGGTCATCGAGGCGATGCAGGACCTCTACGATGCCGGCACCGACCTGCTGACCATCACCCAGTATCTCCGCCCATCACCGCGGCACCATCCGATCGAGCGCTGGGTCAAGCCGCAGGACTTCGTCGAGCTGCGCGATGCCGGTGAGGAGATCGGCTTCGCCGGTGTCATGAGCGGACCGCTCGTGCGCTCGTCCTACCGGGCCGGCCGGCTGTGGGCGCAGGCGATGCGCCGCCGCGGTGAGGAGATCCCCGCCCACCTGCTGCACCTCGACCGGGAGATGCCGGCCAAGCAGGAGGCGCAGGCGGTCGTGAATACCTTCGGACCCGGCGAAGAGGTACAATTCTAGGTTGTCCGCCCAGCACGGCTGGGGCGTCATCCGCCACACCAATGAAAGCTGATTGAGCACAGGAATGTCAGAAGAGAAGCCACGCCGCTTTTTCAAGCGCAAGCCGAAGGATCCGAGCAAGCCGGGCCGCATCGCGCAGATGCGCCAGGTTGTGCAGCTGTCGAAGAAGCACACCCCCGCCACCGTCTGGCTCATGCTCGCCGCGATCGTCGGCCTCACCGCCCTGGGTGTCGGGGTGGGCTTCCTCTTCGGCCCGATCTGGCTGTGGACGATCCTGGGCCTCATGCTCGGTATCTTCCTGGCCCTGTTCATGCTCGGCCGCTTCGCTGAGACTGCCGCGTTCAAGGAGATGGAGGGCCAGCCCGGTGCGATCGGTGCGGTGCTCAACACCTGCCGGCGCGGCTGGCTCATGGATGAGCAGCCCATCGACGTCGATCCGCGCAGCCGCGACCTCGTCTTCCGCTCCACCGGCAAAGCCGGCGTGGTGCTCATGAGCGAAGGCCCCAAAGGCCGGGTCGAGAAGCTGCTGGCCAAGCAGAAGAAGCGCCACGAGCGCGTGCTGCCCAATGTGCCGATCTACACGCTGCAGGGCGGCGAACAGGACGGCCAGATCCCGATGAGCAAGATCGTGCGCACCGTCCACCGGCTTCCGCGCAAGCTGAACAAGGCCGAGATCCTCGCCGTGCGCAACCGGCTGACCGCCCTCGGTTCAGTGACGAAGAACCCGCCGATCCCCAAGGGCATCGACCCGATGAAGGCCCGGCCGAACCACCGCGCGATGCGCGGACGGTAAGCCCCACGCAACGACGAAACGGCAGGCAGTGCACATGCACTGCCTGCCGCTTTCGCATGCCCAGGCGAGGACCGCCTCGGGAACGGAAGATCAGCTGCGCACAACGGCGGTGCGGGCGGCGATGTCGTGGAAGCCGCGCCGGTCGGCATCGAAGATGACGGCTGGGATGACGAGCATGAGCAGCAGGGTGCGGATGAAGCCCGAGGCGATGCCCGGGGTTGCGCCGTCGAGACGGATGACGCGGATGCCGAAGATCTTCTGCCCGACTGTTGTGCCCAGCAGCGAGACGAGCACGAGGTATTCGATGAAGAAGATCGCGAGGATGGCGAGATTGCTGCCCTCGAAGAGCCAGAACGCGATCCCCAGGCACATGAGGTAGTCAAGCCACAGGGCAAGCAGGCGGCGCCAGATCGGCGCGATCGAGCCCGGCCCGGTCTCAGGCAGGCCGAGCCGGCTGCCTGGCCAGCTGCTGCCGGTGCTCGCGGCGGTGGGTCCGTTGAGCCATGAGCCGAAGTCATCTCGCTGAATCACGCCCTCAAGTGTAGCCGCCGGCAGCCGGTGGCTTTGCACCGGCAGAGGGTGATGCAGAACTCGCCGACGTCGCCGAAAACGGCGTGGCACCTGTTCTGGCAAGGGTGTGGGGTGAATTAGGATGGAGAACACACCACAGGGCCACGCCCGAGTCGTGGCCCGCGACTTCCAGGAGTGATCTTGTTCAATACCCCGGCAGAGCTCGTCGCCTACATGAAGGAAAACGACGTCGACTTCGTCGACATCCGGTTCTGTGACCTTCCCGGTGTGGTGCAGCACTTCAACCTCCCGGCCTCGGCCTACGGCGAGGAGGAGCTGGAAGAGGGTCTGCTATTCGACGGTTCGTCGATCCGCGGGTTCACCTCGATCCACGAGTCGGACATGAAGCTCATCGCCGATGTCACCAGCGCCTACATCGACCCGTTCCGCATGGCCAAGACGATGGTCATCACGCATTCGATCGTCGATCCGTTCACCGACGAGCCGTTCTCCCGCGACCCCCGCCAGGTCGCAGCGAAGGCCGAGGCGTACCTCAAGTCGACCGGCATCGCCGACACCGTGTTCTTCGGTGCGGAGGCTGAGTTCTACCTCTTCGACTCGATCCAGTACCAGAACCACCCGGGCAACAGCTTCTTCAAGATCGACTCGGTCGAGGCCGCCTGGCGCTCCGGTGCCGAGGAGGGCGGCAGCAACCTCGGCTACAAGACCCCGTTCAAGGGCGGGTACTTCCCGGTCTCCCCGCAGGATCACTTCGCCGATGTGCGCGATGCGATCTCGCTGACGCTGGCCGAGATCGGCTTCGAGGTCGAGCGCGCCCACCACGAGGTCGGCACCGCCGGCCAGCAGGAGATCAACTACAAGTTCGACTCGCTGAAGAAGGCCGGCGACCAGCTGCTGGACTTCAAGTACGTCGTCAAGAACGTCGCCTGGGACTTCGACAAGTCGGTGACCTTCATGCCGAAGCCGCTGTTCGATGACAACGGATCGGGCATGCACTGCCACCAGTCGCTGTGGAAGGACGGCGAGCCGCTGTTCTACGACGAGAACGGCTATGCCGGCCTGTCGGACGTCGCGCGCTGGTACATCGGCGGCCTCATCGAGCATGCCGGTGCGGTGCTGGCGTTCACGAACCCGACGATCAACTCCTACCGCCGTCTCGTCAAGGGCTACGAGGCTCCGGTCAACCTCGTGTACTCCTCGGGCAACCGCTCGGCGGCCATCCGCATCCCGGTCACCGGCACCTCGCCGAAGGCCAAGCGCCTGGAGTTCCGCGCACCGGACCCGTCGGCCAACCCGTACCTGGCGTTCTCGGCCCAGCTCATGGCAGGCCTCGACGGCATCCGCAACCGCATCGAGCCGCCGGAGCCGATCGACAAGGACCTCTACGAGCTGCCGCCGGAGGAGCTCGAAGACATCAAGCTCGTGCCCGGCACGCTCGAAGAGTCCCTGGCCGCACTCGAGGAGGACCACGACTTCCTGACCGAAGGCGATGTTTTCACCGAGGACCTCATCGAGACCTGGATCCAGTACAAGCGCGAGAACGAGCTCGACGTCGCTCGTCTGCGCCCGACACCGACCGAGTTCGAGCTGTACTACTCGATCTGATGAGCACACCGTGACCTGGCAGCCGGGCTCCGGCTGCCAGGTGCAGCGCCGCAGGCGGTCTCCCCCACCGGGATGCCGCCTGCGGTGTCTCTGTGTGGGCGGCCCGTTGACGATCGGGCTGATCTCGTAGGATATGGGTCATGACTCATTACGACGTACTCGTCATCGGCACCGGATCAGGCAACTCGATCATCGATCACCGCTTCGACGACCTCTCGGTCGCCATTGCCGAGTCCGCTCGCTTCGGCGGCACCTGCCTCAATGTCGGCTGCATCCCGACGAAGATGTTCGTGCACACCGCCGATCTCGCTCGTGACGCCGCTGACGGTGAGCGCTTCGGCATCGACACTTCGTTCAACGGCGCGAACTGGACGTCGATCCGCGACCGGATCTTCTCGCGCATCGACCAGATCGAGTCCAGCGGCCGCGCCTACCGAACCCATGAGCTCGACAATGTCACCGTCTACCCCGAACATGTCGAGTTCACCGGTGCCCGCTCCTTCCGCACCGCCTCGGGCACGGAGTTCACCGCCGACCGCATCGTCATCGCCACCGGCTCCCACCCGGTCGTTCCGACGGCCGAGGGCCTCGATCCCCAGCGCGTCGACACCCCCGGCTACCCGGTGCGCACGTCGGATACCGTCATGCGCATCGACGCGCTGCCTGAGTCGATGGTCGTCATCGGCGGCGGCGTCATCGCCGCCGAGTTCGCCCATGTCTTCTCCTCCTTAGGTGTGGAAGTCACGGTGCTCGTGCGCGGGAAGCGGCTGCTGAAGCACTCCGATGAGCTCGTCTCCGAGCGCTTCACCCATGCGTTCGGCGCCGCCCCGCGCATCGACCTGCGCACTGACACCGTGGCGACCCGCTACGAGATCCGCGAAGACGCTGAGGCTGCGCAGGGACAGCCCGACGCCCGGGCCGTACGACTGACGACCGATGCCGGGGATGTCATCGACACCGACCTCGTGCTCATGGCCACCGGCCGCACGCCCTCGACCGGGCAGCTGGGCCTGGAGCACACCGACATCGACGTCGAGCGGGGCTCGATCAGCGTTGATGAGTACCAGCGGGTGCGCTCCAGCGGGACGCCGCTGCCCGGTGTCTTCGCCCTCGGCGACGTGTGCTCGGACTATCAGCTCAAGCACGTCGCCAACCACGAGGCGCGCATTGTCAAGGCCAATCTGCTCGCCGACATCGCCTCCGGTTCCCTCGGCGGCGCGCAGGAGGCTGATCTCGTTGAGGTCAACCATCATGCGGTCCCGGCGGCAGTGTTCTCGCACCCCCAGTCGGCCGGCGCCGGCCTGACCGAGGCTGAAGCCCGGGAGGCCGGCTTCGACTGTACCGTCAAAGTCCAGGAGTACAGCGACGTCGCCTACGGCTGGGCGCTGGAGGACCGGACCGGATTCTGCAAGATCATCGCCGATCGCACCAGCGGGCAGATCCTCGGCGCCCACATCCTCGGCGCGGAAGCCTCGATGATCATCCAGCCGCTCATCCAGGCGATGTCCTTCGCACTGCCGGCGGATCAGATGGCCAAGCACCAGTACTGGATCCATCCGGCCCTGCCCGAGGTCGTCGAGAACGCCCTCCTCGGCCTCGAACTCGGCTGAGCACGTGCGAACCGACGCCCGGTCCCTGTCCTGGGGCCGGGCGTCGGAAAATGGCTGGCTTTGTCGAGTGGCCAGGCGTCCGACGTGTTCTGAGGCTGCTGTCGGGCTGTGCCGCTGCGCTCGCGCGCCGGGCCCGAGGCGGTGGTTCAGAACCGGCGGGAGTAGCCGCGGGCGAATTCGTCGGGATCGGCGACGTGGCCGCGGTTGGCAGCGTGGGCGTGACTGCCTGCCTGCTCCTCGTCGAAGTCGTAGAACAGCCGCTCCATGACCTTCCGCGCCCGGCGGGTGGCGCCGAGGTAGTCGTCGAAGAGGACCTGGCCGCACCCGGGGTCATAGTCGAGGAGCCGAGCAGTAGCCTCCAGTTCGGCTGAGTCCGCCGGCAGGGCGGCTGCCGTACGGCCGCGGAACAGCGTCACCGCTGAGCGCACACCGGTGGCCAGCAGCCAGGCTTCTCTCAGGGTCTCGGCGTCCTCGGCACCGATCTCACCGGCGGCGACGAGCGCGTCGAGGGCGGCCAGGGTCTCGGTGGTGCGCAGACGCGGATTGTCAGCGGCGTGCTGCATCTGCAGCAGCTGGATCGTCCATTCGACGTCGGACAGGCTGCCGCGGCCGAGCTTGAGGTGCCGATTCGGGTCAGCGCCGCGGGGCAGGCGTTCACTCTCCATGCGCGCTTTGAGCCGGCGCATCTGCCGCAGCGAGGATTCCGGCACCTCGTCGGGGTAGCGCAGCGGGTCGATGAGCTCGGTGAAGGCATCGCGCAGGGTCTGCTCTCCGGCGATCGGCCGGGCGCGCAGCAGCGCCTGCGCCTCCCACGGCTCGGACCATTTGTCGTAGTAGCCGGCGTAGGAGTCCAGGGAGCGCACGAGCGGTCCCTTCTTGCCTTCTGGCCGCAGGTCGACATCGATCTCGATCGGCCGGGACGGCCCGGCGCTGCCGAGCTGGTTCGTCACCTCCAGGGCGACCCGGCGGACATGCGAGCTGAGTTTCGAGCGGGCGTCGGCGTCGAGGTTCTTCTCCAGCGACCGGAAAACGAACATGACGTCGGCGTCGGAGAAGTAGCCGATCTCAGCTCCTCCGAGCCGGCCCATGGCGATGATCGCGAACTCGTACTCCCCCACCTCGGCGTCGGCATCGAGGCCCGCGCGCACGGCGCGCACGGTCGCGTCGATCGCGGTGTCCATGAGGATGGCCAGCTGCTTGGGGATGTCCTTGCGGTCGGCGATGCCGAGGATGTCGGACAGCGCGATGCGCAGCACCTCCCGGCTGTAGCGGGCCCGCACCGCCGGCACGGCTTCGTGGCCGTACCGGTCGACGATGCCGCGCAGCCGGGCTTCGATGTCTTCGGGCTCCTGCAGCTGCAGCCGGGTCTGGTCGTCCAGCCACGAGACGGCGCTGGGATTGCGCAGCAGCAGCTCGGTGGCGAACGACGACAGGGAGAGCACGTGGGCCATCGACTTCGCAGCGACGCCGGAGTCGCGCAACATCTTGACGTACCACGTCGAGGTCGACAGCGATTCGGACAGGCGGCGGAAGGCCAGCAGCCCGGCATCGGGGTCGACGCCGTTGGAGAACCAGTCGAGCAGTGCCGGCAGCACCTGCTTCTGCACCATCGCCGCACGCGAGACACCGGTGGTGAGCGCCTGGATGTGCTTCATCGCCGACTTCGGATCGCGGTAGCCGAACGCCGACAGGCGCTCGCGAGCCGATTCGGCTGACAGCCGGGAAATCGCCCCGTGGCCGGCGGCGGCTTCGAGGATCGGGCGGTAGAAGATCTGCTCGTGCAGTGCCCGGATCCGCCTCGAACGGGACTCCCGCTCCTCCTGCAGCCGCTGCGGGGAGCGGTCGCCGAGGGCGTAGACGCTGCGCGAGAGCGCGCGCATCTTCTTCTCCTGCGTCGGCAGCAGCGCCGTGCGGCGCATGCGCGGGATCTGCAGCCGGTGCTCGACGGTGCGCAGGAACCGGTAGGACTCGCTGAGGTCGGCGGCATCATCGGAGGAGATGTATCCGCGTTCGCCGAGACACTCGAGCAGCTCGAGGGTGTTCGTCACCCGGATGGCCTCGTCGTCGCGGCCGTGGACGAGCTGGAGAAGCTGGGCGGAGAACTCGACATCACGGAGTCCCCCGGCCCCGAGCTTGATCTGGCGTTTGGCCTCCTTGGCTGGGATGAGGTCGACGACGCGGATGCGCATCCGCCGCACCTCGTCGATGAACCCGGGCCTGGCCGATGCAGTCCACACGTGCGGGTTGAGGCTCTCGAACCAGGCGGCGCCGAGGTCGCGGTCGCCTGCGATCGGGCGGGCCTTGAGCAGCGCCTGGAACTCCCAGTTGTGGGCGATCTTGTCGTAGTAGTGCTCGAACTCCTCCAATTTGCGCACCAGCGGGCCATTCTTGCCCTCCGGGCGCAGCGCGGCATCGACCTCCCACAGGGGAGGTTCGGGCGCGTAGCCGGCGATGACCTCGGCCAGCCGGTGGGCGAGCTTCGTCGCCGTCCGGGCGCCGGATTCGTCGAGTTCGGCAACCTTCCGGGCCTGCGCACCGTGATCGGTGGCCTCATCGCTGGCCTCAGGCTCACCGGTCTCGACCGGCGCCCAGCAATAGACGACGTCGACATCGCTGACGTAGTTGAGCTCCCGGGCTCCGCATTTGCCCATCGCGATGACGGCCAGGCGCACCGTCTCGGCTTCCTCGGTCTCAGCCCGTGCGACGGCGAGGGCGGCGTCGATCGCCGCGGCGGCCATATCGGCCAGCAGCGCGGAGACGTCGCAGACGATCTCATTGGCGAACAGGCTGCCGAGGTCGTCGCTGGTGAGCTGGACGAGCAGATCCCGATAGGCCTGCCGCAGCGCGACCACGGCGTCCTCCCCCGTCACCGAGGCGACGGGCACCTCGGCGGCGGGATTGGCACCGACGGCTTCGAACAGGTGGGCGCGCAGCTGCTCCGGTTCGGCGGCCTCGGTTCCCAGCAGCAGGGTCTGGTCTTCGGAGGCGAGCAGGAACACGGCCTCGGGCCGGCGTACGAAGTGATCGACTGAGGCATCCGAGGTGCCGGCCAGGTGCGACAGGCGCGGCAGGAAGTTCGAGTGCTCGTCGACGGCGGCGGCGAAGCGGCGCTGGCCATCCTCGTCGAGTGCCTCAATCGTGCGCAGGATCCCGAGCGCGGCGGCATCCGGGTCGGGTGCCTGGGTGATGAGCTCGACGCTGACCGGTGAGCTCAGCGCCTCGCTGCCGAGGAGTTCGTCGGCCTCAGCCAGGAAGCCCCGGGCGCGGCGGGAGTCGCCGAAGCCGGAGCGGCTGCGCGCGGGGTCGACCTGGCGGCTCATATGGTGTTGAAGTGGCGTCGGTACTCGTGTGGGGTGACCTGGTCGCGGTAGTCGACCCACTCCTGCATCTTGTTGCGCAGCACGAACTCGAACACCGCTTCGCCGAGGGTGTCGGCGACGAGTTCGCTGTTCTCCATCTTCGCGACCGCGTCGTTGAGGCTCACCGGCATCGCCGAGATGCCGAGTGCGCGGCGCTCATGATCGGACAGCAGCCACACATTGTCCTCGGCCTCGTCGGGCAGCTCGTAGCCCTCTTCGATGCCCTTGAGGCCAGCGGCCAGCATGAGCGAGTACGTCAGGTACGGGTTGGCTGAGGAGTCGATGCCGCGGTATTCGACCCGCGCCGAGGAGGCCTTGCCCGACTTGTACTGCGGGATCCGCACGAGTGCGGAGCGGTTGCGGTGGCCCCAGCAGATGTAGCTGGGCGCTTCGTGCCCGGTCCACAGCCGCTTGTAGGAGTTGACGTACTGGTTCGTCACCGCTGAGATCTCCGGGGTGTGCTCCAGCAGACCGGCGACGAACTGCCGGCCGGTCTGGGAGAGCTGATACTCAGCACCGGGTTCGTAGAAGGCGTTCTCATCGCCTTCGAACAGCGAGACGTGGGTGTGCATGCCGTTGCCGGGCTCGTCGATGAGCGGCTTGGGCATGAACGAGGCGAACACGCCCTGTTCGAGGGCGACTTCCCGGATGACGGTGCGGAACGTCATGACGTTGTCGGCCATCGTCAGGCCGTCTGCGTAGCGCAGGTCGATCTCGTTCTGCCCGGGGCCGGCCTCGTGGTGCGAGAACTCCACGGAGATGCCCATCGATTCGAGCGTCTGCACAGCACTGCGGCGGAAGTTGTTCGCCGTGCCGCCGTCGACATGGTCGAAGTAGCCTGCGGTGTCGACGGGCACCGGCGGCTTGCCGCCGAGGTGGCCGGACTTGAAGAGGTAGAACTCGATCTCGGGGTGGACGTAGAAGGTGAAACCGCGGTCGCTGGCGATCTTCATCTGGCGCTTGAGCACATTGCGCGGGTCCGAGGCCGACGGGGTGCCGTCGGGATCGTAGATGTCGCAGAACATCCGGGCGGTCGGCTCGGTGTCTCCGCGCCACGGCAGCAGCGCGAAGGTCGCCGGATCGGGCCGCAGCACCATATCGGCTTCGAAGATCCGGGAGAAGCCCTCAACGGAGGAGCCGTCGAAGCCGATGCCCTCCCGGAAGGCGCCTTCGAGTTCGGCAGGCACGATGGCCACCGACTTGAGCTGGCCGAGCACATCGGTGAACCACAGGCGGATGAACTTGACGTCACGGTCTTCGACCGTGGACAGCACGTACTCCTGCTGGCGGTTCATCGACATCAGCCGTTCCACTCCTTGTCCTCAGCGTCCCACTGCTTCGTGTTCTCGGCTGCCTTGGCCAGGGCCTGTTCGGCTTCTTTGGCGGTGTCGTAGGGGCCCATGCGGTTCTCCCAGTTGCTCTGCGGGCCGTGCTCGACCTTGCCGGTCTTGGTGTTGAACCAGTACTTCTCGGCGCCGTAGGTCTCTTCCTGATCAGTCATCGCTGAGCTCCCTCGTCGGACGGTTAGGCAGCGCCGGGGACGCGTGTGCCCCAGGCACCCTGTCGTCCCAGTCTAGCGCGCTGACTGGCGGCAATTGGCCGCTATCGTCCGCGCGCCGTAAGGTGTGCGTCAGGGAGTTGTGAATTGCGCCCCAGAGCGTTGAAATGAAAGGTCTGTCAATGAAGATTGCCGTTCCCGCTGAAGTCAAGAACAGCGAATTCCGCGTGGCCATCACCCCAGCCGGTGTCAATGAGCTGACCAAGCGCGGTCACGAGGTCAGCGTCCAGGCTGGCGCCGGTCTCGGCTCGAGCATCACCGACGAGGAGTACGCCGCCGCCGGTGCCACCATCACCCCTGATGCCGCCTCGACGTGGGAGGCCGGCGAGATGGTGCTCAAGGTCAAGGAGCCCGTCGCTGAGGAATACGACTTCCTGCGGAAGGATCTCACCCTCTTCACGTACCTGCACCTGGCCGCCGATGAGCCGCTGACCAACCGCCTCGTCGAGGCCGGCACGACAGCGATCGCCTACGAGACCGTCCAACCCGATGGTCAGGGTCTGCCGCTGCTGGCACCCATGTCCGAGGTCGCAGGCCGCCTGTCGACCCAGGTCGGCGCCAACAGCCTGCTGAAGAAGAACGGCGGCCGCGGCATCCTGCTCTCGGCCGTCCCGGGTGTCGAACGCGGCAAGGTCACCGTCGTCGGCGCCGGTGTCGCCGGCACCGCTGCCGCCCGCATCGCCCTGGGTCTCGGTGCGCAGGTCGACATCTTCGACATCTCGCTGCCGCGTCTGCGCCAGCTCGAAGAGCAGTACGGCACCGGCCTGCAGGCCCGCATGTCCAACGAGTACGACATCGCCGATTCGCTGCGCACCGCAGACCTCGTCATCGGCTCGGTCCTCATCCCCGGCAAGCGCGCCCCGAAGCTCGTGACCGACGTGATGGTCCAGAACATGAAGCCCGGCTCGGTGCTCGTCGACATCGCCATCGACCAGGGCGGCTGCTTCGAGAACTCGAAGCCGACCACCCACGACGACCCGACCTTCGAGGTCCACAACTCGGTGTACTACTGCGTGGCGAACATGCCCGGTGCTGTGCCGACCACCTCGACCCGCGCCCTGACGAACGCCACCATGAGCTACGTGCTCAAGGTCGCCGACCAGGGATGGCGCGAGGCGATGAAGAAGGACACCGGCCTGGCACGCGGCCTCAACACCTTCGACGGCCACGTCATCAACGCCAATGTCGCCGAGGCATTCAACCTCGACTTCACCGCACCTGAGAAGGTCCTCGCAGACTGAGGCACGTCTCACCGCAGGCGGCCGTCTCCACACCTGGAGGCGGCCGCCTTCCGCGTTAGACTGGGGATCATCATGACTTCACACGCACCGCTTGGCACCCTGCGCAAAGGAACCGTCTCTCCGATCCTGCCCGTTCCCAAGGACATCCCGCGTCCGGAATACGTCGGCAAGGCCGTCCCGAACGAGGGCAACGCCGGCGATGTCTACTCCGCCGAGGACATCGAGAAGATCCGCGCCGCCGGCCGCATCGCCGCCAACGCGCTCGAAGCCGTCGGCCAAGCGGTGGCTCCCGGCGTCACGACCGATGAGCTCGACCGCATCGCCCACGAGTTCCTCTGCGACCACGGCGCCTACCCGTCATGCCTGGGCTACCGCGGGTTCCCCAAGGCCTGCTGCACCTCGGTCAACGAGGTCATCTGCCACGGCATCCCCGATGACACGGTGCTTGCCGACGGGGACATCCTCAACGTCGACATCACCGCCTACATCGAGGGCATGCACGGGGATACGAACTTCACATTCTTTGTCGGCGATGTCGATGACGAGTCCCGCAACCTCGTGCTGCGCACCCACGAGGCGATGATGCGCGGCATCAAGGCCGCCAAACCCGGCCGCCAGATCAACATCATCGGCCGGGTCATCGAGAAGTACGCCCAGCGCTTCAGCTACGGCGTCGTCCGCGACTACACCGGCCACGGCGTCGGCGCGGAGTTCCACTCCGGGCTCATCGTCCCCCACTACGACGCCGCCCCAAACCACGACGAGCTCATCGTCCCGGGCATGGTCTTCACCATCGAGCCGATGCTCAACCTCGGCACCGAGGGATGGGAGGCATGGGATGACGATTGGACGATCGTCACCGCCGATAAGAAGCGCTCAGCCCAGTTCGAGCACACCATCGCGATCACCGAGACCGGCGCCGACATCCTCACCCTGCCCGATGAGACCGCAGCCATCTACGGCGGACCAGGAGACCCGGCATGAGCCCGGCAGTACCGCGCGCCGACTGGGCGATCGGCGTCGACATCGGCGGCACCGGCATCAAGGCCAGCCTCATCGACCCGGTCGCCGGTGAGCTGGCGTTCAAGCGCCGCCGCATCCTCACCCCGCAGCCGGCCACCCCCGAGGCGGTGGTCGCCACGGTCAGCGAGGTCGTCCAGCAGGTCATCGACAAGGCCCTGGAGAAGGACATCATCGCCGATGCCGCCGAACTCGACCACGCCCCCATCGGCGTGGCCTTCCCCGGCGTCCTCAAGGACGGCGTCGTGCGCTTCGCCCCGAACCTCGACCAGTCCTGGATCGGCGAGCACCTGCCTGAGCATCTGGAGAAGGCAACCGGCCGCAGCTGCTACGTCCTCAACGACGCCGATGCCGCAGGCCTTGCCGAGATGACCTTCGGCGCCGGCCGCGACTACCGCAAGCAGACCGTCATCCTCACCACCCTGGGCACCGGCATTGGCACCGCGCTGTTCGCCAACGGCCAGCTCGTGCCCTTCACAGAGCTCGGCCACATCGAGATGAACGGCGCTGATGCCGAGACACAGGCCGCCGAATCGGTGCGCACCCGCGAAGGGCTGAGCTTCGAGCAGTGGGCTGAGAGGCTCCAGCAGTACTACGCGCAGATCGAGCTGCTCCTCCACCCCGACCTCATCATCGTCGGCGGCGGAGTGTCGAAGGAGCACGAGAGCTTCCTGCCGCTGCTCAAGCTCGAAGCCCCGATCCGGCCGGCTGAGCTGCGCAATGCCGCCGGCATCGTCGGAGCCGGCTACTCGGCCGCACGCGCCGGCCGGACGAAGGTGAAGAAGAACACCGCCAAATAGCGAGGTGAGCCACCCGGCGGCGTGCCGGTTTTGCACCCAGCTGAACACTGTTCAATAATTGAACGATGTTCAGCTACTCTTCGCTCGCCGATCGCGTCCTCGCTGGCACCCCGGCCACCGCTGACGACGCCCACGCCATCCTCTCCAGCTCCGATGAGGAGCTCCTCGACCTCGTCGCCGCCGCCTCCCGCCTGCGCCGGGAGCACTTCGGCAGCCGGGTGAAGGTCAACTATCTCGTCAACCTCAAGTCCGGCCTGTGCCCGGAGGACTGCGGCTACTGCTCGCAGCGCCTTGGCTCCGAGGCCGAAATCCTCAAGTACTCGTGGCTGCCCGGTGACGAAGCCCGCCGGCAGGCGGAGTTCGGCCTGGCCGGCGGCGCCTCGCGCGTGTGCCTGGTGGCCTCCGGCCGCGGCCCGTCGAACCGCGATGTCGAGCGCGTCTCCGGCATGGTCGAGGACATCAAGTCCGCCAATCCCGGCGTCGAGGTGTGCGCCTGCCTCGGCTTCCTCAAGGACGGCCAGGCCAAGCGCCTCAAGGACGCCGGAGTCGACGCCTACAACCACAACCTCAACACCGCCGAGTCCCACTACGCCGAAATCTGCTCGACGCACACCTTCGCCGACCGCGTCGACACCGTCGACAAGGCCCGCGAAGCCGGTATGTCGCCGTGCTCGGGCCTCATCGTCGGCATGGGCGAGACGAACGCCCAGATTATCGAGACGATCGAATCGCTCAAGGCCGTCGACTCTGATTCGATTCCGGTCAACTTCCTCATCCCCTTCGACGGCACTCCGCTGGAGGGCACGAACACGCTGACCCCGCAGCACTGCATGCGCATCCTGTGCGCGGTGCGGTTCATGTGCCCGGACCGCGAGCTGCGCATCGCCGGTGGCCGAGAGATGCACCTGCGCTCGCTGCAGCCGCTGTCGCTGCATGTGGCCAACTCGCTGTTCCTCGGTGATTACCTCACCTCCGAGGGCCAAGCCGCAGAAGACGATCTCGACATGATCGTCGACGGCGGCTTCGAGATCGTCGGTGCGAAGAACACCGCCCAGCTGCGCGATGAGCTCAAGGCCCACCGCGCCGCCCACCAGGCCGCCTTCGACACCAGTGCCAGCGGCACCGGCGCCTCCGAGGACACCGCCTCGGCGGCAAGCCCGGCGGCTACCGCGAGCACCCTGCCGTGCGGCAAGCCGCTGCCGCCCGCCGGCCACGAGGCGGGTTCGACCGGTGTGCAGATCCCGACGATCCGCCGCCGCGGTGCCGGCACGGAGCTCGCCCCCAATGCCTGACCAGCACCAAGCCTCGACTCTGAAGCGCGACACCGGCCTGCTGTGGCACCCGTATGGGCCACTCGATGCCGGTGCGCACTTCTCGGTCACCGGTGCCTCGGGCCCGTACGTCGACCTGATCGACGCCGCTGGCACCAGCCACCGGCTGCTCGACGGCATGAGCTCGTGGTGGTCGGTCGTTCACGGCTACCGCCACCCGGTCATGGACGCCGCGCTCACCGCGCAGATCGGGTCGTTCTCCCACGTCATGTTCGGTGGGCTGACCCACGATCCTGCCGTCGAGCTTGCCGAACGGCTCGTCGACGTCACTCCTGCCGGGCTCGATCACGTGTTCCTCGCCGATTCCGGTTCGGTCTCTGTCGAGGTCGCGCTCAAGCTCGCGATCCAGTACCAACGGGCGCGCCGGCGGCAGCGCGGCACGTTCCTCGCCCTCGAAGGCGCCTATCACGGCGATACTACCGGGGCGATGAGCGTGTGCGACCCGGTCGGCGGCATGCACGCCGATTTCGCGGCGCTTCTGGCTGAGAACGTCTTCCTGCCCCGGCCGCCGCTGCCGGAGGTGCCCGCCGCCGAGGTGGAGGCGTGGGTTACCCAGGCAGAGAACCTCGTCGACGCCCATGCTGAGGATCTGGCCGGCATCATCGTCGAACCCCTGTTCCAGGGGGCCGGTGGCATGCGGCCGTACCATCCGGCGGCACTGCAGGCGCTGCGCCGGCTGGCCGATGAGATCGATGCGGTGCTCATCGCTGATGAGATCGCCACCGGTTTCGGGCGCACCGGCACCGCCTTCGCCTGTGAGACTGCCGGCATCGTTCCGGATGTCATGTGCCTGGGCAAGGCCCTGACCGGTGGATACCTCACCATGGCCGCACTCCTGTGCCGCGGCCCGGTCGCTGAGGTCATCACGCAGTCGTCATACCGAGCGCTCATGCACGGCCCGACCTTCATGGCCAATCCGCTGGCCTGTGCTGCGGCGTCAGCCTCGCTTGGGCTGCTTTTCGGCGATGAGATGAGCGGCTGGCAGCCGGCGATCGAGCGCATCTCCCCGGCCTTGGAGGCAGGCCTCTCCCCTGCCCGGCAGCTGCCGGGCGTCCATGAGGCCAGGGTGACCGGCGGGATCGGCGTCATCGAACTCGACCGGCCCGTCGACGTCGGCCTCACCACCCGCATCGCGGCCAGGCACGGCGTGTGGTTGCGGCCGTTCCGCCAGCACATCTACACGATGCCCCCCTACATTTCCACACCGGAGACGATCGCCACGATCACCCTGGCGATGGTCGCCGCAGCGGCTGCCCACACCGAGGAGACGGAGTCGTGAACGCCGTCGCCGCCCGGCTCGCGGCTGCCGGTGAGCGACGGCAGGCTGCTGATATGCACCGCACTGATCCGGTGCTCACCGGCCTCGACCTCGCCTCGAACGATTACCTCAGCCTGTCCCAGCACCCGCAGGTGCGTGCGGCGGCCATCGAGGCGATCGAGCAGTTCGGCACCTCGGCACGTGCCTCCCGGCTCGTCACCGGCACGACGCGAGCCCATCACGCGCTCGAAGCCGGCCTGGCCGAGCGTCTGCTCCACCCGGCCTGCGTCACCTTCTCCAGCGGGTATATGGCCAATCTCGCTGCGGTGGCCACACTGGCTGGGCCGGATACGCTCATCGTCTCCGACGCCCACAACCACGCCTCGCTCATCGATGCGTGCCGGCTGACGAAGGCACCGGTGCAGATCGTCGCCCACAACGACACGGCAGCCGTCGAGGCCGCACTGGCCGAACGCCGCCAGCCCGAGGCACTCGTCATCGTCGAATCGGTCTACTCCGTCCTCGGTGATGCCGCAGATCTGGACGCACTGCTCGATCTGTGCGCCCGCTACGACGCGATGCTCCTCGTCGACGAAGCTCACGGCCTCGGGGTCGCCGGCACCGGTGAGCACACCGGCTTTGGTGCAACCGCCCAGCTCTCAGCCCACCGCGACCGGCTCGTCGTCACCGCCACCTTGTCCAAAGCTCTCGGCTCGCAGGGCGGTGCGCTGCTGGGCAGCGAGCTCATCCGCGACGCGGCGATCAACACCGCCCGCTCGTTCATCTTCGACACCGGCCTGGCACCGGCCAATGCCGCTGCCGCCCGTGCCGCACTCGACCTCATCACCCCAGAACGGGTCGCTGACATGGCGTCTGCCCGCGCTCAGCTGGCGGCCGCGCTCGAGGTGCCGGTCCCGGCCGGTGCGGTGCTCTCGGTGCCGATGCCCAGCCCCGAATCCGGAGTGCGAGCCCGCGCACTGCTGCGCGAGGAGGGCATCCTCGTCGGCTGCTTCCGCCCGCCGTCGGTCCCCGATGGCATCACCCGGGTGCGGCCGACCGCCCGCGCCGGCCTCAGCAGCGCCGAACTCGAACGCGCCTGCACCCGCATCCGTGCGATCACCGATGCCTGCGCATCCCTGGTCGCCGGCGCTCAGGTGACCGGGTCATGATCCCCCGGTACCTGCTTGTCACCGGCACCGACACCGGTGTCGGCAAGACGATCGCGACCGCCGCCCTGGCGGCAGCGCTCTCAGCGGCCGGGCGACGGGTCATCATGGTCAAGCCCGTGCAGACCGGGCACATCAGCCCCGATGACCCCGAGCGCACCGAACTGGAGGCACAGTACTCCGACGTCGTAACCGAATCCGATGCGCAGATCATCGCCCGGCTGGCCGGCATCGAGACGTACACACACACCACCCTGCGCCTGCCGATGGCACCAGTCCCGGCCGCCCGTGCCGAAGGCGCCAGCCTGCCGACAGCCGGTGAGCACGCTGAGTACATCCGCGAGCTGGCTGCGCAGACCAGCGCCGACCATGTCCTCATCGAAGGCGCCGGCGGGGTGCTCGTCGACTTCGGCGGGCACACGGCAGCCGATCTCGCTCGCACCCTGGCAGCCGAATCCTGTGAACCGGTCGGTGCCGTCATCGTCGCCCGCTCACGGCTGGGCACACTGAATCACACCGCACTGACCGCCGAAGCGCTGGCCCACCGCGGCGTGGACGTCACTGGCATCGTCATCGGCTCGTGGCCTGATCCTGCCCTGCCGGTCGATATCGACAACCGCGAGGCGCTCACGACCATCGCCCCGCTGCTCGGTGCCCTGCCAGCCGGAGCCGGCCACCGCCTCGGTGCCGGTGATTTCCAGGCCCAGGCACCTGCCTGGCTGCGCCTGCCGGACTGACCTGTTCATGAGTGCTCGTGCCACTCCTGCAGCACCCGGCTGAGATCCTGGTTGGCATCCTCGAGTGCCTTCTCATTGGCCGCCTGGCCGAACTATCAAATGTATAAAGGACTGCAAAGACGGGGAGGTCAGGCCGCCTGTACGCCGGGTTCTGTCCGCAGGCGGGTCGCCCCGGTCTGCGTGACGGTCATCTGTCTAGGAGCACCGTTGCCGGTGCCCTCAAGCGATCCACCCGACAGCTTCAGCGAGCAGCCGTCAGGCGCTGTCTGTGCGATCTTGCTCCCGGCGGGGTTTACCGTGCGATCCCAGTCACCTGGCACCCGGTGGTCTCTTACACCACCCTTTCACCCTTACCGGCCGATGGCCGGCGGTCTGCTTTCTGTGGCACTGTCCCGCGAGTTGCCCCGGGTGGGCGTTACCCACCGCCGTGCTCTGTGGAGCCCGGACGTTCCTCGTCAGCATCTGCTGCCGCGACCGTCCGGCGACCTGACCTCGGCCTCCAGTGTACGCCCGCGCCCGAGGCGACAGGCACCGGATGTGCGCATCCTCACCTGCACCTGAACGCAGGTTGGGGTCTGGAGATGGCTACGATGGCTGGCGTGATTGTTCTGCTGCCGCCCTCTGAGGGCAAGACGCTTGCCGCCTCGGGTCCGGTGCTTGATTTCGATGAGCTGAGCTTCCCGGAGCTCACCGGTGCCCGCATCGAGGTTCTCGAATCACTCGCCGAGGTCTCAGCTGAGCCCGATGCCTGCGAGCAGCTCGGTGTGGGGCTCTCCCTCCAGGACGATGTCGAGCGCAATACGCACCTGACGGAGATCCCCTGTGCTCCTGCGCTGGAGACTTACACCGGGGTCCTGTATGCCGCCCTCGATGCGGGGAGTATGCGCGGCAAGGCTCGCGAACGTCTCTCGCAGGTCTATGTATCCTCAGCGCTGTTCGGGCTCCTGGCAGCCGGTGATCCGATTCCTGCCTACCGGCTGTCGATGAAGACGAATCTCGCCGCGCATGGGGTGCTCGCCACATGGTGGAAGAAGCGCCTCTCACCGGTCCTCGATGAGGAGTTCGCCGGTCAGCTCATCCTCGACTGCCGCTCGACGGAGTACCGCAAGTCCTGGCCGGGGCCGGTCGATCAGGTCGTGACCGTTTCCGCAGTGACGGAGAAGAACGGCAAGCGCTCGGTCGTCTCCCACAACGCCAAGCTCACGCGCGGGGAGCTCGCCGGTCATCTGCTGCGCAGCAGGGCGGGCCTGCCGGAGACTCCTGAGGCGCTGCTCAAGGCTGCGCGCAAGCACTATGAGGCGGAGCTGACCCCTGCCACGAAGCGCAAGCCTGCCGAGCTGACGATCGTTCTGCCCGGCTGAGAACACTCACGTGCAGGTCAAGCGTGCAGCAGCAGAGCGCCGCACTCATCGCAGTCGGCGGTTGCTCCGGATCCCGAGGCGCCGAGTCGGTCGAGGGTCATCGCGCTGATCTGCGAGCCGCATGAACCGCAGGAGCCGGCGCTGACATGCGCGGCCGTCGGCTGACCGGCGGCGAATGCCTGCACCAGCCGGCTGCTGATCGGACCGGGCAGCTGGGAGGCGATCTGCTGGCGTTTGGCGGCGAGCTCTTCGCTGCGGGACTGCAGTTCGGCGGCGCGTTCGGCGCGTTCGGCCTGCAGCTGCTTGCCGGTGGCGGCGATCTGATTGAGGTCCTCGGTGACGGTGCTGATGCGCTCGGTGAGGTCGTCGATCTCGCCCATGACCTCGAGCTGGTCGTTCTCGCGCTCACCCTTGGCTGCAATCGCGGTGTCGATATCGGACTGCAGCGCCACGAGGTCACGGCTGGTCAGGCCTTCACCGGAGTTGAGGGCATCGCGCATCTGCTCGATGCGGGTGCTGCGGGCTTCGACATCGGCATCGATCTCAGCGGCCTGTTTGCGATACCCGGCCAGTGTGGCTTCGAGCTCCTTGAGCATCGCGGCAGTCGCCTGATGTTCGCCGGCGAGCTGCCGCACACGGGCGATGAGCTCAGTCTGTTTGGCCTCGTGCTCGGTCTTGCGTGATGCGGCTGCCGTTTCGATCCAGTCGTTCAGCGCCTGCTGCTCGCCTGTGCTCAGTGTTGTGGTGTTGGCTGTCATGTCATTCACCTGCCTGTCCGATGCGCTCCGTCCACGGGTCGGTCGAGATCTCCGAGACTGTGACCGTCACGTCCATGCCGCCTGCGCTCAGCTGTTCGCGCAGCTGTTCGGCGGCTCTGGCCATCCACATGGATTCGGCTGCCCAATGGGAGATGTCGATGAGATGCGGGGTGCCTGCGGCGCGCCGGTGGGCGGTGTCCCGGGCTTCGGTGGCCGGGTGATGGCGCAGATCGGAGGTGATGTAGACCTCGGCGTCGGTGGCGCGGACCTCGTCGAAGAGTGAGTCCCCTGCTCCCCCGAGCACTGCCACCCGCTCGACCTGAACCTCGGGGTCGCCGGCGATGCGGATGCCGGTGGCGGTTGCCGGTGCCTCCTTGGCCAGGCGGGCGGCGAGTTCGCGCACGCTCACCCGAGCGGGCAGGGTTCCGACCCTGCCGAGTCCCACTCCGGCAGGGGCGTCGCTGTGCTGGACGAGCGGGGTGCGCTCGGTCAGTTCGATCGCCTCGGCCAGAACGTCGGAGACCCCGCCGATGGCGGAGTCGGCGTTGGTGTGGGCGTTGTACTGGGCGATGCCGGAGCGGATGAGTTCCGTGATGGCCCCGCCCTTGAGAGTGTCGGCTGCCACGGAGGTGATCCCGCGCAACAGCAGCGGGTGATGGGTGAAGAGGAAGTCGGCTCCCAGGTCTTTCGCCTCGGCGATGACGGCATCCATCGGGTCGAGTGCGAGGTGGATGTGGGAGACCTCAGCAGACGGGTCGCCGACAGCGAGTCCGACGCTGTCCCAGGGCTCTGCGTAGGCCGGAGGCCACAGCGAGTCGCAGATGCTGACGATGTCCGAAACGCGAGGTGAGCCCATGCGGATACCGTAATACATTTCAGCTGCTGAGAACATTCGCCATGATGAGCCTGTCCGTGCTAGCCGCTGGCGGTCTGGCACAAGATGAGACCCCCGTGCAGAGCACTTCAAGCCCTAGCGCATAATCGATGGTATGAATCACATCACTGCCCTGAATGCCAGCACCATCTCCGATGCGGTGGCCCGGTCTGCACGCCGGAACACCGACCGGGTCGGCGTCGTCTTCGCCGACCGCACCTGGACCTACCCGCAGCTCGATGTCGCCATCACCGCCGTGGCCCGGCATCTGGTCTCACTCGGCCTGTCCAAGGGTGAGCGCGTCGCCGCCTACGGCAAGAACTCCGACCTGTACCTCATCGTGTTCCTCGCCGCCGCGCGCGCCGGCCTCATCCACGTGCCGGTGAACTACCAGCTCAAGGAGGCAGAGCTCCAGTACATCCTCACCGACTCCGGCGCCGGCGTCGTCATCGCCGATGCCGACCTTATGGAGCATGTCGAGAACACCGAGGCCGGCCAAGCCGCCCAGCGCCTGACGATGGACGACCTCGTGCCGGTCGCCACTGCCACAGATGTCACACCGGTCGGCGAGGGCGAGTTCGATGTCATCGACACCGACGCCGTCCAGCTGCTCTACACCTCGGGCACCACCTCGGCGCCCAAGGGCGCAGTGATGACGCACCGGTCGCTCATGCACGAGTACCTCAGCTGCCTTGATGTCCTCGACTTCTCTGCTGAGGACCGGCAGGTCCACGCACTGCCGATGTACCATTCGGCGCAGATGCACGTGTTCCTGCTGCCGAGCCTGCTCAAGGGCTCGTACAACATCATCGTGCCCGCTCCCGTCCCGGCTGAGCTCATCGAGCTGTTCGCCTCGGAGCGGATCACCTCATTCTTCGCCGCACCCACGGTGTGGGTGGCGCTGGCGAACACCCCGGCGTTCTTCGAACGCGATCTCTCCAGCCTCAAGCGCGCCTACTACGGTGCATCGATCATGCCCGGCCCGGTGCTGAAGAAACTGCGCGATCACCTCCCGGAGCTCGGCTTCTACAACTGCTTCGGCCAGTCTGAGCTCGGTCCACTGTGCACGGTGCTGCGACCGGAGGAGCACGACGATCATCCCGGATCGGCAGGCCGCCCGGTGCTGTTCGTCGACGCCCGCGTCGTCGACCCGATGGGCCAGGAGGTCGGACCCGGTGAGCAGGGCGAGATTGTCTACCGCTCCCCGCAGCTCATGCGCGAGTACTGGAACAAGCCCGAGGCGACCGAGGAGGCGCTGCGGGATGGCTGGTTCCACTCCGGTGACCTCGTCGTCGCAGATGAGCAGGGCTTCATCGAGGTCGTTGACCGCGTCAAGGACGTCATCAACACCGGTGGTGTGCTCGTGGCCTCCCGCCAGGTGGAGGACGCGATCTTCGAACTCGACGCCGTCGGCGAGGTGGCAGTCGTCGGCATGCCCGATGACAAGTGGATCGAGGCGATCACCGCGTTCGTTGTGCCGAAGGGTGAGATCACCGAGGACGCGGTCATCGACCACGTCAAGGAGCGCCTGGCTCCGTTCAAGGTGCCCAAGGCCGTTCACTTCGTCGAGGAGCTGCCGAAGAACACCTCGGGCAAGATCCTCAAGCGCGAACTGCGCGACCGCTGAGCATTGAGGCTGGGGCGTGTGGGAAAGCGCGCCCCGGCCTGCTCGTATGGCATACTGTTGTCCGGCCGGAGACGATTCCGCCTGGGGGCCTATAGCTCAGTTGGCTAGAGCATCTCGTTTACACCGAGAGGGTCGGGGGTTCGAGTCCCTCTGGGCCCACTTTTTCTTCAAGTCTCGGGACATCGTCCACTCGATGCCCCAAGACTTCTTCTCGTTTTGGCGCTGATGTCCCAGGCTACCCGCCATCGAGGAACGACACGCAGGACGCTTCACCGCCATCCTCACCAGCGCCGGCACCGCCTCGGTCAACTGGCTCATCCACCTCGGCGACCACATCTGCACTCACCATGACGGCCAGCCGTCAACCTCTCCCTGGGCCCAGGCGCCAGCTCTACAGGACATGAGCGCGTGGTCTCACAGCTAGGCTTGGGAGATGGAGACTGTGACACGGCCGGTTCATCCCGCACTTCAGAGCTGCCTGGCTGAGCCCATGGTGGCCTACGACATTGTGCTGCCGGTCGACGCCGTCCACGTGGGAGTGCCCAGCACGGCCGCCACGGTGATCATCGCGGTGGAGGAGCCTCTCGATGTGGGGTGGCTTCACGAACCCAACCGATCCACGGCGCGCTGGTGCTCGATCTCCGGTCTCCATCTGCGTCCTGCGCTGATTCACACGCACGGTCTCCAACGAGGTATTCATCTGGCTGTCACACCGATTGAATGCCGAGCACTCTTCGGCGCACCGATCGGCTCTGTGGCAACACACACCGTCGATATGGATGACCTGCCGCGAGGGCTGACCTGCGACGAGCATGAAGCCATCGCCAGTCGCACCTCGTGGACAGACCGCCTCGCCGCCGCGGAAGCCATGCTGTTGACCCGACTGAATCGGTGGGCTGGCGACCCCACGGTGACGGCGGCGTGGCGTCTCCTTGGGAGTGGTCTTCCGGTCGCCGAGGTGGCCGCGGAAGTTGGGTACTCGCGGCGCCACCTGAGAAATCGCGTCCGCGCAGAGTTTGGCCTGACGCCCAAAGAGATCAACCGTCTGGCCCGCTTCGAGAACGCCCAGCGCCTTGTCGCATCAGGAGCGTCCCTGACCGAGGCGGCCAGCAGCTGCGGGTATGCAGATCAGTCGCACCTCTCGCGGGAATGGAAGAGATTCGTCGGAGGCAGTCCCAAAGCTCGAACTGAAGACTTCCCAAATCTTCAAGACCTGGCACTGATCGCCGACCATGATTGAACACATGACGACAACCAAGCCCCAGCTGTTTCACTGCCTCACCTACGCCGATGCCGACAAAGGTCTAGCGTTCCTCGCCGCGCTCGGGTTCGAGCAGGTCCTCGTTGTCCGCAGCGAAGCAGACCCCAGCCGGGTTGAGCATGCCGAACTGCGCTGGCACGATTCGGGCGGGATCATGCTTGGCTCCGCCCGGCAACCAGGCCCTCACAGGATCCCAGACACGGCCGGCCAGGCCCGCTGCTATCTCGTGGTCCCGGCAGACGCTGACGTCGACGCAACCTACGAGAAGGCGATGGCAAACGGCGCCACGACCATCGAAGACCCCGCCGACCAGCCCTACGGCGGACGTGTCGCCACCGTCGCAGATCCAGAAGGCAATCACTGGTCTGTTGGCTCGTACCCGGGCGAGTGAGAACATGTCTTGACTCGGGACACATCTGGGCCCACTTCTTAGAATCTCGGGACATCGTTCACTCGATGTCCCGAGATCTCTTTTGCTTCGACATTGGTCTCTCGCGTCATCGTTCCGTATGTCTCATCAGCGGACACTTTCCGTAGACCTGTCAGCGATGCGGCGTCGTTCTGCCCACTCGTGGAGAACTCGCCCGCCGCCGGGGTGACCAGCACTGTTGCAGTAACGTGGGTTTGAGAACCATCCGTGATTTCGTTCCGGAACCGCCCACCGAACCCGATGCCGAGAGGATGTGGCAGTGAAGGCACTCTTCTTCACCGCCGACCTCGGGGGCAATGTGCCGCCGATCCTCGCGGTCGCTGAGGAGCTTGCCGCCAGGGGCTGGGATATCGAGGTCGCAGGCCTGGCAGCTGGTGAATCCGGATTCCCCCAGCCGCACTTTGCAGCAGGCATCACAGCCGGACCCGTGTCAGGGATGGGCATCGCCCGCATTGCGTCGATCGTCAGGATCACTGCCAGCCCGTATGCACGCGAAGACGCTGCCGCCATCATCGCTGCCAGCCAGCCGGATGTCATCGCCGTTGACTGCCTGCTGCTCACTCCGCTGCGCGCCGCCCTCGTCTCCAGCATTCCGGTAGTGGTGCTCGCCCACACCTTCGGAAAATACTGGTCACGCCTGTACCACCCCTTCACCGCTGAGGGTCTCGACCTGTTCGGCGTGAGCCTGAGCAGGAACTGGGACCAGGCCGCGGCGCGGCTCATGCTCACCGATGCCGAACTCGACCCCGGCAGCCGCAACCCGGTGCTGCGCCACTGCACCTGGACTGGATCGACCGAACAGGCATCCCCTCCGACCCGGGGCCTACCCGGTCACCGTCCTCGCGTCCTCGTGTCACTGTCGACAACCGACTGGCCAGGCATGAAGCCGATCTACCGGCGCGTCATCGAAGCGCTCTCCCACCTGCCCGTCGACGCCATCGTCACCACCGGCGGTGCATCATTCAGCAATGAACTCGACGGGGCCGACAATGTCGAGGTGCGCGGCTGGGTCGATCATGCCGCGCTGATGCCGCAGATGGATCTGCTCATCGGGCATGGCGGACATTCGACGACACTCAAGGCGCTCGCCCATGGCATCCCGGTTCTTGTGATGCCGGTCAACCCGGTCTCGGATGAAGCCGGCATCGGTGATG
This sequence comes from Brevibacterium sp. UBA7493, assembly GCF_002479565.1. Taxonomy (NCBI): domain Bacteria; kingdom Bacillati; phylum Actinomycetota; class Actinomycetes; order Micrococcales; family Brevibacteriaceae; genus Brevibacterium; species Brevibacterium sp. UBA7493. The sequence goes on along the minus strand of NZ_DLOD01000003.1, from coordinate 58,790 downwards.
TGCTGCGAGAACGCGGACTGGGAATGCGCGTGCGGCCTTCGGCGCGTCCGCGCAGACTGGCGGCCGCGGTCACCTCGCTGCTGACCGACAGCACTGTGCGCGAGAACGCTGCATCTCATGGGCGGCGGCTGCGCGCGCTCCGACCCGGTGCTGCTGTGGCGGCCGACCATATCGCCCGCCTCACCGCAGAGTAGTCGCAGTCCGTCGGCGCTGCAGCAGTTCTCAGCTGTCGGTCGCAGGCATGCCGTCGACGCTGTAGCGACGCTCGATTCCTGCGGTCGCCTGTCCCCATTCGCTGGATGCCACGCGCTCCTGATGGGTTGCGAATGCAGCTGGATCGGCGAAGCGCTCGGACACCTGCCAGATGAGAGGCTCACGCGTCTGGTCAACGGAGAAGGCAAGGCATCCGGGTTCGGCGCGGGTCCGCGCGATGTGATCCGGCAGGTATTCTTCTACGACCGCCAGTTCGTGGGCGTCAGTGCAGATCAGCTGTCCTGTCAGGCGAACCTCTGACATCAGTTCCTCCGTTCCGCGGCGTGTGTGATCAAGACTGTCACATGGCCATCGGTCACCGCAGCAGCGGAAGGGTCAGCGGGTAGCGGTACTTCTGGTAGCGGGAGGCAGCCAACGCCGCGATGATCGGGATGACGATGCTGACGATGTAGATGACTGCCCAGATGATCCAGGCTGCCGGCAGCAGGATGACGGTGAAGGCGAGGATCGAGGCGACCATCGAGGCCAGGGCAAGGGTGACGGCGAAGTTGAAGGAGCCGGCGGCCGCATTGCGGACAAGGTCGCTCCTGTCCTTGTAGATGAACCAGAAGATGAGCGGGCCGACGAAGGCCAGCATTCCGAGGCTCAGCACCGCGGAGATGATGAGCGAGAGGTGGCACAGAATCGCCCAGGTGCGGTCGGTGGACTGATGGCTGGTCTGGTGCGGGGCGTATGTCTCGTTCATGTCCTCCATTCTCCCCTGCTCAGCTGGGCGCCACCATGCGGTCTTCCTCCGCGTGCCCACGGCGGCCAACCAGAGGGTTGACACAAACTAGTTTGCGTTACAAACTTGTTTGCATGAACCAGATTCCGCAGCAGAACCCCGAACCGCACGATGCCGAGGGCACACCAGCTCTCAATCCGCGTCGCGCTCTGGAGATCGCCACCTCCGGGCAGCGCACAATCAGTCGTCGCGAACAGCGGGCCGGGATCATCACCTCACTGCTGTGGTCGGCCATCTGGTTCGTCGGGTACAGCGCCATGGCGGCCGCCTACGTCTTCGGGCTCATGCCCGCAGCCATCGCCGGCATCATCTTCGCCGCCGGCATGACGGCAGCCCTCATCGCCACAAGCATCATCAATGTGCGCGCCGCCTCCGGCCGCCGGGGTCCCGCCGCCCGGCAGGGCACGCTCTACGGCGTCACCTGGGCGCTCGTCGTCACCGTCATGATCATGGTGAGCATGCAGCTGGGCACCTACCTGCAGGACCCGCAGGTCATCGGCTGGCTGGCCAACTCGGCCGCCGTCTTCGGCGTCGGCATCATGATCGTCATGGGCGGCGTCATCTTCTCCGACCGGATGATGTTCGGATTCGGCATCGGGGCGATCGTGGCCCTCATCATCAGCCTGCTGGTCGGCCCGGAGCTCTTCACGCTCGTCTTCGCCGCAGCGGCCCTGGCAGGACTCGTCGTCAGCATCATCGCCCTCGCGCGCACCGGACGGGAAGCAGGCCGGTCATGACGGCACTGGATCCGGTCATCCATGCTGATTCGCGCCTGCGCATCATGGCCGCCCTGGCCGGGCTGCCGGCCGGCGACGAGGTGCTGTTCACCCGCCTGCGCAAGGACCTGTCGATGACCGCCGGGAATCTCTCAACCCACCTGCGCAAGCTCGAAGAAGCCGGCTACCTCACCCAGACCAAGACCATCGAAGGCCGCACACCGGCCACCTATCTCTCACTCACCGCCACCGGCCGTGCGGCCTATGAGACTTATCTGACCAATCTGCGCACCATCCTGGAAGGAAACCCCTGATGTCACCGACCCCCACCCTCAGCCAACCGCAGCGCACAAACGCGCCCACCGCCTCGGGCACGGCCGCTGTCACCGTCGACAACGTCGCCAAGTCCTTCAGCACCACCACCGTGCTCTCGCGCATGAACCTGCGCATCACCCCCGGTGAGGCCGTTGGGATCCTCGGGCCCAACGGCGCGGGCAAGTCCACGCTGCTCTCGCTCATCACCGGTGAGCGGACGCCTGATGCCGGCAGCGTGGCGATCTTCGGGGCCAACCCGCGCACACCCGAGGCGCGGCGCACGATGGGCGTGACCCCGCAGGCGACCTCCCTGCCGGAGGTGCTCAAGGTCCGCGAGGTCCTCGACTTCGTCGCCGCGCACTACCCGAACCCGCTGTCGACGAGTGAGCTGCTCGACGATCTCGACCTCACCGCACTGGCCGGCAAGCAGTGCGGCGGGCTCTCCGGCGGGCAGAAGCGCCGCGTCATGCTAGCCGTCGCGCTCGTCGGCAATCCCGACATGCTCGTCCTCGATGAGCCCTCGACCGGTCTCGACGCCGAATCCCGCCAGCAGGTGTGGCAGCGCATCCAGGCGTTCAGCGCAGCCGGTGGCACCCTGCTTGTCACCAGCCACCACTTCGATGAGATCGAGCGTCTCGCAGACCGGGTCGTCATGCTCGCTGATGGGCAGATCATCGTCGACGACCAGCTCGATCGCGTCCGCACCGCCGTCGACCTGCGCCGCGTCACCGTCACCCTTCCCGACGGCTCCGAGGCAGCCATCACCGCGCTGCCCGGTGTCACGGGCATCCAGCCCGGTGAGGGTGCCCGGCAGGTCATCACCTGCAGCGATTCCGATGCCTTCATCCGCGCCCTCATCGCCGAGGGCCTGCCATTCACCGATCTCGAAGTGCGCGGGGCCAGCCTCGAAGAGGCCGTCGCCGCCCACACAGCACGTCACTGACCGACAGCACCGACAGGAGCAGCCATGTCCACCACCGCCGCCCCGGCTCTATACCTCCCGCATCTCATCTACCGCACCCGCGACACCCTGCGCGTGCCCGTCGTCGTCATCTCCGCAGCCGTCTTCCCCGTCATGGTCTTCGCGATCTTCTTCCTGCCGTTTATGGACGGCACCCCTGCCGACCAGCAGGCAGCCGTCGCCCTGGCCGGTGTCGCCCAGCTCGGGCTCATGGGCGTGGTGAGCACGTTCCTGTTCAACTACGGCATCGGCATCGCCGAGGAACGCAAGGCCGAATGGTCGAACTACCTGCGCACCCTGCCAGCCGGCCCAGGCCCTTTCTTCTCCGCCCGCGTGGCGGTGGCGGTTATCGTCGTGCTCATCGCCGTCGTGCCGCTGTTCATCGTCGCGATGGCCGCCACCCCGGTCCTCGAGCCATTCGCCGCCGGTGAGCTGGGCTGGTGGCGTCTGCCCGCGCTCATCCCGGCGTGGATCCTGGCAGCGCTGCCGTTCCTCTTCGGAGGGCTGCTCATCGGCTACCTCGCCACACCGAAGGCTGCGGTGGCGATCACCCAGATCGCCTTCCTGCCCTTCGCCGCAGTCGGCGGTCTCATCCTGCCGGTGCAGGCGATGCCCGGCTGGCTCAACGCGATCTCCGAGTTCACCCCGGCCCGCCCCGGCCGCGATGCCGTCACCGCACTCATCGGCGAGGGCTCGGTCGACATGCTCAATGTCGTCGTGTGGCTCGGCTGGCTCGTCCCGCTCATCATCGCCGCCGTGTGGGCGCACCGCCGCGATGAGGGCCGCCGCTTCTCCTGACTCGCCCACCTGAGTCACCTGCCCTCGGCACGGTCCGGCATCCGAGACGATGCCGGACCGCTGTCGTGGCGCTCACCAGGAGAATCACCGCTGACCACGCCAAGCGGGAACTCCCCGCCATCGATCCTTGACCGTGACCTGCGCCACACGTACTGTGAATGCAACACCGTTGCGTTTTATGCAACTCATGAGTTCTCTGCTTCCAAGGGAGGAAGCCATGGTCATGGAACCGAAAGCCCCCAGCCCTGAGACCGCGCCCGAAGGGACGCGACCGCACCCGGTGCGCAGCACCTCGGGCGCCTACGGGCCTACGCTCAGCGGACAAGGGCGCACACATCCCGACGGCGTCGATCGCGCCACCCGGCGGCGGGTGATCGCCGCGAGCTTCATCGGCAACTTCGTCGAATGGTTCGACTACGCCGTCTACGGCTACCTCGCCACCACCATCGCCGTGGTGTTCTTCCCCGAAAGCGACCGCCAGGTGGCACTGCTCTCGACGTTCGCACTCTTCGCCATCAGCTTCCTCATCCGCCCGATCGGCGGGTTCTTCTGGGGTCACCTCGGCGACCGGGTCGGCCGGCGCGTGGCATTGAGCTGGTCGATCCTGCTGATGTCGCTGGCAACCTTCTGCATCGCCCTCATCCCCGGATATGCGACCATCGGGTTCTGGGCGCCGGTCCTGCTGCTCATCATGCGCGTCGTCCAGGGATTCTCCGCCTCCGGTGAGTATGCCGGAGCCTCGGCGTTCCTCGTCGAATACGCCCCACCCCACCGCCGCGGGATCTACGCCGCGATCGTGCCGGCCTCGACGGCGACCGGACTGCTCATGGGCTCACTCATCGCCGCACTCCTCTATGGCGTGCTCTCCCCCGATCAGCTCTCCGACTGGGGCTGGCGGATCCCGTTCCTGCTCGCCGCCCCGATGGGCCTCATCGGCCGCTACATCCGCACGAAGCTCGAAGACACCCCGGTGTTCAAGGAGATGGCCGCTGAGGACGAGGCGATCAAGGCACCAGCCGGAGACCTGTTCAAGAAGCACTGGAAGGTGCTCATCCTCGCCTCCGGAGCCGTGCTGCTCAACGCCGTGGGCTTCTACCTGCTGCTGAGCTACATGCCGACCTACCTCACCGAGGTTGTCAAGCTCAGCCCGACCCTGTCGAACCTCTCGACTACCGTCGCACTGTTGACCTACATCGGCTTCATCCTGCTCACCGGATTGCTGTCCGACCGGCTCGGCCGCAAAAAGGTCCTCATCTCCGCCTCGGTGCTGTTCATGCTGCTGACGGTGCCGCTGTTCATGGTGCTCGACACCGGAATCTTCGTGCTCATCATATGCGTCCAGGTGGCACTCGGTGCGCTGCTGACCCTCAACGACGGCACCCTGCCGAGCTTCCTTGCCGAGCAGTTCCCGACCCGCGTGCGTTACTCCGGCTTCGCAGTGTGCTTCAACCTGTCGAATGCGCTCTTCGGCGGCACCGCCCCGTTCATGGCGACCTTCCTCATCGCCGCCAGCGGCTCGGATCTCGCACCGGCCTGGTACCTCGTCGCCGCAGCGCTCGTCTCCCTCATCGCAGTGGCCCTGGCGAAGGAGACCTTCCGCAAACCGCTCGAACACGACTGACCACCACAGCACCACCACTGGTCCACACCCAACCCGATCCTGCCCGAAAGGAGACTCACATGTCCTTCACCGCACCCCACACGGCCACTCCTCCCACCACGGCCGGGGCACCCAACCCAGCCGATCCGCCGCAGGCGACCCCCGCCTCGGCGGCGGAGGCCATGGCGGCCGAACGGCTGAAGATCATGCACAACGGCCAGAAGGTGCCGCTGACCTTCTCTCCTGCCGAGTTCGAACGCCGGCTCGGCGGGCTGCGCGACATCATGGCCGAACAGGACTGCGACGCCGTCGTGCTGACCTCGTATCACGGGATCAAGTACTACTCCGACTTCCTCTTCACCTCCTTCGGCCGCTCGTATGCGCTCGTCGTCACGCCAGAGGATTCGGTGTCGGTGACCGCGAACATCGACGCCGGGATGCCGTGGCGGCGCAGCCACGGAGAGAACATCGTCTACACCGACTGGCGGCGGGACAACTACTTCTTCGGCATCACCGAAGCCCTGCGCCAGCGCAGCATCCGCACCCGCCGGATCGGCGTCGAGTACGACTTCCTCACCCTCGACCAGCACGCGAAGCTGCAAGCAGCGCTGCCGGATGCCGAGCTCGTCGACATCAGTGCGGCGGCGACGCGGCAGCGGATGGTGAAGTCAGCCGAGGAGATCGAGGTCATCACGCATGGCGCACGGATCGCCGACATCGGCGGATATGCCGTGCGCGAGGCGATCCGGGAGGGCATCAGCGAATACGAGGTCGCCCTCATCGGCACCGAGGCGATGGTCCACGAGATCGCCCGCACCTTCCCCGACTCCGAGATCCGCGACACCTGGGTATGGTTCCAGTCCGGAATCAACACCGACGGGGCGCACAACTGGGCGACCACCCGCAAGCTTGAGCACGGCGACATCCTCTCGCTCAACTGCTTCCCGATGAGCTCGGGCTACTACACGGCACTCGAGCGCACACTGTTCCTCGGCGAGCCGAATGAGCGCAGCCTGCAGCTGTGGAAGACGAACGTCGAGGTGCATGAGGCCGGTCTGGAGCTCATCCGCCCCGGCGCGGTGTGCTCGGAGATCGCCGCTGAGCTCAACCTCATCTACGCCGACGCCGGGCTGCTGCCCAACCGCACCTTCGGCTACGGGCACTCCTTCGGGGTGCTCAGCCACTATTACGGCCGTGAGGCCGGCCTGGAGCTGCGCGAGGACATCGGCACCGTCATCGAACCGGGCATGGTCGTCTCCATGGAGCCGATGATTACGATCCCCGAAGGCCAGCCGGGTGCCGGCGGATACCGCGAGCACGACATCCTCGTCGTCGAAGAGAACGGTGCCCGCAACATCACCGGGTTCCCGTTCGGACCTGAGCACAACATTCTGTGACCAGCTGTGACCTGCCGCGCCCGCTAGGCTGTTGACAAGGAGGAAGACGATGCGAGAGTCCGATCCGGCAGCCGGGCGCGGCAGGTCCGTGACCGCGAACATCCTGGCAGTGCTGCGCTGCTTCTCCGTCGACGAGCCGCTGCTCGGTGTCACGGAGCTGGCAGCCCGCCTCGACCTGCACAAGTCCTCTGTCTCACGCATTCTCTCCGCCCTTGAAGCCGAAGAGGTCGTCGAGCAGGATCCGCATTCGAAGAAGTACCGGCTCGGCCTCGGCCTGCTTGCCATCGCCGGGCCGATGCTCGCGACCCTTGACATCCGCCGCTTCGCACTCCCCGTGCTCACCGAGCTCAGCGTGTCGACCGGGGAGACTGCTGCACTGACGGTGTGGAGTGCTGCTGAGGCGGTCGTCGTCGAGCAGGTGGCCAGCACCCAGATCATCAAGCACACTGTGCCACTCGGCACCCGCTACACCAACCTCGACTCCGCCTCGGTGCAGGTCTTCGCCGCCGAGGCGGAGGTCAGCGGCCAGCACACAGAACCGGGACTCGCCGAGCGTTTGGAGGAGGTGCGCACGCGCGGTTACGCCGTCAACCATGCCGCGACCTCTCCAGACGTCGTCGGCATCGCCGCTGGGGTCCGCGATCACCGCGGCGAACTCGTCGCAGCCATCATCATCGCTGCTCCCCTGTACCGGGTGCCCGATGACCGGATCGGCGAGCTCGGGGATGCCTGCGCGGCTGCGGCAGCGGACCTGTCGATGCGCCTGGGTCACCGCAGCTGATCATCTGCGTAAGCTGCCTGACGTAAGCTGATGCCAGACGAGGGAGGGAGGCGTCATGCACATCGTCGTCATCGGTTCGGGACTGGCCGGCATGGTCGCCGCCACCGAGGCCTGCGAGGCTGGGGCGACCGTCACGCTTCTCGATCAGGAGTCGGAGAACAACCTCGGCGGGCAGGCCTACTGGTCCTTCGGCGGGCTGTTCCTCATCGACTCGCCCGAACAGCGGCGGATGGGCATCCGCGACTCCCTTGACCTCGCCCACCGCGACTGGATGTCGACTGCCGGCTTCGATGAGTCCGATGTGTGGCCGCGCCGCTGGGCGGAGGCCTACCTGGAGTTCGCCGCCGGTGAGAAGCGCGCCTGGCTGGCGGCCAAGGGGCACCGGCTCTTCGCGATCGTCGGCTGGGCTGAGCGCGGTGACGGCCGGGCTGACGGGCACGGCAATTCGGTGCCGCGCTTCCACATCACCTGGGGCACCGGGCCCGGGGTCGTCGAACCGTTCCTGATCAGCGCCAAGGAGCACGTGCGCACCGGCCGACTCATCCCCCGCTTCCGGCACAAGGTCACCGAGCTCACCCGCTCACCTGCCGGGATCACCGGGGTTGCCGGGCACATGCTCGCAGATGACCCTGCCCCGCGCGGGAGGCCCACAACGTCCGAGGCGGTCGGCGACTTCTCGATCGCTGCCGATGCCGTCATCATCGCTTCCGGTGGGATCGGCGGGCGCCACGAGCTCGTACGCTCCGCCTGGCCCACGCGTCTGGGCGCCGCCCCGGAGTCGATGCTCACCGGCGTGCCGTCCTACGTCGACGGGTCGATGTTCCCCGTCGCGCAGGCGGCAGGCGCACACATCCACGCCCCGGATCGCATGTGGCACTACGTCGAGGGGATCCGCAACTGGAACCCGATCTGGCCCGGCCACGGCATCCGGATCCTGCCCGGGCCCTCCTCCCTGTGGCTCGATGCCGCAGGCAACCGCCTGCCGGCCCCGAACTTCCCCGGCTTCGACACGCTCGGCACACTCGGCCACCTGCGGGCCGGCGGGCATGAGCATTCCTGGTTCATCCTCAATGAGCGGATCATCTCCAAGGAGTTCGCGCTCTCCGGTTCAGAGCAGAACCCCGATCTCACCGGCCGTTCGGTCCGCAAGCTCGCCGGCCGCCTCGGCTCCGGGCCGCCCGGACCGGTGGCCGATTTCCTGCGCCACGGCGAGGATTTCCTCACTGCTGCGACAGTTCCCGATCTCGTCGGCCAGATGAACCGGCTCGAACCGGACCACGCACTCGATGCCGCAGCAATCGGCGAGCTCATCGCCGCCCGCGACGACCAGCTGGCCAACGGTTTCGGCAAGGATGCGCAGCTGGCTGCGATCCGCGATGCCCGCGGCTACCGGGGTGATCGGCTCATGCGCACTGCTGCCCCGCACCGGCTCACTGACCCGGCCGCCGGTCCGCTCATCGCTGTCCGCCTGCGCACGCTGACCCGCAAGACCCTCGGCGGGCTGCACACGGATCTCGACGCTCGCGTTCTCGACGCCTCCGGCACTCCGATCTCGGGGTTGTTCGCGGCGGGTGAGGCTGCCGGCTTCGGCGGTGGCGGCATGCACGGTCACCGGTCGCTGGAGGGCACGTTCCTCGGCGGCTGTCTGTTCTCCGGCCGGGTCGCCGGCCGCGCGGCGGCCTATGGCTGAGCCGATGGACACTCGTGGTCATGCCGCCTCCGGTCCCGAGGTGGTGCCTGCGGCAGGCGCGGTCGTCACCGATGGCCGTGGCCGGGTGCTGCTCGTGCTGCGGGGTTCGCAGCCGCACCGCGGCCGCTGGTCACTGCCCGGCGGGAAGGTCGAGCCGGGTGAGACCTGGCAGCAGGCCGCCGCCCGCGAGGTAGCCGAGGAGACCGGTCTTGAGGTGGCCATCGGTAGGCAGCTGCTGAGCCTCGACATTCCAGCTGGGGAGAATCGCATCTACCGTGTCCGGGATTTCGCTGCCACGGTCACCGGCGGTCAGCTGCGTGCACGTGATGATGCCGCTGATGCACGCTGGGTGACAGCCGAGGAGCTGGCGGCACTCACGCTGACTCCGAATCTCGATCGGCTGCTGTGTGACAGCGGCGTCTTCGACACCGACTGAATGACGTCAGCCCTGACTGCCCTCTGCCCCGCCTGCGTGGCGTTTGGCTTCGAGCGCCGCAGCGGCCTGCCGGCAGGTGAGCTCATTGATCCGCTCGGCCTCGTCGACGGCGACCGCAGTGTAGGCGCGCAGCCCGTCGCGATCGCGGCGCATCAGGTAGACATAGAGGCCTTCGGTCAGCAACCGTCCCTGGCTGTCGTAGAACAGCCAGCGCACATCAGCGAGGATGAGCTTGTCGGTGATCGCCCGGCAGCCCAGCAGGTCGTGGGCGATATCGGCCAATCCGAGCTGCTGGTAGCGGGGATAGCCCTGCTGGAGGCCTGCGGCCATCTCCTCCCGGGAATCGAGCACGCCGGCGAATTCATCGCTGATGACCATGCCCGGTTCACCCCACAGGCCAGCGCTCGTGTCCGCGTCGAAAGTGCGCAGTGAAGCGCCATAGGCGTGCAGGAATGCGTTGACCTGGGCGCGCGTCTTCTCGTCTGCGCTCCGGCCGATGAGCTGGTCGTCCGTCATGCTTCCACGGTAGGCCGGTGCCGCCGGTTCGTCGAGGGTGCTGCCGCCAGGCAGACGCTCAATCCCAGATGCCGGAGGCCCCGCGTCGGTGGGAGCCGATGAGGTGCGTGTCGACCATGCCGATGGCCTCCATGAGCGCATAGGCGCTCGTCGGGCCGACGAACCGGAACCCGCGGGCTTTGAGCGCCTTCGCTAGGGCCGCCGATTCTGCGGACGAGGTCGGGATCTCATCGACCGTACGCGGTCGCGGGGTCTCTGCCGGCTGGAACGACCAGATGAGATCGGGCAGCCCGCCGTCGGTCCGCAGGTCGATCGTCGCCTGGGCGTTGGTGATTGTGGCGCGGATCTTGGCGGAATTCCGGATGATCCGCGCATCATCGAGCAACTGAGTCACATCGGCCTCCGAGTACCGAGCAACTGTGTCGGGATCGAAGCCGGCGAACACCTCGCGGAAGGCCTCGCGCTTGCGCAGCACTGTCGCCCACGACAGGCCTGCCTGGAAGGCCTCTAAGCTGATGCGTTCGAACAGCCCGGCCTCATCTCTGACTGGCATGCCCCATTCGGTGTCGTAGTACTCCTGCAGGAGCGGGTCGGTGGCCGCCCAGGCCGGGCGGGCCAGCCCATCGGAACCGATGACGAGCCCTGTCGTCGCGCTCATGCAGCGGCCTCCAGTTCGAGCAGCTGCTGTTTGGCCGGCAGCCCGCCGCGATAGCCGCCGAGGCTGCCGTCAGAGCGCAGTACTCGGTGGCAGGGCACGATGAGCGGGATCGGGTTCTGGGCGCATGCGGTGCCGACTGCGCGCACGGCCGTCGGCTGGCCGACCGCAGCTGCGACTTCGCTGTAGCTTTGAGTGGTGCCGTAGGGGATCTCGGAGAGCTGACGCTGCACCTCGCGGCGGAATCCCGTTGACAGGCGCCGGTCGAGCGGGATGTCGAATTCGCGTCGCTGCCCGGCGAAGTACTCCTCGACTTGGGCTGCGATCGGCGCCAGCTGCGCGTCTGCTTCCAGCACGCGTGGGCTGATCTTCTCTGCCAGTTCAGCGAGCACCGCGTCGTGGTCTTCGCTGTCGAAGGCCACGCGCACCAGCCCTGTCGGGGTGGCCGCCAGCAGCAGTGCGCCGATCGGCGAGTCGATGATGGTGTAGCCGACATCGACGAGTCCGGCGTCTCCGGCGTGGTCGTCGAGCAGCTGGCGTACGCGGCGCATGTGCTCTTCGTCGAGTGGGAAGAGGTGGCTGAGGTCTTTCATGAGGATGCTCCGTTATCTGCCAGGTGGCCGGTGCCGACCCCCTCGCTGTCGAGGCGTCTGCGCAGGGCGGCGATGCCGTCAGCGGCGGCCCGCCGGACGGCAGCGGGTGTGCTTCCGGTGAGCTCGGCGGTCTGCACGTGAGTGAGCCCGCCGAGGTAGTGGTAACCGATGGCTTCACGCTGCCGGTCCGGAAGCCGGGCTACGTGGGTCCAGATCTCTGCTGTCTCCGAGCTGGCGGCCGGATCACAGTCTGCCGCGACCGGGTGGTCATCGCCGACCGGGTCTTCGCGGCGGCGGGAGCGGGCGCGCAGGACGTCGATGGCTTTGCGCTGGGCGATGCGCACGAGCCACGCGTCGACATTGGCGTCGGCGCCGAGGTCCGGCCAGGCGCGCAGTGCCGCCACGAACGTCTCCGCCCACGCGTCATCGGCATCGTGCGTCGTCCCGCCGCGCCCGGCGAGTACGGCCAGGCACACCCGCATGACCGTTGCCCCGTGGGCGCGGATGACCGGTTCGAATGGCTCATGCATGTGGCTCACTCCCTCCTCTCACTGCGCAGACGCAGCGGCGGGCGAAAGTGTGAGGTCGACGCCGGCGCCAGCGTGCCGAACCCCGTTCCCGAGGCGGTGGCTGGCTCAGGCGACACGGAAGTCCGCGGGCACCGTGAGCCGGTGGGTCAGCGTCCACTCCCCGAGTGTCAGGCGTTCGGCGCGCAGGTCGAGAGAAGGGTCACCGGTCTGTGCTGACACGGCGGCCAGCGCATTGGCAAGGTGAACGGCACCGGCCCGGCCGGCGGCGATGTCGTCGGCTGCCAGTTCGACGAGCAGGGTGACGGAGCGCTGCATCGCCTGCCCGTAGCGCAGCGACGGTGGCGTCATCGCTGCTGTCAGGGCAGCCGTGCGCAGGATCGTCTCGTGTCCGCAGCGGACGTGGGCGTATTCGTGGGCGATGATCGTCTGCAGCTGGGCCTCGGTGAGCAGCTGCTGCATCCCGGTGGAGACGATGACCATCGGCCGGGACCCGACTCCTGCCTCGGCGGGCGTGCGGGCCACGGCGTAGGAGAACACCTCTGGTGACCCGACGCGGGCTAAGACGAACGCCTCGCGCTGGCTGCGGGAGATGATGTGCGGTTCGAGTGCTGCGACGGCGGCATGCACAGAGCGCACGCTGGCGTGGTGGCGGTGCTTGAGCCGGAACCACACAGCGGCTGCGGCGATCATGACGGCGCTGACGGCGACTGGGATAAGCAGGTGGGCCGGATGCAGGTAGCCGGCGACAGCAGTGACGATCGCCAGCACACCGGACAGCACCGTGGTGATGAGCCCGATGATGACGGCGACGAGGGAGGCCATCCACAGCCGCAGCGCGGTGGCGGGGTGGCGCAGCGCCCATGAGCCCGGTGCCAGCAGGCGGGGGACGGTGATGATGAGGGCTGCGGTGGCGGCCGCGCTGAGGGCGAGGAGCGTGAGCATCGCTCAGCTGCGCCTGCGGTCTCGTTTCCGTGCAGCGGCGCGGGCGGCGTCCTTGCGGGCGTGCCGGGTCTGCGCCTGCTGCAGCGAGGAGCGCAGCACGTCGAGGTCGGTGTCGCTTAAGTGCCCGGCGAAGGCCATGAGGGTGGCCTGCCGGTCACCGGAGGAGGACAGCACGCTGACCATCCGGTCGCTGGCGTAGGCGTCGCGGCTCTGTGCGGCGCGGAAGCGGATCTTGCGCGGTGAGGGGTCGGAGCGCACGACCATGTCCTTGCGCTCGAGGCGCTCAAGGGTCGTCATGATCGTCGAGTAGTTCGGCTTGCGTCCGGCGAAGCGCTCGCTGACGTCGTTGGCGCTCAGCTGTTCGTCGGCATCCCAGAGGATCTCCATGACCGCAGCTTCGAGTTCGCCGCGCTCGCGTCGGCTGTTGAGTCCTGTCATCGCTCACCCTCCTGGGTCGGATGATATCAGCCCCCGTGCGAGCAGTGCTTCTGCAGACCGCGCAACTGGCCTTCGAGTCCCTTCAGTGGGTTGTTGCCCTCACCGTAGGCGCGGGTGGCCTCGACCAGGCCCTTGAGGTGACCGCGGTACTGCTCATCGCCTGCATCGGCCTGCTCCTCCATCCACGAGGCGGCTGCCTCCGGATCGGCATCGACGTTGTCGGGGAAGCCGCTCTCGAAATCCTCGAAGGCAGCACAGGTATCAGCTGAGACCTCGGGCAGCTCTGCTGTGGCGTTCTCATCGCCAGTACCGCCGGCAGTCGCATCGTCGCCAGCGTCGTCGTTCGCGTCATCGGCAGCGTCGTCGCTGGCGGTGCCGGTCGGCTAAGCGCTCGCCTCGGCAGTGGTGGCGTCGTCGGAGCTAAGTGTCGGCGGCTCTTCCTCGGGGTCCTGACCATAGGCGGTGAGCAGCAGGGCGCCGAGGGCAACGGCAGCGGCAGTGCGGGCGCGAGGGCGTGTCGTCATACTGCCATCGTCGCATAAGCTGCTGGACTCGGTCACCTGCATCGTCACCGTCCAGGGTGGCTGCCTGCCGGTCTCACAAAAGTTGACTGACGCCGCGTTTGAACCGTGCCCCGGCAGCCGGGTCCTGACGGTCGAAGTCCGTGCGGTGCTGTTCGATGATGAGGGCGCCGACGATGTAGTCCATCAGCGTCTCTCCCCCACGCTCCCGGATGGGCTCTGGGATGAGCTCGTCGCCTTCGAGTGCGAGGCCGAGGGCGTAGATCTCGGCTCCGTCGCGGTAGCGCAGCAGCACGGTGCGCAGCGCCCAGGCGAGATCGGCGGCCTCGGTGCCCTCCGCCTCGGCGACGGCGGCGGCGAGCATCTGGCGGGCCAGCAGCACGAAGAGGTCCTGCTTGTTCTTCACGTGCCAGTACAGTGCCGAGGGCTGCACGTCGAGCTCGCGGGCGAGCCTGCGCATCGACAGGTCGCCCATGCCGAATCGCGAGAGGATCCGCAGCGATGTGTCGATGATCGCCTGTTGCGACAGCGCCATTCAGGTCTCTCTTCCAGGGCCTGGAGACGCGGTTTTTGACGTCGGCATCTCTAGGGGTATAGTTGTCTCCGCTGACGGGATATAGCGCAGCTTGGTAGCGCGCCTCGTTCGGGACGAGGAGGTCGTGGGTTCGAATCCCGCTATCCCGACCAATCCGGCCGGTGGCCTGGTGAGACTCAGAGTTCGTCTCTGATCCGCTGGGCCACCGGCTTCAGTGTTTCCGGGCCCTGCATTTCGCTGGCCCGCTTGTGCATATCGAAGTCGGCCACGGAGTTCGTCGGCCACACGTGCACATGGGTATGAGGAACCTCATAGCCCTGGATGAGCACGCCGATCCGCTCGCAGTCGAAGGCCTTCTTCTGAGCCGCGCCGATGCGCTGGGCGACGTCCATGAGATGGGCGAGCAGGTCTGCTGGCACGTCGATCCAGTGGGAGATCTCCTCACGGGGAACAACGAGGGTGTGGCCCTCGGTCTGCGGCAGCGCGTCGAGGAACGCGACACAGCGGTCGTCTTCGTAGACGATGGCGCCGGGAATCTCGCCGTTGATGATCTTGGTGAAAAGCGTCGCCACTTTCCATCACTCCTTCGGATACTGGGTGTGGGGCCGGCCATGCCCGAGGTGTTGATGATCTCAGGTGCGTGGCTGTGGATGGGGTGCACTCAGCAGTCCGGGCAGCCGGCAAGGTGCCTGACTGCCCGGAGGAGAGTCTCAGCTGAAGTTCTTCTTGGCTTCGAGCCGGAAGCCGGACCAGTCGGGTGCTGCGCTGATGGTCTTCGTCATATGCATTCCCGCGGTCGGAGCAGCGTTGGTGATGTCGCCGGGCGGGATGTGCCCGTCGCGCTTGGCTTTGGGGGTCAGGAGCCAGATGATGCCGCCATCAGCCAGGGTGGTCTGCGCGTCGACGATGCCGTCGATGAGATCGGGATCGTCAGAGCGCCACCACATGACGACGACGTCGAACACATCGTCGACGTCCTCGTCTGCCATCTCCTCTCCGATCACCGCCTCGATCTCGTCTCGCAGGTCGAAGTCCACATCATCGTCATAGCCGATTTCCTGGACGTACTTTCCGGGCGCGAGGCCGAGGGTGTTCGCAGCGCTGCTGTCAGCATCCGCGTCCTGTGCAAGGGTCCTTTCGGAAGGAGTTGTGCTCATATCCCATATTGTTGCCCCCTTCCCTGCCCTGAGCAACTGTCCGGGCCGGTCTGCCGCGTTCTCACGCCGCAGGGGCGCCGCTCGCACCCGCTCACACTGGAACTTCCATGATGCGGCTGCAACTTCCACATAGTGGTTGGATATATTCCACAATGAAGCCCGATGTGCCTTAGGGTTGGTACCGAACCCCAAGGGCGGGATGCCGCTGCGGCCACGATCGCTGTGTGTCCCCCGCCCGCCGTCCGCCCGACGGTGAGTCCGTCCCTACGAGAGGACATGAAAGTGGCCAATCAGAAGCGAGGAATCATCCTCAACGGCCTGCCCAGCCAGGTCCCAGACGTCGATCCCGAGGAGACTCAGGAGTGGCTCGACTCCCTTGATTCGCTGGTCGACGAAGGCGGTCGCTCCCGGGCCCGCTACATCATGCTCAGCCTCATCCAGCGCGCCCGCGAGCAGAGTCTCGGGGTGCCCAGCCTCACGGCGACTGACTACATCAACTCGATTGGCCCCGAGGATGAGCCCTGGTTCCCCGGTGACGAGGAAGTCGAGCGCCGGTTCCGCCGTTGGATCCGCTGGAACGCGGCGGTCATGGTCCACCGGGCCCAGCGGCCGGGCATCGAGGTCGGCGGCCATATCTCGACCTACGCCTCGGCAGCCACGCTGTACGAAGTCGGCCAGAACCACTTCTTCCGCGGCAAGGACCACCCCGGCGGCGGAGACCATGTCTTCTACCAGGGCCATGCCTCGCCGGGCATGTACGCCCGCGCCTATCTCGAAGGTCGCCTGACCGAGGACCAGCTCGACGGCTTCCGCCAGCAGGCCTCGCACTGGATCGACGGTAAGCCCGCCGGCCTTCCGTCCTACCCGCACCCGCACCAGATGCCGGACTTCTGGGAGCACCCGACGGTGTCGATGGGCCTGGGACCGATGAACGCGATCGCGCAGGCGCAGTTCAATAAGTACCTGCACAACCGCGGCATCAAGGACACCTCCGAGCAGCGCGTCTGGGCGTTCCTCGGCGACGGTGAGATGGACGAGCCCGAAAGCCGCGGCATGCTGCAGTACGCCGCCTACGAGGAGCTCGACAACCTCACCTTCGTCATCAACTGCAACCTGCAGCGTCTCGACGGCCCGGTGCGCGGCAACGGCAAGATCATCCAGGAGCTCGAGTCGTTCTTCCGCGGTGCCGGCTGGAATGTCGTCAAGGTCATCTGGGGACGCGAATGGGATGCCCTGCTCGCCCGCGACCGCGACGGCGCGCTCGTCAACCTCATGAACAACACCCCCGACGGCGACTATCAGACCTACAAGGGTGAGGACGGCGGGTTCGTCCGCGACAACTTCTTCGGCCGTGATCCGCGCACGAAGGCTCTCGTCGAGGACTACACCGATGAGCAGATCTGGCAGCTCAAGCGCGGCGGCCACGACTACCGCAAGGTCTACGCCGCCTACAAGGCAGCTGTCGAACACACCGGTCAGCCGACGGTCATCCTCGTCAAGACGATCAAGGGCTACTCGCTCGGGCCGCACTTCGAGGCCCGCAACGCCACCCACCAGATGAAGAAGATGGGTCTGGAGGATCTCAAGATGATCCGCGACCACTTCTCGATTCCGATCTCGGACAAGGATCTGGAGGAGAACCCGCAACTGCCGCCGTACTACCACCCGGGCCCCGACGCCCCGGAGATCAAGTACATGCTCGAGCGGCGCCGTCAGCTCGGCGGCTTCAGCCCCGAGCGCCGCGACAAGCACGTGCCAGTCAAGCTGCCGGAGGACAAGCTCTACGACATCGCCCGGAAGGGATCGGGAAAGCAGGAGATCGCCACGACGATGGCATTCGTGCGCATCCTCAAGGACCTCATGCGCGACAAGGAGTTCGGCAAGCGCGTCGTGCCGATCATCCCGGATGAGGCCCGCACTTTCGGCATGGACTCCTTCTTCCCGACCGCGAAGATCTACAACCCGCACGGGCAGAACTACGTCTCGGTCGACCGCGATCTCTTCCTGGCCTACAAGGAGGCCACTGACGGACAGCTGCTGCACATGGGCATCAACGAGGGCGGCTCGACTGCCGCGTTCACCGCAGCCGGCACCTCATATGCCGCACACGGCGAGCCGATGATCCCGTTCTACATCTTCTACTCGATGTTCGGCTTCCAGCGCACCGGGGACGCCTTCTGGGCAGCCTGCGACCAGATGGCCCGCGGATTCATCCTCGGCGCCACCGCCGGCCGCACGACGCTGGTGGCCGAGGGCCTGCAGCACGGCGACGGGCACTCCCACGTGCTGTCCTCAACCTTCCCGTCGATCATCTCCTACGACCCGGCATACGGCTACGAGATGGCGCACATCGTGCGCGACGGCCTGCAGCGGATGTACGGCGAGGACGACGGGCGCGACCCGAACGTCATGTACTACATCACGATGTACAACGAGCCGATGGTCCAGCCCAAGGAACCCGAGGACCTCGACGTCGAAGGCGTGCTCAAGGGCATCTACAAGCTCAAGGACGGACCGAAGCTCGACGGCCCGAAGGTCCAGCTGCTCGCCTCGGGTGTGGGCGTGCCGTGGATCCTGGAGGCCCAGGAGCTGCTGGAGAAGGACTGGAACGTCTCGGCCGATGTGTGGTCGGTGACCTCATGGCAGGAGCTGCGCCGTGACGGCCTGGCCTGTGACGACGAGCGTCTGCTCGATCCCGACGCCGAGGCGCGGGTGCCGTTTGTCACGCAGCAGCTGGCTGATGCTGAGGGCCCGGTCATCGCCACCAGCGACCACACCCGGACCGTGCCGGACATGATCCGCCAGTACGTCCCCGGCCACTTCACGTCGCTGGGCGCCGACGGCTACGCGATCTCCGATACGCGCCCGGCCGCTCGCCGGCACTTCCTCATCGATGCCCCTTCGGTCGTCGTCCAGGCGCTCATCAGCCTCGGCGACCTCGGCATCGTCGATCCGAAGCTCGCCGCCGAGGCGTCGAAGAAGTACCAGCTCGACGATCCGCGGGCCGGCGCCACCGGTTCGACCGAGGGCGCTAGCGCCTGATCGCTCGCAGTTGCTGAGCACACAGAAGCGGGAGGGGAACACCCCTCCCGCTTTTGTGTCCGGCGCACAAATCCTTTGTCGTCTTTCATGTAATGTGGCCTCATGCCCGTTCGCTCTGAGGAAGCCGCCGCCCATGTGCGCGCCCGCGCTGAGACGAGCCGCCGCCTCAAGGCCGGTCAGGCGCTGCTGCACAAGCTGACCCTGCAGCGACTCGAGGCCCGCCTGCCGTGGTACCGCTCGATGAGCGCCGCCGACCGCGGCTGGGTCGTGGTGCTGGCCAACTCCGGCATCGCCTCTTTCATCGACTGGTACCGCGACCCCGATGCCCAGCTGCGGGTCGTCCAGGACATCTTCCAGTCCGCACCCCGTGAGCTCGTCCGCTCCGTCTCGCTGCAGCAGACCCTGCAGCTGCTGCGCGTCGTCGTCGAGGTCGTCGAAGAGCGCGTCGGAGACCTGGCCCGGCCCAATGAGCAGGCCAAGCTGCGCGAAGCGGTGCTCGTGTACTCCCGTGAGATCGCCTTCGCCGCCGCCGACATCTACGCCCGTGCCGCTGAAGCGCGCGGCTCGTGGGACGCCCGGCTCGAGGCGATGGTCGTCGACGCGCTCGTGCGCGGCGATTCCGTCGACGAGCTCGCCAGCCGCACGGCCGCCTTCGGGTGGCGCACCGAAGGCTCGGTGTACGTGCTCGTCGGCCGCGCCCCGCAGCGAGCCGCGCACAAGAGCATCGACGAGATCCGCAAAGCCGCCCAGAAATGGGCCGAGGATGCACTCGTCGGCGTGCACGACGACCGGCTGCTCATCGTCATCGGCGGCGTCGAGGACATCGACCAGGCTGCGACAGCTCTCTCGCAGTTCTTCGGCCCCTCCGAAGTCGTCATCGGACCCGAGGTCAGCACGCTGGCCGAAGCCGCCACCTCGGCAGCGGCCGCCGGCTGGGCGCTGCGCACCGCCTCGGCCCGCCCGATCGTCGCCCGGCCGGTCCACGCCCGCGACCTGCTGCCCGAGCGTGCGATCGCCGGTGACACCTGCGCGGTGCGCGAGCTCATTACCAGCTACTACGAACCGCTCAACTCCGGCAGCGGCCAGCTGCTCGACACCGTTGCCGCCTACGTGGAGTTCGGCGGTTCGCTGGAGAACACGGCCCGCTCGCTGCACGTGCACCCGAACACCGTGCGCTACCGGCTGCGCAAGATCGCCGACCTCATAGGCATCGATCCGACCGAGGCGCGCGCCGGTTTCGTCATCAGAATTGCGTTGGTGTACGGCCAACTGTCAGAAGCCGGGCAATTGTCGAACCTGAACAAATCCCCGTGACGAACCTCCACATTGACGTAAGTTGAAACACGACCTCGACTGATTGGAAGCTACTCCAGTGCTAGTTATCGCCTGCCCGGGCCAGGGAGCCCAGAAGTCCGGATTCCTCTCCTCCTGGCTCAATCGCCCGGCATTCGCCGAATCACTCGATGCGCTCTCCGCCGCCGCAGACCTCGACCTGCGCATCCATGGCACGGAGTCCGATGACGAGACGATCAAGAGCACCGACATCGCCCAGCCGCTGCTCGTCGCCTCGGCGATCGCCGCCTACCGGGAGCTCTTCGCCGACGTCGACGTCTCCCCCGACGTCGTCGCAGGCCACTCCGTCGGTGAGATCGGTGCTGCGAACATCGCCGGCGTTCTCGATGACACCGCGGCGATGAAGTTCGTCATGACGCGTGCGACCGGCATGGCAGAGGCCTCGGCCGCCACACCCACCGGCATGGCCGCCGTCGTCGGCGGGGAGCCCGACGATGTGCTTGCCGCCATCGAATCCGCTGGCCTGTCGCCTGCCAATGTCAACGGCGCAGGACAGACCGTCGCCGCTGGCGCGGTCGAGAACATCGAGAAACTGGCCGAGAACCCGCCGGAGCGAGCCCGCGTCATCCCGCTCAAAGTCGCAGGCGCCTTCCACACCTCCTACATGGGCTCGGCCCAGGCTCCGCTGGCGACACTGGCCTCGAACCTCGAAGCCCAGGACCCGCAGCTGACGATCCTCACCAACGCCACCGGTGAGCCGGTCGACTCCGGCTCCGAGTACCTCGACCTGCTCGTCAAGCAGGTGACGAATCCGGTGCGCTGGGATCTGTGCCAGAAGCAGCTGCTCGACATGCGCGTCACCGGTCTGCTCGAGCTCGTGCCCGGCGGCACCCTCACCGGGCTGGCCAAGCGGGCGATGCGCGGAGTCGAGACGTTTGCACTGAAGTCAGCCGACGATCTCGATGACGCCCGCGCCTTCGTCCAGGCCCACGCCGGCCAGTCCCCTGCAGAATCCTGAAGCGGCCGCACTCGCAGCTGTAGACAGAGAAGAGGTTCCCTATGACAGCACCGACACTGCAGACCACGCCGGCCGGCCGGTACTCCACCATCACCGGCATCGGCGGCTACCGCGGTGAGATCACCGTGCGCAACGACGACATCGTCGAGCCGATCGACTCCTCCGATGAGTGGATTCGCCAGCGCACCGGCATCATCACCCGCCGCTACGCCAGCGAGGACGTCGGCGTCGCAGAGATGAGCGAGGAGGCCGCGCAGGAGGCGATCGCCAACGCCGGCCTCAAGCCCACCGACATCGGCGGCATCATCATCGCCACCGTCACCTTCCCCCACCCGACGCCGTCCGTGGCAGCGATGCTGACTGACCGGCTGGGCACTGGCCCGATTCCCGCCTGGGACATCTCGGCTGCCTGCGCCGGATACTGCTATGCCATCGCCCAGGCCGACGGGCTGGTGCGCTCCGGCGTCATGGACAACGTCCTCGTCATCGGTGCGGAGAAGCTCTCCGACTGGATCGACCCGACTGACCGGTCGATCTCCTTCATCCTCGCCGACGGTGCTGGCGCTGTCGTCGTCTCCGCCAGCGACGAGCCGGGCATCGGCCAGAGTGTGTGGGGTTCGAAGGGCGAGAACTGGGACACCATCCACATGACCAATTCGCTGCTGGATCTCAAGAACAACCCCGAAGGCGGCACGTGGCCGACACTGCGCCAGGACGGCCCCAGCGTGTTCCGGTGGGCGGTCTGGGAGATGGCCGAGGTCGCCAAAGAGGCCCTCGAAGCCGCTGGTGTCGAAGCCAGCGGCCTGGCAGCTTTCGTGCCCCACCAGGCGAATATGCGCATCATCGACGAACTGGCCAAGCAGCTGAAGCTGCCTGACTCCGTCGTCATCGGCCGCGACATCGCCGACAACGGCAACACCTCGTCGGCGTCGATTCCGCTGGCCA
Organism: Brevibacterium sp. UBA7493; assembly: GCF_002479565.1. Classification (NCBI taxonomy): domain Bacteria; kingdom Bacillati; phylum Actinomycetota; class Actinomycetes; order Micrococcales; family Brevibacteriaceae; genus Brevibacterium; species Brevibacterium sp. UBA7493. The sequence continues at coordinate 36,914 of NZ_DLOD01000003.1, read as the reverse complement.
CCGAACGGCTGCTGCGCGAGCACCCCGAGCTCTCCGGTGGGCTGTCGCTGCAGATCGGCTTCGGTGCCGGACTCGTCTACGGGGCGCAGGTCGTCAAGCTGCCATGAGCACCACAGCAGGGATGACGGCGCGCCAGGCACGACCTGCCGAGGCACCTGGCTCCTTGCATATGCGCAGCAGGCATGACGTAGGATTCTGACGGGACAACTCGTCGAATCACGTTCCACAAGCCGGCCGGTCAACCTGGCCGGGAAGCATTGAGAAAGAAGGAAGATATGGCACATAGCGAAGCTGAAGTCCTCGCAGGACTCGCTGACATCGTGAACGAAGAGACCGGCCTGGCCACCGAAGCTGTCGAGCCGAGCAAGTCCTTCACCGATGATCTCGACATCGACTCGATCTCGATGATGACGATCGTCGTCAACGCTGAGAAGAAGTTCGGCGTGAAGATCCCGGATGACGACGTCAAGGATCTCGTCACCGTGCAGGACGCTGTCGACTACATCGTCAAAGCACAGCAGGCCTAAGAATTCCGATCACGGGGCGGCCGGCCCGCGCGGTCTCACCGCCCCGTGATGGACCCCAACCGATTCGACGAGGTTGATCACATGACTTCCACAGTTGTCGTCACCGGCATCGGTGCCGTCACACCCATCGGCACGACCGCCGAAGCCACCTGGCAGGCAGCGCTCAAGGGAACCTCGGGCGCCCATACTCTCGACAACAGCTGGTCTGAGGACTATGGCATTCCTGTCAGCTTCGCCGCCACCGTCGACCGCAGCGTCGTCGACGAACGCCTCAAGCGCGTGCAGGCCAAGCGACTCGACCCCTCAAGCCAGTACGCTCTCATCGCCGCCCGCGAGGCATGGGAGGACGCACAGACCCCCGAGATCGATCCCGAACGTCTCGCCGTCTCCTGGGCCACCGGCATCGGCGGTGTCTGGACGCTGCTCAACGCCTGGGACACCCTGCGCGAAGAGGGCTCCCGCCGCGTCATGCCGCTGACGGTGCCGATGCTCATGCCCAACGCTCCGGCTGCCGCCATCGGCATGGACCTCAAGGCGCGTGCCGCCGTGCAGACCGTTGTCTCGGCGTGTGCCTCCTCGACCGAAAGCCTCGGCCAGGCACTCGACGTCATCCGCTCCGGCAAGGCCGACGTCGTCATCGCCGGTGGTTCGGAATCTGCCGTGCACCCGATCACCATGTCGGCGTTCTCGTCCATGCAGGCGCTGTCCCGCCGCAACGACTCGCCGGAGACCGCATCGCGTCCCTACGACGTCGACCGCGACGGCTTCGTCATGGGCGAAGGCGCTGGAGCGCTCGTGCTCGAAACCGAAGAGCACGCCAAGGCCCGCGGTGCCAAGATCTACGCTGAGATCGCCGGCTGGGGCGTGTCGAACGACTCGCACCACATCACCGCCAACGAGCCCGAGGGCAAGTACGCGCTGCACGCGATGCAGCATGCCGTCGACAACGCCGGCATCGACGTTGCTGACATCAAGCACATCAACGCCCACGCCACCTCGACCCCGGTCGGTGACGTGCCCGAGTCCCTGGCTGTCAACGCGCTGCTGGGTGAGAACGTCTCTGAGGCGCTCGTCTCCGCGACGAAGTCGATGACCGGGCACCTGCTCGGCGGTGCGGGCGCAGTCGAGGCGATCCTCGCTGTGCTGGCAACTCACCATCGTGTCGCCCCGCCTACGATCAACATCGAGAGCCTCGATCCCGAGATCAAGCTCAACGTCGTCCGCGACACCCCGGCGGATCTCCCCAGCGGAGACTTCGCTGCGCTGACGAACTCCTTCGGATTCGGCGGTCATAACGCCGTGTGCGTCATCAAGACCGTCTGATCGGAGCACAACCGGTTTGCGGTTGGGCGTGTTTCAGGGCCTGCAGTCATCTGCGACTGCAGGCCCTGCTGCATCTGCGTGCTGGCTCGAGCCCCACGTGTGAGCTGGGAGCCCGAGCGTATGAGCCGAGAGCCGAGCGTGTGGGCCAGGGCCAGGACCGCTGGCATCGGTGAGGCAGCCTGCGGGCAGGAGGAAGACACCGAAAGGCCGGATGCACCCCGCAACAGCTGCCGCGATGCCAGCGCTGGTCAGTAAGAGCGCAGGTCTGTGGGTCAGACTGCGGTGGTCAGCCAGCGCACGGGAGCGCCGTCGCCGGCGTAGCGGAAGGCTTCGAGCTCGTTGTCCCATGCCTCGCCCAGGGCGCGCTGCATGAGCGATTCGAGCTTCTCGGGATTGCCGGCTGCACGCTCCATGACCGAGCGGATGATGTCTTCGGAGACCATGATGTTGCCGTGCACGTCGGTGACAGCGTGGTAGATGCCCAGGCGCGGAGTGTGGCTCCAGCGGCCGCCGTCAGCGCCGGGTGAGGGTTCCTCGGTCACTTCGTAGCGCACGCCCTCCCAGCCGCGCAGCGCCGAGGCGATGCGGGCACCGGAGCCTGCTGGGGCACGCCAGCAGATCTCGGCGCGGAACGTGCCGGGCGCGGCCGGTTGCGGCGACCAGTCGAAGGCCGCCTGCGCGCCGATCGCCCCGCCGGCGGCCCATTCGATGTGAGGGCACAGCGCACGAGGTGCTGAGTGGACGAAGAGTACGCCCTGAGTCATATCCATTTCTGCCTCCTGAGCCTTCGGATACGTCTTCCCCTACGATCCGAACAGGAGGATGCCACCAGCATAGACGATCGCCGTCCCTGTTCAAAAGACATCCCCGTCCTGGCGGCCTCGGTTCTCTGCTAATCTGTTGCTGGCCTCGGCCTGCTGGTGCTAAGGCAGGCGATGCTGGCCCCCATAGCTCAGCTGGTTAGAGCAGAGAACTCATAATTCTTTGGTCGTCGGTTCAAGTCCGACTGGGGGCACAGTCGGACAATCATCACCTCCGATCGCGCATATATGAGCGCATCTGGCGGCAGAACGGATTCCCAAAGCGACAACTCCGGCCGGCTCTTCTGCGGCTTGCGCAGAAGTGCTGCAGTCCATCTCTCTGAACATCGGCTTCGCATCAGCGCGGGCGGGTCATCCGGCATCATGCCGGTCGCGGACGCGAAGCCCACCGGGTCTTCACCACAGCGAAACCCCGCCGTCCGGAAACCCCAGGACACCCGGCAGCCCGAGGAGCAGCTCGGCCCCTTGCCGGCACGGCATGATCCGGTGCCGAGCGCGTTCAGCGTTCTGAGTTGACTCGGGTGAGGACCGCCCGTGCGGCGTCGATGCAGGCGTAGCGGTCGGTGGTGATGTAAACATCGAACTCGACTCGGCCCTCAGGCCCTGGGTCGTTCTTCCGAGAGGCAGTGACCATGCCCGACCAGTCCGGTCCCACGACGATGAGCCCGTATTCGTTGCGCAGCGGATCGGAGTGGTCGATGCGCCCGCTGCGCACACCGGGAACCGGTGCGACGTCGAAGCCGCCGGAGAGCATCGCGGAGAACCCACAGACCTGCTGGATAGATGCGAACCGCTCGGCGGTGTCCTCCCACACATCTTCCTGCTCGCCGTAGATGCCGATGATGACGATCGAGCTCGAACCATTGAGCGCGCGGCGCTGGAGCGATTCGAGTTCCGAGCCCACGAGCGCCTCGTCCATGATGAGCGGGTCGTGCTTGAGGCTCTTGCAGATGGAGAACGGGGTGCCCTGCACCAGCCGGTTGCGGGTGAAGTGGTCGACGAGCGGATCGTCGTAGAGCTTATCGACAGGGCTGGGCGCCTCCGTCGGCGCACCGATGAGCGGACCGGTGACATAGCGGGCGCCGATCGCACGCACCTGGCGCATATCCGCCTCAGTCGCCACACCCTCGGCGATGACGACGGCGTCGGTGCGTTCGACGTGAGCGCGCAGCAGGCGGATGAGCTCAGCGAGCTCCCCGCGGTCCTCCATATGCAGCACATCCGGATGCAGGCTCACGACCGAGGGATTGACCAGCGGCAGGAACGCAGCCGTACGCAGATCGGGGCCGATCGATTTCATGCCGATGCCCCAGCCGAGCTGGCGAGCTTGGCGCACCGAGCGCAGCACGGTGGCCGGCGCCCCGGCGATCCGCCCGGGATCGAGCTGCAGGATGACCGAGCGTTCGGGCTCGTCCGTGCGATCTTCGAGCGTGACAAGCGATTCGGGTTCAGCCCCGAGGAACAGCCGGGTGGAGGCGCCCAGCCCGGCAGAGACGGCATCGCGCAGGGCGATAGATCGCAGAGAGGAATCGAAGTCGCCGACCATGCCGCAGCTGCGCACATCAGCACGCAGGGCTGCGAACTCATCGATGCGGTCGCGGTCGCTGCCAGCGTTCCCGTCCGCCCGGGCTGGAAGCACGGTGTAGCCGACGGTCTCAAAACTCGACGCCTCTGCGACCGGTGCGAAATAGGTGTTGACGAGGCCATGCCGGATCAGTCCTTCGATCTCGCCCGACGCCGATACATCGGCGGGTGTCGACAGCACGAGATGTCCTTCCGTTGGCAGCTGAGTCCTGTAAAGTGCTTTCAGTTTCTCACACGCGGTGGACACCGATCACGGCAGAAAGTCATTTATGACAAGACTGATACACGATAGCCGGAAATCGATATCTGCACCCCTGCAGAAAGGCGCCCACCGCCTCGGGAGCGGAACGCTCAGCGCTGCGGATCCTCGCCGACGATCTCGATCGCACCGGTCATGGCGACAGCCTCGTGGTGGTGTTCGGGCAGGCTGAAGTGCAGCGTCTCTCCCCCGTCGAGGAGGCGTTCGTCGTCCCACACACGGACCTTGACCTTCGAGGTTTCGTGCGAGCGGCTGGTGAGGACGAGTTCGCGCGCCGAACAGCGCACATCGATGACCTGGCCCTGGAACAGCACCCTGAAGCGCACGCCGGTGAGCTTCTCGGGCAGGCGGGGGCGGAACTCGATGCGGTCGTAGCGGATGAGCACGCCGGCGAAGGCGCGCACGACGACGTCGACGGTGCCGGCCATCGCACCAAGGTGGATACCCTCCTGGGTGGTGCCCCATTGGGTGTCGTGCAGGTCGATGACGAGCGATTCCTGCCATACGTCCCAGGCTTCGGGACGGCCGATCGCGGCCAGCACGGCGGCGTTGACGACATTGGACAGGCTCGAGCCGTTTGTCGACCGGGCAGTGTAGTAGTCGACAGTCTGCTCGACCTGGCTCATCGTGTACCGGTAGCCCATCCGGCCGAGTTCGCGGATGAGGCCGTTGGCGCCGAGCAGGTAGATGAGCATCGTGACATCGGCCTGCTTGGACAGCTTGTAGTTGTTCGTCGAGTCGCCCTCGGCCTCCATGATGAGGTCCATGCGGCCGATATTGCCGTACTTCTTGCGGTAGGCGGCCCAGTCGAGTTCGTCGAGGTCGTCGTAGCCGTCGAACTGGCTGATGATGCCGTCAGCGTTGAAGGGCACCGCCAGGCGGGCGGCGAGCCGGCCCCACAGAGTGATCTCGGCCGGCTGGATGTTGAGCCGGAAGATGAGGTCCTCGGCGGCATAGGAGGGCAGCAGTCGAAAGATCTCGACCGCATGGCGACATACCCAGGCGGTCATGATGTTGGTGTAGGCGTTGTCGCGCAGCCCTGAGCCGGGCGTGCCGGGATATCCGTCGTGGAACTCATCTGGGCCCATGACATCGTTGATGTGGAAGCGGTCGGTCTCGGCGTCATACGTGGCCAGTGAGGCGAACAGCCGGGTGATCTCGATGACGAGCTCGCCGCCCTGCTCGGCGAGCCAGCCGACGTCCTCCGTGGCGCGGTAGTGCTGCCAGGCGTTGTAGGCGATCGCCAGGCCAACATGCTTCTGCCGCCAGGAGTTGTCCGGCATCCAGCGTCCCGCCCGCCGGTTGAACAACTCGACTGGAGTCTCCTCACGGCCGTCGGAGCCGGACTGCCAGGGAAACAGCGCCCCTTCGAGTCCGGCTTCGCGGGCGAGGTGGCGGGCGGCGTTGAGCCGGCGCCAGCGGTAGAGCAGCAGCGATTTCGAGATCTCGGGCAGCCGCAGGTTCACCAGCGGCAGCACGAAGAGCTCATCCCAGAAGATGTGGCCGCGATACCCCTCGCCGTGCAGTCCGCGGGCCGGGGTGCCGGTGTCGGCGAAGACGGTGTGCGGGGACAGCGACTGCAGCAGGTGGAAGGTGTGCAGGTGCAGCAGCAGCTGGGTGTTCGAGTCGGCTTCGACCTCGACGTCGAAGCGCTCCCACAACCTCTGCAGGGCAGCGGTGTGCCCGGGCAGCAGGTTCTCGTAGCCGATTGCCGGCAGCCAGTTGAGCTCATCGACCGCGCCTTCGCGCACGGAGGTGAGCGCATCATCACGGGAGTTGACCAGGGCTGTCGTCGTGTCGATGCCGACAGTCGCGCCCTTGCGCATCTCGATGGTGGCATCGGTGAAGATGCCGGCGGGGTACTCGACCGGATGCACCTTCACTCCGGTGTCTTCGTCGGTCTGCCGGACGGTGTGCTCGCCGACGTGGATCTGGGTGCGCTGGGCGATGGCGATGCGCAGCTTGCTCTGGCTCGTCTCGACCTCGGCCAGCAGCGTGCCGTCTGAACCGAACTGCTGGAAGGTCGTCATGAGGTGCTTCTTCGACAGCGCATCGTACTCACGCACGTTGTCGTTGATGACGTTCATGTCGATACCGGTGCGCACAACGATCGGATCGGCGGTGTTGACCGGCGTGATCTGCGTGAGCATCGCTGCGACATGCTTGCGGTCCATCGACACGAGCCGCTGCTGGCGGATGATGAGCTCTCGTTCCTGCGCGTCACTCAGCGTCAGCTCGCGGGTGAGCACACCGTTGGCGAACGACAGCGTGCGCTGGCCGCTGACGATCTTCAGCCCGCCGGCGGAGAACCAGTCGCCGTCGGCGAACCGGATGTCGCAGACGTTCCAGTTCGGCAGATTGACCAGCGACTCGTGCTCAAGGTCCCGGCCGTTGACATGGCTCCACAGCCGGTTGAAGATCCCAGCCATGTACGAACCGGGGTAATGGGAGTGCCCAGCCGGCGCCTCGGGAGCGGCTCCGCGCAGCGACATGTACCCGTTCGCCAGCGTCGTCAGCGCCTCCCGGCGGCCCTCATGCTCAGGCTCGAAGCCGGCGAAGCTCAGCTCCCAGGGATCCTGGGGCACGATGCCCAGGTCGAGCTCATTGGCGTCGGTGACGACCACATCCGCCCCGGCTGCCTCCAGATCGGCGCGGTTGCGGTCGCGGGCGATGCCGACGACGAGGCCGAACTCACCAGTGCGGGCGGCCTGGACACCGGAGACGGCGTCTTCGAGCACCGCGCAGTCCCGCGGTGGGAAGCCGAGCAGTTCGGCGGCGGCAACGAACGTGTCGGGGGCCGGTTTGCCGGGCAGGCCGCGGTCGCGGGCGACCTGACCGTCGATGACGACGTCGAAGAGGTCGGCGATGCCGGCGGTCTCCAAAAGCTGCGGGGCGTTGCGGCTGGCGGTCACGAGACCAATCGGGGTGCCGCCCCGGCGCAGCCGCTCGATGAGCTTGACGGTGCCGGAGAACACTTCGATGCCCTCGCGTTCGAGCAGCACAGAGAAGTAGTCGTTCTTGCGCCGGGCCAGCCCGTGGATGGTGTGGGCAGAGGACGGATCGTCATCGTCGCCTTCGGGCAGGAAGATGTTGCGGGCGTTGAGGAAGGTGCGTACACCGTCCTCGCGGGGCCGGCCGTCGACGTAGCGGCGGTAGTCCTCGACCCCGTCGAAGGGGGTGGTGTCGATGTGGTGGCTCAGCGGCAGGTCGCCGCTGGTCACTTCGGGGCTGGCGAGCACGTCGTCGAACAGCCGCTTCCAGGCGATCGCATGCAGAGACGCCGTGTCGGTGACGACGCCGTCCATGTCGAAGATGACCGCTGACCATGGGGTTGTGACGATCGTGTTCATGGTCTCCTGCTCGCTGGACGGGGGATGTGCGGCGCGCAGCGACCGAAGACGCCGGCTTGCGTCTAGCCTAGCGAGTACCCGGCGACACGGCACTCACCGGCAGATGAACGTCCGGTGGCAATCTGCCTGACAGGTCGCCTTGCGCTTTGTGCTTCAGCTGCGCGCCGCGGCCGCGTGCCGACCCTGCCGCCAGTCGACGATGCCGACCACCGCCGAGGCGGTGACGACGATGGCGATGACGGCGAAGGCTGCGCTGAAGGCCGCGGTCCACCCGTAGCCGGCCTGCACGGCGAAGAACACTGAGGTCACGACTGCCAGGCCCATGGCGGTGCCCATCCGCTGCCCGGTCTGCAGCACACCACCAGCGGCCCCGGCGTAGGTGAGCGGCACGTCGACGAGCGCGAGTGTCTGGTTGGGGCTGATGACCAGGCCCTGGGCGATGCCGATGAAGGACACGGCGATGACGACGAGGGCGAAGGGCCAGCCGGCGGTGTCGTGCATGATGACCGAGCCGATGCCGGCCAGCAACCCGAGGAACGCCAGTGCCATGCCGACGAGCACGAGCGGGCGGCCGAGGCGGATGACGTACTGTCCGGCGATCGCAGACGAGATCGCCGAGCAGATCGCAGCCGGCAGGCCGATGAGCCCGGCTTGGAGGGCGGTGAAGCCGAGTCCGTTCTGGGCGTAGACGGCGATGACGACCCACACGCTGGTGGTGCCGAAGAAGTACAGGGAGATGAGCAGGGCACCGTTGGCGAAGGTGCGGGTGCGGAAGAGGTCCATGTCGACCATCGGGCTGCGGCCGCGCCGCTTGTAGCGGTTCTCCCACATCACCCAGGCGATGATGAGGGCGATGCCGAGCACGCCGAGGGCGAGGTAGGCAAGTGCTGCCTTGCCGACGAGCAGCGGCACGAGCACGCCGAGGGTGCCCAGGCCCAGCAGGGCGACGCCGACGAGGTCGAGGTCGGGTTTGTCACCCGGTGCGGTGGTGGTCTGTGGCGGCTCCCAGGCTGAGCGCGGGAAGAAGATGATCGCCAGCGTCACGGCGAGGATGACGAAGGGCACGTTGATGAGGAAGGACATGCGCCAGCCGAGGTCTTCGCCGAAGAACCTCACGAGCACACCGCCCAGCGCCGGCCCGACGGCGACGGACACGCCGATCGCTGAGCCCATGAGCCCGAAGGCCTTGCCGCGGGCGGCGCCGGAGAAGTACTGCTGGATGAGCCCGACGACCTGCGGATTCAGCAGCCCGGAGCCGACGCCCATAAGCAGCCGGGCGAGGTTGAGCACGAGCGGGTTCGGGGCGAATCCGGCGAGCAGTGAGGCGACGCCGAAGACGATGAGACCGGCGATGAAGAGCCTGCCGCGGCCGAACAGGTCACCGGCGCGCCCGGCCGGGACGAGGATGACGCCGAAGGTCAGCGTGTAGCCGGTGAGCACCCACTGCAGGGCGGTATTCGAGGCGTCGAGGGAGCTGCCGATGGCCGGCAGCACGACGTTGACGATCGACACCGACAGCAGCGACATGAACAGCGGCACGAGGGCGATGAGGAGGATGCGGCGCTGATCATCGCTCATCTTCGGAGTCTGCGCTGACCCTGCCTGTGCCTCCGCGTGCCGTTTGTCTGCCATTTCTCCATTCCTACACCCCCGGCCTCTGGCCTGGCAATACTCGCCAGTCACTGCCTCGGGCAGCCAGCGCCTCGTTACGATGGGCGCATGGACAGCTTCCCGCCATCTGCCCCGCACGCCGAGACCGCACCTGCCGCGCGGGGTGCCGGCCGGTACGCCCCGAGCCCGAGCGGCCGGCTGCACATCGGCAATCTGCGCACCGGAGTCCTCGCCTGGCTGTGCGCACACTCCACGGGCCGGGCCTTCCGCTGGCGGATCGAAGATCTCGACCGGGTGCAGGCCGGGGCTGCCGAGCAGCAACTGGCCGACTTCGCCTCACTCGGCGTCACCCCCGATGGCCCGCTCGTCATCCAGTCAGAGCGCACCGAACTGTATGCAGCCGTCATCGAAGCACTCAACACGGCCGGGCTGGTCTATGAGTGCTACTGCTCGCGCAAGGACATCCAGTCCGCGCCCTCGGCTCCGCACACTCCCCCGGGTGCCTACCCGGGCACCTGCCGGAACCTGACCGGGTCTGTCCGTGAGGCTGAGCGCACCCGGCTGGCCGGCAACGGCCGGCAGCCGGCCCTGCGCTTGGATGCGCAGGCGGCAGCCGGGCTGCTGGAGGTGCCGGTGAGCCCGTCCGGTCCCGAGGTGGTGGTCGCCGATGTGCTGCTCGGTGACGTCCGCGGGTTCATCGATGATTTCGTGCTGCGCCGCGGTGATGGTGTGCACTCCTATCATCTGGCCGTCGTCGTCGATGATCTGGCGATGGGCATCGACCAGGTGGTCAGGGCTGATGATCTGGCGTCCTCGACTCCGCGCCAGGTGTTCTTCGCCAGGCTGCTGGACCTCGTCTGCCCGCAGCTTGTCGGCACGGAGTCTGGGCATGCGGGGATCGAGTGGGTGCATGTGCCGCTCGTGCTCGGGCCCGGCGGTCAGCGGCTGGCCAAGCGCGACGGTGCGGTGACCCTCGGCGACCTGGCCAGCACGGGGTTCGACTTCTTCGCCTGGCTCGGCAGCTCGCTGGGCTTCGGTCCGTGGGCTGACCTGGAGCAGGCGCGGGATGAGTTCGACCTGGACGCCATGACCGGCGAGCCTGCGGTCTTCGATCCGGCCGACTGGGCTCAGCCAGCCGCCGACTGAGCCTCGGCGATCACCTGCCGGTAGATCGATTCGAAGGTGTCAAGCGTGTGGCGGACATCGTGGCGGGCCACGAGCCTCCGGGAGGCATCCCCCATCTGCTGCCGGTCCGCAGCGCTCATCGTCAGCAGCCGGGTGAACGCATCGGTCAGCGCCTCGATATTGCGTGGTTCGAACAGGTAGCCGTTCTCGCCATGCCGGCACAGGTGCGGCAGCGCCACCGCATCGGCGAGCACGACCGGCTTGCCGGAAGCCATCGCCTCCAGGGTCGCGATGCTCTGCAGCTCGGCTGTGCTGGGCATGCAGAAGAACGTCGCCTCCTGATAGGCCTTCACAAGCTCCTCGTCGCTGACCTTGCCGCGCAGCCGCACCCGATCGGCCACCCCGAGCTCGGCCGCCTGGGCGCGCAGCGGCTCGGCTTCGGAACCGGCGCCGATGATCTCGGCATGCAGGTTGAGGCTCGGGTCGGCCGCAGCGAGGGCTGCGATGATGTCGCCGATGTTCTTCTCCAGTGACAGCCGGCCGACGAACAGCACCGTCGGGTGCGTCTGGTCGACATCATCGGCTGCGAAGAAGTGGGACAGGTCAATGCCGCAGGACACCGCCTGGATCGAGCTGCGGAACCCGTTCTCCGTCAGCAGATCGGCTGACAGCTGGGTCGGCACAGTGAGGTAATCGGCCTTCTCGAACGACCGGCGCAGATCCCACCAGGCGGCCGCGCTGCCATAGCGCAGCAGCCGCTCGGGAGCATTGACGTAGGGACGGACGTTGTCGGGCATGAAGTGGTTCGTCGCCACCACCGGGATGCCGCGCTTGCGGGATTCGCTGAGCGCATAGCGGCCGATGACGAAGTGCGCCTGCGTGTGCACGACATCGGGACGGATGAGATCGAGCAGGCGGGACACCTCGGGCTTGGTCTCCCAGGGCATGCAGATCGTCCACGTCGGGTGCAGGTACCAGCGGTGGGAGCGGATGCGGTGGACGAGCACGCCGTCCTCCCACGCCGTCGACGGGGTCTCGGTGGCCGAGGGGCAGATGACGTGCACCTCGTGACCGCGGGCGGCCAGCCCGGTCGCCAGGGTCTGCGCGAAGGTCGCGGCACCGTTGACCTCGGGAGCGTAGGTCTCAGCGGGGATGCAGATGCGCAGGGTGGTGCGGTCAGCCGGGGCAGTGCTCTGCTCGGTCTCAGTCAACGATCGTCCTCATCGGGGTGGGTGCCGTACTTGTCGTTCATGCGCTGGCGCTCCTTGGCCACCACGTCTGGATGATACCGGGACAGTGCGATGACCGCCCAGCAGGCGATCGCCCCGGTGACGGCCATGAGCACGAGCTGGAGGATCGAGGCCTCCATCGCCTCACCGAGCACAATCGAGCCGAGAAGGACTGCGAAGATCGGGTCGATGACGGTCAGCCCGGCGATGACCATCTCCGGTGGCCCGGCGGCATAGGCGGCCTGGACGAACCATGAGCCGATGATCCCGGCCAAAGCGAGGCTGATGACGTTGAACCAGGTGATCCCGCCGAGCCCGGAGTCGAAGAACTGGTTGGAGATGATGTGCACATTCGTCGCGACGGTGGCGAAGAGCAGTCCGGAACCGGTGATGAGCAGCAGCTGCGGTGGGTGGTTGCGCACGAGGATGATGATGCCGAAGACGACGGTGATCACCAGCGCGATCCAGGCGACGCGATGCGCGCTGGCCCCGTAGTGGACCTCGTAGCGGCCGATGACAGCGGCCACGGCGACGAAGGCGGCAAGGGAGAGGCCACAGGCGGCCACGGCGAGGACGATCGTGCGGGTAAGTGCCAGGCCGCGGTGGACGACGGCGAGGATGACGGCGGTGATGAGTGCGACCGCCCCGATCGGCTGGACGACCATGACCGGGGCGATAGCCAGGGCGATGATGTTGGCGGCGTTGCCGAGGATGAGGACGATGAGCCCGAGCAGCCAGGTGCGGTTTCTGAGGATGCGAGCGAACTCCTGGACCCGGAAGCGGGTGGACTCCTCCTCGCGCTGGTTGACGCCGCTGTGCTGCAGGAGCGCGGCGTACGCCAGCGCGATCGCTGCGAACAGCGCCAGGCTGATGGCCAGTAGGGTGGTCACCCGGCCAGTGTAGCCCGCGGCCCGCAGGTGAGGTTCACACGGCGCGGGGCGGAGACTCACATGCCGGGTTCAGTCACGCACCGCGCGCCGGGAGACCCTCAAAGCCGGCCTGCCTCGACGTGAGGTACGTCACCGCCGGGGTGATTTGAGAACTGCGCGATCCCGGTGCTAGAGTTGTTTCTCGCGTGATCATCACGATGACGCTATTCCTCCGTAGCTCAGTTGGCAGAGCATTCGACTGTTAATCGAAGGGTCGCTGGTTCGAGCCCAGCCGGGGGAGCCACTGCCCCGCTCCATGTGAGCGGGGCATTTTTGTGCCCACAGGCAGCTGCTCTTGTGCCCGCAGACAGCCGCCGTTCAGCTCAGACGGCCTAGATTCACTGTTCGGCGACGAGTCCGCGGTACTGCGGGAAGCGCTCGAGGTAGCGGTCGACATAGGAGCACATCGGGATGATCTTTTGATCGCGCTCCTGAAGCTGCTGGAGCACCTTGGTCACGAGTGTGCGCGCGTAGCCCTGCCGGCCGAAGGCCTCGTCGATGATCGTGTGCTGGAGTTCGTAGACCCCGGGTTCGGGCATCGTGTAGCCGAGGAATCCGACGAAGGTCCGCTCCGGGCCGGAGAGCCAGAGTTCGAACCGGTCGCGCGAGAGGTTGTCGACGACCTCGACGGGATTGCTGACGAGAACAGGGTCTTCCATGGGGAACTCCTCCTGGGGTCGGTGGTGATGAGTCTAGCTCAGGGATGCTCGCGGCTCAGGGGTTGTTTCTCCCCTGCGACGTAGACCGCGCTGGGGGTGAGGTCGAGCCACTCCTCAGGGTTGAGGTCGAAGGGGTTGCGGTCGTAGAGCTGGAAGTCGGCGTGTGCGCCGGGAGCCAGGGTGCCAAGTGTGTCCTCTTCGAAGGAGGTGTAGGCCGCGTCCGAGGTGTAGGCGCGGATCGCCTCGGCCAGGGTGATGTTCTGTTCGGCATCGAGGACCTGCCCGGTCTTCGTCGTCCGGGTCACTGCCCCGTAGATGCCCTCCCACGGGTTGCCGTTGGTGACCGGCACGTCGGAGTTGCCCGGCGCGATGATCCCGCGGTCGATGAAGGATCGGTGCGGGTAGACCCGCGGCATCCGGTCCCGCCCGAGCACCTTGAGGTAGGAGTCGCCGAGGTGGTAGATGAAACCGACAGAGGAGCAGGCGATGATGTTCCATTCGGCGAGGAAGTCGAGGTCCTCATCGGCCGGCAGGGTGCAGTGTTCGATGCGGGTGCGCCGGGTGCGCACCGCCTCGTCGTCACCGATGTTCTTCAGCGCGCGCCGGGCTTGTGCGATGGCGGCGTCACCGATGCTGTGGATCGCCAGGCGCAGCCCGCCTGCCACCGCCTCGCGTAGGTGCCCGGTCAGCGTCTCATCATCGATGTAGAGGATCCCGGTCTCGTCGCTGTGCTCGTACGGGCAGCACAGTGCGGCGGTCTTGCCTCCCACTCCCCCGTCCAGGACGAACTTCGCACCCTGGATGCGCATCCAGTCATCACCGAGCCCGCTGGTGACTCCGGCGGCAAGGGCGGCGTCGAGGATCCCGTCGTAGCCCATTTGGGTCAGCGCCCACAGCCATGGCCGCAGGCGGATGCTCAGCTGCCGGCTGTCGGCGAGCTCGGTGTACAGGCGCAGGTCGGTGCGGCTGGTGGACATGTCATGGACGGTGGTGATGCCCCAGTCGAGGAACTGCTGCTGGGCGCGGGCGAATCCGCCGGACAGTTCGTCGGGTTCGTAGTCGGGGACGGTGATGAGGTCCATCGCCTTCTCCTGGCACAGCCCGGTGAGCCGGCCGCTGCCGTCCTTCACGAGCCGTCCGCCTGCCGGATCCGGGGTATCTTCGTCGACGCCGCAGACTTCGAGTGCCTTTGAGTTGACCAGCAGCATGTGCCGGCAGGTGCGGGTGAGCACAACCGGATGGTCCGGGGCTGCTGCATCGAGGTCCTCGCGGGTGGGCACCCGGTCGTCTGCCAGGTACGTCTCGTCCCAGCCAGCTCCGCGGATCCACCCGCCGGGCTCAGTGCTGCTGGCAGCTTCCCGGATCGCTGTCTGGATGCCGGCGATGGAGTCGACGACGTCGGGTCGCACGTCGACCTGCAGGAGGGTCCGGCCGTACATGCTCGGGTGGCCGTGGCTTTCGATGAACCCGGGCATGACGAACTGTCCGTCGACGTCGATGTCCTCACCGGCACTGCCGTCTGCGGCCTCGTCGCCGGTGGCGGTGATCCGGCCGTTGCTGATGTGCAGCGTCGTCAGTGCGGTGAAGTGATCCTCGGCAAGCAGGCGCGCGTTGCGCAGCGTGATCTGGCTCATGCTCCAACCCTAATGCAGGGTCCCGGGCATCGGGCGTGGTCAGGGTGTCGGCGGCGGGCTCATCTCAACGTCGCTGCCGAAGGCGGCCTCGACGGCGTGTTCCCATTCGCCGTCGTCGGCAGCAGAAGCGATCCCCTCAGTGATCGCTTCGGCCAGAGCAGGGTCCTCCGTGCGCATCCGGATCCAGTAGCCGGCTGGGCGCAGCCGGTTCTCGCTCAGCGTCAGGGCCTGCGGATCCTGTGCGGCGAGTGCCTGCAGGTCGAGGTCGGCTTCGACGATGGCTTCGACCTCACCGGCTGCCAGAGCGGCGGTGCAGTCGGACAGCGTGTCGCGTTCGACGACCTCAGCGGTGGTCTCCTCCTCGACCGCCTGCTTCCCCGGTGAGTCGGGCAGTGCACAGACCTGCTGGTCGGTCAGCTCGCTGAACTGGGCGAGATCTGATGCGGCCGGGCTCAGCAGCGCCTGGCCGCCGAGGTGGTAGGGCCCGGCCAGGTCGGCTGGGATCCCCGTGCCCTCGGCGGTGGTGTCCTCGGTGGCACTGCCCTCGGTGAGTTCGCTCGCTTCATCACCAGCCTGTGTGGTCTCCGCCGCCGAGGCGGTGGCGTCGGTTCCCGGCTCCGAGTCGAGTCCCTCGATGGGCTGGCCGTCGGTGTCGATGAGGAGGTCGGCTGCCGGTTGATCACCCTCGAGGAGCGACGCCGGGTCTGCCGATGCGTCAACCCATGTGATCTGGTGAGCTGCGAAGCCCAGACGCCCGGCGATGAGACTGCCGATCTCGACGTGGAACCCGGCTGGCACGGCCCTCCCTGCTGAAAGATATCCGAGCCCTGGCTGGTCGAAGGGCACGCCGATGCGGAGCATCGCCGCATCATCGGCTTCCGTCCAGATCGGGCTGTCCTTGACGGCGGCCTCGGTGTCGACGGTGTAGTCGAGGGCCGGCTCGCTGCTGCTGCCGGAGTCATCGGTGATACCGCAGCCGGTGAGGAGCAGGGCGCTTCCTGCGAGCGCGGCTGCGGCGGAGAGCCTGCGGCGTGGCCTGGTGTCAGAAGTCGGCACGCGTCATCACCGGGATCACGTGATAGGCCGGTTCTTCGTAGGGGTGGGCGGCGAGCATCGCGTCGAGTGCCGCCGCGGCGGTCTCAGCTGGGCAGATGACTTCGATGCGCTCTTCGGCGACCTCCTCGGGGGTGCCGATGTCGCCGATCGTCGGGTTGGCTCCTGCGCCTGGGGTGAAGCGGCCGGTGCCGCGGCTGGAGAAGGAGCAACCGGTGTAGTCGCCGATGGCTCCGGCCCCGCCTGCAGCCAGTGCTGCGCGCACGGCATCAGCGGAGTCGATGGGCGTGTAGACGACGATGACGCAGTTCGACATGAGCCCAGCCTAGCCGCTGCCCAGGCTGCTGCCGGTGCGGCAACACGCCCTGAGTGTGAGAGCCCGGTCAGCTGCCGGTGAGCACCTCGGTGAGCACGGCACCGGCAGATGCCAGGTCGTCGTCGGCTGGTTCGACGATGACGGCTGCGACGAGTCCGCCGCGCTGCCCGATCGCCCACGGGCCGACCGTGCCGGTCTCGCCCTCTGCTGTGCCCGCGCTGCCGGTGAGGTCGACGAGGTGGGGTTCGAGGAGTTCTTCCAGTGTCTGGCGTTCGTCCTTCGTCAGGCTCGCATCGGGTGCCGGCGATGGCAGGTCCTCTCCCCCGGCCGACTGCACGAGGCTGATCGCTGGCTGCTGGCCGGTGAGCACCCGGGCTGCGGCGATTGCGACAGACACCGGGCTGCCGGTCGGCTGCCCGCCCGTCGACACGGCAGCCGGCATGCCCAGGTCGACCCGCTCGATGCCGAGCGCCGCGAGCACCTCGGACTCAGCGGCTCGGCGTTCCTTCGCCAGGGCTGTTGTGAGTGCGTGGGCGGGTGAGTCCGGATAGCTGCCGTTCAGCGCCCGGTCGAAACCTGAGTCCCCGCCGGCGTTGGCGACTGCGCGGACTTCTCCGCTCACGGAGTCGATGACGACGATGCCCACTGGTGTGCCGGCGGATGCGGCGGCTTCATCGGCACGCTGCTGAAGATCGCGTTCGATCGAGGTCGTCACCGGCGGGGCCGGCACGGCATCGACGCTGAGGATCGTCTCGCCATCGACCTGCAGGTCGACACCGGCGCGGCCGGAGAGCTCCGCTTGGTACAGCTTCTGCAGACCCGACTGGCCGACGAGGTCGCCGTCGCGCAGCAGCGGGTCCTCCTCCAGATCCTCGGCAGTCGCAGCACCGACCCGGCCGAGCAGCAGGGGTGCCAGCCCGCGGTGCACGGGCACGGACATGTCCTGGCTGCGGAACACGGTGCCGGGGATCGGGCGCAGCTCATCGGCGATATCGCGGTAGTCATCAGCGCGGATCGTGACGACCGGGACGAAGGCGTGTTCGGCTGCCGCTTCAATGCGGCTGGTCAGCGCTTGGGCGTCGATGTCGGTGATCCCGGCGAGTGCGGCTGCGGTGTCGTCTGCTGTCTGGGCGGGATCATCGGTGCGGGCCGGTTCGATGCCGACGCTGATGACCGGTTCGACGCTGGTGAGCACTTCATCGCCGGATCCAAGGATCTTCGCCCGCGGCGCTGCTTCGACCTCTGCGGTGATCTCAGCGTCGTCATGCAGCTGCGGGTGGACGACCTCAGGCCGGTACTCGGCCTTCCACGACAGCTGGTCCTTCACCACATCGACCTCGGAGGTGTAGGACCAGTCCGGGACCTGGGTGCGTGAACGCGGGTTCGTCAGCCACGCCCACGACAGGGTCGCCCGCTGCCGGGACGAATCGATCTCGGCAAGCTCGATCACCTTCACGGCCACCGGTGCGTGCAGGCCGGCAGCGCGCAGCTGGTGCTGGAGCTGATCGTGTGCCCGGCCGGCGGCGGCCGGATCCGTCCAGGGACCTGCCGCCACGGCGTCATCGGCGAAGGACTGTGCGGCGCGCTTGGCGGTGTCCAAGGGTGAGGAGCCCAGCTGCGGGTTGATGGCGGCGATGATGATGAACACGGCTGCCACCGCTGCCGCTGCTACAGCGGCGAGCACCCAGCCGGTGCGCGTGACTCGGGCCATCTCGTCTCCCCCATTGATCCGGTCGTCTCCAGACCGTGCTCTCCGGCTGCTGCCGGGATGTTGGAAGCCACCGGTGCCAGCCTAGCGTGACGCGCCTCAGAAGCGGCCGTCTGACACCTCGGTCACTAGCCCGTGAGACAGGCGGCGCAGGGGTGGACGGGTTGG
Organism: Brevibacterium sp. UBA7493; assembly: GCF_002479565.1. Taxonomy (NCBI): domain Bacteria; kingdom Bacillati; phylum Actinomycetota; class Actinomycetes; order Micrococcales; family Brevibacteriaceae; genus Brevibacterium; species Brevibacterium sp. UBA7493. The sequence goes on along the minus strand of NZ_DLOD01000003.1, from coordinate 18,618 downwards.
TACAGTTTCTCCAATCCACATAGAGCCCCACGTCACACAGAGGATGTGAGCAGCATGCCAGCTTCCGAGATCTCAGCCGGTCATGTAATCGTCAAGTCATTGGCCGCCCATGGCGTCAAGCGCGCCTATGTCGTCCCCGGCGAGAGTTTCCTCGACGTGCTCGACGGGCTGCACGACTCTCCGATCGACACCGTCGTCTGCCGTCACGAGGGCGGAGCGGCCTATATGGCTGAGGCCGACGGCAAGCTCGGTGAGCTGCCGGGCATCGCCATGGTCACCCGCGGCCCGGGTGCGGCGAATGCGCACGTGGGCCTGCACACCGCCTGGCAGGATTCGACGGCGATGGTGCTCTTCGTCGGGCTCATCCCCTTCGAGCATCGCGAGAAGGAGGCCTTCCAGGAGTTCGACCCCAAGGCGTGGTTCGACACCGGCGCCAAGCGCGTCATGATCCTCGACCACCCGGAGCGCGCCTCCGAGGTGGTGGCCGAGGCGATGTTCGCTGCTGTGTCCGGCCGACCCGGCCCGGTGGTCGTCGGGCTGCCGGAGGACATCATCACCCAGCCGAATGACGGGATCATCCACCCGCAGATCCCCGTCGCCCAGGGCGGCATGACCGTCACCGATTGGAAGGCGCTGAAGTCCGCACTCATGGAGGCTGAGCGGCCGCTGTTCGTCTTCGGCGGCAACGACTGGACCGATGAGGGCGCCGACACCTTCACCCAGTGGCTGGAGTCGCACAATCTGCCGGCAGCTGCCGAGTGGCGCTGCGAGGGCACCGTTCCGTTCGGCTCCCCGAGCTATGTCGGCCCGCTGGGCTACGGGCGCCCACAGCACACCCACGAGGTGCTCGACGGCTCCGATCTGCTCGTCTTCGTCGGCACTGTTCCCGGTGACGTCATCACTGATGGGTTCACCGCCCGGCAGAACTGGGAGCGCAAGAACTTCATCGTCACCATCGACCCGTCGCTGCGGGGGCGCTCCGGGCCGGTGACCCACCAGATCGTCGCCAAGCCCGATGTGTTCGTCCGTGATCTCGTGCGCATGGATCTGCCGGTGTGCGATTCGTGGCGGACGTGGACGAATGAGCTGCGCGCCAAGCAGGTCGAGTTCTCCACCCCGCCGTCAGCTGAGCCCGGTGACGGGCAGGCGAAGATGGCGACGATGATGGCCAATCTCGTCAAGCGTCTCGATGAGGATGCGATGGTGACCTTCGGTGCCGGTGAGCACACGAACTGGGCGCACCGCTACTTCCCCACCAACGGCTATGCCTCGATGATCTCGGCCCGCAACGGCTCGATGGGCTACTCGGTGCCGTCGGCGGTGGCGGCGAGCCTGCAGTACCCGAAGCGGCAGGTCATCTCAATCGCCGGTGACGGTGAGTTCCTCATGAACGCCCAGGAACTCGCCACCGCCAAGCAGTATGGCGCCACCCCGCTCATCATCGTGATGGACAACCAGGAGTACGGCACGATCCGGACCCACCAGGAGCGGGCGTACCCGAAGCGTGTCTCGGGCACGCAGCTGGAGAATCCGGACTTCGCGCTCTACGCGCAGGCCTTCGGCGGATACGGAGTCCGGGTCGAACAGGACAAGGACATCCCCGGTGCCCTCGATGAGGCGCTGAAGGCGATGGAGAACGGTCAGTTCGCCCTCATCCATCTCATCGTCGAACAGCGCGTCAAGGCCTACTGAGCGAAAGCGCCTCAGCTGAAGAAGCGAGTGGCGAATCCCGGCACTGGGTTCGCCACCGCTTCGGCTGTGGACCCGGCCTGGACGACAGCACCCTGGTCGAGCACGACCACCCGGTCGGCCAGCGCCTCGACATCGGCACGGTCATGACTGATGAGCAATGCGGTGGCATCTCCGAGCAGCTCAGTCAGCAGCGCACGGATGTGCGGCACGCTGTCACGGTCAAGGGCTGACATCGGCTCATCGAGCAGCAGCAGATCCGGTTCGGCGATCGCGGCCCGGGCGATCGCCGCCCGCTGGGCCTGCCCGCCGGAGAGCTCGTGCGGCCGCCGGTCCTCCATTCCGGCCAGGTCGACGCGTTCGAGCATCGACGCCGCCCGGCTGTGGGCCTCGCGGCGGGCCACCCCGCGGCAGCGCAGAGCGAAGGCGACGTTGCCGACGACGGTCATGGTGGGAAACAGCAGAGGCGCCTGTGCCAGCTGCACGATCCCACGCTTGTGGGAAGGCACCCGCACCTTCCGGCCGGTAGTGCGCACAATCGGGCGCTCGCCGAGGGTGATCTCTGCCTCGGGCGGAGTCAGCAGCCCGGAGAGCACGTCGAAGGTCGTCGACTTGCCGGCCCCGTTCGGCCCGATGAGCGCCGTCGTCGACCCGGCCGGGACCGCCATGTCGATGTGGAGTCCGCGGGCCGGCAGCCGAAAGACAGCAGACAGGTCGCTCATGCGCCTGCCTGCTTGGGTGTGCGGTAGGTGGCCGCGACGATGGTGAAGGCGATGACCATGAGCACGACCGACAGCGCGATCGCCTGGGCCGGGTCGGTTTCGCGGGCCAGGTAGATCTCCAGCGGCATCGTGCGGGTGCGGCCCTGCAGAGAGCCGGCGAAGGTGAGGGTGGCGCCGAACTCGCCCAATGCCCGGGCGAAGCACAGCACCGTTCCCGACGCGAGGGCTGGGGCGAGCACCGGAATCGTCACCGTCAGCAGGGTGCGGGTGGGGCTGGCGCCCAGGCCTGCGGCGATGCGCTCATAGCGCGGGTCGGTGCTGCGCAGCGCGCCTTCGAGCGTCATGACCATGAAGGGCAGCGACACGAAGGTCTGAGCCAGGACGACGGCGATGGTGGTGAACGCGATCGAGATGCCGCCTGCTTCCAGGTAGCGGCCGATGAGGCCCATGCGCCCGAAGGTGTACAGCAGTGCGATGCCGCCGACGACCGGTGGCAGCACTAAGGGCAGCAGCCCCAGTGAGCGCAGCACGCGGCGGCCGGGGAACCGGGCGCGAGCGAGCACGAAGGCCAGCGGCACTCCGCCGAGCACGCACAGTCCGGTGGCGGCCAGCGAGGTCTGCAGCGACAGTCGCAGGGCGCTCAGCGCCGAGTCCGAGCTGATGAGATTCCACAGGTTCGCGTAGGGCACCTGGGTCAGCAGCCCGATGATGGGCACGATGACGATGGCTGCCCCGCAGGCTGCGGGCAGCCAGAGCCAGCGCGGCAGACCAGCGTGACTCACGGTGTGCCGAAGCCGGCGTCAGCCAGCGCTTTCTGGCCGGTGTCGGAGAGCACATAGTCGACCCACTGCCCGGCGGCCTTGGAGTTCTTCGAGGACTTCAGCACGCCGATCGGGTAGTTGTTGATGACCTCGGCGGCTTCCGGGAAGTCCACGGCGGTGACGTCATCTCCGGCACCGGTGGCGTCGGTGACGTACACGAGTCCGGCGTCGGCCTGGCCTGAGGTGACCTTGCCGAGCACATCGGTCACCGCGTTCTCCTCGCTCACCGGTGAGAGTTCGACACCGGCGAGCTCGGCGACTTCCTGAGTGGCGGCACCGCAGGGCACCTCGGGTGCGCAGATGACCAGTGAGACGTCATCGGCGCTCAGGCTGTGCAGGTCCTCGACACCCGTGGGATTGCCTGGGGCGGTGACGATGGTGAGGGTGTTGGTGGCGAACATCTGCGGCTGACCTTCCATCAGGTCCTCGTCGGTCATCTTGACCATGTTCTTCTCATTGGCTGAGGCGAACACGTCGGCAGGAGCCCCGGCCTGCATCTGGGCGACGAGGTCGGAGGAGCCGCCGAAGGAGAAGTCGACGGAGGTGCCGGTCTCCTCCTCGAAGGACTCGCCGAGGTCGGCGAAGACCTGGTTGAGAGAGGCGGCGGCGAAGACGGTGATGGAGCCCCTGTCCGGCTCGGCATCGTTGCCTGACGCGCCGTTGCCGGACCCGCCGGTGCAGGCGCTGAGTATGAGGGTGGCAACCGCCGTGAGCGCACCGGTAGCAATGAGAGTTGATTTCATGAGTGTGATCCCCTTGCTGCTGCGTCCATGCTGGCAGCAGTCCGCGCCAGCCTGAGGACACACTAGCACTGCATGTGCGTTTGAAGTGCCAGATTTCACACGATGATCAACTTATATTATCTATTATGACCCGCGTCTGCGGACTTCACAATACGTGGGCAGCTGCGCCCGCACTGAAGCCCAGCCCCCCCGAATCAGCGCCGCGGCATCTCCAGCAGCACCTGGGTGGCCTTGACGACGGCGGTCGTGACATCGCCGACGGTGAGCTCGAGTTCCTCGACGGCCTCAGCCGACATGAGCGAGACAACCCGGTGGGGGCCGCATTGAATATCGATTTGGGCCATGACGCCGTCCTTCTTCACGGCGGTCACGAGACCGACGAACCGGTTGCGCGCCGAGGACTGCACAGCCGCCGGATCCTTCGGCAGCACCGCGCTCGTTCGGGCCAACTCGGCCAGTTCGGCTCCATCGACGACGGCGCGCCCGCTGCCGTCGAGGCGCTGGGAGAGCTTTCCCGCGTGGATCCACCGGCGAAGGGTGTCATCACTGACCCCCATGAACAAAGCAGCATCGGAGATCCGCAGATCAGCCATGGCTCCACCTTTCCAAAATTCGGGATGACTGGTTCGAACTTCAGTCATTCTGCCACGCCAGCACGTCACACGCAGATCTGACTGCATAGCGGAATTCACGCGCTGGACGCATGAGCCGACATGCGGTGCCGCTCTCGGCATGAGGATGCCCTCGATACCACTCTCCACTGTGCCACGATGGGGGTATGCACGACGATCTCTCTCCAGCGGATTTTCCGCTCACCACGACGGACAAGCTGCGCTACTCCGACACCGACAGACAGGGTCACATCAACAACGCAGTCTTTGCGACGTTCTTCGAAACCGGCCGGGTCGAGATCATCTCCCAGATTGATCGGCACTCCGAGGTCTCCGATCGCGAATTCGTGCTCGCGCGGATCACGATCGACTATCTGCAGGAAGTCCATTGGCCGGGCACCGTGACGATCGGCAGCCGGATCAGCCGGGTCGGCACCTCTTCGCTGACTGTCGAGCAGGTGATCTTCGTCGACGAGACCGTTTGCGCGCGGGCCGAATCGGTGATGGTGCAGATCCGCACAAGCACCCGCCGCTCCGAACCGTTCGACGATGCCACGCGGGAATTCTTCAGCACCCTGAGCTGAACAGTCACCGACACGCCCATTGAGGTTTCCAAGCAGGTGGCTGTCGGCATAGGCTGGATGAGCGAAGGAGGCGATGACCATGACGAAGAGCGGACAGGAATCGAGCAGCTCAGGCTCGAAGGGTCTTGACAAGATCGAAGAGGCCGCCGAGAAGGTGCTTGGCGACTCACAGGTCGGCAAGGGCGAACGCGTCGGCTATGTCGAAGACGATTCCGAAGCGCGCACTGCCGCGGCTGCGGCAGCACATGGAGATGAGGCGATTCTGCAGGAAGACGGCACCCACCTCATCATCAGCAAGACCGAAGGCGATCCACCCGTCGACACCTGGCGGCACTGAATCGCACCACTGGGCAGAGCCCGCCGGATCACCGGCGGGCTCTGCAGCTGCTCACCGGGTCTTCGAGCGGGATTTTCTGGAGTGCAGCATCGCATGCGAGCGTGCCGTCCGCATCCTCACGGGTGCCTGCCTCGCTGCCGCGTTCCGCGCACCGGCGATCATCACCCTCGGCGTCCGGCTGCCGCCGGTGTTCCCCGCCCGCGCTGGCTTCACCACAGGCTGCGTGCGAGCATGGCGGTCATCATCAGCGGTCTCGTCGCCGCCTCCGCCGTCGTCGCCTCGGTACCGACGATCCACGGCGCCGCGTCCGACTTCGGCACTGCGACTGCGGCACTGCTGTGGAGGACCCGCGCACCTGGTTCCTGGTCCGCGGCGCACTGACGGGGATACCGCCGGCAGGCGGACACGGCACGATTCGGCCCGCCATGCTTATGACGATCAGAGAGGTGTCGGCCTTCCCGTTCGCGCGGCGGCGCTGCGGCCCCGCTGCGCCGGGAGGTTCAGAGGACGAGGAGGCCGAGCAGTCCGGCGGCGATGACAACGGCCCAGGCCGGAGCCTTCCACGCGCTCAGCGCTACGAAGGCGGCAGCTCCGATGACGAGCGTCAGCGCAGAGGTGATGCCGGTGGTGAACACCGGATGGTACAGCGCGGCTGCGAGGATTCCGACCACGCCGGCGTTGACTCCGCTCAGTGCCCGGCGGGCCAGCCGGTGCCCGGAAAGCGTCTGCCACAGCGGCAGGGTGCCGATGACGAGCAGCGCCGCCGGCAGGAACACCGCACCCAGCGCGATCGCCGCGCCCACCGCTCCCGTCGCCGAGGTGGTGCTCACCGTGCCGAGGTAGGCGGCGAAGGTGAATAGCGGGCCGGGCACTGCCTGGGTGGCGCCGTAGCCGGCGAGGAAGGCATCGTTCGAGACGATCCCGGTAGGCACGAGCTCGGCCTGCAGCAGCGGCAGCACGACATGTCCGCCGCCGAACACGAGCGCGCCAGCTCGGTATAGCACATCTGCCAGCTGCAGCGCATCGCTGCCGGTGAGCCGCGCGATGACCGGCAGCCCGATGAGCAGGACGGCGAAGAGGATGAGGCTGCCGGCGGCCACCGGCATCGGCACACGCACCCGGAACGGGTGCCCCTGCCCGCCTGAGGCGTCTGCCGCCTCGGGCACGGCCGGACGCAGCCATACCAGCCCGATGACGCCGGCGAGCACGATCGCAGCGACCTGCGCCCATGCGTTGGGCACGAGCAGGGCGATGGCCAGGGCAGCGACCGCGATGCTCGCCCGCGGTGCGTCGGGAGTCAGCGAGCGCGCCATGCCGAGCACCGCATGCGCGACGACGGCAACGGCTGCGACCTTGAGTCCGGTGAGCCAGCCGGCGTCGCCGAGGTCGCCGAGGGCATGGATGCCGAAGCCGAAGGCCGCCAGCGCAAGCGCCGAGGGCAGGGTGAACGCGACCCAGGCGGCGAGCATGCCGGCGAAGCCGGCGCGCTTGAGGCCCAGCGCCATGCCGACTTGGCTGGAGGCCGGGCCCGGCAGGAACTGGCACAGCGCGACGAGATCGGCATAAGCGCAGTCGCTGAGCCAGCGGCGGCGCTCGACGAAGGCCTCGCGGAAGTACCCGAGATGGGCAACCGGACCGCCGAAGGAGGTGAGCCCCAGCCGCAGGAAGACCCAGAACACCTCGGTCACGGAACCCCGGTGTGCGGGCTCGGCGGCAGGCTGACGGTCAGGCGATGAGGCGGAAGCTGGCATGCCCGCTATTCAACGCCAGGCAGGTGAACGCCAGGCGAACGACGCCGGCGTCAGCGCACGGGCTGACGCAGGATGGTCCGGCGCCGCTCAGCGGCCGTGCGCCGGAAGTCCGACAGGTAGATCTCGTGGTGCCGGCCGCGCGGCTTCATCCCGGCGGCCGGTATCACCGACTCGTGCATCTCAGCCAGCACGCCCGCTTCGTCATCGAAGCTGCCGATGTGCAGGGTATGAAAGCAGGTGCCCTCCTCCAGCACACCTGCCCGCAGGCGCTCGATGAGCGGGAGCGCCCCGCCCTTCTTCTCTGCTTTCCGGCGTGCCGCAGTGATTGCAGCATCGATATCGTCTGCGGTGAGCCAGTCGGGGACCATGAGCATGAGCGTCCACTGCCACTGCGCCCTGCCCCGGGCGGTGGTGAAGGCTGTCATGTTCTCAGCCCACCAGAGACCCTCCAGCGGTGGGACGACATAGTCGCGGCCATACGTGTCCTTCGAATGGAACTTCAGGGTGTGGGCCCCCGGGTAGAGGGTCTCGATCGCGGTGGTGAACGCCGGTGCAGTGTTCGGGTCTCCGGCACCGTCGACCATGAGATAGGTCGTCGCCGGCACGTCGAGCCGGTCGAATCGGCCGGCTCGCGCGCGGTAGCGGTCCATCGTCTTCTTGAAATCGACCTTGGTGCTCACAGCACACCTCCGGTGAGTCACTTCGTGCTGCACTCATCGTACGGCCCGGTCAACAGTCAGTGCTGATGCGCACATGAAGCTATGACAATATCCCCCGCGCCCTGCCACCATGACCGGCATGACTCTCCACGCATCACGCATCCCATCCCTCCTCACCGCCTCGGCTGCGGCGCTGTCACTGGCAGTGCTCGCCGGCTGCGGGAACTCCACCTCGAACGATGCCGGCCAGTCCCCCGAGCCCACTGAGCGGCAGACGGCAGAGACCGCCGGCCCGGCTGAGCGCATCGCCCTGACCTATGACGGCGGCGTCATGGTCCTCGACGGTGATTCCCAGAAGGTGCTCGGCACCTTCGAGGCCGAAGGCTTCACCCGCCTCAACTCCGCCGGCGACAACCGGCATCTGTTCCTCACCGAAGGCGACTCCTTCCGGCTGCTCGACATGGGCACGTGGTCCGAACCGCACGGCGATCATTCGCACTCCTACACCACCGACCCGCTGCTGACCGACCAGCGGATCGAGGGCAGCCACCCGGGCCACCTCGTCAACCACGACGGCACCTCGGTCGCGTTCTTCGACGGCACCGGTGAGATTCACTCTTTCGATCCCGCCGAACTCTCCGCTGATGCGCCGATCAAGACGGAGAAGACCCAAGCCAAGGAAGCCCATCACGGTGTCGCTGTCGTGCGCGCCGACGGTTCCATGATCCACACCGTCGGCAATGAGGACACCCGTACCGGTGTCGTCATCCGCGATGGCGAGGGCAAGGAGATCGCTGAGAACAGCGACTGCCCGGGCGTGCACGGTGAGGCTGCCGTCAAGGACGGTGTCATCACCGTCGGCTGTGAGAACGGCCTGCTCATCATCAAGGGCGATGAGATCTCCAAGGTCGACTCCCCTGATGAGCACGGCCGGATCGGCAACCAGCGCGGACACGAGGACTCCCCTGTGGTGCTCGGTGACTACAAGACCGATCCCGAGGCCGAGGTCGAGCGTCCCACGCGGGTGACCCTGACCGACACGACGAGCGGGAAGCTGAAACTCGTCGACCTGCCGGCGGCCTACTCGTTCCGCTCCCTCGGCCGCGGTGCCGAGGGCGAGGCGCTCGTCCACGGCACCGACGGAACTCTGCGCGTCATCGATCCGGAGTCCGGGAAGATCGACAAGGAGATCCCGGTGACCGGTGAATGGGAGGAGCCGAAGGACTGGCAGCAGCCGCAGCCGACCGTCCATGTCTCCGGTGAGAACGTGTACGTCACCGAGCCTGAGGCCAAGAAGCTGCACATCGTCGACCTTGCTGATGGCACGGTCACCGGCAGCATCGACCTGCCTGAGGTTCCCGGTGAGATCGCCACCGCTTCCGGCGAGGTTCCGGCTGGTGCTGAGGAGCACGATCACGACCATGGTCATGAGGACGGCCACGACCACGATCATGACCACGACCATGATCATGAGGATGACGGTCACAACCACTGAGCGCTGAGCGTTCAGCGCTGCCTGTCCGCAACCGCGGGCCCTATCCCCTGGGCCTGCGGCTGCGGACAGCTGCATTCAGCCACACGACCCGAGGCGCGCGACGCGATCCTGTTTGGAGTGCTGGCAGACGATAGGCTTGAGCCGACCTCCCCGACCGACCCTGGGACGTGACATGTCTGAGCTCATCATCACCCGCACCGTTGCCGAGCTGCGTTCGGAGATGGCCGAACTCATCCGCGACCGCGACGCCACCTCCGTCGGGCTCATCCCGACGATGGGCGCGCTGCACGGAGGGCATGCCGCCCTCATGCAGGCGGCCAGTGCCGCTCACGAGGTGGTCGTCGCCTCGCTGTTCGTCAACCCGCTGCAGTTCGAGTCGCCGCTTGACCTTGAGCGCTATCCGCGGGATCTCGACGGGGACTGCCAGACGATGCAGGCCAACGGCGTCGACATCGTCTTCGCCCCCACGGTGGAGGAGATGTATCCCGGTTACCCGGATGCCCCGATGATCCGGGTGACCTCCGGCCGGATGGGCACGACATTGGAAGGGGCCTCACGACCGAGCCACTTCGACGGCGTCGCGACCGTTGTGGCCAAGCTGTTCAACATCTTCGATCCGCCGGGACCCGCCCGCCTGCGCGCCTACTTCGGCGAGAAGGATGCTCAGCAGGTGATGATCGTCAAGCGGATGGTCGCCGATATGAACTTCCCGGTCACCATCGAGCCGGTCCCGACTCAGCGGACCGAGGCGGGTCTGGCGATGTCGAGTCGGAACCTGCTGCTCAGCTCCGAGCAGGAGGAGTCGGCACTGGCCCTGTCGAAGGCGCTGTTTGCGCTGCAGGAGCGCGCGCAGGCCGGCCGCGACTGGGATCTCGACGGGCTGCGCCAGCAGGTCCACAGCACCCCGGATGTCACGCTCGACTATCTCGAAGTCGTCGACCCGGCGACATTGGAGGCCACGACGGAACTTCCGGCGCTGGCACTCATCGCCGCCTATGTCGGCAGTGTGCGGCTGATCGACAATCTCATGCTCGAGCCCGGAACTCTGCTCGGTGTCAATCGTCCCGTGGACTGAGTCCCTCAGGCGCTTCTTCAGCACACTGAATAGCGGGCGGCAGGCAGCTCTGGCTGCCTGCCGCCCGCTAAAAGTGAGCCTTGGTCAGATGACCATGTCGTCGTGCTTACGTGCAGAACGGATGTCGGAGATGAATCCCTTGACGATGAAGAACAGCACTCCGGCGACGATGACCGGCCACATGAGCATGTACAGGGTCAGGATCGAAATGGACATCTGTGATCACTTCCTCTGATCGGAGTCGTTGCGGGTGGTGCGGTGGCTGGAGGTCTCGAACGGGCCGTCATCGGCTGCCTTCTCGTCCTCGTCCTGGAGTTCGCGCAGCTCGGCGTCGAGATCAGCGTCCTCGGTCTCGTCGCTGGGGTCGAAGTCACCGGTGACGCGCTGGATGATGCCGAAGTCGAAGTCCTGGTTCGAGCGCACGGACATCGACCAGCACACGAGGAAGGACACTGCGTAGGCGACCAGGGATGCCGAGAGCACCGTGTAGTCGCGCAGGAACCCGAAGCCGACGAACCCCGTGGCGACAGTGGCGAGAGCACCGACGATGATCGCCGGGCGGAGTCCGAAGAACCCGAAGGCCATGATGCCGAGCACCACTCCGACGCCGATGATCGCCAGCGCCTCGACGATGATCGCCCACGCACCGGTGACCGGGATGAGCTCGAAGCGCACGGGGATGAAGACTGCCAGTGCCGCGAGCACGGAGACGGTGAAGGCGCGGTTGGTGACCTTCTTCCAGTAGAACGAGGCGATGACGGGGAAGACGAGGCAGCCCCACAGCGCACCGACGAAGACGAGCAGGTCGAGGATGTTGAACCGGGCTGTCGCGAAGTACAGCGCGGCACCGGTGGCGACGATCATCGTCACCCGGCCGATGAGCAGCATGGTGCGTGGGTCAGCGTTGCGGCGGCCGACGGACTGGCCGTAGATGTCGGTCATGACGATCGAGCTGAGCGCCGACAGATCGGAGTCGGCTGTCGAGGACAGTGAGCCGATGATCATGATGAACGCGACGGCGACGAGGATGGCCGGCAGGTAGGTGGCGGCCATCTGCGGGAGCAGGTTGTTGACGTCTCCATCGAGCGGCTGCACACCGAGGTAGAGAGCCATGACGCCGATCATGCCGATGCCGATGACCGAGGCGCCGTAGCCGATGGTGGCGGTGACGAAGGTCGGCTTGATGAGGTCCTCGCGCACGGCGAACAGGCGCTGGGCGATCGTCTGGTTGCCGATCGCGTAGGCGAGGACGGCAGCGATGTAGGGCGCGCCCTGGTTCATGAACGCCTCAGAGGAGAAGAAGCTCTCCTGGGCGGCGGTGACGTTGCCGGCCGCACGGCCGGCTTCGAACATGTCCGGTCCGCCGGCGGCGAAGAACACGATCGGAATGATGATGACGGTCGCGCCGAGCATTGCGCACACCTGGGCGAAATCGGTCAGCACCGAAGCGCGGAAACCCGACCACAGGGTGTACAGCAGCACGCCTGCGGCGACGATGATGATGCCGCCGCCGAAGCTGATGGGTGACAGAAGCGAGATGATCGCACCGCCGGCGATGAAATTCGAGGTCAGCGAGATGACCGAGCCGAGAACGTTGGATCCGGCGAGCATGAGCTGCGAGGACCGGCCGTGGCGGGCGTACATCACCTCGGCCAGTGTGTGGGCGCGCGGGGCGACGGCGCGGATACGGCGGCCGAAGGGGTAGATGAACAGGATCATGAGCGCGCCCCACAGCCCGTAGTGGATCGGGCCCGAGACACCGTAGGTGTAGCCGGCGGTGACCGAGGCGTACATCGACGAGGCCCAGATCCAGGTCGCGGTCATCGAAGCTGCGGAGATGCCGAAGCCGATCCGGTTGCCGGCGGTCATGTAATCGTCTGCGTTCTCCTTCCTCTTCGATATCGCCATCGACATCCACATGGTTCCGCCGTAGAACAGCAGAAGTAGCAGCACGAGGCCGGGGATGCCGAGTTGGACAAGGTGTGAAGTATCAGAAGACGGCGGCACAGATTCTCCGTTTCGCAGGCGACGAGGGCAGCGTCTGCGCCGGCGCATCCGATCACATCAGACGTTCTCGGCGCAGAACGGCGCCGAAGCCAGAACTTGACCTCGGCACGCATTCGATAAAAGCACAAAGAACGCTGAGATTCGAATCGACGGCGTCTGAGAACCGGTTTTCGATTCCGCTGCTTCCCTTATGCGCGTAGGGAAAGGCGCGGTCGGAAAGAAACCCGTGTTCTCCCCTGTCAGACGCCCTCAGTAACGCGCCATCTGCCCGTCGACGGTCTCTGCCCACGCGTCGATCCCACCACCCAGATTCACGAGTTCCGGATCCGGCTGCTGATCCCCGGCTCGTGTGCGGAGGATATCGATCGCCTGCTGGGAGCGCACCCCGGATTTGCAGCAGAACACGTATGTCGCTGCGGCTGCAGTGGGCGGCAGCGCGTCCCAGCCGCGCTGTTCGATCTCACCGAGGGGGACGGCCACAGACTGCGGGATGGCAGCGATCGCCCGCTCCCACGGTTCGCGCACGTCGACGGCCACGGTGGTGCCGTCGTCCAGGCGGGCGCTGAGCTCGCGGGGTGTCATGCTCTCCCCCGTGCCCGAGGCGGTGGGCGGCAGCGCCTGGCAGTTCGCCTCGGCGGCGGGCTCGCCGATCGAGGTGACCTCGCCCGCGTCGGGATCGGGGGCCAGAGCGAGTTCGCGCCAGCTCATCGTCAGTGCGTCGAAGAGCAGCACGCGGCCGAGCAGCGGCTGGCCGATGCCGGTGAGCAGCTTGATCGCCTCGGTGGCCATGACCGAGCCGATGGTGCTCGGCAGCACGCCGAGCACGCCGCCTTCAGCGCAGCTGGGGACTTCGCCAGGCGGCGGGGGTTCGGGGTGCAGGTCGCGATAGGTGGGACCGTGTCCCGCCCAGAAGACGCTGACCTGCCCGTTGAAGCGCAGGATCGAGCCCCACACGCACGGCACGCCGGCCAGCGTGCAGGCATCTGAGGCGACATAGCGGGTGGCGAAGTTGTCGGTGCCGTCGATGACGACATCCCAGCCGTCGACCAGGTCGGCGGCATTGTCGGGACTGAGCCGTTCGATGAACGTCTCGACGGTGACGTGCGGATTGAGGTTCGTGATCTTCTCTGCTGCCGATGTCGCCTTGGCACGGCCGATGTCGGCGGTGGTGTGGATGACCTGGCGCTGCAGATTGGTGACCTCGACGGTGTCGTCGTCGACGATGCCGATGGTGCCGACCCCGGCTGCTGCAAGGTAGAGCAGCACCGGTGAGCCCAGTCCACCGGCGCCGATGACGAGCACGCGAGCGCTCTTGAGCCGCAGCTGGGCGTCGATCCCGAACCCGGGCAGGCTCAGGTGGCGGCTGGCCCGGTGCGCCTCAGCCTGGGTCAACCCGTCGGCAGGGGCGGCGAGCGGTCCTATGCCGGTCATGAGGCCGCCTCGGTGATCGGTTCGGCAGTCCCGAGCGGGGTCATGATGCCCTCCTGCGGTGAGCTGGCGATGGCGTGCCGGCGGGCCGGGATGCGCCCGGCACGGGCAGCGAGGCCGCCGGCGGTGACGGCGTGGCGCATCGCGGTGGCCATCGCGACGGGGTCCTGGGCGCGGGTGACGGCTGAGGCCAGCAGCACGGCGTCACAGCCGAGCTCCATGGACAGGGCGGCTTCTGAGGCGGTGCCGATGCCGGCGTCGAGGATGATCGGTACCCGGGCGCGGGCGCAGATGAGTTCGATGTTGTGCGGATTGAGGATGCCCAGGCCGGAGCCGATGGGAGCGCCGAGCGGCATGACGGCAGCGGCTCCGGCGTCTTCGAGTCGGCGGGCGACGGCGGGGTCGTCGGAGGTGTAGGCGAAGACGGTGAACCCGCGGTTGGCCAGCTGTTCGGTCGTGTCGACGAGTTCGACGACATCGGGCAGCAGCGTGTCCTCATCGGCGATGAGCTCGAGTTTGACCCAGTGGGTCTCGAGCGCTTCGCGGCCGAGTTCGGCGGTGAGGATGGCGTCGCGGGCGGTGTAGCAGCCGGCGGTGTTGGGCAGGATGCGGATATCGTTGCGCTCAAGCAGGGTGAACAGGCTGTCGCCGGTCTGCGGGGTGTAGCGGCGCATGGCGACGGTGGTGAGTTCCGTGCCTGAGGCGATGAGCGCGTCTTCAAGGACGCTCAGGGAGCTCAGGCCTCCGGTGCCCATGATGAGGCGTGAGTTCAGTTCGACGCCGTCGATGCTCAGCGGCGGCAGTGCGGGTGTATGGGTCATCGGGCTCAGCCTCCCTGCATCGCAGTGATGATCTCGATGTTCTGTCCATCGCGCAGACCGGTGGACGACCACCGGCTGCGCGGGACCACGGCCGCGTCGACGGCGACGGCGATACCGAGACGCTGGCCGTCTGCCGCGGTTCCGTCTGCCTGGAGCTGCCGTCCGGTGGTCTCGGCGATGATGTCGCTTAACGTCGTGTCCGCGTGAGCCGTGCGGGTCTCTCCATTGATGGTGACCGTCACCTCTGACTCCGTCGGGGTCGCAGGGCTGTGGTTCGCTGTCATGGTCTTCCTCCTTGTGGCTGATTCTCTGCAGCGTGATGTGCGATGCGGCGCGGGTCCATCGTCTGCAGATGGTGGTAGTCCGTGTCTGCGGTCTCCGCACTGCCGCCTGGTCGGGGCACGGCCTGCGGGTCGAGTTCGTGCAGCACGAGCTGGGCCGCCAGCCGTGAGGCGAGCGGGGTGAGCAGGATGCCGTGCCGGTAGAACCCGTTGGCAACGATGAGTCCCCCGACAGTGTCGCCTTCAGCGGTGGGCAAGGCGCCGAGGTAGGGGGCGTCGTCGTGGGTGCCGGGCCGGGCGCGGGCGGTGACTTCGGTCAGTTCGCTCTCGCCGATGCCGGGCACCAGGCGCTGGGCGTCGCGCAGCAGCTGTGCGACGCCTTCGACGCTGGGGCCTTCCCGGTTGTCTTCGCGGCTGGTGGCACCGATGACGATCTCCCCATCGGCCCGCGGCACGAGGTAGATGGGACGGCCTGTGACGATGCCGCGGATGGTGCGCTCCAGCAGCGGCGGCGCACCGTCCGGCAGGCGGGTGCGCAGCACCTCACCGCGGATCGGGCGCAGCGGCAGCGAGCGCTCCCTTGGCAGCAGCGTGATCGTCTGCGCCACTCCGGTGGCGAGCACAGTGACCGGAGTTGTGAGGGTTCTGCCGTCGTCGAGGCGGACTCCGGTCACCAGTGGCCCGCTGCTGTTCTCAGCTCGGATGAGTTCGACGGCCATCTGCCGGATGATGGTGGGCAGCACGGTCTGCAGGGCAGCGGTGATGCGGCGCGGGTTGACCTGGTGGTCACCGGCTGAGCGGAACACCCCGGACAGCGAGGGGCTCAAGGCGGGTTCGAGACGCCGGGCGGTACGGCCGGTCAGCGCTTCGACTACTCCGCCGGCGGCCTGCTGGTACTGCTGCAGATCCGCCAGCGCCTGCCGGTCTGCGGGGTCGGCAGCGCAGACGAGTGTCTCGGTCTCGCGGTAGTCGACGTCTGCCTGTGCATCGTCTTCAAGGTCTGCGACGAATGCTGGATATTCGGAAGCGGAGTCGCGCATGAGGGCGAAGAGCCGTTCATGCTGATAGCTCATCTCAGAGACCGGGGCGATCATCCCTGCCGCGGCGAAGCTGGCACCGGTTCCCGGGCTCGGATCGATGACGATTGTGCTGAGACCAGCACGGGCGAGGCGCCAGGCAGTGGCGAGGCCGATGATGCCACCGCCGACGACGGCGACGTCTGCTGTGAAAGTGTGTGCCTCATCTGCTGGCACGGGCATAGCGCATGCATCCTTTCCTCCGGCGGTCTCAACCGCATCAGGTTCAGCGGTCGGCGCTTAAGCCCTCTCAGCCCTCACCGGGCTCCCGCAGGATCGATCAGCGTTGATCGATGCCGTCAGTGTACATACGGCAGTGTCTTTGTGCAGTTCGCGGCTGAAATGCGGTCACATCGCGACAGACGCACGCAGATGAGAAGTCGTCAGCTCAGCTGCGAGGCATGGGCGCTGTATTCAGCCCAGCGTGTGCCGGTCCCTTCGCGCGGATAGCCGTTGCCGGTAGCACGGAAGCCCAAGCGCTCGTAGGAGCGGATTGCGGCCGCGTTGCTGTCATCGACGTCAAGCAGCAGTCTCGGTCTGCCCAGCTGCTCGGACAGGCGCGCAGCTTCGCGCACGATTGCGGCTGACACTCCCCTGCCTCGGGCGGCTGGACGCACCCAGATCTTGGTGAGAATCGCCTCGTCTTCGGCCAGCGGCATGTCCTCGGTGTACCCCTCAAGCAGCAGTACGAGGCATCCGAGCGGTTCGTCGCTTTCGCAATCGCGGACGTGCAGAACGATGCGAGCACCAGTGAGCTGCGCTCGCCAGTCCTCTGGGCTCAGCTGCAGGGCGTCGTCATAGCTGCCCCAGAACGCCTCGGGTGAGTCCTTGAGCATCGCCAGCCGAAGTGCACGATGAGTCTCCCAATCCGCTGGGCCAAGACGGACGATAGCCAGTGCTGTCGCCGGCGCATGGCTGCAACTGTGGCCTTTCATCGACAGTGATTCCTCACTCTTGTCGGGTCAACGACGGGCGAGATCGGACACGCCCACCCCGCCGCCGAAGGCTGCCAACGCGCCTCCCGACGCCTGGTCGAATCGGCGCAGCGTGCGCTTCTTGATGCCGCGCGCTGCGAGCAGCGTTCCTGATCCTGCCCAGAGCGGGGCCATCGCCGCTTCGCAGCTGATGTACAGCAGGCCGAGTACAGCCAACTGCACGCCGGAGGCCGCGAGGTTCGAGCTGGTGTCCACGGACGGTGGCAGGAACGGCGTGAATCGGCCAGCGAGTGCGAGCACCGCCCTGTTGAAGCCGCTGCGCAGTCCGTTGCGAAACGCGAGCAGGTTGTCGGCACCGGGCGAGGCCGCCACGGCCAGAGCCGCGGGGATGAAGTCCGCCAGCTGCGCCACGTCAACATGGTCTCAGCTTACGTGTCCAGCGGTGGTCGCGAAAGAGTGTTTTTGCTCATCACACGGCTCCCTTGAACCCTGTACTGTAGAAAGAGCACTGTGTACCGTTCGGCCAGCTCCTTTGAGCTTTCAGCGAGTAGTGCTCCAGGGTGAGCAAATTTTCTGAACGCGGCAAAGTGGCTGGCACGCAGTGCGCACGCGCCGATCCGGTGAGCTATGCCGCGCACAAGCCGAGGTGCCCGATACGAGGCCAGTGCCCACCTGTCACCGTCTCAAGTCAGCCGGGCGCGCATCTACCTACGCTGAAGTGATGACCGGTAAACGTCCCGACGGTGGCCGACCGCGAGAACGAGGATCACGACTTCTGAATCGTGGACGTCATAGACCACCCGGTAGTCCCCGACTCGTATGCGCAACGCGCCGCCGCTGTTCTTCAGAGTCTTACAGCCGGGAGGACGAGGATCTCCCGCCAGTTCGCCGATTGCTGTGAGCAGACGCCGCGCAACTGAGGCGTCGAGCTTCTTCAGGGTCTTTGCGGCAGACCGTGCGTAGGTAATGGAATAGGGCATCGACCAAACTCAAAGACCGAGTTCGCCCAGCAGCTCCTCATGGGAGATCCGACCAGCCTCATCGCGGGCAGCGACTGCCTCTCGAGCATCGACCGCATCCTCCAGAGCCTCGATTGCTCGGTCGAAGAATTCCGGCGACACGACGACGGCGCGTCGACCAACCCCACGCGAGGTGAGTTCGACCGGGGTGCGCTGAGCTTCGGCGATGTAATCGCTCTGACGGCTGCGGAACTGCGACAAAGTAACTGACGTCATGATCTAATAGTACAACTTGTACACGTCGTATTCAAGGCGGCAACTGCAACAATAAAAAATCTCGGCCACCGCGTGTGCGGTGTCCGAGATTTCAGAGCGTGGAGGTAAGGGGATTCGAACCCCTGACCTTCTCCATGCCATGGAGACGCGCTACCAACTGCGCCATACCCCCGTGTGGGTTGGTGTTCTCGCGAACGCCTGTACCGATGTTACTCACCCGCGCCCGAATTGCAAAATCCTTCAGGTGTGAGCTGCGCGACGTTGCGACCGGCCGGCTCGAAAGGGCGTGCCGGGCTCTGCTCACAGCGGCCATTGCCCGGCGCTAGATGTAGTTCCCCGTGAGGTTGT